>NZ_JBVJCB010000008.1:745-225168 GCF_055589025.1 Streptomyces sp. NPDC041968 | reverse complement strand
CCAGGCAGCCGTCGCCGCCGGCAACGCCGACATCGACGCCGTCTCCGGCGCCACCTACACCAGCGCCGGATACCGGCAGTCCCTCCAGTCGGCACTCGACAAGGCGGCGGGGTCCGCCGAGGGCGGTTCGGGCGGGCAGGACTCGGGCGGTGCGGACCGGGGGGCCCTGACCCTCACGGGTTCCGTCGCGCAGACCCAGTACGGGCCCGTGCAGGTCCGGGTCACGGTCAGCGGCGGGCGCGTCACCGCGGCGGAGGCCCTCCAGGCACCCAGAGGCGGACGCAGCGACCAGGTCACCGCCGACGCCGTACCCCAGCTCAACCAGGCAGCCGTCGCCGCCGGCAACGCCGACATCGACGCCGTCTCCGGCGCCACCTACACCAGCGCCGGATACCGGCAGTCCCTCCAGTCGGCACTGGACCGGGCCGGTGGCTGACACCGTGACCGGGTCCGCTCAGGCTCCCGCCGCGGTGCGTCACGTGGAGGAGGCGATGGGGACCGTCTTCTCCTTCGACGTCCGCGGCGGGGAACCCGCGGCGGTCCGGGCAGCGGTGGACGAGGCGGTCGCGGGGCTGCACCGGGTGGACGAGGTGTTCAGCACCTACCGGGCCGACAGCCAGGTCTCGCGGCTGGCCCGCGGGGAGCTGACCGTCGGCGCGTGCGTGCCCGAGGTGGCCGAGGTGCTGGAGCTGGCCGTGGAGGCGGAGCGGGTGAGCGACGGCTGGTTCAGCACGTCGTACCGGGGCCGCCTCGATCCCACCGGGATCGTGAAGGGCTGGGCGGTGGAGCGAGCCGCGCGGCGGATCGCGGCGGCCGGGGCGACGGGCGTGAACGTCAACGGGGGCGGGGACGTCCAGGTGCTCGGGACCCCGGGCGCGGGGCGGCCGTGGCGGGTCGGGGTGGCGGACCCGCTGCGCCCGGGAGGGCTGGCGGCGGTCGTCTCCGCGGCGGCGGCCGAGCTGGCCGTCGCGACGTCCGGTACGGCGGAGCGGGGCGCACACATCGTCGATCCGCGCACGGGGCGCTCCGCGGTGACCGACCTGGTGTCGGTGACGGTGGTCGCCCCCCGGCTGACCTGGGCCGACTGCTGGGCGACGGCGGCCTTCGCGAGGGGGGCGCGGGAGGGGCTGCGGTGGCTGGAGTCCCTCGACGGGGTCGAGGCGCTGCTGGTGACCTCGGAGGACGAGGTGCGGTGCACGGGGGGCCTGGCGAGGTGGCTCGGCTGAGACCGCGGGGCGCCCCGGCGAAACCCGGGGGCGGACGCCCCTGGCGCGGGCCCGCGGGTGACTCCGGCGCGGGCTCACCGTGACTCCGGCGCGGGCCCCAGGACGACGCAGGTGGGGATTCCCGGGTGCCCCGGGTGGGGCCCCTCGGGAGGCTGGCTCGGGGTGCGTCGTCGCAGAGGCGTGACCGCAACGCCTCAGGGGCGCGGGGACCTGCGCGACCAGCCGCGCACCACCCGCCCCCTGCGTCCGACAGCCACCCCCGCCGCGGTCGGGCATCGGCGCCGGCGCCACCCGGCCGCGACGGCGCAGCGCATCAGGGCCCGTTCTGAGCCAACCGCAGCAGATGGTCCGCGAGCGCCTGCCCACCCGTCGGCTCCCGGCTGATCAGCATCAGCGTGTCGTCACCCGCGATCGTGCCCAGGATGTCGTGGAGTTCCGCCTGGTCGATCGCGGAGGCCAGGAACTGCGCCGCCCCCGGAGGGGTCCGCAGGACCACGAGGTTCGCCGACGCCTCCGCGGAGATCAGCAGCTCCGCGGAGAGCCGCCGCATCCGCTCCTCCTTCGCCGACTCCCCGAGCGGCGCCCGCGGGGTGCGGAAGCCGCCCTCGCTGGGCACCGCGTAGATGAGGTCGCCGTCGGTGTTGCGGATCTTCACCGCGTTCAGCTCGTCCAGGTCCCGGGAGAGCGTCGCCTGCGTGACGGTCAGCCCGTCGTCGGCGAGCAGTTTCGCGAGCTGGCTCTGCGAGCGCACCGCCTGCCGGTTGAGGATGTCCACGATCCGGCGGTGACGCGCGGTGCGGGTCTGCGGTACGGCAGCCCCGCCGGTCTGCTCGTGCTCCTGCGCCTGGTTCATCGTCGTCTCATTCTCCGGATCGTCCGTCCCCGTGGGCCGCCGGGGCGGCCTGGTCAAGGATGCCGGGCAGGGCCCCGAGGAACGCGTCCACCACGTCGTCGCCGACGTTCAGCGGCGGCATCAGCCGTACGACATCGGGCGCGGGCGCGTTCACCAGGATTCCGGCGTCCTGAGCCGCCTGCTGCACCTGCGCGGCGAGCGGCTCGGTGAGCACGATACCCAGGAGGAGTCCGGCGCCCCGGACGTGGCCGATCAAGGGGTGGCCGAGCGCCTCGACGCCGCCGCGGATCTTCTCGCTCTGCCGCTTGACGTTGTCCAGCAGGCCCTCGTCCGCGATGGTGTCGAGCACGGCGAGTCCGGCGGCGCAGGCCACCGGGTTGCCGCCGAACGTGGTCCCGTGGTGGCCGGGACGCAGGAACTCGGCGGCCCGCCCGAAGGCGACCGTCGCGCCCAGCGGCAGCCCGCCGCCGAGCCCCTTGGCGAGGGTGACGACGTCCGGCAGCACGCCCTCGTGGGCCTGGTACTCGAACCAGTGCCCGGTGCGGCCGATGCCGGTCTGCACCTCGTCCAGGACGAGCAGCGCACCGGTCGCGGCGGTGATGGCCCGGGCCGCCTTCAGGTAGCCGGGGGGCGGGACGACGACACCGTTCTCGCCCTGGATCGGCTCGATGACGACGAGGGCGGTCTCCTCGGTGACCGCGGCCGCCAGCGCCTGCGGGTCGCCGTAGGGCACGTGCGTGACGTCACCGGGCAGCGGCAGGAAGGGCTCCCGCTTCCCGGGCTGGCCGGTCAGCGCGAGGGCGCCCATGGTGCGGCCGTGGAAGCCGCCCTGGGTGGCGACCATGTGCGGCCGGCCGGTGAGCCGGCCGATCTTGAAGGCGCCCTCGTTGGCCTCGGCGCCCGAGTTGCAGAAGTAGACCTTGCCGTCGCGGCCGAAGCGCTGGAGCAGCCGTTCGGCGAGCAGGACGGGCGGCTCGGCGATGAAGAGGTTGGAGACGTGGCCGAGGGAGGAGATCTGCCGGCTCACCGCCTCGACCACCGCGGGGTGGGCGTGGCCGAGCGCGTTGACCGCGATGCCGCCGACGAAGTCCAGGTACTCCCTGCCGTCGGCGTCCCAGAGCCGGGGGCCCTCGCCGCGCACCAGGGGCAGGCGCGGTGTGCCGTAGTTGTCCATGAGCGCGCTCCGCCAGCGCTCGGTCAGCTCTTCGTTGCCCACGGCTCCCCCTGTGTCGCTCACGACTCCCCCTGTTCGTCCGGCACGACCATCGTGCCGATGCCCTCGTCGGTGAAGATCTCCAGCAGGATCGAGTGCTGGACCCGGCCGTCGATGACGCGGGCGGTGGTGACGCCACCGCGCACGGCGTGCAGGCAGCCCTCCATCTTCGGCACCATGCCCGAGGACAGGTCCGGCAGCAGCTTCTCCAGCTGGGACGCGGTGAGGCGGCTGATCACCTCGTCGGAGTTCGGCCAGTCCTCGTAGAGGCCCTCGACGTCGGTGAGGACCATGAGAGTCTCGGCGCCGAGCGCCGCAGCGAGTGCCGCAGCCGCCGTATCAGCATTGACGTTGTAGACATGTCCGTCGTCCTGGGAGCGGGCGATCGAGGAGACGACCGGGATGCGGCCGTCGGCCAGGAGCGCCTCGATGGCACCGGTGTCGAGTTCGGTGATCTCGCCGACCCGGCCGATGTCGACGGGCTCGCCGTCGATCTCGGGCCGGTGCCTGGTGGCGGTGATGGTGTGCGCGTCCTCGCCGGTGAGGCCGACGGCGAGCGGTCCGTGCTGGTTGAGCAGGCCGACCAGTTCGCGCTGCACCTGTCCGGCCAGCACCATCCGTACGACGTCCATGGCGTCCTCGGTGGTGACGCGCAGACCGGCCTTGAACTCGCTGACGATGCCGTGCTTGTCGAGGGCGGCGCTGATCTGGGGGCCGCCGCCGTGCACGACGACGGGCTTGAGGCCGGCGTGGCGCAGGAAGACCACGTCCTGGGCGAAGGCGGCCTTCAGGTCCTCGTCCACCATCGCGTTGCCGCCGAACTTGATGACGACCGTCTTCCCGTGGTGGCGGGTGAGCCAGGGCAGCGCCTCGATGAGGATCTGGGCCTTGGGGAGCGCGGTGTGCTTCCGCGTGGGTCCTTGGCTCATGACGAGTACGCGCTGTTCTCGTGGACGTAGTCGGCGGTGAGGTCGTTGGTCCAGATGGTGGCGGTGGCGTCACCGGCGGCGAGGTCGGCGACGATGTGGACCTCGCGGTAGCGCATGTCGACCAGTTCGCGGTCCTCGCCGACGCCGCCGTTCTTGCAGACTTCGACGCCGTTGATGGCGACGTTGAGCCGGTCGGGCTCGAAGGCGGCGGAGGTCGTGCCGATCGCGGAGAGCACGCGACCCCAGTTCGGGTCCTCGCCGTGCAGGGCGCACTTGAGGAGGTTGTTGCGGGCGATGGTGCGGCCCACCTGGACGGCGTCCTCCTCGGTCGCGGCGTTCACCACCTCCACCTTGATGTCCTTGCTGGCGCCCTCGGCGTCCCGGATGAGCTGCTGCCCGAGGTCGTCGCAGACGGTGCGCACGGCCTCGGCGAAGTCGTCGTACTCGGGGGTGACGCCGGAGGCACCGGAGGCCAGCAGCAGCACGGTGTCGTTGGTGGACATGCAGCCGTCGGAGTCGATCCGGTCGAAGGTGACCCGGGTGGCGTCGCGCAGGGCGCGGTCGAGCACGGCGGTGTCGGCGTCGGCGTCGGTGGTGAGCACGACCAGCATGGTGGCGAGGCCCGGCGCGAGCATGCCGGCGCCCTTGGCCATGCCGCCGACGGTCCAGCCGTCCTTGGTGACGACGGACGTCTTGTGCACGGTGTCGGTGGTCTTGATGGCGATGGCGGCCTTCTCGCCGCCGTGCTCGGAGAGCTGCCCGGCGGCGGCCTCGACGCCCGGCAGCACCTTGTCCATGGGCAGCAGTACGCCGATCAGTCCCGTCGAGCAGACGGCGACCTCGCCCGCCCCGGTCCCGAGCACCTCGGCGACCTTCTCGGCGGTGGCGTGGGTGTCCTGGAAGCCCTGGGGGCCGGTGCAGGCGTTGGCGCCGCCGGAGTTGAGGACCACGGCGGACACCTGCCCGCCCTTCAGCACCTGCTCGGACCAGAGGACCGGGGCGGCCTTGACGCGGTTGGAGGTGAAGACGCCCGCGGCGGCGCGGCGGGGGCCGGTGTTGACCACGAGGGCCAGGTCGGGGTTGCCACTCTCCTTGAGCCCGGCCGCGATGCCCGCCGCCGTGAATCCCTTCGCTGCCGTCACACTCACGGCGCAACTCCGATCGTCGTCAGTCCCGTGGTCTCGTCGAGACCCAGGGCGAGGTTCATGCTCTGGACGGCACCGCCCGCGGTGCCCTTGGCCAGGTTGTCGATGGCGCTGATGGCGATGATGCGGCCCGCCGCGGCGTCGTACGCGACCTGGACCTGAACGGCGTTGGAACCGTGGACGGACGCGGTGGCGGGCCACTGGCCCTCGGGCAGCAGGTGCACGAAGGGCTCGTCGGCGAAGGCCTTCTCGTAGGCCGCGCGGACGGCGTCCGCGGTGACGCCGGGCTTCGCCTTGGCGGTGCAGGTGGCGAGGATGCCGCGGGGCATCGGCGCGAGAGTCGGGGTGAAGGAGACGGTGACGGGCTCGCCGGCGACCGCGCCGAGGTTCTGGATCATCTCGGGGGTGTGCCGGTGGGCACCGCCGACCCCGTACGGCGACATGGAGCCCATGACCTCGCTGCCCAGCAGGTGCGGCTTGGCCGCCTTGCCGGCGCCGGAGGTGCCGGACGCGGCGACGATCACGGCCTCCGGCTCGGCCAGCGACGCGGCGTACGCCGGGAAGAGCGCGAGCGACACGGCGGTCGGGTAGCAACCGGGCACCGCGACACGCTTGGACCCCTCCAGCGCGGCGCGGGCACCCGGCAGTTCGGGAAGGCCGTAGGGCCAGGTGCCGGCGTGCGGGGAGCCGTAGAACCGCTCCCAGTCACCGGCGTCCGCCAGCCGGAAGTCGGCTCCCATGTCCACGACCAGCACGTCCGGCCCGAGCTGCTCGGCGACGGCGGCGGACTGCCCGTGCGGCAGCGCGAGGAAGACGACCTCGTGCCCGCCCAGCACCTCGGGGGAGGTCGCCTCCAGGACCCGGTCGGCCAGCGGCAGCAGGTGCGGCTGCAGTGTGCCGAGCCGCTGGCCCGCGTTGGAGTTGCCGGTCAGAGCGCCGATCTCGACCTCGGGGTGCGCGAGGAGCAGGCGCAGCAGCTCACCGCCCGCATACCCGCTCGCTCCGGCCACCGCCGCACGTACCGCCATGATGTCCTCCATCCTCGATGGCATGACTATACGTAGAGGCGCACGTTTATGCAACGCACCCCGTACGCCGGCCACCCCCGGCTTCCTGGTGCGGCGGCTCACCAAGTGGCGGGCCGCGGTCGACCGCGCGGTGGCCCCGCTGGGCCTCACCCACGCGCAGCACTCGGTGGTGGCGTCGCTGTACGGCATGCAACGCGAGGGCGAGCGGCCCGGTCAGCGCCGGCTCGCGGACCACTCCGGCCTGGAGGCCCGGTACGTCTCCAAGCCGGCGCGCGCCCTGGAAGCGGCCGGCCTGATCGAACGCACCCGCGACCCCCGCGACCCGAGGGCCGTGCAGCCGGCCCGCACCGAGCAGGGGCGGGACGTGCCCGGCAGGCCGTCACGGTCGTGCGGGATCGGCCCCAGCAGCTGCCGGAGCCGCTCGGCGGCCTGGACGCACCGCGCACGCGGGTGTTCACCGAGGAGCTGGAGACCCTGCTCGGCACACCTCTGGATCCACCCGTACCGCATCACCAGAGCGCTCAGGGGACGAGACCATGACCACCGACGCACCCACCACCGCCCCCGTCGCGGACGCCCGCACCCTCGGCCTGGTCCACTACGCAGCCCGCGCCGTGCCGGAGCACGTCCTGGCCCGGCACGGCATCACCTTCCAGCAGCAGGTCACCCTCCGCGCGGCCGTCACCGCGGCAGCCCCAGGACACCGGAGGACCTCGTCGTCCAGGTCCGCAAGAGCCTCAAGGCCGATCCGGCGGGCCTCCGCACCACCGCCGACGAGCTGCTGGCCGCGCGGCTGCTCGTCGCGGACGGGCGCACCTGCGCCCCGCGGGCTCCGGGCGCGCACTGCCCACGGCCGTCGCCACGGAGGTCGCCCCCGCCTCCGCCCGCATCCGGGGCGGAATCCCGGCCGAGGAACTGACGGCCGCGTGCCGCGTGCTCGCCCTGGTCACGGAACGGGCCGACGCGGAACTGGCGGCGCTGACCGCCTGACGGCACGGCGGTCGCGCGGGACTGCGCCGGGCGCGGGACCCGGGACGACCTCGCGTGCCGGTGAGGCCGTCCCGGGGCCGCACGAACCGCTACCGCTGCCTGATCCGCAGGAAGGTCACCGAGTTCGCCGGGAAGGTGTACGTGAACTTCCCCGCCACCCCCGAGAAGGTCGACGTCACCGGGGTGACCGGCGTGTCCGTCTCCGTGTTCACCGCGTCCTGGTCGGCGGCGAGCGTGGTGACCCGGGCCCGGGAGGCGACCTGCGCGCCGCCGAGGTCGACGGCGGTGCGGGCCGCGGCGTCCTGGGCGTTGACGACCTTCACGATCAGCTCACCCGTCCGCTCGTCCTCGGTGACGATCTGGCGGAAGGGCTCGGCCGGCTTGTCGTCGGTGAAGCTGCCCCACTCCTGGCCGTCGAGGTACAGGGTCACCTGGCGGCCCCGCACCTTCACGTCGATGTCGTAGGCGCGGCCCGTCTCGATCGAGCCGGCCTTCGACAGGAGGGTGGACTTGCCGCCGTCCGAGGCCTGTTCCACGGCGGACTGGGTGTTGTTCCAGCCGCCCAGGTTCCACCAGTAGTAGTTGCCGGTGTCCTTGACGCCGAAGGCGACGAGGAAGCCCTCCTTGCCGGACTTCTTGGTGGCCTTCACGTGCAGGTCGTAGTCCTGCCAGGCCGGGTCGCCCGCCGTGACGAGGGTGTTCTCGGCGGCGTCGTCCGTCTGGACGTACTCGCCGTCCCGCACGCTCCAGCTGCCCGCGCCCGTGTGGGTCCACCGCGAGGCGTCACCGGAGAAGTCGTCGGACAGGAGCGTTCGGCCGTCCGCCGACGTCACCTCGACGTCGTCGTAGGCCGCGCTGGTCGCCCAGGTCGAGAGGCCGACGGCGCCGGCGATGGGGCCGCTGACGGCCGGCGTACCGGTCGCGCGCGAGGGGACGACGCGGTCGCCGGTGTTGTTCATGAAGAGCTTCTGGACCTCGTAGTTGGCCGAGTTCCAGGACGCGTGGTTGTTGAACCAGATCATGTCCGGGCTCCACTGCACGTAGTCCTCGTTGGCGAGCAGCGGGGCGTACGAGGCGAGCTTGACGATGTCGGCGTTGCGCTCCAGGCCGGTCATGAAGGCGGCCTCGGACAGCGCGTTCCTCCAGGCGTTGCCCTGGGAGGCGTACTCGCCGAGGAAGACCTTCGGGCCGTTCCTGTCGTACGTGTCGTAGCGGTCGTTGTTCTGCAGGAACCACTGCGGGCTGTTGTAGTAGTGCTCGTCGACCAGGTCGACGCCGGCCTCGCGGTTCAGCTGCCAGGCGGTGTCGAAGGTGGCGCCGGTGTCGTCCGGGCCGGAGTTGGAGACGACCGTGATGTCCGGGTACCGCGCCTCGATCGCGGTGCGGAACTCCTTGAAGCGGGCCATGAACTCCCGGGGCAGGTTCTCCTCGTTGCCGACGCCGACGTGGGTGAGGCCGAAGGGCCGCGGGTGGCCCATCTCGGCCCGCTTGGCGCCCCACTCGCTGGTGCGGGGGCCGTTGGCGAACTCGATGAGGTCCAGGGTGTCCTGGATGTGCCGCTTCAGGAGTGCGGCGTCGTCGGTGGCCTTGTTCTGGCCGCAGCCGGTGACCAGGGCGGGGACCACGGGCAGCGGCATGGCGCCGATGTCCTCGGCGAAGCGGAAGTACTCGTAGTAGCCGAGGCCGTAGCTCTGGTTGTAGCCCCAGAAGTTGGCGTTGGTGGCGCGTTCCTCGACCGGCCCGATGGTGTCCTTCCACTGGTAGCTGCGCTCGCGCTGCCAGCCGCTCTCCTCGCTGTAGTCCTCCATCGAGCCGGTGTTGACCAGGCAGCCGCCGGGGAAGCGCAGGAAGCCGGGGTTCAGGGCCTCGATCTTCTCCGCGAGGTCCCTGCGCAGGCCGCCTGGCTGCCCCTTGTAGGTGTCGCGGGGGAAGAGGGACACCATGTCGAGTGCGGCGGGGGCGGTGGTGGCGACGGCGAGCCGGCCGCGGTTGCTGGTGCGGGTCGCGGTGAAGGTGGCGGTGTACTTGCGCCACTCCCCCTCGGCGGCCACCTGACGCACCTTCGCGAGGGTGCCGGCGGCGTCCCGCAGGGTGACGGTGAGCGTGGTGCCGCCCTCGGCGCGGGCCCACACCGAGAAGTCGTACCTCTCGCCCTTCTCCATCCGGACGCCGGTGTTGTAGCCGGCGTTGGTGACGGACGAACCGGCTCCGAGGGAGAGGTAGGTGCGGTTGCGCTCGTTGAGGCGTCCGGCGTCGTTCACGACCTCGGCCGGGCCGTCGACCGTCCAGGAGGTGAGCGGCGTGTAGGAGGCGTTGTCGGCGGTCGTGTACTCGAAGGACCGGTTCTGCACGAGCTCGGCGTACAGACCTCCGTCGGCCGCCCGGTTGATGTCCTCGTAGAAGACGCCGTACATCGAGTCGTCGATCGCGGCGCCCTCGGCGGACGGGTCGACGGTGATCGCGTAGTCGGTGACGGCCTCCGCGTGGGCCGGCGACGGCAGCAGGGCCGAGGCCGCCAGGAGGGCGGTGACGCTGAGACCGAGTCTCCAGCGGGTGCGTGACATGGATGCTCCGCGACTCTCTTAGGTCGTTCGAAATATCGGACATTGGTCAGCACTTCGAACGGCAAGATAGGGAGGGGGTGGGGGCGCGTCAATGGGTCGCGCGGCACACCAGGGGCCTGGAGACGGAAAGCGGGTGGAAATGGGCGAGTTGTGGCCGGTACCGGATGTGCTGGCGTATCTCGCGGGCCGGTGGCGCACCGAGCGGTCGGTGCGCGACCTGGCGAGCGGCGCGGAGGGCCGCTTCGAGGGGGACACGGATTTCGGCGCACTGGCCGGCGGCGGTCTGCTGAGCCGGGAGTCCGGCGCCTTCACCTGGCAGGGCGTGACCCGCCCCGCCGAGCGGACCCTGCGCTACGAGCCGGGAGCCGCTCCGGGCACCGCCGACGTGCGCTTCGCGGACGGCCGGCCCTTCCACGACCTGGACCTGACCACGGGACGCCACGTGGCCGACCACCCGTGCGCCGCCGACCTCTACCGGGGCGAGTTCACCGTCCGGGACCGGGACCGTTGGCGGACCGTGTGGCGGGTGGGCGGCCCGGCCAAGGACCTGCTGCTCACCACGGACTACGTCCGGGCGGGTCCGCGTTCCCCGGCCACGGGGCGCGGCCCCCTTCGAAGCGGAGGTTCCAGCGGCCCGCACGACCGGTGACGGTGCTCGCGGACAGCGGGCGGACGTCCAGGTTCCAGTACGTCGCGGGCGGCGCCCTCAGCACGTACACCAGCGCGGCCCGGATCACGGACGGTTCGGCCACCGCGACGATGCGGTCGCCGTCCTCGCCGGGACGCGTGTCGAGCCAGCCGCCGACCCGGGTGATGAACGCGAGGAGCGATTCCCCGCCGTGCGGGGCCGCGCGGGGGTCGGCGAGCCAGGCGTCGACGGTCCCCGGCTCACGCGCCATGGCCTCGCCCAGGGTCATCCCGCGCCAGCGGCCCATGTCGCAGTCGCGCAGGGCGAGTTGCACCAGCGGAGCACAGCCCAGGGCATCCCCGGTGGCACGGCTGCGGGGCGTGGGCGAGCAGTAGCGCAGCTCGGCCGCCGCGAGCGGCAGCAGATCGCCGGCGACGCGCAGCACCTCGTCCCAGCCGGCCTGGTCCAGGGGCCGGTCGTCCTCGAACCGCTCCGCGAGCAGCGGTGAGCCGCGTGCGGCCGCCACGAACGTGACCCGAAGCGCCATGCGGTGATGGTGCTGCGCACGGGTGCGCAGGTCAAGAGGTGTTACCTGCGGGTCGTCGAAGAGGTCGCACCGGCCGGCCCCGGCCCCGGCCCGTCAGCCCCACACCTCGGTACAGGCCGTGCGCAGCCGCCGCACCCCTTCCGCGATCTCCCCGGTGCCCGCGACCGCCGCGAAGCTCAGCCGGAGATGGGCGGCGGGCGGTTCGGCGCTGAAGTACGGGCGGCCCGGGGTGATGGCGACGCCCGCGCGCAGGGCCGCCGAGGTGAGCGCGGCCTCGTCCGTGCCCTCGGGCAGGCGCGGCCACAGGTGGTAGCCGCCGGAGGGGACGTGGGGCAGGGACACCTCGGGCAGGTGCAGCCGCAGCGCGGAGGTCATCGCGTCCCGGCGGGCCTTCAACTCCGCCGAGATGGCCCGCAGGTGGCGGGGCCAGGCGGGCGAGCCGACGAGCTCCAGCGCCGCTTCCTGGAGCGGGCGGGGCACGAAGAAGGTGTCGACGATCTGGATGGCCCGCAGCCGCTCCAGCACCGGCCCCCGCGCGGCCAGGGCGCTCACCCGGAAACTGGGCGAGGTCGCCTTCGTCAACGAGCAGACGTGGACGACGACGCCGTCGGGGTCGTCGGCGGCGAGCGGGGCGGGAAGCGGGCCCGCGTCCTCGTGCACCAGCCGCCGTACGAAGTCGTCCTCGACGACGAAGGCGCCGGCCTCGCGGGCGATGCGCAGCACCTCGCCGCGCCGCTCGGGGGCGAGCACGGCACCGGTCGGGTTCTGGAACAGGGGCTGGCAGACGAAGACGCGGGCGCCGGTCGCCCGGAAGGCGTCGGCGAGCAGGGCCGGCCGCACACCGTCCGCGTCCACCGGGACCGGCACCGGGCGCAGGCCGGCCGCCCGCGCGATGGCCAGCATGCCGGGGTAGGTCGGGGACTCGACGAGGACGGGGGCGCCGGGCGGGGCGAGCGCGCGCAGGGCGGTGGTCAGGGCGGACTGGCCGCCCGCCGTGATCAGCACCTCGGCCGCCGTGATGGCCCCGCCGACGCTGCGCGCGAACCACTCCCGCAGCTCCGGCAGTCCTTCCATGGGCGGCCGGCCCCACGCACCGGGACGCCGTCCGGCCCGGGACAGGGCCGCCGCCATCGCCCGCTCCGGCTGGAGCGAGGGGTGCAGATAACCGCCGTTGAACTCCACCACCCCGGGCGGCGGCGCGGCCAGCGAGACCAGGACCCCGGAGGCGTCGACCGAGCGCGGTACGAGGTCGGCGGCGCCGTCGGCGCTGAGCGTGACCTCCTGCCAGGAGGTGTCCCCGGCGGGTGCGGCCGAGGGGCGCGGCCCGGCCCGGTAGGCGCCGGCGCCGGGGCGGGTGACCACGAGCCCCTCGGCGGCCAGCTGCGCCAGGGCGCGGGAGACGGTCACCGGGCTCACCCGGAACCGGTCGACCAGGACCCGGCTGGACGGGAGCTTTCCGCCGGGTGAGTAGCGGTCGAGTTCCCGTCGCAGCTTGTTCACCAGCTCAGAGGTACTGCTACGCTCGTGCATGAGAGCACAGAGTAGCGCTACCGCATCGTCACCGATAGCAGTCGGCGATTCACAGCCGACTGTCGGCGATCCGGACCGGGCCGTCGGCACCAGGTCCCTCGGCACGCTCCAGGCCGCCCTCGGCGTCGTGGCCTTCTCCCTCACCTTCCCCGCCACCGCCTGGGGCCTGGAGGGCTTCGGCCCGTGGTCGCTGATCGCCGTGCGCAGCATCCTCGCCGCGGTGATCGCCGGTGGCTGCCTGCTGGCGGTGGGGGTCCCCCCGCGCGAGCGAAGCCGAGCGTGGGGCAGGGTACGACTGCCGGAGCGGCGGCACTGGTTCGGGCTCGCGGTGGTGGGCGCGGGGGTCGTCCTGGGCTTCCCCCTGCTGACCACGCTCGCCCTGCGGACCTCGACCACCGCGCACGCCGCCGTCGTGGTCGGCCTGCTCCCGCTGACCACCGCCCTGCTGTCCGCGCTGCGCACCGGCAGCCGGCCCTCGCGCGGCTTCTGGTTGGCCGCGCTGGCCGGCGCGGCGGCCGTGGTCGCCTTCACCGTGCAGCAGAGCGGGGGCGCCCTCACGGCGGCGGACGCGTACCTGTTCGCGGCGCTGCTGGTGTGCGCGGCCGGCTACACGGAGGGCGGCCGGCTGGCCCGGGTGATGCCGGGGTGGCAGGTCATCGGCTGGGCGCTGGTGCTGTGCCTGCCGCTGACCGTGCCCATGGCCGCCGTGGCCCTGTCGTTCGAACCGGTGCACCTGACCGCGCACAGCGTGAGCGGGCTGCTCTGGGTGGCGGTCGGCTCGCAGTTCCTCGGCCTGGTCGTCTGGTACCGGGGCATGGCGGCCATCGGTATCCCGAAGGCCAGCCAGTTGCAGCTGGCCCAGCCGCTGCTCACACTGGTGTGGTCGGTACTTCTCCTGGGCGAGCACCTGACGGTGGCCGCTCCCCTGACGGCCGCGGCGGTCCTGGTGTGCATCGCGGTCACCCAGCGGGCCCGGGGTTGAGCGGCACACAGGTGAGGAGGCCTCACGGATGCACGCAACCAAGGGCGACCAGCTGATCCAGCACGGCAGGGTGGTGGGTGAGCACGACAAGGTCGCGGAGATCGTGGAAGTCATGGGCGCGCAAGGCGCTCCCCCGTACCGGGTCCGCTTCGAGGACGGCCACGAGGCCGTGTGCTCACCCGGCCCCGACTCCGAGATCCGGCACCGGGAGATCCAGCTCTAGAACCGGCCGGCCGGGATTCCCGGCCGGTGCGGCCGGTGGCGTGCCGCCGGCGTGCCGTAGTGGTCGGCGCTCACCCGCGCCATCGCCCCGATCCGGTCCTCGGCCACCTCCTTCGCCGAGAAGAAGACGTGCCCGCGCACCTCGGGATGGTTCCGCGCCAGCGTGAGGTGGCGGGACAGCTCGGCCGGATCCTGCCAGGCGGCGGGCTGCGCCGGATCGCCGGCCTTGTACAGCGCCTCGCCGATGTACAGCTGGGTGCGGCTGCCCTTGGCGACCTCCGCCCACCAGGGGACCAGCTTCGCGTAGTCGGCGGCCGCGAGGCCGGTGTGCCAGTACAGCTGCGGCACGATGTAGTCGATCCAGCCCTCGCGCACCCACTTGCGGGTGTCGGCGTGCAGGTCGTCGTACGTCTGCACGCCGGCCCTGGTGTCGGAGCCCTTCGCGTCGGTGGCCGCGTTGCGCCACACCCCGAACGGGCTGACCCCGAAGCGGGCGGTCGGCCGGATCTTCTTGACCCGGGCGGCCGTCTCGCGCACCAGCAGGTCGATGTTCTGTCGGCGCCAGGCGGCCTTGGTGGCGAAGTCACCGCCGTAGGTGCTGTAGGTGCCGCCGTCGGCGAAGCTCTGGCCCGCCACCGGATAGGGGTAGAAGTAGTCGTCGAAGTGGACGCCGTCCACGGCGTACTTCTCCACCGCGTCCATCATCGCGTCCTGGACGAAGGCCCGGACCTCGGGCAGCCCCGGGTTGTAGTAGAGCTTCCCGCCGTAGGGCACCACCCAGCCCGGGTTCTTCCGCGCGGGGTGGGAGGGCACCAGGTGCGCCGGGTTGTCGTGGGTGGCGACGCGGTAGGGGTTGAACCAGGCGTGCAGCTCCAGCCCCCGGGCGTGGGCCTCCTCGACGGCCGTGCCCAGCGGGTCCCAGCCCGGGTCGCGGCCCTGGCTGCCGGACAGGTACTCCGACCACGGCTCATGGGCGGACGGCCACAGCGCGTCGGCCGTGGGACGCACCTGGAAGATGACCGTGTTGAGTCCCTGCCGGACCGCCGCGTCGAGCAGTGCGACCAGTTCGGCGCGCTGCTCGCCCGCGCGCAGCCCCGCGCGGGTGGGCCAGTCGCGGTTGGCGACGGTGGCCAGCCACATCCCGCGCATCCCGGTGACGGCGCGGCTCGCGGGCGCTCCCGCGAGCGGCACCGGCGCCGCGGGCGGGGTGGAAGCGACCGGTGAGTCCGGCGCCGCCGACGCGCGCGGCGCCATGGTGAACGCCGACAACGCCGCCACCGCGAACGCCCGACGCGAGACACGGCCCATGGGAAACCTCCTGAACGCTGTGGATCCGTACGGTCACGGATCGTGCACGGGCCCTCAGCATGCCCGACCCGGGAGACGGATCCGTGACCATTCGGGGGTAACGTGCTCGATCGGAGCAGACGACGGGGACCCCGGCACGTCTGCTGCCACAGCCGTGGAGTCAGCGAAAGGGACGATGTGACCGGCATCTCGGGAGATATCACACGCGTCGGCGTGGTGGGCTGCGGTCAGATGGGAGCGGGCATCGCCGAGGTGTGCGCCCGCTCCGGTCTGGACGTGATGGTCGCCGAGACCACCGGCGAGGCGCTGGAGATCGGCCGGACCCGGTTGTACAACTCGCTCACCAAGGCCGCCGAGCGCGGCAAGATCACCGACGAGGAGCGGGACGCGACGCAGGCGCGCCTGAGCTTCACCACCGACCTCGGCGAGTTCGCCGACCGTGATCTGGTGATCGAGGCCGTCGTCGAGAACGAGCAGGTCAAGACCGAGATCTTCCAGGTCCTCGACCAGGTGGTGACCCGGCCGGACGCGATCCTCGCCTCCAACACCTCCTCGATCCCGCTGGTGAAGCTGGCGGTCGCCACCTCGCGGCCCGACCACGTGATCGGCATCCACTTCTTCAATCCGGCCCCGGTGCAGCAGCTCGTCGAGCTGATCCCGGCGCTCACCACCTCCGAGGGCACGCTCAGCCGGGCGCAGCTCTTCACGGAGAAGGTGCTCGGCAAGCACGCGATCCGGGCCCAGGACCGCTCGGGCTTCGTGGTCAACGCGCTGCTGATCCCGTACCTCCTCTCCGCGATCCGGATGTTCGAGTCGGGCATCGCCAGCCGCGAGGACATCGACAACGGCATGGAGATGGGCTGCGCCCACCCGATGGGCCCGCTGAAGCTGTCGGACCTGATCGGCCTGGACACGGTCGCCTCGGTCGCGTACTCGATGTACGAGGAGTACAAGGAGCCGCTGTACGCCGCTCCCCCGCTGCTCCAGCGCATGGTCGACGCGGGCCGCCTCGGCCGCAAGAGCGGCTCGGGCTTCTACTCCTACGGCTGACACGCTTGTACGGCTGACACGCAGAGTGACGCTGCGCGGGCCCGGCACCTGACGAGGTGCCGGGCCCGCGGCGTTCACACGGCGTGTGCGCTCCGGGCCCGCATATGCCTTTCGCACACTCTCCCCATGCGCCCACCAGGCGGGTTGACTCACCATGCACATGCAAGGGACGTGAGACGACTACGGAAAGGAGCGGTTTCGTGACCGCCGATCCCGAGCATTCCGTCGCCCAGGGAGAACTCGCGGAGTTACGACGCCGGCTGGACGTGGCCTACGCCCGCGTCGAGGGCGGGCTGGCTCTGCTCTCCCACCGCACCGAGGAGACCGCCAAGGAGCTGAGCGAGCTGAACGCACGGCTGACCACCCTGGAGCACGCCCGCTGGCCGCTGCCCTCGGTCGCGGTCGTCACGGCCGTGGGCTCCCTGGTGGTGGCGGTCTGGCAGGCCCTCGGCCGCTGAGCCCCGGACGTCAGGCCATGCCGTCCGGGCCGGGCGGGCCGTCCTGCCCGAGCCTGAGGTGGTGCAGCAGGAGTAACGCGGCCGCCATGTTCGCGGCCGGGACCTCCCCCCGGGCGACCAGGTCGGGAACGAGCTTGAGAGGGACCCACTCGCGGCGGTCCGACTCGAAGTCGTCCACGGGGTGTCCGACGTACGTGCCCTCCTCGGCCCAGTAGATGTGGTGCCGGGCGTCGGTGAGCCCGTTGGCCGGCTCCACGCTCATGAGGTGGCGCAGCGGTCCCGGCCGCCAGCCGGTCTCCTCCTCCAGTTCCCTGGCCGCCGCCGCCGCGACGTCCTCGCCCTCCTCGACGACGCCGGCCGCGAGTTCCCAGCCCCAGCTGTCGGTGATGAAGCGGTGCCGCCACAGCAGGAGCACCTCGCCCGCGGCGTTCACGACCGTGGCCACGGCCACCGGGCGCATGCGTATGAGGAAGTGGTCGAGATGCCGGCCGTCCGGGAGCGCGACATCAGCGAGGTTGACGCTGAACCAGCGGTTTGCGTACACATTTTGTTCGCTCTGTTTCGTCCACTGCACGGTTCTGCCACCTTTCCTTGAGTAGGTGGCAATATCGCAGCAGGAACGGCTCGACAGCAGGCGCACGGCGGCCGCTCGGGGCGCAGGGGTGGCGCAGCGGGCCCCGGGCGGGGGTGTCAGAGCGGTACGCGCAGGGCTCCGTCGATGAGTTCGGCGGCCTCGGCCGTGCCCGCGCCGCCGCTGCGCACCAGGTGCTCGCGCACCGCGCGGAGTCGGTCGCGCAGGCGCTGGGACTCCATGCCCCGGGCCTGTTCGGCCATCTGCACCGCGGTGGCCACCGCCTTGTCGGCGTTGCCCCGGCGCAGTTCGATGGTGCTGAGCATGGCGAGCCGGTGCACTCGGCCCCGGTCGTGCGCGGGGTTGTCGACGGCCGCCGCGGCGTGCTCGCCGGCCGCCGCGAGTTCCCCGAGGCTCAACAGGGCCTCGGCCACCTGCACGTTGACCAGGCCGGGCTGGACATAGCCGGTCTCGTCGGGTTCGTACCCGCGGCGGATGCGCTCGGCGGCCTGCTCGGCCCGCCGGATGCAGGACAGGGCGCTCGTGCCGTCGCCGAGGTGAGCGTACGCCTTGGCCTGCATCGCGTAGAGGTCGGAGGCGAGGGCGGGGGTGATGTGCCGGCCGGCGGCGCGCAGGGCGGCCTCGGCGAAGGCGACGGCCTGGCGGTACTCCCGCATGAACAGCGCCTGGTTGACCAGCAGCGCGATGACGTAGGCGCCCAGGCCCCGGTCCCCGCTGGCCTTGGCGAGCCGCAGGGCCTGGTGGAAGTAGCGCTGGGCCAGCCCGTGCGCGTCGGAGTCGTACGCGCAGATGCCGGCGACCGCGACCAGTCCTCCGGTGGCCCGGTGGAGCTGGCGGCCGGTGGCGTCGGTGTAGCCGCCGCGCAGCAGGGGGGCGGCCTCGGAGTTGAGGAAGCCGACGATGCGGGCGCGGGTCGCTATGCCGCCGGCCTTGCGGTAGAGCTGCTCGTAGTGGGCGCGCGCGCAGCGCAGCATCTCCAGGTCGGCCGGGGTGACCCGGTGCCGGCCCCCGCGGGAGACGTCCACGTCCTCGGGCGGGTTCTCCCACTCCCACACGGGCATCACGGCCGGTGTGCCGGTGAGCGCGGGGGCGCCGAGGATGTGCGGGCGCTGCTGCTGGTCGGAGCGCCACAGGGCGGTCGCGCGCTCCACGAACCCGGAGAGGGAGCCGGTGTGCGGGGCGGCCGGTTCCCCGGGCACGCCGAGCCCGATGTCGTCCAGGGTGACGGGGCGGTGCAGCCGGGACGCGAGGACCTCGCAGATCAGGTCGGGCACCTGGCCGCGCGGACGCTGGCCCTTCAACCACCGCGCGACGGCGGTGTGTTCGTATCTCAGGGCGAGCCCGCGTGCCCGCCCCGCCTGGTTGACGTGCGCGGCCAGTCCCGCGTGCGAGATTCCGGCCTCGTCCAGGATCGCGTCGAGCAGGGTGTTGGGCTGCATGGATGCCCCCCGGTGATTCGGTGCCGACAGCGTAGTGCGTCGGTACTCACACGGGGTGTGAACGGAGTACGCGCATCCGTACCGTGTGCGCGCTGTCGCGGAGAGTTCCGGGCCGGTTGACTGAGCTGCCTCGAAAGAGGCCGGCCGGGCCGCCGGCTCCCCCTCGTACAGTGCGGCGGCCCGCTACCGCCGTCCGCCCCGTTGCCTGCCCGACACTCCGTGGCGGGGCGGACGGCTCCGCCGGTCGCGTGGAGGATTGCGGTGCGTTGTCGGCCGCAGGTCCGCTGCGGCTGGTCGCGCAGTTCCCCGCGCCCTGTGAGGGGCGCGGGGAACTGCGCGGGCGACCACGGCGTACCCGCGGCCGCCGGACCGGCGGAAGCCCCCCGCTCCTTGGGGGCACCGCCTAGCTGCGCAGCGCCGCTCCGACCCGCTCGCCCGCGAGGGCGACCGCCGCATCGCGGGCAGCCGACGCCTCGTCGACCGTCAGCGTCCGGTCCTGCGCGCGGAAGCGCAGCGCGTACGCGAGGGACTTGCGCCCCTCGCCGAGCTGCTCCGCGTTGTCGTAGACGTCGAACAGCCGGATCGACTCCAGCAGTTCGCCGGCGCCCTCGCGCAGCGCCGCCTCGACGTCGGCCGCCGGCACGAAGGCGTCGACGACCAGGGCGACGTCCTGCGTGGCGACCGGGAACGTGGAGATGCCCGGCGCCTGCGGGGTGTCGTCCCCGGCCCGCTGCACCGCGTCGAGGTCGAGTTCCATCGCGCAGCTGCGCGCGGGCAGTCCGAGCGTCTTCAGCACGCGCGGGTGCAGCTCACCGGCGTGCCCGACGACCCGCTCCGCACCGTCCACCGTGAGGGTCAGCTCGGCGCAGCGGCCCGGGTGCCAGGGCCCGTACTGGCCCTTGCGGGTGCCCAGTTCGGCGCCGGCCTCGCGGGCGACGGTGCGGGCGGCCTCGACCGCGTCGGCCCAGTCGGCCGGGCGGCCCTTGCCCCACCAGCCGGCCTGCTCACGGGCGCCGGCCAGGACGACGGCGACGTGCCGCGGCTGGTCGGGCAGCGCGGCGTCCAGCGCGGCGAGGTCGTCGGCGTCGGGCCGTCGGTCCACGGGCAGGTTCGCGGCGACGCGCCGCTCGTCGCGCGGGTGGAAGACCAGGCCGGTCTCGAACAGCGCGAGGTCGTGCGAGCCCCGGCCGTCGTTGCGCCGCAGCGCGCCGAGCAGGCCCGGCAGCAGCGAGGTCCGCAGCGCGGGCTCCTCGTCGCTGAGCGGGTTGACCAGCTTCACGACGCGGCGGGCCGGGTCGTCGGCGTCCAGTCCGAGCTGGTCGAAGACCTGCTCGCTGACGAACGGGTAGTTCGGCGCCTCGACGTACCCGGCGCCGGCCAGGGCGCGTCCGACGCGGCGGTGCAGGCGCTGGCGGGCGGTGAGGCCGCGGCCGGCGGAGGGCCTCGGCAGCGTGGCGGGCAGGTTCTCGTAGCCCTCCAGGCGGATGACCTCCTCGGCGAGGTCGTTGGGGTCGGCGAGGTCCGGCCGCCAGGACGGGACGGTGACGATCAGCTCGTCCTGCCCGTACACGTCGCAGCCGACCTCCTGGAGGCGGCGTACGACGGTCTCGCGGCCGTAGGTCACACCCGCGACCTTGTCCGGGTGGTCGGCCGGGACGCTGATGGTGTGCGGCACCGGTGGGGCGCTGAGCTCCGTGACGCCGGACTCGGCGGTGCCGCCCGCGAGGAGCACCAGCAGGTCGACGGTGCGCTGCGCGGCAGCGGCGGCGGCCTGCGGGTCGACGCCGCGCTCGAAGCGGCGGGACGCCTCGGAGGACAGCTTGTGCCGGCGGGCGGTGCGCGCGATGGCCACCTGGTCGAAGTGGGCGGCCTCGATGACCACGTCACTCGTCGCGCTGTCGGCGTCCCCGTGGTCGGCGATCTCCGTGTGGGCGCCGCCCATGACACCGGCGAGGCCGATCGGGCCGCGGTCGTCGGTGATGACCAGGTCCTCGGTGTGCAGCTTCCGCTCGACGCCGTCGAGGGTGACGATCCTCTCGCCCTCCTCGGCACGGCGCACACCGATGGTGCCCTGGACCAGGGAGCGGTCGTAGGCGTGCAGGGGCTGGCCGAGCTCCATCATCACGTAGTTGGTGACGTCGACGGCGAGCGAGATCGGGCGCATGCCGACCTTCTGGAGCCGGCGCTGGAGCCAGATCGGGGAGCGCGCCTCGGCGCTGAGCCCGGTGACCGTGCGGGCGGTGAAGCGGTCGCAGCCGGTCGGGTCGGCGATCTTCACCGGGTAGCCGTAGGCGTTCGGGGCGGGCACGTCGAGCAGCGCCGGGTCGCGCAGCGGCAGGCCGTAGGCGATGGCGGTCTCGCGGGCGACGCCGCGGATGGACAGGCAGTCGCCGCGGTTGGCGGTGACGGCGATGTCCAGCACCTCGTCGACCAGTTCGAGCAGCTCGATGGCGTCCTTGCCGACCTCGGTCTCGGGCGGCAGCACGATGATGCCGTGGCTGCCGTCGTCGCCCATGCCCAGCTCGTCGCCGGAGCAGATCATGCCGTGGGACGTCTTGCCGTACGTCTTGCGGGCGGAGATCGAGAAGCCGCCCGGCAGGGTGGCGCCGGGGAGGACCACGACGACCTTGTCGCCGACGGCGAAGTTGCGGGCGCCGCAGACGATCTCCTGCGGTTCACCCGTGCCGTTGGCCTGTCCGACGTCGACGGTGCAGAAGCGGATCGGCTTCTTGAAGCCCTCCAGCTCCTCGATGGTGAGGACCTGGCCGACGACGAGGGGGCCCTTGAGGTCGGCGCCGAGGTGCTCGACGGTCTCGACCTCCAGGCCGGCCGAAATCAACTTGGCCTGCACGTCGCGGCCGGTCTGCGTGGCCGGCAGGTCGACGTACTCCCGCAGCCAGGAAAGCGGGACCCGCATCAGATCTCCATCCCGAACGGCCGGGTGAACCGGACGTCACCCTCGACCATGTCTCGCATGTCCTCGACGTTGTGGCGGAACATCAGCATCCGCTCGATGCCGAACCCGAAGGCGAAGCCGCTGTACTTCTCCGGGTCGACGCCGCAGGCGGTGAGCACCCGCGGGTTGACCATGCCGCAGCCGCCCAGCTCGATCCAGCCCTCGCTGGAGCAGGTGCGGCAGGGCCGGTCGGGATTGCCGACGGACGCGCCCTTGCAGACGTAGCAGAGCATGTCCATCTCGGCGGACGGCTCGGTGAAGGGGAAGAAGTTCGGCCGCAGCCGGGTCTTCATCTCCGCGCCGAACAGTGACTGGACCATGTGGTCCAGGGTGCCCTTGAGGTCCGCCATGGTCAGGCCCTCGTCGATGGCGAGCAGCTCGACCTGGTGGAAGACGGGGGTGTGCGTGGCGTCCAGCTCGTCGGTGCGGTACACGCGGCCGGGGCAGATCACGTAGACCGGCAGCTCGCGGTCGAGCGCGGAGCGGATCTGCACCGGCGAGGTGTGGGTGCGCAGCACGACGCAGGAGTCGCCGCCGCCGTCCGGACCCTGGACGAAGAAGGTGTCGGCCTCGCCGCGGGCCGGGTGGTCCGGGCCGATGTTGAGGGCGTCGAAGTTGAACCACTCGGCCTCGGCCTCGGGGCCCTCGGCGACCTCGTAGCCCATGGCCGTGAAGACGTCCTCGATGCGCTCGGAGAGCGTGGTGAGGGGGTGCCGGGCGCCGGCCGGCACCCGGTCGTAGGGCAGCGTGACGTCCACGGCCTCCTCGACCAGGACCCGCGCGTCCCGCTCGGCCTCCAGCTCCTCCTGGCGGGCCGCGAGGGCCTTGTTCACGGCGCCGCGGGCCATGCCGACGCGCTTGCCGGCCTCGGCCTTGGCCTGCGGCGGCAGGGCGCCGATCTCGCGGTTGGCCAGCGCCAGCGGGGAGGTGCCGCCGGTGTGGGCGACCTTCGCCTCCTGGAGCGCGTCGAGGGAGCCCGCTGCGGCGAAGGCGGCGAGCGCCTCGTCCCGCATGCGCTCGATCTCTTCCGGTTTCAACGCCTCGACCTCGACAGGGTCGTACGACTTATTCGGTGCCGACATCTCTTCCCGTGCTTCCGATTGGCTGGCTGGGACGCCCCGTCTACGGTCCGGAGACGATGGTCTGCGGAGCTGGACGCAAAGGTGCCAAAGACCGAGTCTAACGGGGCTGTGGAACGCGACCGCGCCCGTGGGGCCGCTCAGGCCAGGTAGGCCGGGGCCGCCACGGGCAACGTAAATCGGAACTCGGCGCCGCCGCCGGGGGCGCGGCCGACCGTGATGGTGCCGCCGTGGGCCTCGACGATGCCCTTGACGATGTACAGCCCGAGGCCGGTGCCACCGCGCTTGCTGCCCCGCCAGAAGCGGGTGAAGACGCGGTTCATGGACTCCTCCGGGATGCCGGCCCCTTCGTCGCTCACCGTGACCGACGTGCCGATGTCCTCTCCCTCGCGGGGGGACGCCGTGGGCGTGACGTCAATGGTGACGGTTCCCTCGCCGTGGCGCACCGCGTTTTCGAGCAGGTTGCCCAGCACCTGGTCGACCTTGTCGGGGTCGGCCCACAGGTCGGGCAGCGGCTGGGAGACGCGGAGCAGGAAGCGGTCGGCCTCCTGGCCTGCGGCGACGTACGCCTGGATGTGGCGGCCGACGGCGGCGCCGATGTCCACGGGCTGGCGGCGGACCTCCAGCCGGCCCGAGTCGATGCGGGAGATGTCCAGCAGCTCGGCGATGAGCCGGGTGACGCGGTCGGCGTCGGCGTCCACGGTCTCCAGCATCAGCCGCTTCTGATCGTCGGTGAACCGCTCCCACTTGGCCAGCAGGGTGGCCGTGAAGCCCTTGACGGAGGTGAGCGGCGAGCGCAGTTCGTGGGCGACGGTGGCGATCAGCTCGGCGTGGCTGCGTTCGGTACGGCGGCGGGCCTCGGTGTCGCGCAGGGTGACGACGACGCGGTGGACGGGCCCGGTGGGCTCGGTACGGACGTAGCGGGCGGAGACGAGGACCTCCCGGCCGCCGGGCAGCAGGAGATTGCGTTCGGGCTGGCCCACGCGGATGGCGAGGCCGCCGTAGGGGTCGGTCAGCTGCCACCAGCGGCGGCCCTCCAGGTCCTCCAGGGGGAGGGCCTTCTCCAGCGGCTGTCCGAGGGCGTCGGCCGCGGCGACCGCCGTGATGCGCGCGGCGGCGGCGTTGAAGCAGACGACGCGGCCCCGCTCGTCCGCGACGACGAGGCCGTCGGGCAGCTGGTCGGAGCCGATGCCGAGGTCGGCGAGGTCGCCGGGTGCGCGGGGCGCGGGCGGACGCGGCGCCTGGCGTGCTCCCGGTGCACTGCTCGTGCCGACGCTCATCCCCGTACCCCACCTCTCAACCGCTCAGGGGCCTTGAGCTGGTCACCCTACTAGTCCTTGGTGACGGAGCGGCACCCTCCGGCGGCGCGCTGTGCACGCGCCGACGCGTAGAGACATACGGCGGCGGCGGTCGCGAGGTTCAGACTCTCGGCCTTCCCGTGGATCGGGACGCGCAGCACGGCGTCGGCGAGCGCCCGGGTCTCCTCCGGGAGCCCCCAGGCCTCGTTGCCGAAGACCCAGGCGGTGGGGCCGCCCATGGTGCCCTCGTCCAGTTCGGCGTCGAGGTCGTGCTCGCCCGCGCCGTCGGCGGCGAGGATCCGCACACCGGCGTCCCGGAGGCCGGCGACGGCGTGCTCGACGGGTACGCCGACGGCGACCGGCAGGTGGAACAGGGAGCCGACGGAGGCACGGACGGCCTTGGGGTTGTACAGGTCGACGGAGGCGTCGGTGAGGACGACCGCCTCGGCGCCGGCGGCGTCGGCGCAGCGCAGTACGGTGCCGGCGTTGCCGGGGTCGCGGACGTGGGCGAGGACGGCGACCAGCTTCGGGCGGGCGGCGAGGATCTCGTCGAAGGGGGTGTCCAGGAACCGGCAGACCCCGACCAGGCCCTGCGGGGTGACGGTGGTGGAGATGTCCTCGATCACCTGCTCGGCGGCGAGGTGGACCCGGGCGCCCGCCTCGCGGGCGGCGCCGATGATGTCGGCGTAGCGCTCGGCGGCCTCGACGGTGGCGAACACCTCGACGAGGGTGTCCTCGTACCCCGCGGCCTCCCGCACGGCCTGCGGCCCCTCGGCGAGGAACAGCCGCTCCTTCCCCCGGAAGTTCCGCTTCGCCAGCCGCCGCGCGGCGACGACCCGGGGGGAACGGGGGGAGATCAGCTCGGGAGCGGCGGGGCGCATGCGATTCTTCACCTTCACAAGTAGTCGCCGGGTGCGGGCGCGCCCCTCGGGGGCGCGGGGAACTGCGCGACCAGCCACGACGCACCCGCGGACGAGGACGGTGCGCCGGGCGGCAATCGAAGGACCCGCAGGCTCGAAGCCTGCGGGTCCTTCGACGTCGGCTCACAGCCGGCGCAGCGTCACGCGGCCTTCGGCGCGTTGACGTCGCTCGGCAGCGCCTTCTGGGCGACCTCGACGAGCGCGGCGAACGCGGCGGCGTCGTTGACGGCCAGGTCGGCCAGGATCTTGCGGTCCACCTCGATGTTGGCGGCCTTCAGACCCTGGATGAAGCGGTTGTACGTGATGCCGTTGGCGCGGGCAGCGGCGTTGATGCGCTGGATCCACAGCTGGCGGAAGTCACCCTTGCGCTTCTTGCGGTCGTTGTAGTTGTAGACCAGCGAGTGGGTGACCTGCTCCTTGGCCTTGCGGTACAGGCGCGAACGCTGACCGCGGTAACCGGAGGCCTGCTCGAGGATCGCCCGGCGCTTCTTGTGGGCGTTGACTGCCCGCTTGACGCGTGCCACTTGTTAACTCCTTGTAGCGGGGCCGCGGGGATGCTCACGCGGCCCGGTATCGATGGGGTCCCGGTCCAGACGTACGGCGCTCAGAGAGGGCGCCGTGACGTCACTTGCCGAGAAGCTTCTTGATCTTCGCGGCGTCGCCCGGGGCCATCTCGGCGTTGCCGGTGAGGCGACGCGTCACGCGGGACGACTTGTGCTCGAGCAGGTGGCGCTTGCCGGCGCGCTCACGGAGCACCTTGCCGGAGCCGGTGATCTTGAAGCGCTTGCTGGCACCGCTGTGCGACTTGTTCTTCGGCATAGCGCCGTTCTCTCCTCGTCGGTGGCGCTCCGGTGCCCGGTCGTGAAACCGGGCACGGTGGAGCGTCGCTTGTATCGGTTACGTCCTGGGGACCTGGGCCCCCCGGAGTCACGCCTCGGCGGGAGCCTCGGCCGGAGCCTCGGCATCCACCTCGTCGACGTCGTCGGCCTCCGCGGCGTTCTGCGACTTGCCGGGGTTGGCCTTCGCGTCCGCCTTGCGGGCTTCCTGCGCCTGGCGAGCCTCGGCCATCGCCTCGGTCTTCTTCTTGTGCGGACCGAGGACCATGATCATGTTGCGGCCGTCCTGCTTCGGGTTCGACTCCACGAACCCGAGGTCGGCCACGTCCTCCGCGAGACGCTGCAGCAGTCGGTAGCCGAGCTCCGGCCGGGACTGCTCGCGACCACGGAACATGATCGTGATCTTGACCTTGTCGCCCTGCTTGAGGAACCGAACGACGTGACCCTTCTTGGTGTCATAGTCGTGCGGGTCGATCTTCGGCCGGAGCTTCATCTCCTTGATGACCGTGTGCGCCTGGTTCTTGCGCGCCTCACGGGCCTTCATGGCCGACTCGTACTTGAACTTCCCGTAGTCCATGAGCTTGCACACGGGCGGACGGGCGTTCGCCGCGACCTCTACGAGATCGAGGTCGTACTCCTGCGCAAGCTCCAGGGCCTTGGCAAGCGGGACAATCCCGACCTGCTCGCCGCTGGGACCGACAAGTCGCACCTCGGGAACGCGAATCCGGTCGTTGATGCGGGGCTCGGCGCTGATGGATCCTCCTCGGTAGCACCACGCGACGGTCTGGCGGACAGCCGCGTAACGTCTGTGTTCGATAGACCTAACCGCGACGGCGCAACAAAAATGCCCCGGACGATCACAGGCGGGGCTCCTTGAACTGCTACCGGAGCACCGCCGCGATGGCCGCGGGGCGCGATCTCGGGCTGGTCACCGTCGCTGGACGGGACCGCCTGACCGGTGACCCGCCGTCCTGAGGACGGCCAGGTGGGAGTTCGGAGCCTCCACTTGTGGGCCGGACTCGCTGCCGTGGGCGTGCGTGTCCGACCGGTCGTTACACAAGGTTAGCAGCTCGGCAGGGGAAGGGCTAACCGAGACCGGGTGGGGCCGGGTCGCGCGCTGCGCCTATCGTGGGCGCATGAGTGAGACCCCTCCTGAGACGCCCGACTTCGACGCCATGACCCGCGACATCGCCGAGGTCCCCGCGGTCGAGGTGATCGTGACGGTCGCCGTCAACCTGATGAGCGCCGCCGCCGTGAAGCTGGGGCTGACCGAGGAGGGCGACGCGCACAAGGACCTGGACGAGGCCCGCAAGCTGGTGCACGCGCTGGCCGGTCTGCTGGACGCGTCGGCGACGGAGATCAGCTCGTTCCACGCGGCCCCGCTGCGCGACGGGCTGAAGTCGCTCCAGCTGGCCTTCCGCGAGGCCTCGCTCGTCCCCGACGAGCCGGGCCAGGGTCCGGGCGAGAAGTACACCGGCCGGGTCTACGGCTGAGCTGTCCCCTGCGTGGCCGAGCTGTCCCGTACGCAGCCGAGCTACCCCCGCACGTACAAGGGCTCGCCCGGCGGCGTCGCCCCGGCCGGCAGCAGTGCCAGGTCGAGGCCGCGCACCAGGCGGGCCCTCAGCGTCTCGTCGGCGGCGAGGCGCTCGGCGACGGCCCGGGCGGCCGTGGCCGGGTCGGCCCCGGGGTCCAGTTGCAGCGCGAGCGTGCCGTCGGCCCGTCCCGGCCCGAGGTGGGCCCGGAGCACGGCGGGCTCGGCGGCCACCGCGGTGCGCACCGCCTCGGCGACGGCCGGGTCGGCCAGCGGATCGGTCGTCGTACGCCCCTCGGCCAGCGCCAGCAGCACCGCACCGGTCAGCTCGAAGGGCACCGGCCCGGCCAGGTCCAGGACCACCGTGTCCGCCTTCTCGTGAGCGGCGGCCTGCAGGGCCTGGTGCACGGGTACGGCGACGGGACGGGCCGCGGGGTCCCAGCGGGCCAGCGACTCGGTGGAGGTGAAGGCGGGCAGGGCGGTGCGGTCGCCGGCCTTCAGCGTCGGGACCGCCATGTCACTGGTCTTCTCCCGCCGCAGCCCGTTCTCGTCCTCTTCCACATCACCGAGAACGGCCACCACGGGTACGAGCAGCCGGGCTCCCTTGAGGGCCTCCAGCACGGGAGGCAGGGCGGTGCGGTCCTCGGCCCAGGCGGCGAGCGCCGCGCTCAGCCGGGGGTCGGCGGAGCCGTCGTCGTCGGAGTAGCCGGAGTCGGGAATGTTCTTGTTCGCCACGGTCCCGACCCTAGTCCAGGGGCCCGGACAGGTCGCCGAGGCCCACCTCGCGGACGTGCGGACCGGCCCGGCGATCATGGTTGGTAGCCTCGCCGGATGACCGCGACCTTCGACGACGCCGTCCGCGCTCGACTGCGCGCTCCGCACATCTGGTACGTCGGCACGGTGTTCGCCGACGGAGCGCCGCAGGTCAGCCCCATGTGGGTGGACCTGGAAGGGGAGAACGAGCTGACCTTCAACACCTCGGTGGGCCGGGTGAAGGAGGAGAACCTGCGCCGCGACCCCCGGGTCTACCTCTCGCACGCGGACGCCGCCGACCCCTTCGACCGCGTGCAGATCAGCGGGGTGGTGTCCCGCTTCGTCGAGGGCCCGGAGGCACACGACCGGATGGACCGGCTGGCCCGCAAGTACCTGGGCAGCGAGCGCTTCGAGTGGCTCATGCCCGGGGAGCGTCGGATCGCGGTCGTCGTGCGTCCGGTGAAGGTGCGGCACATCGTCGGGGTGGAGCGGTTCCGGCCCGGCGGTCCGGTCCCCGCTCCGTGAGGACGGGCGTCCGGTCGGGCGAACCGGTCGAGGACCGTGACGCGCTGCTGGCCACGGCCATGGCGTCCGTGCACGTGGCGGGCGGCGCGGAGGTGTCGGTGGCGGTGTTCGACCCGGCCTCGGGCGGGAGCGCCTCGTACGGCTCGGGCCGCTACGAGACGG
Source organism: Streptomyces sp. NPDC041968 (assembly GCF_055589025.1). NCBI lineage: Bacteria > Bacillati > Actinomycetota > Actinomycetes > Kitasatosporales > Streptomycetaceae > Streptomyces > Streptomyces sp. NPDC041968. The sequence goes on along the minus strand of NZ_JBVJCB010000008.1, from coordinate 196,404 downwards.
CGAGCATCGTCAAGGTCGACATCCTGGCGGTGCTGCTGCTCCAGGCACAGGACGCGGGGCGTGCGCCGACCGCCGAGGAGGAGGCGCACGCCGTCGCGATGATCGAGCGGAGCGACAACGACTCGGCCTCGGCGCTGTGGCGGGCGATCGGGGCCGCGGACGGGCTCGACGCCGGGAACGCGCGCTTCGGACTGACGCGGACCCGGGGAGGCGACGGACCTCTGTGGGGACTGACGCGGACCACGGCCGCCGACCAGGTCGCGCTGTTGCGGCAGGTGTTCGTGGCGGACGGCTCGGAGCTGAGCGAGGCCTCGCGGGCCTACGTGGGTGGGCTGATGGGTCGGATCACCGAAGGTCAGCGGTGGGGTGTGTCGGCCGCGGCCGACACCGCCGGTGGCTCGGCGTGGGCGCTGAAGAACGGCTGGCTGCGGCGTGGCACCACCGGGCTGTGGGTGGTCGGCAGCATCGGGAGGGTCACGACGGGCGGCCGCGACCGTCTGGTGGCGGTCGTGTCCCGCGGAGGTGCGAGCCGGGCGGAGGGGATCGCGCTCACCGAGGCGGCGGCGCGGGCGGCGGTGTCCGTCTTCCGCGGGGCGGTCCCGCCCGGCGAGGACGACGCGGCCTCTGGTCAGAAGTCCTCGTAGCGTCCGCGGCGGCCCCGCCACAGGACGACGGCCGCGACGATCATGACGCCGCCCGCGCCGCCCGCGAGGGGCGCCGCCCAGGCTGCGGTGCCGTCGTCGGAGGCGGCGGCCTCCGGTCCGGAGCCGAAGTACTCGTCGCCGTAGGCAGCCGGCTTCAGGCCACGCGGCTCCAGGCGTCCCGCCGCCTCGATGGCCGCGGCGGGGTCGACGAAGCCGTAGCCGCGGGAGTCGTCGCGGCCCTCGGCGGGGGCGTTGCGGGCCGTGTCCTCCAAAAGGGACTTGACCTGGGCCGGGGTGAGGTCGGGGTGGGCCGACTTGACCAGGGCGGCGGCCCCGGAGACGAAGGCCGAGGCGGCGCTGGTGCCCCAGCCCTCGTAGTAGCGGTGGTCCGGGTCGGCGATGATCACGTCGACGCCGGGGGCGCTGACCGTGGCGTACCAGCGGCGGGTGGAGAAGGAGGCGCGGGTGCCGTAGCGGTCGACGGCGGTCGCGGCGATCACGCCCGGGTAGGCGGCCGGGTAGGAGACGTGGTCGCCCTTCTCCCCTCCGTTGCCGGCCGAGGCGACGACGACCACGCCCTTCCTCAGGGCGTACTGGATGGCCTCGTCCTCGGCGGGTTCGGGGTGGGCGGAGGCGGAGTCGTCGCCCAGGGAGAGGTTGATGATGTCGGCGCCGTGGTCGGCGGCCCAGCGGATGCCGTCGGCGAGGGCGTTGCCGCGGGTCTTGCGGGCCTTGGCGCGGGAGGGGTCACCGTCCTCCAGGATGACGCGCAGGGGCAGGATCTTCGCCTCCGGGGCGACGCCCATGGCGCCCTCCGCGTTGCCGGCGCCGTGGCCGTGACCGGCGATGATCCCGGCCATGGCAGTGCCGTGCCGGGCCCAGGCGCGGTCCCCCTCGCTCGCGCCGAAGCCGACCAGGTCCTTGCCGTCGAGGACGTTGCCCGCCAGGTCGGGGTGGTCGGCCTCGACCCCGGTGTCCAGGACGGCGACGGTGACGCCCGCGCCCTTGGTGGTGCGCCAGGCCTCGTCGGTGTGCAGGGCGTCCAGGGCCCACTGCTGGGCGCGGATGCCGTCGGCGTGCGCGGCGGGCGCCGGGACGAGGACCAGGGCGGCGGCGAGGAGGAGGCCCAGGGCGCCCTTCCCGCGGACGCCGGTGTGCGGCACGGGGGCGGCGGGCCCCGCGGCGGGGTCGACGGTCTTCACGAGGGACGCTCCGTGGCCGGGCCGACGTTCTTGCGCAGGGCACGTTCGACGCGGTCGGCGAGGCCCTGCGCCTCGTGGCCGAGGCCGGCCTGGGCGGGGGCCGAGCCCGCGCCGGACTCCATGGCCTCCTCGGCGGGCTCGGGCTCGTCGACGCCGCGGCCGTCGGCCCAGCCGGAGACGGCGTAGACGACGACGGGGCCGTCGGTGAGGACGGAGACGGTCCACGAGGCCCGCTGCCGCGCGCCGAAGCCGGCGGCGACGGTGCCCTCGGCGGCGTACGGCAGCGGCATGAGGTCCTCCCGACGGCCCAGGCCCTCCTTCTCGAACCGGCCCGCCAGCGAGGTCATGGCGGCGGCGTCGGCCTTGGTGAAGAGCAGGCCGACGGTGGTGACGTGGCTCTGGGTGGCGTCGGTGTAGGTGGCGCGCAGCAGACGCCGGCAGCCGACGGGGTCGAGGAGCTTGGCCAGCAGGGGGTCGAAGGCGCCCTCGCAGCCGCTGTCCGGCGCGACGGCGACCCGCGTCCAGGTGCGGTCGGCGCCGCCGGGTCCGGCGCCCTGTCCCCGCACGGTGGGCGGGAACAGCTGGTCGACCGGCACGCTGTGCCACAGGTCTCCCGCCTCGGCGAACGCGCCGCGCGCACCGTCGTCGCCCGAGTCCCCGGCGAGCCAGCTGCCGGTGACGGCGCCCGTCACCAGTCCCAGCCCCAGCACGAGGCAGACGGCCGCGGCGAGGGCCTGCGCCCGCCCCCGGCCCCGCCCCCGCTCACCGAACGGATGCGGCCGGGCGTGCTCGTCGTACCCCTCGGGCTCCCCGAACGACACCCGGGGCCGCCCCTCGCCGGTCGCCGTCGGAGCGCTCCAGGACCGCACGGGGTCGGGGGCGGCGACCGTGCCCGTCGGGCCGGACGCGGGGCGCGGCGCCGCCGGCCGTTCCGCTTCCGGTTCCGGTTCCGCCGGGAGGGGGCGGAGGCGCCGGGTCGTCTCGGACGGGGCCTCCGGGGGCGCCGAGTTGTGGTTGCGCGGAGCCTCCGGGGGTGCCGTGGTGCCGTCGCGCGGGGCGTCGGCGGGCGTGCCGGGGCCGCCGGTGGGCGGGGGCGTCATCGGGCCGCGACGGGACGGCCGCGCCGCGCCGGCGCCTGGCGAAGTCCCCGCGGGGGCGTCGGCGCCGCGGGGGGTGGGGGCGCCGGGGACGGGTGTGCCGGGACGGCGCGGTGAAGGTGGCGCAGGACGGTGTGCCCGCTGCGCCCCGCCCTCCACCGGGCCACCGCGGCCGACGGTGGGCGGGGTGTCCGGGAAACGGGCGGAGGCGCGGGGAGGCGGGGGCGCGGGCTCGGTGGCCCGGGAGTCGACGGGCCGCAGGCGCGGGAGACGCGGCCCGGCACCGGAGTCCGGGGCCCCCCGGTCGCCCTCCCGACGCGGGGCGGCCCAGCCGGCGTCCCGGCTGCCGGGTCCGTCTCCCGGGTCCTGCTCCCTCGCCGTGCCCGGTCCGGGGACGCCGTCGTCGGCGGCCGACGGGGACACGTCGGCGTCCCGGGGCGCGTCGGCGTCGCGGGACACGTCGAAGCGCCGGGTGTTCGCGTCGCGTGCCCCCGTGTGCCGGGGAGCGGGGAGAGGCGGCGCGACCGGCGTGTGCCGGTCCGTCCCGGCCAGCTCGCCACCGGCCGCCGACGGCTGTGCCGGCCGGGGCGGGCCGACGGGGCGCGGCGGAGCAGCGGGACGTCGCGGGACGCCCGCGTCCGACGCGAGCGGCGGGGCGCCGGGGTGCGGCGGAGTACCAGGGCGGGGCGAACCTCCCGCCTCCGGCGCGAGCGGTGGTGTGTCCCGGTGCGGCCGAGGCTCGGGGCGGGGCGGGGTGCCGGGGTGCGGCTGGGGCTCCGGGGACGGCCGGGTGCCGGTGCGCCGCGCCGGGTCCGGCGGGCTGCCGGGGTGCGGTGGGGCGGACGGGGGAGGCGGCGTGGCGGGACGGGGCGGGGCGCCGGGGGTCGGTGGGGTCTCCGGGTGGGGCGGGGTCCCCGGGTGCGGGGGGAGGGAGGCGCGGCGCGCTTCCGTGCTCATGCACCCCCCGTTTCCTCGGGCCCGGGCCGTTTCTCCGACGCGGGCCGGTGATGTGGTCTCCTGCCCGGCCCGGCGTGGAGCGATCCGTCCCGGGCACGCATACCCGCACGGGAGGACCGCCACCCGGCGCGGGCTCCGGAGCCCTGCCCCGGGGGCCGTGCCGCCGTGCGTGCGCGTCACTCTACGGCGTGACCCCGCCCGGCGGGGAACCAGTCCGCGCCCCCGTGGCATTGGCCCGGAACGTCCCCCTACCCTGCGGTAATCCTGTCTGGCAGGCTGCGTCCATGACTGCGCGCGCCGCCGACCGGGCCCGTTACGACCGGGCCACCGCCCATCTGGACGCCCCCGTGGCGATCGTGGACCTGGAGGCCTTCGACGCGAACGCGGACGACCTGGTCCGCCGGGCCGGAGGGAAGCCGATCCGGGTCGCCAGCAAGTCCGTACGCTGCCGGGCCCTGCTCGAACGGGTCCTGGCGAGGGACGGTTTCGCGGGTGTCATGTCGTTCACCCTGGCCGAGTCCCTGTGGCTCGCACGCTCAGGGTTCGAGGACGTGCTGCTCGCCTACCCGTCGGCGGACCGCGCCCGGTACGCCGAACTGACCGCCGATCCCAAGCTCGCCTCCGCCGTGACCGTGATGATCGACGATCCGGCGCAGCTGGACCTCATCGACGCGGCACGCGACGGCGGCCGGGAAGTCGTGCGCGTGTGCCTGGAGTTGGACACCTCGCTGCGGCTGCTCGGCGGGCGCGTGCGGGTCGGGGCCCGGCGCTCCCCGCTGCACTCCCCCGCCCAGGTCGCCGACCTGGCCCGCGCGGTGGTCCGCCGGCCTGGGTTCGACGTCGTCGGCATCATGGCGTACGAGGGGCATGTCGCCGGGGTCGGGGACGCGGTGGCGGGGCGGCCGCTGCGGTCGCGGGCGGTGCGGCTGATGCAGGGGGCCGCCCGTCGGGAACTCGCCGAGCGGCGTGGAGCGGTGGTGCGGGCGGTCCGGGCCGTGGTGCCCGGCCTGGAGTTCGTCAACGGCGGTGGCACGGGCAGCGTGCAGCACACCGCCGCGGAGGACGCGGTCACGGAGATCGCCGCCGGCTCCGGGCTGTACGTGCCGCGGCTGTTCGACAACTACACGTCGTTCCGCGGGCGTCCGGCGGCGCTGTTCGCCCAGCCCGTGGTCCGGCGTCCGGGGGTCGGCGTCGTGGCCGTGCTCGGCGGCGGCTATCCGGCCTCCGGCGCGCCCGGCGCCGACCGGCTGCCGGAGCCGTACCTGCCCGAAGGGCTGCGCTACGACTCCCAGGAGGGGGCCGGCGAGGTGCAGACGCCGCTGCTCGGCACGCCCGCCGACGACCTCCTCATCGGCGACAAGGTGTGGTTCCGGCACGCCAAGGCCGGTGAGCTGTGCGAGCGGTTCGACGCGCTGCACCTGGTCGAGGGGGACGCGGTGACGGCGACGGTGCCGACGTACCGGGGCGAGGGGCACACCTACCTGTAGGCGCGCCGGGTCAGTCCGACGGGCCGATGCCGCTGCCCACGCCGCCGCCCGTGTCCGCGTCACCGACGGGCCGGATGCCCTGGGTGATCCGCTCCATGTCGGCCAGGGGCGGACCGTCCTCGCCGGCGTCGAACACGTAGCGGACGAGGATCGGGGACTCGGTGCCCACGGTGGAGGGGAACACCATCGACTGCACGTAGCCGCCGGGGCCCTCGGCCGTCGTCACCCGCCAGCGCACGTAGTACCCGGCGCGTCCGGCGACGGCGACCGGCCCGGACGCGACCTCCTCGTGGGACTCGATGCCGCCGAAGGGCTTGTTGCCGACCAGGTCGCGGTCGTAGGCGTCGTCGGCCGCGTCCTCGATGTCCTGCTCGGCGAGGGCCTTCGGGGAGGACTCGGCGTTCGCCGTGACGGTGCGCGAGACGACGAGACCGTGCCGGCACACCCCGCCGTCGGCGGGACAGTCGTAGGTGCCGTCCGTGGTCATCACGACGTCGCTCTCGGCGACGTTCTTCGGCGGGACCCAGCCGTCCGGCAGTGGGAAGGTGACGCCGTTGAGCTGGTCCTCGACCGCGTTCGGGGACTCGGTGGGGGTCGGCGAGGGGGTCGGCGTCGCGGTCGTCGGCGACGGGCCGGTGGGAGCGGCGGACGACGGCGGGGTCCCGGTCCGCGGGCCGCCGTCGTCCTCGCCGAGGAAGAACGCGCCGCCGACGATCGCCGCGACCAGCACGGCCCCGGCGGCGGTGAGGGCGACGGCCCTGCCGCGCACGGTGCCGTCCGCGGACCGCCGTTGCCCCGGGTGGCCGCCCGTGAGGAGCGGCACGGTCGACGGCTGCCCGGGCGCCGCGGACGGCACCGGCTGCTGGGCCGGGGGCGCCCCGTACCCGGCGGGCCCGGGTGCCCGCCGGTGCTCTGTCCAGGCCGTTCCGTCCCACCACCGTTCCTGGTGCGGGGCCGACGGATCGGGGTACCAGCCGGGCGGCGGCGTCATGCTCATCCCGGCACTGTAGGGCGCCGCCCTCGGTGATCTACAGCGGTGTGACGTACGCCCCGGAGATCCCGCCGTCCACCAGGAAGTCGCTGGCGTTCACGAAGGAGGAGTCGTCGCTGGCCAGGAAGGCGACGGCGGCGGCGATCTCCTCGGCCTCGGCGAAGCGCCCGAGCGGAATGTGGACGAGGCGGCGCGCGGCCCGCTCCGGGTCCTTGGCGAACAGTTCCTGGAGGAGCGGGGTGTTGACCGGTCCGGGGCACAGGGCGTTGACGCGGATGCCCTCCCGCGCGAACTGCACGCCCAGTTCCCGGGACAGGGCGAGGACACCGCCCTTGGAGGCCGTGTACGAGATCTGCGAGGTGGCCGCGCCCATCCGGGCCACGAAGGAGGCGGTGTTGATGATGGACCCCCGGCCCTGGCGCCGCATGTAGGGGAGGGCGGCCTTGCAGCACAGGTAGACGGAGGTCAGGTTGACCTCCTGGACGCGCTTCCACGCCTCCAGGCCGGTCTCCAGGATGGAGTCGTCGTCGGGCGGCGAGATGCCGGCGTTGTTGAACGCGACGTCGACGCTGCCGTAGGTGTCGTGCGCCGCCGCGAACAGCGCCTCGACCTGATCCGGGTCGGTGACGTCGGCCTTGACGAAGGTGCCGCCGATCTCGTCGGCCGCCGCCTTGCCCCGGGTCTCGTCCACGTCGCCGCAGACGACGTGCGCGCCCTCGGAGGCGAGCCGGCGGACGGAGGCGAGGCCGATGCCGCTGCCGGCCCCGGTGACGACGGCGGTACGGCCGACGAGCCTGCGGCAGACGATGTCTTCGCTCACTGTGCGGAGTCCTCCGTGCTCGACGGGACGTTACGGGACGGTGCTGATGAAGACGTTCTTGGTCTCGGTGAAGGCGGTCAGCGCGTCCGGGCCGAGTTCGCGGCCGAGACCGGACTGCTTGAACCCGCCGAACGGCGTCCCGTAGCGGACGCTGGAGTGGGAGTTGACGGACAGGTTCCCGGCCCGCACCGCCTGGGAGACGCGCAGGGCACGGCCGACGTCCCGGGTCCAGATCGAGCCGGACAGCCCGTACTCGGTGGCGTTGGCCAGGCGGACGGCGTCGGCCTCGTCCTCGAAGGGCAGGACGACGGCGACGGGCCCGAAGACCTCCTCGACCGCCACGCGCGCGTGCGCGTCGACGCCGGTGAGGACGGTGGGCGGGAACCAGAAGCCGGGGCCGCCCTCGGGGGCCTTGCCCCGGATGCCGTCGGCGCCCTCGGGGACGTAGGAGCGGACGCGCTCCAGCTGGGCCCGGGAGATGAGCGGGCCCATGTCGGTGCGTTCGTCGGCCGGGTCGCCGACGAGGACGGACTCGATCGCCGGGGCGAGGAGGCCGAGGAAGCGGTCGTACACCGTGCGCTGGACCAGGATGCGGGTGCGGGCGCAGCAGTCCTGGCCGGAGTTGTCGAGGAAGGACAGGGGCGCTGCGGTGGCGGCGGCCTCGATGTCGGCGTCGGCGAAGACGATGTTGGGGCTCTTGCCGCCGAGTTCCAGGGTGACCGGTTTGAGGAGCGCCGCGCCCTTGGCCGCCACCCGTCGGCCCACCGCTGTCGACCCGGTGAAGACGATCTTGGCGACGCCCGGGTGGGTGACGAGCGCGTCGCCCGCGACGGCCCCGTGTCCGGGCAGCACCTGGAGGAGGCCGTCGGGAAGCCCGGCCGCGAGGGCCAGTTCGGCCAGGCGCAGTGCGGTCAGCGGGGTCGTCTCGGCCGGTTTGAGGAGGACCGCGTTGCCCGCCGCCAGCGCGGGCGCCGTGCCCCAGGCCGCGATCGGCATGGGGAAGTTCCAGGGCGCGATGACGCCGACGACGCCGAGCGGTTCGAGGAACGTCACGTCCAGGCCGCCGGCGACCGGGATCTGCCGGCCGGTGAGCCGCTCCACTCCCCCGGCGGCGTAGTCGAGCAGGTCGCGGACGTTCCCGGCCTCCCAGCGGGCGTTGCCGATGGTGTGCCCGGCCTCGCGGACCTCCAGGCGGGCCAGTTCCTCCAGGTGGTCGTCGACGGTGGCGGCGAACCGGCGCAGGAGCCGGGCGCGGTCGCCGGGGGCCAGGGCGGCCCAGGTCGGCTGCGCCCGCGCGGCCCGTGCGACGGCGGCGTCGACGTCGGCCGCGGTGGCCGCGGGGACGGTGGCGACGACCTCTTCGGTGGCGGGGTTCAGCACCCGCAGGTCCTGTGCCCCCGTTGCCTCTGTTGCGGGTGCCTGGTGGGACACGTGGGGCCTCACATGCGTTCGAAGGAGCGGCGCAGCTCCCAGTCCGTGACGGCGGCGCCGTAGGCGTCGAGTTCGACCCGCGCCATGTTGCGGTAGTGGGCGACGACCTCGTCCCCGAAGGCGGCCTTGGCGAGGGCGCTGTTCTCCCACAGCTCGGCGGCCTCGCGCAGGGTGGTCGGCACGTGCGCGTAGTCCGCGGCGTAGGCGTTGCCCGGGCACGGCTCGGGCAGCTCCAGCCGCTGCTCGACCCCGTGCAGTCCCGCCGCCACCATGCCGGCGACCGCGAGGTACGGGTTGACGTCGCCGCCGGGGAGGCGGTTCTCGAAGCGCAGGGAAGGGCCGTGTCCGACGACCCGCAGGGCGCAGGTGCGGTTGTCGCGTCCCCAGGCGACGGCGGTCGGGGCGAAGGAGCCCGGCTGGAACCGCTTGTAGGAGTTGATGTGGGGGGCGTAGAGCAAGGCGAACTCGCGCAGCGCCATCAGTTGCCCGGCCAGGAAGTGCCGCATGACCTCGGACATGCCGCCCTCCCGGTCCCCGGCCATGACGCCGGCGCCGCTCTCGTCGGCGAGGGAGAGGTGGATGTGGCAGGAGTTGCCCTCGCGCTCGTTGTACTTGGCCATGAAGGTGAGGGACATGCCCTCCTGGGCGGCGATCTCCTTGGCCCCGGTCTTGTAGACGGCGTGCTGGTCGCAGGTGACCAGGGCCTCGTCGTAGCGGAAGACGATCTCGTGCTGGCCGGGATTGCACTCGCCCTTGGCCGACTCGACGGTGAGGCCCGCGCCGGCCATCTCGTTGCGGATGCGGCGCAGCAGGGGCTCGACGCGGCCGGTGCCGAGGACCGAGTAGTCGATGTTGTACTGGTTGGCCGGGGTCAGCCCGCGGTAGTTCGCGTCCCAGGCCTGTTCGTAGGTGTCCCGGAAGACGATGAACTCCAGCTCCGTGCCGACCAGCGCGCTCAGGCCGTGTCCGGCGAGGCGTTCGAGCTGGCGGCGCAGGATCTGGCGGGGCGCGGCGGGCACCGGTGAGCCGTCCTCCCAGGCGAGGTCGGCGACGACCATCGCGGTGCCCTCGTTCCAGGGCAGGCGGCGCAGGGTCTCCTTGTCCGGGCGCATGGCGAAGTCGCCGTAACCACGGTCCCAGGAGGACATCGCGTAGCCGTCGACGGTGTTCATGTCGGCGTCGACGGCGAGGAGGTAGTTGCAGCCCTCGGTGCCGTGCCGGAGGACCTCGTCCAGGAAGAAGCGCGCGGCGAACCGCTTGCCCTGGAGGCGTCCCTGCATGTCGGGGAAGGCCAGGACGACGGTGTCGATCTCACCGCCGGCGACGAGTGCGTGCAGTTCCTCGACCCCGAGTGGGGGTGTGCGGTCTGGCACGGGGAGAGCCTCCTTGTGACCGGGAGCCATAAGGTATTGCGGACGACCATTGCTTGGGAAGGGGGCGCGGCCGCATGCCGGAGGGAAACGGGGGGAGCGTGACGGACCGGCTCGCGCCGGTGCTGCGGACGGTGCGGGCGGGCAACGGCTTCGAGGAGGCACTGGAGCAGATCCTCCAGGTCGTGCGGCTGGGCCTGGTGTCCGGGGGCGAGCGGCTGCCGGCCGAGCGGGAGCTGGCGGAGCGGCTGGGGATCAGCCGGGTCACGCTCCGCGAGGTGCTGCGGGTGCTCCAGGACCAGGGGCTGGTGGAGGCCCGGCGCGGCCGGTACGGCGGAACGTTCGTGCGGGCGAGGGCCGACGCCGGCGGCGAGGACGAGCTGCGGCGCCGGGTCGCCGGGGTCGACATCGAGGACGTGCTGCGCTTCCGGGAGGTGCTGGAGGTGGGCGCGGCCGGGCTGTGCGCGGCGCACGGGCTGACGGAGCCGCGGGCGGCGCGGCTGCGCGAGGCGCTGGCCGGCACGCGGGACGCGCCGCTGGCCTCCTACCGGCGGCTGGACACGAGGCTGCACCTCACCCTCGCCGAGCTGTCCGGCTCACCGGCCCTGGCCGGGCAGTACGCCGCCGTCCGGGCCGGTCTGAACGACCTGCTGGACTGCATCCCGCTGCTGGTGCGCAACCTGGAGCACTCGCAGCGGCAGCACACCGCGCTCGTGGCGGCGGTGCTCGACGGGGACGCCGACGGGGCGCGGGAGATCGCGCGGGAGCACTGCGCGGGGACGGCGGCGCTGCTGCGCGGGTTCCTGGCCTGACGCGCGTCCGCGTCTTGCCGTGACACCGGGGCCCGGCAAAGGTATGGGAGCGAGCCATTACGAGCCATGACAAAGGAGGTCGGATGGCGGGCATGCCGCTGGTCGGCGTCAGCACGTACCTGGAGACCGGGGCGCGCTGGGGCGTGTGGGAGCTGGAGGCGGCGCTGCTGCCCGCCGGGTATCCGCGGCTCGTGCAGCGGGCGGGCGGGCTGGCCGTGATGCTCCCGCCGGACGCGCCGGAGCGGGCCGCCGCCACCGTCGCCCGCCTGGACGGGGTGGTGATCGCGGGCGGCCCGGACGTGGAGCCGGTCCGCTACGGCGCCGAACGGGACCCGCGCACCGGACCGCCCGCCCGCGCCCGGGACACCTGGGAACTGGCGCTGATCGAGGCGGCCCTGGACGCGGGCGTCCCCCTGCTGGGCGTCTGCCGGGGCATGCAGCTGCTGAACGTCGCCCTGGGCGGCACCCTCGTCCAGCACATCGAGGGCCACGCCGAGGCGGTCGGGGTCTTCGGCGGCCACCCGGTCACGCCGGTGCCGGGAACGCTGTACGCCGGTGTCGTGCCCGAGGAGGTGTTCGTGCCGACCTACCACCACCAGGCGGTGGACCGGCTCGGTACCGGGCTGGTCCCCTCGGCCCACGCCGCGGACGGCACCGTCGAGGCCCTCGAACTGCCGTCCGGCCGGGGCTGGGTCCTCGGCGTGCAGTGGCACCCGGAGATGGGCGAGGACGTGCGGGTGATGGCGGCGTTGGTGAACGCGGCGGCGTCGGGCTGAGCCACCCGGCCCCGGCGACGGCACTCCCCGGAGACGGTACGCCTCCGGAGACGGCTCCCCCGGCGCGCACGGGCGGGAGCGCACCGCCCCGGCGGCGGCACCCACGGCGCGCGCCGCAAGTCCTGGCCTGCCACCAGGTTTCTCGCCTGCCACCGGGCCCCGCGCCCGCCGCCGGGCCCCGCGGCCGCCCGCGCGGCCTACGCCCGCGTCAGCGACAGCAGGTGCCGGGCCGGGCCGGTCGGGCGGTGGCCCGTGGGCCAGACCGCCCGCAGGTCGCGGGCCAGGGCGACGTCCGCCACCGGCACGCTCACCAGGCGCCGGGTCGTGAGTTCCTCGCCGACGGCGAGTTCGCTGAGGACGGAGGGACCGGCCCCGCTCACCGCGGCCGCCTTGACGGCGGTGGTCGACGACAGCTCGATCAGGGGGCGGGCCAGGCCGCCCAGCGCCGCGTCCAGGACCTGCCGGGTGCCGGAGCCCTGCTCGCGCAGGATCAGCGGGGTGGCGGCCAGCTCCGCCGCCTCCAGCGGGCGCCGGCGACGGGCCCAGGGGTGGCCCGGTGCCGCCACGACGATCAGGCGGTCGTGGGCGATGACGGCCGAGTCGAGGCCCGCCGGGACGCTCACGCCCTCCACGAAGCCCAGGTCGGCCTCGCCGGACAGCAGACGCTCCGCCACCGCCGCGGAGTTCCCGGCGAGCAGCGACACCGCGGTGTCCGGCAGCTGGGTGCGCAGCGCGACCAGCCAGCCCGGCAACAGGTACTCGGCGATCGTCATGCTCGCCGCCACCCGCAGCCGCGAGTCCCGCCGGTCCCGCAGCGCCTGCGCTCCCGCATCGAACGCCTCGGCGGCCTCCACGATCCGGCGCGCCCAGTCCGTGACCAGAGCCCCGGCGTCGGTGAGCCGCGAGCCGCGCGGCGAACGGTCCACCAGCGCGACCCCCAGCTGGCGCTCCATCGACCGGATGCGGCTGCTGGCGGCCGGCTGGGTGATGCCCAGCTCGCGCGCCGCCCCGCCGAGGCTGCCGAGCCGCGCCACCGCCAGCAGCAGTTCCAAGGCGCCGAGATCCGGCACCCGGTGTGCCAGCGCGCCCGGTCCGCCCCGACCTGCCTGCTCAGCCTCCGCACTGCTCCTGCCCATAACCCCAGCTTATGCCCTCATAGAAGCATGGTCCCTGGTCAGCGGCTTCGGCCACGATGATCGTGGACGCATGGTCACCGTCGCCCAGCCCCACTCCCCCACCACGGCCCCTGCCCGGCCCGTCCCGGCCGTCCGGCATCTCGGGCCCAACTGGTACTCCTGCGTCATGGGCACCGCGATCGTCGGCAGCGCCGGAGTCGCGCTGCCGGGACGCATACCCGGACTGCGCCCCGTATGCACCGCGTTCTGGGCCCTGTCCCTCGTCCTCCTCGCGGCGCTGCTCGTGGCCCGTTCACTGCACTGGTACCACCACTGGGACCAGGCCCGGACGCATCTGCTCGACCCCGCCGCTGCCCCGTTCTACGGCTGCCTGGCGATGGCCCTGCTGGCCGTCGGCGGCGGCGCCCTGACGGTCGGCCGGGACTGGATCGGCACCTCGGCGGCGGTCGCCCTGGACGCCGTGCTGTTCACCTCCGGTACGGTCGTCGGGCTCGCGGCAGCGGTCGTCGTGCCGTACCTGATGGCGGTGCGCCACCGGATCGAGCCCGGTCAGGCCTACCCGGTGTGGCTGCTGCCGCTGGTCGCGCCGATGGTCTCCGCGGCCGTCGGACCGCTCCTGGTCCCGCACCTTCCGCCGGGACAGCCGCGCGCGACGCTGCTGCTCGCCTGCGTCGCCCTGTTCGGCATGAGCCTGCTGGCGACGCTGGTGATGCTGCCCCTGATCTTCGGCCGGCTGCTCACCGGCGGTCCGTTGCCGCTCGCGCTGACCCCGACACTCTTCCTGGTGCTGGGCCCGCTCGGGCAGTCGACGACCGCGGTGGGACAGTTCGCGGAGGTGGCCCCGGGGGTCCTCCCGGGCCCGTACGCCACGGGATTCGAGGTGTTCGGCGTCCTGTACGGCGTTCCCGTGCTGGGCTTCGCGCTGATGTGGCTGGGGCTCGCCGCCGCGCACGTCGTGCGGGCCCGGCGCGAGGGCATGCGGTTCTCGATGACGTGGTGGTCGTTCACCTTTCCGGTGGGCACCTGCGTCACCGGTTCCGAGGCGCTGGCCCGGCACACGGGACTGGCCGCCTACGACGCCCTCACCGTCGTCCTGTACGGGGTCCTGGTCGTCGCCTGGGCCGTCGCCGCCGCGCACACCGCGCGCGGTGTGGTCAGCGGCGCGCTGCTCGCAGGGCCGCGTCCAGCACCCGGGGCGCCTCGGCCAGGGACGGCCCGTACCACGTGAGGCACCGGCCGTCGACGAGGGCGCAGGGCAGGCCGGGGAAGGCCTCGGGTCCGTCCTCGGCGGTGAAGCGGTACGGCTCGTCCGGCAGGACCACGAGGTCCGGGCGGGCCGCCCGGAGTTCCTCGACGGGCACCTTCGGGTAGCGCTCGGCGTGCCCCGCGTACAGGTGGTCGACGCCGAGGCGGGCCAGCACGTCGCCGGCGAAGGTGTCGCGGCCCAGCACCATCCAGGGCCTGCGCCAGACCGGCACGACGGCGCGGCGGCGCCCCTCCCGGAAGGCGGCCGGCGGCGCCGCCCAGGCCGCCTCCGCCTCGTCCAGCCACCGGGGCCGGGACGACGCGCCACAGGCCGTCAGCACCCGGTCCAGTTCGGTGAGGGCCTGCGGCACCGTACGTACCTCGGTCACCAGCACCTCGACGCCCGCCGCGCGCAGGGTGTCCAGGTCGGCCGGACGGTTCTCCTCCTCGTTGGCGACCACGAGGTCGGGTGCGAGGGCGAGGACCCGGTCGGTCTTCGGGTTCTTGGTGCCGCCGACCCGGACGACGTCGAGCCCGGCCGGGTGCGTGCACCAGTCGGTGGCCCCGACCAGCACGCCCGGGAGCGTCACGGCGACGGCCTCGGTCAGCGACGGGACCAGGGAGACCGCCCTCACCGGCACGGCCTCACCGGCGGGGCCCTTCCCGGACCGCCTCGATGTGCTCGGCCACGGCGACCACGACCAGCCGGGTGTCGGGCACCGTGGCCCGCCACCGGTGCCGCACCCCACCGGTGAGGTACAGCGTGTCGCCTCGCCCCAACCGGTACGCGCGGCCCTCCGCCTCGATCTCGACGGCGCCCTCGGTGACGAACATCAACTGGTCGTTGCGGTACTGCAGTTCGCGTCCGGCGTCATGGTCGCCGGTGAACTCGGAGGCGTGCATCTGGTGGTGTCCGCGCACCAGGGAGCGCACCCGGGGCGCCAGCTCCGGATCGGGGTCCTCGGCCCGCACCACGTCCACGCTGCACGCGGGGTCGGCGGCGGCGAGCAGCTCCACGGCGGTGGTGCGCAGCGCGTCGGCCACCTTCTCCAGGGAGGTCTGGCTGGGCCGCGCCCGGTCGTTCTCGACCTGGCTGAGGAAGGGCACGGACAGACCGCTGCGCTCGGAGACGACGGCGAGGGTGAGCTCCAGGGCCCGGCGCCGACGCCGCACGGCCGCGCCCACCCGCAGGTGCTGATCTTTGTGGTCGCCCATCGCTCCGGCTCCCTCCTTCACCCGTCTCCGTACCACCGCGGCGCCCCGGACCGGGCACCGTTCTCCTGTTGAGTTCTCTGCACCCTACGCATGTTCGGCAAACCGTTTCATGCGGCCGTCACATCGGTGTCACGGTGCGGTGGCCGCGACCTCACAGTTCTCGCCATCGCGCGGCCCGCCCGTCCGCGGTCGCGGACGCCTTACCGGTTCAAGGCGCGGGCGGCCCTCCGTGTTCCCGCCAGCCCCCGCGGCCCCGGCGTGCCAAGGCCAGGGCAGGGGGTGGCGCTCCGTGGTTGGCCAAATCTTTGCCGTGCCCCGGCGGAGCCGACCGAGGGGTGGGTCCGGTCGCGTCTCCTGACGGAGCGCGGCGGGACCCACCCCTCGGGGCGGCCGGTACGGCGGTGCCGGGCCGGTGTCGTGCCGACGTGCTACTGCGGGGTCATCCGGCCGACCATGTCCGGGTGCTCCTCGAGCCAGGCCGCGACGGCTTCCTCCTCGTGGCCCTGCCCGCGGTCCTTGATCTCGGCCTCCAGGGTGCCGAGCTCGTCCTCGGTCATGCGGAAGTCCTTGATCCACTCGGTGAGCTGCGGGTACTGCTCGGGGAACTTCTTGCTGGAGATGGTGCGGATCGTGTTGCCCTCGCCGAAGGCCTTCTTGGGATCCTTCAGCTTGGTCAGCTCGTAGTCGCTGTAGGCCCAGTGCGGGGACCACAGGGTGACCGCGACCGGCTCCTTCTTGGCGTAGGCGCGCTTCAGCTCGGCCAGCATCGCCGGCGTGGAGCCGTCCACGATCTCGTACTCGTCCTCCAGGCCGTAGCCCGGCAGCACCTCGTTCTTGGCGAGCTGCATCTCACCGGTGCCGGGCTCGATGCCGATGATCTTCCCGTCGAAGAGGTCGCCCTTGCCCTTGAGGTCCGCGAGGGACTTGACGTCCTTCACGTAGGAGGGGACGGCGATCTCCAGGGAGGTCGGTTCGTACCAGGTACCGAGGTCGGTGAGGTTGTCCTTGTTCTTCTCCCAGTAGTTCTTCTGGGCGTGCGGCAGCCAGGCGTCGAAGTTGAGGTCGAGGTCGCCGGAGGCCAGGCCGGTGTAGACCGGGCCGACGTCCATCTGCTTCAGGTTCATCTTGTAGCCGCGGCGCTCCAGGACGTTCTTCCACAGGTAGGTGACGGCGACGTCCTCCTCCCAGGGGAACCAGGCCACGTCCAGGGTGCGCTTCGCCTCGGCCGGGGTGCCGCCGGCGGCGCCCTCCACCGGGGCGAGCTTGTCGACCAGCCCCGGGTTGCTCTTCAGCCAGGTGCGGACGGCGTCCTGCTGCTTGCCCTTGCCGGCCTTGTTGATCTCGGCCTCCAGGCTGGTGAGCTGCTTCTCGTCCAGCGTGAAGTCCTTCATCCACTGCGCAGCCGTCGGGTCGTCGCCGGCGAAGCCCTTGCGGGACAGCGTGTGCACGCCGTCGCCCTCGCCCCAGGCGCCCTTCGGGTCCTCGAGCTTCTTCAGGTCCAGGTCGTTGTACGCCCAGTGCGGGGACCAGAGCGTGACGACGATCGGTTCCTTCTTGCTCATGGCCCGCTTCAGCTCGGCCAGCATCGCCGGCGTCGAGCTGTCGACGACCTTGTACTCCTTGTCGAGGCCGTACGCCTTGGCGACCTTGTCCTTCAGCAGGGCCATCTCGCCGGCGCTGGACTCGATGCCGGTGATCTTGCCACCGAAGAGGCCGGCCCTGCCCTTGAGGTCCGCCAGCGTGTTGACGTCCTTCATGTACGCGGGGACCGTCAGCTCCAGCGACGTCTCGTCGTACCAGGAGCCGAGGTCGTCGAGCCGGTCGCCGTACTTCTTCCAGTACTGCTCGTGGGTGGTCGGCAGCCAGGAGTTGGTGACGATGTCGATGTCGCCCTGCGCGAGCGACGTGTAGAGCGGGCCGGCGTCGAACTGCTTGGCCTCGACCTCGTAGCCGCGCTGTTCGAGGATCTCCTTCCACAGGAACGTGGAGGCGACGCCCTCGTCCCAGGGCACGTACCCGAGGGTGACCTTCTTGCCCTGGCCGACGTTCTTGCCGTCGGCGACGGACTCGGAGTCGCCGGAGCCGCCGAACATGCCCATGCCGCCGGCCACCAGGGCCAGGATCACGACGCCGACCACGGCGACCTGCGGGCGGGGACGGTAGGACCAGATCTTGAGGCCGCCCGCGGCCCGCGCCTTGGCGGCGGCGCGCCGGCCCAGCGGCGAGACCTGGGTGCCCAGGGCGCTGGTCATGCGGTCCAGGTAGATCGCCAGGATCACGATGGCGACACCGGCCTCGGAACCGAGGCCCACGTTGAGCTGGCCGATGGCCTCGTTGACGTCGCCGCCGAGGCCGCCGGTGCCGACCATGCCGGCGATCGCCGCCATGGACAGGCCGAGCATGATGACCTGGTTGACGCCGGCCATCACCGTCGGCAGGGCCAGCGGGAGCTGGACGCGCAGCAGGGTGTTGCGCGGAGTGGTGCCGAAGGCCTCGGCGGCCTCGACCAGCTCCTTGTCGACCTGGCGGATGCCCAGCTCGGTCATGCGCACGCCCGGGGCGAGCGCGAAGATCAGGGTGGCGACGATGCCCGCGGAGGCACCGGTGCCGAAGAACAGGATCGCCGGGATGAGGTAGATCATCGCGGGCAGCGTCTGCATGAAGTCCAGCACCGGCCGCACCAGGCCGCTGACCCGGGCGGAGCGGGCCGCCCAGATGCCGACGGGCACCGCGATGACGAGCGCGATGATGGTGGCCACCAGCACCAGCGCCAAGGTGATCATCGCGTTCTCCCACAGCTCCATGGAGATGATGAACGCGAATCCCAGGAAGGTGAGGACACCGGCGACCGTGCCGCGCAGCCAGAAGGCGATGATCGCGAAGATGCCGACGAGGAGCAGCGGTTCGGGCGCCTGGAGGACGGCGTTGATGCCGTCGTAGGTGCCGGTGAAGACGGTCTTGAGGAAGTCGAAGAGCCAGGAGACGTGGCCGAGCAGCCAGTCGACGGCGTCGTTGACCCAGTCGCCGAGCGGAATCCTAGGCACGGGCCATCACCTTCTCGCCGCCCTTGTCGCGCGGGGAGTCGCAGGTGCCGGCCTCGGCCTGCTCGTCGCCGAGGAACCCGACCAGGCGACGGGAGGGGACCACTCCGACGAGGTCGCCGTCCTTCACGACGGCGACGGCGTGCGGCACCCGCGCGCTGATGGCGCACAGTTCGGTGAACGGCGTGTCGGGCGTCGCCGTCTCGCACGTGCAGTCGGCCTCGTCGCCGCGCACGTCGGTCTCCATGACCGCGCGGGCGGTGAGGACGCGCGAGCGGTCGACGTCCTGGGTGAAGGAGGCGACGTAGTCATTGGCGGGGCGTATCAGGATGTCCTGCGCGGTGCCTATCTGCACGATGCTGCCGTCGCGCATCACGGCGATGCGGTCGCCCAGGCGCATGGCCTCGTTGAGGTCGTGGGTGATGAAGACGATGGTCTTCTTCAGGGTCTTCTGCAGGTCGAGCAGCTGGTCCTGCATGTCCCGGCGGATCAGCGGGTCGAGGGCGCTGAAGGACTCGTCCATGAGCAGCAGGTCGGCGTCCGTGGCGAGCGCGCGGGCCAGACCGACGCGCTGCTGCATACCGCCGGACAGCTCGTCCGGCCAGGACTTCTCCCAGCCGGCCAGGCCGCACAGGGCGAGCGCCTCGTCGGCGCGGCGTTCGCGCTCGGCGCGGGGCACGCCCTGCACTTCGAGGCCGTAGGCAGCGTTGTCACGGACGCTGCGGTGCGGGAAGAGCGCGAAGTGCTGGAAGACCATGCTGATCTGCTGGGAGCGGACCTCGCGCAGTCCGCGGTCGCCGAGTTCCGTCAGGTCCTGGCCGCCGAAGCGGACGTGCCCGGCGGTCGGCTCCAGCAGACCGTTGAGCATGCGCAGCAGCGTCGACTTCCCGGACCCGGACAGTCCCATGACGACGAAGATCTCGCCGGGCTCCACGGTGAAGGACGCGTCGATGACGGCGGCCGTGGTGCCGTCGGCCCGCAGTTCCTCCCGGTCGGCTCCTTGGCGCAGTCGTTCGACCGCCTGGTCCGGTTTTCTGCCGAAGACCTTGTACAGGTTCTCGGCCTCTAGCCTCGCTGACACGCTTACCTCTTGGCTCGGGGGCAGGGACAGGGGCACGAGGACTCGTCGGCACAAGGAACCGTCGGAGCGGGCGCCCGTCGACACGGGAGCCCGTCGGTCCGAGGACTCATCGATCCGAAGACCCGCTAACAGTTGAATGCATCAACCAGCTTCGGCCCGGGAGCGCGCCTGCCCCCTTCCCCCCGACCCAAACACAGGAGTGACCCAGCTCACACGGCCTCCACCGTGCACCTGCACCGCCTGCGGCATGATGCGAGGCGTGACCGGACGACTGATGCTCCTCGACACCGCCTCCCTCTACTTCCGCGCCTACTTCGGGATGCCCGACTCGGTGAGGGCCCCCGACGGGACGCCCGTCAACGCCGTGCGCGGACTCCTCGACTTCATCGACCGCCTGGTGAAGGACCACCGGCCCGACCAGCTGGTCGCCTGCATGGACGCCGACTGGCGACCGCACTGGCGGGTGGAGCTGATCCCCAGCTACAAGGCGCACCGGGTGGCCGAGGAGACCCCGCAGGGCCCGGACACCGAAGAGGTGCCCGACACGCTCTCGCCGCAGGTACCGGTCATCGAGGCCGTCCTGGACGCGCTCGGCATCGCCCGCGTCGGCGTGGCCGGGTACGAGGCGGACGACGTCATCGGCACCTACACCGCGCGGGCGACGGGCCCGGTGGACATCGTCACCGGCGACCGGGACCTGTACCAGTTGGTCGACGACGCCCGGGGCGTGCGTGTGCTGTACCCGATCAAGGGCGTCGGCACCCTCGCCCTCACCGACGAGGCCCTGCTGCGCGAGAAGTACGGCGTGGACGGCCGCGGATACGCCGACCTGGCACTGCTGCGCGGGGACCCGAGCGACGGCCTGCCCGGCGTCGCGGGCATCGGCGAGAAGACGGCGGCCAAGCTGCTCGCCGAGTTCGGCGACCTGGCGGGCATCCAGGCCGCGGTGGACGACCCGGGGGCGAAGCTCACGCCCTCGCAGCGCAGGCGGCTGACCGAGGCACGACCGTATCTCGCCGTGGCCCCGAAGGTCGTCCGGGTCGCCGACGACGTCCCGCTGCCGGACGTCGACACGACGCTGCCCGACGCCCCGCGCGACGCCGAGGCACTGGACGGCCTCGCGGCCCGCTGGGGCCTGGGCGGCTCGCTGCAACGGCTGCTGGCGACGCTCGCGGGCTGAGCCGGGCCCGCCGTGCGCCCGAGCCGTCAGGGCGTACGGCGAACCGGACCGCCCGCCGGGGAGGCCGCACGCCGTGTCCGGGGTACGCGGGTCCCGGGGACACCGTCCACGAGGCGGCGAAGAGGGTGGGGATGCTAACTTAGGTAAGCCTAAGTCGCGATGCCCTCACGTAGGGAGCAGGGAGGCCGTCATGGCAGACCGAGCGGGACGCACGCCGCGCACGCCGCACACCGCCCAGGTCGTCCGCACCGAGCGGCTGACCCCGCACATGCAGCGGGTGGTGCTCGGCGGTGAGGGGCTCGCCGGGCTGCCGGCGGACACCTGCACCGACCACTACGTGAAGCTGCTGTTCGCCGCCGAGGGCGTGACCTACCCGGAGCCCTTCGACATGGAGCGGATCCGCGAGGAGTTCCCCCGGGACCAGTGGCCGGTGACCCGGACGTACACCGTGCGCCAGTGGGACGCCGAGCACCGCGAGCTGACCCTGGACTTCGTGATCCACGGCGACGAGGGACTGGCCGGCCCCTGGGCGCGGCGCGTCCAGCCGGGCGAGACCGTCCGCTTCATGGGCCCCGGTGGCGCCTACGCCCCCGATCCCGCCGCCGACTGGCACCTGCTCGCCGGTGACGAGAGCGCGCTGCCCGCGATCGCCCGGTCCCTGGAGGCACTGCCCGACGGCACCCGCGCCTTCGCGTTCATCGAGGTCGAGGGCGCTGAGGAGGAGCAGAAGATCGACTCCGACGTGGAGGTCGTCTGGCTGCACCGCGGGGGCCGTCCGGTGGGGCAGGCCCTGGTCGAGGCCGTACGCGCGCTGGACTTCCCCGAGGGCCGGGTGCACGCCTTCGTGCACGGCGAGGCGGCCTGCGTGAAGGAGCTGCGCAAGCTGCTGCGGGTGGAGCGCGCGATCCCCCGCGAGGACCTCTCCATCTCCGGCTACTGGCGCCTCGGCCACAACGAGGACGGCTGGCAGGCCTCCAAGCGGGACTGGAACGCCCGTATCGAGGCCGAGCAGGAAGGCGCCGCTCCGGCCGCGTGACACCCCGCACGGCGCCTCGCCGCGGGGGTCCTGCCGGCGCGGTCGCGCGGCGCACGCTTCATGGCACCGCCCGGCCCGCACGGGCTCGACGCGTCCGGCGTGCAGGGCGTCCGGTGCGACCGGCGCACGGCCCGGCGGCCGCGTGGCGAGGACAGCGCGCAGCACCGGCGGATCGTCCCGCGCCGGATTCCGGGAGACACGGCGCTCAGTCCCCGCGTACGCGCGCGTGCAGGTGCATGTCGTGCCAGCCGTCGGGATGGAGCAGGGCGCTGCGCTTGGTGCCCTCCAGGGCGAAACCGGCCTTCCGGGCGACCCGGCAGGAGGCCTCGTTGGCGACGGCGTGGCTGAGTTCCAGGCGCTGGAAGCCGATCCCGTCCAGGGCCCAGCGGGCGAGCGTCCGGGTGGCGCGGGCGGCGACGCCCCGGCCGCGGGCCGCCGCCGTCGTCCAGTAGGCGACCTCGGCCACCCCGTCGCCGAGCTGTATCTCCCGCAGCGCGACCCGGCCGAGCAGCCGTTCACCGGCCGCGTCGGCGACGGCCCACTGGACGGCCCGCTCGTGCTCCCAGGCCTGCTGCCACTCGGCGATCCAGCCGCGCACCTCCTCCTCGGACTCGGCGGTACGGATGTGCCACTGGTGCATCACCGGGTCCTGGAAGGCCGCGTGGACGGCGGGCGCGTCCTCGGTGCGCCAGGGGCGCAGCACCAGTCCGTCGCCGGTGGGGATCGTGGGCTGCGGGTCACGGGAGAGGGTGCCGGCGGGCAGCACCGGGCGGGTCAGATAGGGCATGGTCCGCATCCTGCCAAGACTCCGGACGCCTGGCCGGGAGTTTTCCGGTGCCGCCCGGCGCCTCGTACGCTGGCAGACGATGAGACGCCGTACACCTCCCCCGCCCTCACCCCTTCCGCAGCGCGACGGAATCGATCCGGTGCGGGTGCGGCTGCCCCCGACCGGGCCGTGGTCCACGGTGCGGGAGCACCTGGCGGAGCGGCTCTCCGGTGCGGGCGCCGACGTCGTGGACGGGATGTTCGACGCCGGGCTGTTCGTGGGGGCGGACGGACGGGCGGTGCCGGCCGACGCGCCGTACGAGCCGGGGCTGTTCGTCTGGTTCCACCGCGACCGGCCGGCCGAGGTGCCGGTCCCGTTCCCCCTGGAGATCGTGTACCGCGACGAGCACATCGTCGTCGTCGACAAGCCGCACTTCCTGGCCACCACTCCGCGCGGCGGCCACGTCACCGAGACCGCGCTCGCCCGGCTCCGCAGGGAGCTGGGCATCCCGGCGCTCGGCGCCGCGCACCGCCTGGACCGGCTCACCGCCGGCCTCGTCCTGTTCACGGTCCGCCCCGAGGAGCGCGGCGCGTACCAGGGCCTGTTCCGTGACCGGCGGGTGCACAAGGAGTACGAGGCCGTCGCGCCGTACGAACCCGCGCTCGCCCTCCCCCGGACCGTACGCAGCCGCATCCTCAAGGTGCGCGGGGTCCTGGCCGCGCAGGAGATCGAGGGGGAGCCGAACGCCGTGAGCCGCGTCGAGCTGATCGCCCACCGTCCGGGACCGGACGGGGAGCTGGGGCGGTACCGGCTGGTGCCCGGCACCGGGCAGACCCACCAGCTGCGCGTCCACATGACCTCGCTCGGCGTGCCGATCCTCGGCGACCCCCTCTACCCCGAGGTGACCGCCGCCGTGCCGGCCGGTGACTTCCGGCGCCCGCTGCAACTGCTGGCGCGAGAGCTGGGCTTCACCGATCCGGTCACGGGGCGGGAGCACCGCTTCCGCAGCGGCCGGTCCCTCGACGCCTGGACCGCGTACGGGGACTGGGCGGGCCGTCAGTAACCGCGCCACCAGAGCAGGAAGCGCTGCCAGGCACCGCGCGGCCGGGGAGGCTCCGGTACCGGCTGGGGCTGCGCGGCCGCCACCGACACGGGCTCGGGCTGTCGCGGCGGGGCCTGCGGCGCGAGCCGCTCCTCCGGGCGCGGGGTGCCGACGTGCCAGGCGGTGCGCTGGGCCGGGGCCGGGGCGTGGCTCGGCTGCTGCCTGATGTCCTGCTGCGCCTTGGGCTCGAACCGTACCGGCAGCTCCACCAGGTGCCGCGACGCGATCGACGACCGCCACTGGAGCTCGTCCTCGGCGCAGTCGAGCTGGACGTCCGGCAACCGCATCAGCAGCGCGTCGATGCCGGCGTCGGCGATGGCCCGCCCGATGTCCTGGCCGGGGCACTCGTGCGGGCCGCCGCCGAAGGCGAGGTGGGCGCGGTTGCCCTGCATGCTCGCCGCCAGGTCGGGACGGATGCGCGGGTCGACGTTGCCGGGCGCGATGCCGAGCAGCAGCCCGTCGCCGGCCCGGATGCGCTGGCCGCCCAGCTCGGTGTCCTGCTTGGCGAAGTAGGCGAAGACGGTGCTGAACGGCGGCTCGTCCCACAGGGACTGCTCGACCGCCTCGAAGACCGTCATCTGGCCGCCGCTGAGCTGGGCGCGGAAGCCCGGGTGGGTGAGCACCACGCGCAGCACGTTGCTGATGAGGTTGACGGTCGCCTCGTAGGCGGCGAGGAGCACCAGCCTCAGGTGCTCCCTGACCTCGTCGTCGCTGAGCCCGGCCGGATGGGTGACGAGACGGCCGGCGATGTCGTCCTCGGGCCGCTCCCGGCGCTCGGTGCTGAGCCGTCCCAGGGACTCCATCAGGTAGGCGTGGCTGGCGATGGCGGTGTCGGTGCCCTTGAGCGTGTCCCGCGCCGCCTCCACCATCCGGTCGTTGTACTCCTCCGGCATGCCGAGGAGGTGGCACATCACCCCCATCGGCAGGTGCTCGGCGAACTGGCCGACGAGGTCGGCGCGGCCCTCCTCGCAGAACCGGTTGACGAGGCGCTGGGTGTAGCGCTTGATGTGGCGGCGCAGCTCCCGGTAGTCGAGGCCGGACATGGCGCCCATGACGGCACCGCGCAGCCGCTTGTGCTCCTCGCCCTCGGCGTGCGAGCAGATGGGCTGCCAGGCGATGTGAGGCATGAGCGGGTGGTCGGGCTTGACCATGCCCTCGTTGAGCGGCGTCCAGATGCGGCTGTCGCGGCAGAACTGGGCGGGTGTGCTCACCATGTGCAGGTTCTCGGCGTGGCCGAGCACCACCCACATCGGCACGTCGTCGTGGAGCAGCGCCGGCGCCACCGGTCCGTGCTGCTCGCGCAGCTTCTCGTACAGTTCCTCCAGGTCGTCCGCCTCGTGCAGCCGGTGCAGTCCGCCCGGTCCGAGGCCGTGCGCGGGACAGCCGGGCGGCGGTTCGAGCAGGGGTTCGCCCGTTCCGGTCGGGGAGTGGCGTTCAGGCGTCACAGTGTCGCTCCGCAACAGAGGTGTGGGTTCAGGGGTGGGGGTCCGGGTGGGGTCGGCCGCGCCCGGTCAGGTGAGCGCGCCCTTCATGGCGAGGGCGTGCAGGAAGCGCATCAGGGTGAGCAGGACGTCGCGGCTGGAGGCCCGGCGCCGTACGTCGCAGTCGAGGATGGGGATCTCCTCGGGCAGGTCCAGGGCCGTCCGCAGCTCGGCGACGGGATAACGGGGCGCGTCGGGAAAGGTGTTGACGGCCACCACGAAGGGCACGCCACGCTCCTCCAGGCGCCCCATGACGTCGAAGCTGACCTCCAGGCGGCGGGTGTCGACGAGCACCACCGCACCGAGGGCACCTTCGAACAGGCCGTTCCACAGGAACCAGAAGCGCTCCTGGCCGGGCGTGCCGAAGAGGTACAGCACCAGTTCGTCGGTGATGCTGATGCGGCCGAAGTCCATGGCCACCGTGGTGGCCGTCTTGGACGCGGAACCGTAGTTGTCGTCGACCCCGATGCCCGCCTGGGTCATCGTCTCCTCGGTGGTCAGTGGTCTGATCTCACTGACCGAGCCGACCATGGTGGTCTTGCCGACTCCGAAGCCGCCCACGATGACGATCTTCACGGCGGCCTCGGCCGTGTGCGGCAGCCGGTCCTCCGTCCTCGGGCCCGGGATCGTGTCAGAGTCTTTGAAGTCCATGCATCACCGCTTCGAGGAGGGTTCGGTCGGCGACCTTCTGGCGGACGATCGGGGCGCGGGCCTGCACCAGTTCGGTGGCCAGGAGGTCGGTGAGCAGCACGGACACCACGCTGAACGGCAGGCTCAGGTAGGCCGACAGCTCGGCTACGGACAGCGGGGCGACGCACAGCCGCAGCAGGGCGGCCTGTTCCGGGGTGGCGGACACCGGCGGTTCGGCGCGTGCCACGATGAGGGTCACCAGGTCGAGGTCGGCGCGCTCGCCGCCCCCCTCGCCGCCGATGACGAACAGCCGCTCGGGGTTGGGTGTCGCGCCTTCCTTGGGAGGCGGATCGGGGGCGGAGGCCGCGGCGGACGGCTGCTGCCCCGGGGATCGCCTCTGGCGTTGGGGAGGAGTCATACGGTCTGCCCGTTGCGCCGGGCGGGACTGGTGAGATGGGGCCCGATCCGGGCGACCAGGTCCGCCATGCTGAGGCCCATCCGGCCGGGCTCGCAGCGGACGTCGGAGAGCACGGCGAGGTAGGCGTTGGGGCCGGCGGCCATCAGGTAGAAGTAGCCGCCGTTCATCTCGATCAGAACCATCTTCATGTCGCCGTCGCTGGTCGGGATCTCCTGGGCGACCGCGCCCGCCAGGCTCTGCAGGCCCGCGCAGGCGGCGGCGACCCGGTCGGCGGCGTCCGGATCGCCGGAGTAGCGCGCGATGCGCAGACCGTCGGCGGACAGCACCACGATCATCTCGATGCCCGGAACACCGTCATAGAGATCCTTGAGCATCCAGTCGAACTTGCCTTGCTGCTCGATCACTTGAGGTTCCCCTCGTCGTCGGCCGGGGCATGGGCCGGCTCGTTGCTGCTGGACTGCTGGTGGGCCTGGGTGATGCCCGGGTACTGCTTGAGGCCCTCCCAGAAGGCCCCGATCCAGTGGCCCGGCGGGAGTTGCTCGGTCTCCTCCTGCGCGGGCTCCGGGGCCGCGGGGGCCGGGATGCCCTTGCGGACCCGCTCGGCGGCCAGACGGGCCTCGCGCTCGGCGTCCTCCCGCTCCCACTGCGCCTGTTCGGCGAGGCGCTGGCTGAGCGGCATCTTGACCCGGCTGCGGCGCTGCGGCAGGCCGCCGGCGGTCCACTCGGTGACCTCGGGAACGTCGTCCTCCAGGGAGACGCCGGCCGGGATACGGGGGCTGGTGGGGCGGCGCTTCTTGGGCCGGCGCTCGGGGCCGGGCAGGGCGTCCGGGCCGGGGGTGGGGATCGAGGTGGCGCCGATGCCGTGGGCGAGTCCGACGCCGGGCTCGGTCGTCATCATCTTGCTCGGCACGATGAGGATGGCCCGGACCCCGCCGTACGCGGAGGCGCGCAGCGAGACGTCCATGCCGAACTGCGTGCACAGCCGGCCGACGACGGACAGGCCCAGACGCGGATGGTGGGCGAGGTCCTGCACGTCGGTGCCGCGCTTGGCGTCCTCCAGCAGGCCTTCGATGCGGGCCCGGGACTCCTCGCTGAGGCTGACGCCGGCGTCCTCGATCTCGATGCAGACGCCGCTCTGCACCTCGGTCGCCGTGACGTGCACCTTGGCGCCGGGCGGTGAGTAGCGGGTGGCGTTGTCGAGGAGCTCCGCCGCGGCGTGGATGACCGGTTCGACGGCGGTGCCCTTGATGTTGACCTTGGCGATGGAGGCCAGGTTGATCCGGCCGTACTGGAGGATCCGGGACATCGCGCCGCGCAGCACGCTGTAGAGCGCCACCGGCTGGGGCCACTGGCGTCCGGGCCGGCCGCCGCCGATGACGGAGATCGAGTCGGCGAGGCGGCCGATCAGCGCGGTGCCGTGGTCGATGCGCAGCAGGTCGTCGAAGACCTCGGGGTTGCGCCCGTGGTCCTCCTCCATCTCACGGAGTTCCTTGTTCTGCTGGTGCACGATCGCCTGGACGCGGCGGGCGATGTCGACGAAGGAGCGCTCGGCGGACTCGCGCATGGAGTCCTGGTGGTCGACGATGTCGCACACCATCCGGATCAGCTTGCGCTGGGGCTCGCCGAGTTCGGCGTAGGCCGGGTTGACCTCGGGCAGGCGGCGCATCACCTCCTCCGGTGTGCTCCCCGTGCGCATGAAGTCCAGGATGTCCGGCAGGACCACTTCGCCGAGGTGCACCATCTCCTCGTGGTGGCTCGCCACCCGGTGTTCCAGATACGCGGTGTGACGGGCGTGCTCGGCACGCAGGGTGCGCAGCGCACGGCCGCGGCGCACCGTCTCCGACGCCGCCACGATCACCAGCAGCGTGGCGAGGACGCCGCAGAGGCCGACGGCGAGCCGGGCCGGTTCCGTCACCAGGGCGACGGCGGCCCCGGTGGCCGCGGCCATCAGTATGGCCGGCAGCAGGAGCGTGCGCGCGTACGGAAGTTCGCTGCGACCTGGAGGGGAATCAACACTCACCATGTAGGCCCTCTGAAAACGAATCGGCGGGGATGGGGGAGCTTGCGGCGGGGTATCTCTGGGAGGTGCCGGCACCTTCGGCACATTGGGAACAAGCGCGCGAATACACCTCAACTCGGTGCGCTGCGGGCGAGCTTAGTCCGAGGGGATCATCGCCGTGTCATATTCAGCAAGCACCTGAAACGGACACCGGAGCTGGAGTAGCCTCGGACCCATTTGCACGCCCCGGCACCATTCGAACACATGGAGTAATGCCCTCCGAGCATGCGAAGGCGACTCACCGTGACGAGTGAAAGAGGCGCGCGGGGCCTCGCCCGGGACGCGAAGAGGCCCGGCGGATGACCGCCGGGCCCCGGATGCGCTTCGGTCAGCCCACGGACGAGTAGGCGACCACCCCGCGCAGCAGTCCGTCGACCGCCTTGCGCGCGTTCTTCGGCACCGTCGAGCCCTCCCGGGGCGCGGCGGCCGAGATCTGGCCGAGGACGTCGATGACCTGCTTGCACCAGCGCACGAAGTCACCGGCCGGCATCTCCGCCTCGCGCAGCACCTCGTCCAGGCCCTTGCCGGACGCCCACATGTACGCGGCCCAGGCGAAGCCGAGGTCGGGCTCGCGCTGGCCGACGCCCTCGGTCTGGCTGATCCGGAAGTCCTCCTCCAGGGCGTCCAGGCGGCCCCAGATGCGGACGGTCTCACCTAGCGCGGCCTTGGCCTTGCCGGAGGGCAGCTTCGGCGCCATGGCGTCGTCGGCGGCCCGCGACTCGTAGACCAGCGCGGAGACGCAGGCGGCCAGTTCGGCCGGGGAGAGTCCCTCCCAGACGCCCTCGCGCAGGCACTCGCTCGCGAGCAGGTCCAGCTCACCGTAGAGCCGGGCGAGGCGCTTGCCGTGCTCGGTGACCTCGTCGCCGCGCAGGTAGTCCATCTCCGTCAGCAGCGCCACGATCCGGTCGAAGGTGCGGGCGATGGTGTTCGTCCGGCCCTCGATGCGGCGCTCCAGCTGCGAGGTGTCGCGCATCAGCCGGTGGTAGCGCTCGGCCCAGCGGGCGTGGTCCTCGCGGTCGTCGCAGCCGTGGCAGGGGTGGGCGCGGATCGCCTTGCGCAGCTGGGCGATCTCCCGGTCGTCGGCAGCTTGGGAGCGCTTCTTACGGGCCCGCTCCGGCGGGATGTGCCCGGCCTTGGTGCGCAGCGCGGAGGCGAGGTCGCGACGGGACTGCGGCGAGCGCGGGTTGAAGGACTTCGGGATGCGCATCCGCTCCAGCGCCTCGACCGGCACCGGGAAGTCCATCGACGCCAGCCGCTTGACCTGGCGCTCCGCCGTCAGCACCAGCGGGCGGGGCCCGTCGTGGTGCTCGAAGCCGCGGTGGCCGTTGGACCGCCCGGCGGGCAGCCCGGGGTCCAGCACCAGGGCGAGGCCGGCGTACTTGCCCGTGGGGACGTGGATGACGTCGCCGGGCTTGAGCTTCTCCAGCGCGACGGCGGCCTCGGCGCGCCGCTCGTTGGCGCCCTGCCGGGCCAGCTCGTTCTCCCGGTCCTTCAGCTCCCGGCGCAGCCGCGCGTACTCCTCGAAGTCGCCGAGGTGGCAGGTCATGGAGGCCTTGTAGCCGTCGAGGCCCTCCTCGTTGCGCTGCACCTGCCGGGAGATGCCGACGACCGACTTGTCCGCCTGGAACTGCGCGAAGGACGTCTCCAGCAGCTCCCGGGAGCGGTGCCGGCCGAACTGCTCGACGAGGTTGACCGCCATGTTGTACGACGGCCTGAAGCTGGAGCGCAGCGGATACGTGCGGGTGCCGGCCAGTCCGGCGAGGTGCTCGGGGTTCATGCCGCGCTGCCACAGCACGACGGCGTGCCCCTCGACGTCGATGCCGCGCCGCCCGGCCCGGCCGGTGAGCTGTGTGTACTCGCCGGGGGTGATGTCGGCGTGCTGCTCGCCGTTCCACTTGACGAGCTTCTCGAGCACCACCGAACGGGCGGGCATGTTGATGCCGAGGGCGAGGGTCTCGGTGGCGAAGACTGCCTTCACCAGGCCGCGGACGAACAGCTCCTCGACGACCTCCTTGAAGGTCGGCAGCATGCCCGCGTGGTGGGCCGCGATGCCCCGCTCCAGGCCCTCCAGCCACTCGTAGTACCCCAGGACGTGCAGGTCCTCGGCCGGGATGGAGGACGTGCGCTCCTCGACGAGGGAACGGACCCGCTCCCGGGCGTCCTCGTCGTTGAGCCGCAACCCCGCGAACAGGCACTGCTGGACGGCGGCCTCGCAGGCGGCGCGGCTGAAGATGAAGGTGATCGCGGGCAGCAGCCCTTCGGCGTCGAGCCGCTCGATGACCTCCGGCCGGCTCGGCGTCCAGATGCGGGAGCGCTGCCGGCGCTCCCGCTCCCGGTCGGCCTCCTTCATGGCGCGGCCGCGCCTGCGGTCCTGGTAGGACGGGCGACTCGCCTCCAGGCGCGCCATGCGCGTGAGGTCGGGGTTGACGGCCCTCTTGCGGCCCTCGCCCTCCTCGAACAGGTCGTACATCCGGCGGCCGGCGAGCACGTGCTGGAACAGCGGCACGGGCCGGTGCTCGGAGACGATCACCTGGGTGTCGCCGCGCACGGTGTCGAGCCAGTCGCCGAACTCCTCCGCGTTCGACACGGTCGCCGACAGTGACACCAGGGTCACGGATTCGGGGAGGTGGATGATCACTTCCTCCCATACGGCCCCGCGGAAGCGGTCGGAGAGGTAGTGCACCTCGTCCATGACCACGTACCCGAGACCGAGGAGGGTCTGGGAACCGGCGTACAGCATGTTCCGCAGGACCTCGGTGGTCATGACGACGACCGGGGCGTCGGAGTTCACGCTGTTGTCGCCGGTGAGCAGGCCCACGCGGTCCGCGCCGTAGCGGCGGCACAGGTCGGCGTACTTCTGGTTCGACAGGGCCTTGATGGGTGTCGTGTAGAAGCACTTCTTGCCCTGCTCCAGGGCGAGGTGGACGGCGAACTCGCCGACGATCGTCTTGCCGGAGCCGGTGGGCGCGGCCACCAGCACGCCCTTGCCCGCCTCGAGCGCCTGGCAGGCCTCGATCTGGAAGGGGTCGAGGCCGAAGTCGTACATCTCGCGGAAAGCAGCGAGCGCGGTGGCCTGCTCGGCGGCCCGCTGACGGGCTGCCGCATACCGCTCGGCCGGAGAGAGATCCTCTGTCATCGTGCTTTCGAGCGTACCGGGCCGCACTGACAACAGGACGATCATTATCGGGATCGGTCCTGTGAGGGGTTCCGGGGGAGATTCCGCAGGCCGTGCCGTGGGGCGGCGACGCACGCCGTCACCGCCCCGGTATGCCTCAGGTCACGTCGTCGTAGCCGTTGACCCGGTCCTTCGTCGCCTGCTCGGGCAGTGCGCGGGTCGTGGTCACGGGCTCGATCTCACCGATCGCCTCGGGGGTGAGGTCCAGCTCGGAGGCCTCGTCGTCGTCGGGCTCCAGCGCCTCACGGCGGGCCCTGCGGCGGTCGTTCAGCAGCGAGACGGCGACCGCGACGAAGTACAGGACCCAGATCGGCCCGGCCAGCGCGATCATGGTCAGCGGGTCCGTGCTGGGCGTGGCGATGGCGGCGAACAGCGTGATGCCCATGATCATGCCGCGCCACCAGCCGACCATGCGCTTGCCGGTCAGCACGCCGGTGAAGTTGAGCATCACCAGCAGCAACGGCAGCTCGAAGGAGAGGCCGAAGACGACCACCATGCGCGTGACGAGGTCGAGCAGGTCGTCCAGCGGGAGGAGGTTGTCGACACCGAACGGCGTGAACTCGATCAGCACCTTCGCGGTGGTGGGCAGCACCACGTAGGCGAAGTAGGCGCCGAAGAGGAAGAGCGGGGCGCCCGTGGCCACGAAGGCGTAGGCGTACTTCTTCTCGCTCTTGTGCAGGCCCGGGGCGACGAACGCCCAGAGCTGGTAGAGCCAGACCGGCGAGGCCAGTACGACACCCGCCATCAGTGACACCTTCAGCGCCAGCGTGAAGGGGCCCAGCAGACCGTTGATGGTGATCTGCGCGCACGGCTCGGAGTCGGTCGACGACTTGGCCAGCTCTTCGAACGTCTTCGTGCAGCCGACCGAGTCGAGGACCGGGTCGGTGAAGAAGTTGATGATGTCGTTGTAGAAGAAGGCGGCGACGACGGTGACGGCGACGATGGCCAGCAGCGCCTTCGCGAGCCGGTTGCGGAGCTCACGAAGGTGCTCCGCGAGGGGCATCCGCCCCTCGGGGTCCCTCTCCTTGGTGGTGCGGGCAGACTTCAGCAACCCACGTTCCCATCTCGTGCGGCGGGCCGGAGGTCACCGGCCCTGTGTCAGCGCTTGGTCGTGTCCGTCGGCTCGGTGACCGGCCGGGAGCTGGTCACGTCGCCGGGGGCGGCCTGGATGGTGCGCTGTGCAGCGGCCTGCTCGGGGGTGGGCGGGTCGGCGGGGGCGGCGTCGTCGGACTTGCCCTCGCTCTTCATCGCCTTGGCCTCGCTCTTGAGGATGCGCGCCGACTTGCCGAGCGACCGCGCCATGTCCGGAAGCTTCTTCGCGCCGAACAGCAGGATGATGACGACGAGGATGAGAATGATCTCGGGGGCGCCGAGCCTTCCGAACATAAGTCTTTACCTTCTCACCGAGGCGGCTGGGTGGGGGTGCTGTCCGACCGGCCGGACATATGTCCGATCGATCGCCTTGTGCAGCGATCGTAACGCTCAGGGGTAAACGTGAGGCAATCCCCGTGCGTACTCCCGTCCGCGGCCGGGCCTCGTTTTCCGGACCGCGACCAGCAGCGTACCCCCCGGTACCTGTGAGGTGACAGGGCGAAGTGCCCCGAAACGCGACACGCACGCGTCCGTCCGGCCACCCCCGCGGGTCCTCGCCGGCGTTCAGCGCTTCACAGCGCGTCCACGGCGCGGGCGGCACTCTCGGTCGCGCGCTCCAGGTCGTCGGCGGCCCGGCTGATCCGGCGGGCCGAGTCGGTCACCTGCCGTCCCAGGCGCTCCGCCTCCACGAACACCTTCACGGCGAGCACCGCGAGAACGGCGAGACCCAGGAAACCCACGGCAACCGCGAACATCGGCCAGAACATGGAGCCGAGCCTAGACCGTCGCGCCTCGGGTCCCGAAACGCCGGTACCAAAGCCGCTAGACGGTGGGGTGCAGCCGCAGGGTCCTGACCCCGCCGCCCGTGAGCAGTTCCACGACCCGCTCCCCCGCCGGCTTGCGGACCGCGGAGCCGCACTCGGGGCACGTGAACGAGTAGAAGGTGGTGCGGCTCGTGGCGCCGATGGCGAGGCGCAGGGCGCTCGCGGCGAGTTCGAAGCGGCCGCGGCAGTCGGGGCAGCCCGCCTTGAACACGACCGGGGACACCCGCCTCATGCCGGCGAACGCGGACGCCGCCGTGATGCCCGGCACCGCCGGTCGCGTGGACTCGCTCACAGCGCTCGCTCCTGCCTGTCGTGGGACCCGGCGCCCGGTCCGTCGTGCACCTCGGCCGCCTCGATCCCGTCGTACGCCGCCAGCGCCTCGCGGGCCACCCGCCGGGCGCTGGCGGCCAGCTCGGGCGGGGAGACGATCCGCCCGTCGCGCCCGAGCCGCAGCGCCAGCCGCCGCAGGGACGCCGGGTCGGGGGTGCGCAGGGTGATGCGCAGTCCGCCGTCGGCCAGCTCCTCCGCACTGTCGTGGGGGTAGTACTCGGCGACCCAGCGCCCGCCGGGGCCGACCTCCACCACGACCTCCGGGTCCTCGGCGGCGGGCTGCACCAGGCCTTCGGAGAGGTCCCGCAGCTCCACCTCGGGCGGCGCGGAGGGCTCGTCCAGGATGCGGATCTCGGCGACCCGGTCGAGCCGGAAGGTGCGCCGGGCCTCGGACCGGCGGCACCAGGCCTCCACGTAGGTGTGCCCCACGCTGACCAGCCGGATCGGGTCGATCTCGCGCTCGGTCAGCTCGTCGCGCGCCGGTGAGTAGTAGCGGATCCACAACCGGCGGCGCTCGGAGATCGCCCGGTCCACGTCGGCGAAGACACCGCCCTCGGACTCGAAGGTGACGGACAGGCGCGAGCTGGCGCCCGCGGCCTCACCGGCCGAGGTCTCCACCTTGGCGGTCGCCCGCAGCAGCGCCTGCCGGTCGCTCTCGCGCAGGCCGGGCAGGGTCGCCACGGCCCGGGCCGCGACGAGCAGCGCGGTGGCCTCGTCCGCGGCCAGCCGCAGCGGCTCGGCGGCGTCCGCGCCGAGGGCGGCGGGGTTGTGCCACCAGATGCGCTCACCGTCGGTGTCGATGTCCAGCAGGTCTCCGCCGCGGAAGCTGGTGCCGCACATGGGCAGCACGTCGAGGTCGGAGACCAGCTCGTCCTCGGTGATGCCGAAGGCGCGCGCGACGTCCTCGACGCGGGCGCCGGGGCGCTCCCGCAGATACGTCACCAGGGACAGCATCCGTCGGGTCTGGTCGATGGCGTTCACGGGCCTGACCGGTTTGCCTGCCACTGTGTTGTCCGCTCCCCCTCAGCCCTTGGCCACGGCACGCAGCCGGTCCACCACGTCCGCGCGCAACTCCGCGGGCTCCAGCACCACCACGTCCGGTCCGAACTCCACCAGCCAGGCGTCCAGACCGTGCCCGTACGGGATCTCCAACTCGTCCCAGCCGTCGCCGAGTTCCCGCACCGCCGTGGCCTTCGCCCGAAGGGGGTAGCCCGCGCCCGTGCGCAGCCGGATCCGCGCGGAGCGGTCGGCGGTCTCCCCCGCCCAGCTCGCGACCGTCTCGCGGACGGTGACGACGTCGGGCACGGGGGCGGTGAACCGCGCGCCGCGCGAACGGACCTTGCCGGTGATCCTGGACAGCCGGAAGACCCGCTCGGCGCCGCGGTCGCTGTCGAACCCGGCCAGGTACCAGTGGCCGCGCCAGCACTCCAGCGCCCAGGGCTCGACGTGCCGGACCTCGGGCTGGGCCGCGTTGGCCTTGCGGTAGTCGAAGACGACCGGGCGGCGGTCCCGGCAGGCCAGCATCAGCGGCTCGAAGGCGGCCTCGTGCACCGGGATGCGCGGCTCCAGCGCGCTGTGCGCCTCGTACGGGTCGACGTCCTCGGGCAGCCCGGCCGCGCGCAGCTTCTGCAACGCGCCGCTCGCGGCGCCGGCCAGCCTGGCCTGCTGCCACACCTTGGCTGCCAGACCGAGCGCGGCGGCCTCCTCGGCGTCCAGGGTGATGGGCGGCAGGCGATTGCTGTCGCGGCGGGCCAGGTAGCCGACCTCGCCGTCGAGGCTCTCGACGGTCTCGATGACGAGCCCCAGCTCCCGCAGGTCGTCCTTGTCCCGCTCGAACATGCGGTTGAAGGAGTCGTCGGAGCCCGCCGTGCCCTGGCCCGACCGGGACGCCTCGACGTAAGCCTCGATGGAGTCACGCAGCTCACGCTTGCTGAGGGGCCGCCGCGTCCCGAGCAGACACAGCGCCAGGTTCATCAGCCGCTCGGCCTTGGCAATGGCCATCGACGCCCTTCTCCCTATGGTGCTTACGACGGATGACCGTACCGCCCCGGAGCGGCGCGGCAAAAGCCGAGGGCCCATGCCCGAGCAGGCATGGACCCTGGATGACCGGCTCTGATCACTGTCCGTTCGGACGTCGATCAGACTCCGAGCAGATCGACCACGAAGATCAGCGTCTCGCCGGGCTTGATGGCCGGGGTCGGGCTCTGGTTGCCGTAGGCGAGGTGGGCCGGGATGGTCAGCTGACGACGGCCGCCGACCTTCATGCCCTGCACGCCCTGGTCCCAGCCCGCGATGACACGGCCGCCACCGAGCGGGAAGCGGAACGGCGCACCGCGGTTCCAGCTGGCGTCGAACTCCTCGCCCGTGCTGAACGCCACGCCCACGTAGTGGACGGTCACGGTCTGACCGGCCTCCGCGACCGGGCCGTCGCCCTCCCAGATGTCCTTGATCTCGAGGTCCGCCGGGGGCTCGCCGCCCGGGAAGTCGACCTCGGGCTTGTCGATGCTCACGTGTTCAGCTCCTGCTTGTGTACGGAAAGGCAACGGGCCAAGTCTTACATCACCGAGGGGTCACATCTTCGCCAGGATGTCGACGGAGAAGACCAGCGTGGAGTCCTTCTCGATGCCGCTGCCCTGCGGCGGGTTGTCGCCGTAGCCCAGGTCGGGCGGGATGACGATGAGGACGCGGCTGCCGACCTTCTTGCCGGTCAGACCCTGCGACCAGCCCTTGACGACCTGCTGGAGCGAG
The DNA here is from genome assembly GCF_055589025.1 of Streptomyces sp. NPDC041968. Taxonomy (NCBI): domain Bacteria; kingdom Bacillati; phylum Actinomycetota; class Actinomycetes; order Kitasatosporales; family Streptomycetaceae; genus Streptomyces; species Streptomyces sp. NPDC041968. The sequence continues at coordinate 160,258 of NZ_JBVJCB010000008.1, read as the reverse complement.
AACGACGTCAGCTGCTTCCTGGCGTACGTGGAGTCGAACTCCTTGCCGCCGTCCCACACCACGCCCTTGTACTGCACGAGCACGCTGTCCTGGGCGCCGACCTCGGGTCCGTCGCCCTCCAGGACGTACTCGGCCACGAGCTTCTTCGGCGCGTCGGCCTTGGGCACCTCGATGGAGGGCGCCTTGCCGTCGGTGTTGGTGCCGACCTCGGGCAGGGCCGCGTCGTCCTGGGGGACCTTCTCGCCCTTGGCGGAGCTGTTGGCGTTGAAGGTGTCCTGGACGTCGACCACGAACACCAGGGTGTCGGTGCCCTTGATGCCCGCCTCCTCGTTGCCCTGCTGGCCGTAGCCCCAGGTGGGGGGCACGGAGAACTGGACCCGGCTGCCGGTCTTCCTGCCCGCGAGCGCGTACCGCCAGCCCTCGATGATGCTGCCCTGGGCGAGCTGGATGACCAGCGGGGTCTTGCGGTCGTAGGAGTTGTCGAAGACCTTGGCGCTGCTCCAGATCTGGCCGAGGTAGTTGGCGATCACGAAGTCGTTCTCGGCGACCGCCTTGCCGCCTCCGGCGATGACGGTCTTCACCGCGAGGTCCTTGGAGGGGTCGCCGCTGCCCTTGGCCACGGTCGGCTTCTCGTCGAACTTCGTGCCCGCGGTGATCGCCGGCAGCGGGCCGTCGACGATCTTCGGGGACGGTGGTGCCGACGTGCCCGAGGCCTCGGGCGAGGCGCTGTCGCCGGTGCTGCTCGAACCGGAGTCGTCGTCGCCGCACGCGGCGAGTGTGACCAGTCCGGCGGGGACGGCGATGAGGAGTGAGCGTCGGCGCACGGTGGGGGCCTCGTTATCGGTGTCGGGTCGATCCTGCGGGACGGGGTGCGCGCAACTCTACGACGCGAGAAGGGCACCGTACGGTTAACGTACGGTGCCCGTGTGGCGTTCCGCCCGCTCGTGCGGGGTGCCCGCCTCGTCCTCGTCCGGCTCACATCCCGGCGATCAGCTTCTCCACCCGGTCGTCCACGGAGCGGAACGGGTCCTTGCACAACACGGTGCGCTGCGCCTGGTCGTTGAGCTTGAGGTGTACCCAGTCGACGGTGAAGTCCCGGCGCTGCTCCTGGGCCCGCCGGATGAAGTCGCCGCGCAGCCGGGCCCGAGTGGTCTGCGGCGGGACGGACTTGCCCTCGAAGATCTTCAAGTCGTTGGCGACCCGGGCCGCCTGGCCCTTCTTCTCGAGCAGGTAGTACAGGCCACGACGGCGGTGGATGTCGTGGTAGGCGAGGTCTATCTGGGCCACCCGGGGGTGCGACATGGTCATGTTGTGCTTGGCCCGGTACCGCTCCAGGAGCTTGTACTTCATGACCCAGTCGATCTCGGTGCCGATGCGGTCGAGGTCCTCGGCCTCGATCGCGTCCAGCGTCCGGCCCCACAGCTCCAGCACCCGCTCGACGGTGCCGGTGCGGATGCCGCGGCGCTCGCAGAAGTCCACGGCCTTCTCGTAGTACTCCCGCTGCACCTCCAGCGCCGAGGCCTCCCGGCCGCTGGCCAGGCGCACCTTGCGCCGGCCGGTGATGTCGTGGCTGACCTCGCGGATCGCCCGGATCGGGTTCTCCAGGGTCAGGTCGCGCATCACCGTGCCCGCCTCGATCATGCGCAGCACCAGGTCGGTGGCGCCGACCTTGAGCAGCATGGTCGTCTCGGACATGTTGGAGTCGCCCACGATGACGTGCAGCCGCCGGTAGCGCTCGGCGTCCGCGTGCGGCTCGTCGCGGGTGTTGATGATCGGACGGGAGCGGGTGGTCGCGGAGGAGACGCCCTCCCAGATGTGCTCGGCCCGCTGGCTGACGCAGTACACCGCACCGCGCGGCGTCTGCAGCACCTTGCCGGCCCCGCACAGCAGCTGCCTGGTCACCAGGAACGGAATGAGGATGTCCGCGAGGCGGGAGAACTCCCCGTGCCGGGCCACCAGGTAGTTCTCGTGGCATCCGTAGGAGTTTCCCGCGGAGTCGGTGTTGTTCTTGAAGAGGTAGACGTCGCCCGCGATTCCCTCCTCGTGCAGGCGTCGTTCGGCGTCCACCAGGAGTCCTTCGAGAATGCGCTCGCCCGCTTTGTCGTGGGTGACGAGCTCGATCACGTTGTCACATTCGGGTGTGGCGTATTCCGGATGCGATCCCACGTCGAGATAGAGGCGGGCGCCGTTGCGCAGGAAGACATTGCTGCTGCGGCCCCATGACACGACACGGCGGAAGAGGTACCGCGCCACCTCGTCAGGCGACAGGCGGCGCTGTCCCCTGAACGTGCACGTGACGCCGTACTCGTTCTCCAGCCCGAAAATGCGGCGGTCCATGACTGAACATTACGCCTGATGACCCGAACTGAAACGGGGTTCGACGGCACGGTTTGGATCATTTTCCGATGAAGCCGCAACCACCGCTGGCCGGGCGGGAACTGCGAGGACCCGTCCGGTGCACGCCAGGACGAGCAGGGAGACGACCCCGGCCGCTCCGGGCAGGGCGAAGCCCCACACCGCCCCGCCGTGCTCGACCACCGGCCCCGCGAGGCCCGTTCCCACCGACGCGCCCACGGTGAAGGTCGTCACCAGCCAGGAGAACGCCTCCGTCACCGTGCCCCGCGGCGCGTGCCGATCGACCAGGACGAACGCGCAGGCGATGCACGGCGCGAGGAAGACACCGGCGAGCACCGTGAGCAGCACCATGGCGACCGCGCCGGGCATCAGCAGCAGCGGCACGTAACACACCGCCAGCAGTGCCACGAGCGCGCGCAGTCGCCGCGCCGGGTCACCGGTCCACTGCCGGGCCCCGTACGCGGCCCCGCCCACGAGCGCGCCGAGTCCCAGGGCGGCCATCAGCCAGCCGTAGACCGCGTCCCCGCCGTGCGTGTCCGCGTAGGACACGGAGGCGACCGTGATGGACCCGAGCGCCATCCCGACGAACAGGAAGGCACCCAGCAGCGCCAGCAGCCCGGGCGAGCGCAGCGCGCCCAGCCAGTGCGCCTCGCGCGGCGCCGACCGCCACGCGCGCGAGGGCGGCGAGACCACCACGGACAGCGCGCCGAGCACACCCACCGCGTTGAGCACGAGCAGGGCCACCAGCGGCGACCAGAGCGCCACGCACACCGTCACGAGCAGCGGCCCGACGGTGAACATGACCTCCTGCGCGATGGCGTCCATGGCGTACGCCGTGTGCACCTGGTCCTCCTTGCCGAGCACGCTGGGCCACAGCGCCCGCAGCCCACCCTCCAGCGGCGGTGTGAACAGCCCCGACACCCCGACCGCCGCGTAGGCGAGCCAGGCCGTCCCGGTGCCGACGAAGGCGAACACCCCCATGGCGAGGCCCGAGACCACGGCGGCCGGCAACTGCACCCGCGGCTGCCCGTGCAGGTCCACGAGCCGCCCCAGCACGGGCTGGCCGACGGCGTTGGCGACCCCGTACACGGCGGCCAGTGCTCCCGCGAGGCTGTAGGAGCCGCCCTCGGCCCGCACGAACAGCACGATCGCGATCGCCGCGGTGGCGTTGGGCAGCCGCCCCACCAGCGTGCCGACGAGCAGCCGCACGGCATGCCGCGCCCGGAGGATGTCCAGGTATCCGGCGACCACGGCCGCCCCCTTCCCAGGAACCCGCGAGGCCCTGCCTCAAGCGGGTTGTACGTATAACTAGCTGTGCCATACGTACCATGTCGCCTGTCCACGAGTCCACACGAACGAGTCCACACGAAAGCGCAGGCGCACGGTGGCACGAGGCAGCACCCGCCCGACCAGCCGGGACGTCGCCCAGGCCGCGGGCGTCTCCCAGGCCGCGGTCTCCCTGGTGCTGGGCGACAAGTGGCGCGGCCGCGTGTCCGAGCCCACCGCCCAGCGCGTCCGCGCGGCCGCCGTCGAGCTCGGCTACCGCCCCAACCTCGCCGCCCGCAACCTCCGCCTCGGCCGTACCCGCACGGTCCTCCTGGTCGTTCCCGCGCTGACCACGGAGTTCTTCGCGGAGGTCTACACGGGCGCCGCAAGGGTCGCCGCCGAGCACGGTTTCGGCGTGGTGCTCTACCCCTCCCCCGAGGGCGTGGGCCCGGCCAGGGACCCCTTCGCCTCCGCCCCGGCGGCCCTGGACGGCGTCATCGCCTCCTCCATGGCGGCCGACGCGCTCACCGCGATCCGGGGCGACCAACTGCCGCTGGTGATGCTGGACAGCGACCCGGAGGGCAGCCTGGGGGCCGCGACGGTCAACCTGGACATCGCCGACGGCATCCGCCAGGTCACCGAGCATCTGGTGTCCCTGGGGCACCGCCGCTTCCTCCACCTGGCGGCCGACGTACCGTCCTGGACCTTCGAGATCCGCGCCCGGGAACTGGCCGCACGGCTCTCCACCGTCACCGGCGCCGCACTCCGCACCGCACACGCCCCCATCTCCGTCGAGGGCGCCCTGGCCGCCACGGAGGCCGCCCTGGCGGTGCCGGGCCCCCGGCCCACGGCGCTCGTCTGCGACGACGACAAACTGGCCGTCGGCGCGTACAAGGCGGCCCGGCGCGCCGGGCTCCGCGTCCCCGACGACCTCTCGATCACCGGTCTGGACGACCTGGGCCTGGCCACCGCCATCGACCCCGAGCTGACCACCGTCCGCCTGGACGCCGAGCTGTTCGGCGAACGCGGGATGCGCGCCCTCCTGGCGGTGATGGAAGGCCGGACCCCCGAGGCGGGAGACATCCCGGTGCACCTGGTGGTACGAGGCTCCACGGCACCGCCACCGGAGAAGAACTGAGCGGCACCGGGGCCCATGGCACCCGGCGCCGCTCGAAGGGTCTCGCGCAGCGGCTGTCCGCTACTTCTCGCCCTCGCCGTCGTCCCCGTCCTCGTCCGGCAGAGACAGGTCCTCGGCGCCCGCCCCCGCATCCAGCAGCCGCGACAGCTGACCGCCCACGATGCGCTTGAACTTCCGCTTCTGCGGACGCGTACGGTCCAGCACCGCGACCTCCAGCCGCTCCGCCGGAATCTCCCGCTCACTGCCGTTGGTGTCACGCGACAACGCCTGGACCGCGAGCTTCAGCGCCTCGGCCAGGGTCATGTCGTCGCGGTGCCGCTGATCCAGGTAGCCACTGATCTGCTCGGCATTGCCGCCGACCGCGACCGAGCCGTGCTCGTCCACGATCGAGCCGTCGTGCGGCAGCCGGTAGATCTGGTCACCGTCGGCACTCTCACCGACCTCCGCGACGACCAGCTCCACCTCGTACGGCTTCTCGGCCTGGCTGGAGAAGATCGTGCCCAGCGTCTGGGCGTACACATTGGCCAGGCCCCGGGCCGTCACATCGTCGCGGTCGTACGTGTAACCCCGCAGATCGGCATAGCGCACACCACCGATCCGCAGGTTCTCGTACTCGTTGTACTTACCGGCGGCCGCGAAGCCGATCCGGTCGTAGATCTCGCTGAACTTGTGCAGCGCACGGGACGGATTCTCGCCGACGAACACGATGCCGTCGGCATACTGCAGCACGACCAGGCTGCGACCACGGGCGATGCCCTTGCGGGCGTACTCCGCCCGGTCGGCCATCGCCTGCTGGGGTGAGACATAGAACGGCGTCGACACCGGTTATCCATCCCTTTCTGAAGAAGTCACCGCACCACCTGACAACACGACCGACCGCGCCCGCTACAGCAACGCGGCCCGCGGCCCGTCGGGCTGCTCGAGCCGCCGCTCCAGCACCGAGCGGGCCAGCTCCGCGGACTCGTCGTCGCCGAGCCGGCGGAAGCCGTCCTCGGTGATCACAGTGATGATCGGGTAGATCCGGCGGGCGACATCGGGACCACCGGTCGCCGAGTCGTCGTCTGCCGCGTCGTACAGCGCCTGGACCACGAGCGTGGTGGCCTGCTCCTCGGTCAGGTCCTCACGGAAGAGCTTCTTCATCGCACCCCGGGCGAAGATCGACCCCGACCCGGTGGTCGCGTAGCTCTGCTCCTCGGAGCGCCCACCCGTCACGTCGTACGAGAAGATGCGCCCCCGGCCGCGGTCCACGTCGTACCCGGCGAACAACGGCACCACGGCCAGCCCCTGCATCGCCATGCCGAGATTGGACCGGATCATGGTCGACAGCCGGTTCGCCTTGCCCTCCAGCGACAGCTGCGCACCCTCGACCTTCTCGAAGTGCTCCAGCTCCAGCTGGAACAGCTTCACCATCTCCACGGCCAGACCCGCCGTACCCGCGATACCCACCGCGGAGTACTCGTCGGCCGGGAAGACCTTCTCGATGTCCCGCTGGGCGATCATGTTGCCCATCGTGGCCCGGCGGTCACCGGCCAGGACGACACCACCCGGGAACGTCACCGCCACGATCGTCGTGCCGTGCGGCGCCTCGACGACACCCTGCACCGGCGGCAGCTGCCGGTTGCCCGGGAGCAGCTCCGGCTGGTGGTCGCCCAGGAAGTCCATGAAGGAGGAGGAGCCAGGCGTCAGGAAGGCAGCTGGTAGACGCCCGGTGCTACGAGTGTTGGCTTCCACGAAGTTCCCTCCAAGTAGGCGGCAGCCCGACGAACAGCGTCGGGATCGTCTCCCAACTTGCCGATGGCCGAATTGCAGTTGAAGCACAGTACGCCACGGACCTTACCCGTCTTGTGGCAGTGATCCACGTGTACGGCCGGAGCCTTCAGACAGATCACGCAGAGGCCCATCTGAGAAGCCACCATCTCGTCCCGCTCGGCTTCGGTGAGGCCGTAATGACGCTTGAGATGTCCGGCACGTCCCTCAACGGCCCGGCAAGCCTTGCAACGAGTGGATAGCCCATCCGACGCGGTCGCATTGCGGTGCCACTCGCTCCAGGGTTGACCTCGCCACATTTGATGCAGAGTTTGTGACCTTCAGGCACTTCCACCTTGGGGCGCACCTTCCGACCCAAGGCCTGCTGCCGCGCCCGATGGTAGTCCGACGCACAATCTCGGCAGTGATGCTGCAGGCCGTCCAGGTTCGACCGGTTGCGAGCGAAGTCTGCGCGCGGCTTGCAGTCGCCGCACCGCACGCAGCGCTTCGCGTCACCTTCCATTTTCAACCCAAGCCCCCCCCGCTACCTTCGATTCGAAGGCTATTCGCCGCCCTTCTGAACGAACGACCTCACGAAGTCCTCTGCGTTCTCCTCCAAGACATCGTCAATCTCGTCGAGGACGGAGTCCACGTCGTCGTTCAGCTTCTCCTGACGCTCCTTGAGGTCCTCGGAAGCCTGCGCGTCCTGCGCCTGCTCCTCGACCTCCTCGGTGGAACGCGTGGCCTTCTGCTGCCCGCCGCCGGTGTCCTTGGTCGCCATAACCCTCACCCCGCTCGGTTCGCCCGACACAGTTGCTCGGTCAAGATCAGACCCTACAAGCCGGGTCCGACATCGGCCCCGCGTTTCTCCAACGAACGGGGGCCATCTCGATGGTTCCCGGACCGGGTGGCTTTCCACCCTGCCCGGCGGTCTCCTCCGTGTACCCGCTCACCGCGCCTATTGGCCGGCCAGGACCTTGACCAGGTCTTCCGCGGTCCGGCAGCGGTCCAGGAGCTCCTTGACGTGATTACGCGTTCCGCGAAGCGGTTCCAGGGTTGGCACCCGCTGGAGCGAGTCCCGGCCCGGCAGATCGAAGATCACCGAGTCCCAGGAGGCCGCCGCGACGTCGTCCGCGTACTGCTCCAGGCAGCGTCCGCGGAAGTAGGCGCGCGTGTCCTCCGGCGGCTTCGTACGGGCCCGCTCGACCTCCGACTCGTCCAGCAGCCGCTTGATGCGTCCGCGGTCCACCAGGCGGTTGTACAGGCCCTTGTCGGGCCGTACGTCGGCGTACTGGAGGTCCACGAGGTGCAGGCGGGCCGCGTCCCAGTCCAGGTCGTCGCGGCGCCGGTAGCCCTCCATGAGCTCGCGCTTGGCGACCCAGTCCAGTTCGCCGGCCAGGCTCATCGGGTTGTTCTCGAGCCGGTTGAGGGTGTCCTCCCAGCGGCCCAGGACGTCCTTGGTCTGGTCGTCGGCGTCCGCGCCGTAGCGCTCCTCGACGTACTTGCGGGCCAGCTCGTAGTACTCCATCTGGAGCTGGACCGCGGTCAGTGTCCGGCCGCTGCGCAGGGTGACCAGGCGCTTCAGCGTCGGGTCGTGCGAGACCTGGTGCAGGGTGCGCACTGGTTGGTCGACGGCCAGGTCGACGGCGATGAAGCCGTCCTCGATCATCGAGAGCACGAGCGCGGTCGTGCCCAGTTTCAGATAGGTGGAGATCTCCGACAGGTTCGCGTCGCCGATGATCACGTGGAGGCGCCGGTACTTCTCGGCGTCCGCGTGCGGCTCGTCGCGGGTGTTGATGATGGGCCGCTTCAGCGTCGTCTCCAGGCCCACCTCGACCTCGAAGTAGTCCGCGCGCTGACTGAGCTGGAAGCCGTGTTCGTGCCCGTCCTGGCCGATGCCGACGCGGCCGGCTCCGGTGAAGACCTGGCGGGAGACGAAGAAGGGCGTCAGGTGGCGCACGATGTCCGAGAAGGCGGTCTCCCGCTTCATCAGGTAGTTCTCGTGCGTGCCGTAGGAGGCGCCCTTGTTGTCGGTGTTGTTCTTGTAGAGGTGGATCGGCTGTGCGCCGGGAAGCTGGGCGGCCCGCTCGGCGGCCTCGGCCATGATCCGCTCGCCGGCCTTGTCCCACAGCACGGCGTCGCGCGGGTTGGTGACCTCCGGTGCGCTGTACTCGGGGTGGGCGTGGTCGACGTAGAGCCGTGCTCCGTTGGTGAGGATGACGTTGGCCAGGCCGATGTCCTCGTCGGTGAGCTGGCTGGAGTCGGCGGCCTCGCGGGCGAGGTCGAAGCCTCGCGCGTCCCGCAGCGGGTTCTCCTCCTCGAAGTCCCAGCGGGCCCGGCGGGCCCGGTGCATCGCCGCCGCGTAGGCGTTGACGATCTGGGACGAGGTGAGCATGGCATTGGCGTTCGGGTGGCCGGGGACGGAGATTCCGTACTCCGTCTCGATGCCCATTACTCGCCGTACGGTCATGCGGCCCTCCTTGCCCGGCGGCGCCCGTCCTGGGCGCCGCTCGCGTACCGCTGGCGCTCCGATGCGTGTGCGGTGCCCGTCCCCGCACTGCGCGACTCGGCGGTACGGAAGAGCCTAGAACGCCTTTGCGCTGGTGGGGAGATCATTTGCGGCATTGCCTTGCTCCAGTCGGGGCTCCGGAAAACAGTCGGCTGCGGGTACCCGCCGAGGGCACCCGCAGCCGCCCCGCCTTTTACAGGTATTGACCGGTGTTCGCCACCGTGTCGATGGAGCGTCCGGTGTCCGCGCCCTGCTTTCCGGTGACGAGCGTACGGATGTACACGATCCGCTCGCCCTTCTTTCCGGAGATCCGGGCCCAGTCGTCCGGGTTGGTGGTGTTGGGCAGGTCCTCGTTCTCCTTGAACTCGTCCACGCAGGCCTGGAGGAGGTGGGAGACGCGGAGGCCCTTCTGGTTCTTGTCGAGGAAGTCCTTGATCGCCATCTTCTTGGCGCGGCCCACGATGTTCTCGATCATGGCGCCGGAATTGAAGTCCTTGAAGTAGAGGACTTCCTTGTCGCCGTTGGCGTAGGTGACTTCCAGGAAGCGGTTCTCCTCGGATTCGGCGTACATGTGTTCCACCGCCGTCTGGATCATGCTCTGGACGGTGGCCGCCTTGTCCTTCTCGTGCTCCGCGAGGTCGTCGGAGTGGAGCGGGAGGCGCTCGGTGAGGTACTTGCCGAAGATGTCCTTGGCCGCCTCGGCGTCCGGACGTTCGATCTTGATCTTCACGTCGAGCCGGCCGGGCCGCAGGATGGCGGGGTCGATCATGTCCTCACGGTTGGAGGCACCGATCACGACCACGTTCTGCAGGCCTTCCACGCCGTCGATCTCGGCGAGCAGCTGCGGGACGATGGTGTTCTCCACGTCCGAGCTGACACCGGAGCCGCGGGTGCGGAAGAGGGACTCCATCTCGTCGAAGAAGACGATGACGGGGGTGCCCTCGCTGGCCTTCTCACGGGCCCGCTGGAAGACCAGGCGGATCTGCCGCTCGGTCTCACCGACGTACTTGTTGAGAAGCTCCGGACCCTTGATGTTGAGGAAGAAGCTCTTGCCGGCGGCCTGGCCGGTCACCTCGGCGACCTTCTTGGCCAGCGAGTTGGCGACCGCCTTGGCGATGAGTGTCTTGCCGCATCCGGGGGGCCCGTAGAGCAGGACACCCTTGGGCGGACGCAGCTCGTGCTCCTTGAACAGGTCGGGGTAGAGATAGGGGAGCTCGACGGCGTCGCGGATCATCTCGATCTGTCCGCCGAGGCCACCGATCTGCTCGTAGCCGATGTCGGGGACCTCTTCGAGGACGAGCTCCTCGACCTCGCTCTTGGGCACGACCTCGTAGACGTAGCCGGAGCGGGGTTCGAGCAGGAGGGCGTCGCCGGGGCGGATGGTGATGCCCCGCAGCGGCTCGGCGAGCCGCACCACCCTCTCCTCGTCGGTGTGACCGAGCACCAGGGCCCGCTCGCCGTCCTCGAGGATCTCCTTGAGGGTGACGATGTCACCGACGCTCTCGTACTCCATGGCCTCGACCACGTTGAGAGCTTCGTTGAGCATCACTTCCTGGCCGCGCCTGAGCTCCTCGAGCTCGACGCTCGGGCTGACGTTCACCCGGAGTTTGCGGCCGCCGGTGAAGATGTCGGCGGTGCCGTCCTCGTTGGCCTGCAGGAAGACGCCGAAGCCTGCCGGTGGCTGGGCCAGCCGGTCGACCTCCTCCTTGAGGGCCACGATCTGGTCGCGGGCCTCGCGGAGCGTACCGGCGAGTCGCTCGTTCTGGGCGGACACGCCGGCCAGATTGGTCTGCAGTTCGACGATCCGCTCTTCGAGGATCCTCGTGTGCCGCGGAGATTCGGCGAGCTTGCGTCGCAGGACGGCGATCTCCTGCTCAAGGTAGGCCACCTGCCCGGCCGGGTCCTCGGACCCGCGTCCCGGGCGGATGCCGCGGTTCATGTCGTCGTCGTGGGCTGCCACGGTCCTCACCTCCTCCAAGGGGAGCTGGACGCTTCCAGACCCTACCTGGGTGGGTGTCGATTGAAACCCCTAGATCACAAAGACTGTCGGGGTGTGTCCGATCTTCACCCTTGCGCTCTCCCTCACGCCAGGGGAATACCCACCGAACGTGAATGGAACCCAGCCGGAGGTAGGGTCGAAGCGTTCAACACCCGTCAGAGCTGGCCGGATTCCCGAAGGGCTCGACGTAGCAAACGGCAGGAGAGATGAGCGTGCAGCAGGAGGCCGGAGTCCACGGCGAGGCGCTCGAGGTCTGGATCGACCAGGACCTGTGTACCGGCGACGGCATCTGCGCGCAGTACGCGCCCGAGGTGTTCGAGCTGGACATCGACGGTCTGGCCTACGTCAAGGGCGCGGACGACGAGCTCCTCCAGGCGGAGGGGGCGACAACGCCCGTGCCGTTGCCGCTTCTCACCGACGTGGTCGACTCCGCGAAGGAGTGTCCGGGCGAGTGCATCCACGTGCGTCGCGTTTCGGACAGGGTCGAGGTCTACGGCCCGGACACAGAGTGACCGAACCGTTACTCATTTTGCACGCTGCGTGACCGGTGACGGCCGGGTCGCACCCTCCGTCGCGGGGCCGCCGGTCAGACGGTGCGCGCCTGGGACGGCGTGTCGCGGACGAACGTGCCGTTCTTCCACTGCCACTTCACGTCCTCCGTGACGTCGGGGCAGCAACTGGGCACGTCGGCCGACGAGTAGCCGAGGAGCGTGGCGCGGACGACACCGGCGCGCACCGTGAAGTCGGTGACCGTCCGCCGGTCCCCGGGGGCCACGAGGGTGGCGACGACGCGGGGCGCGCCGTCGTCGGCGCCGGGCGTAAGGACGTACACCCCGTCGGGCGGGGTGCCCATGGGCGCGTCGCAGTGCACGACGGCCACGGTCTCCGGCCGGCCGTCGCCGTCGAGGTCGCCGGAGGCCTTCTTCTGCACCACCGCCTTGACCGGTCCGCACTCCAGGGGGAAGGCGACGGCCGCCGGGTCGGGGGGCGCGATGTGGGCCGGGGCGTTCTTCGTCTCGGGCACGGCGGTCTGTGCCGCCGTCGCGGCGTCGGGCTGCAGGACCGAGGACAGGGCGACCACCCCGGCGAGGGCCGTGGCGGTGGCGACCCAGTGGATGGGGCGGGTGTGCGTGTGCGACAGGTCCGGAACGGCGGGGTGCTGCACGAGGAGTGTCTCCTGTGAGGGCTGTACCGGCGGGTGTGGCCAGCATCGTGCCACACGTCACAGTGCGGGGGAACGGTGGGGTGGGTACGCGCTCGTGCTGTTGCGTCGGGCGCCGCGTTGCCCTGGCAATGCGACGGCGCCGTGGTCGAGTTCCCGGGAGATCCCGGGAACTCGACCACGGCGCCTGTACGTTGATCGCGGCACGGGACCGCCTCAGCGGCCGGCGCCTCCGTCGGCGTTGGGGCCGTCGTAGTCCTCGCCGTACGCGCCCTTGGCGGGACGGCGGCGGCGCATGGGCGGCTCGACACCGTCCGCGAGGCGGCGGGCGGTGAGCAGGAAGCCGGTGTGGCCGATCATGCGGTGGTCCGGGCGGACGGCCAGGCCCTCGACGTGCCAGTTGCGGATCATCGTCTCCCAGGAGGTCGGCTCGTTGAAGCAGCCGATCTCGCGGATGGACTCGACGGTCCGGGCGAGCTGGGTGGTGGTCGCCACGTAGCAGCACAGGATGCCGCCGGGCACGAGCGCCTTCTTGACGACGTCCAGGCACTCCCAGGGGGCGAGCATGTCCAGGATGACGCGGTCGACGTCGGTGTCGGAGAGGTTGTCCTGGAGGTCGCCCACGGTGAGCTGCCAGGCGGGGTGCGGTCCGCCGAAGTAGCGCTCCACGTTCTGCCGGGCGATGTCGGCGAAGTCCTCGCGGCGCTCGTAGGAGTGCAGCATGCCCTGGTCGCCGATGGCGCGCAGCAGGAAGCTGCTCAGGGAGCCGGAGCCGACCCCGGCCTCCACGACGCGCGCGCCGGGGAAGATGTCGGCGAAGGCGAGGATCTGCCCCGCGTCCTTCGGGTAGACGACGGCTGCCCCGCGGGGCATGGACAGGACGTAGTCGGGGAGCAGGGGGCGCAGCGCGAGGTAGGCGACGTTCCCGGTGGTGCGGACAACGCTGCCCTCGGGAGCACCGATCAGTTCGTCGTGGGGGAAGGAACCCTTGTGGGTGTGGAAGTTCTTCCCGGCCTCGAGCGTGAACGTGTAGTGGCGGCCCTTGGGGTCGGTCAGCTGAACCTGGTCCCCGACCTTGAAGGGCCCGCGCCTGCGGGCGGCACCGGTCGGTTCGGACATGTGACCAGCCTACCGGTCCCCGGCGGGGCCGCCGACCACGGCGGAGGTGTGGACGGAGGTCAGGAAGGGCGGGCCATGGCCTTGACGAAGGCGCGCTCCACGTCGGCGGCGGACAGGACCCCGTAGATCTCGCCGGTCTCCTCGACCACCAGGTACTCGGTGGCCGGATTGGCGCGCAGCGCGTCCAGGAGTTCCTCGCCCGAGAGCTCGGCGGAGACGCGCATGCCGTCGGTGAGGTCCTGGGCGAGGCCGCTGACCGGCACCCAGGGGCGGCGGTGCTCGGGCACGCCGACGATGGCGGCCTCGCGGACCAGGGAGACGGGAATGCCGTCGGCGTCCACGACGACCAGGGCGCGGGCGCCCGAGGCGTTGGCGCGCCGCAGGGCTTCGGAGAGCGGGGTGTCGGCCGGGACGGGGACGGCGCGCCGGGTGAGGGCGCGGGCGCGCAGCTCCGGCAGGTGCTCGCGCAGGCGGGCCATGCGGAGGCTGTTCCCGGCGCCGGTCCAGATGATCGCGGCGAGGATCGCGGCGAGCAGGGCGTCCATCACCGTGTCCATGCCGACGTCGTCCACGGCGCCGGAGCCGAGGGCGCTGGTGACCAGGGGCAGCCCGATCAGGACGGCGACGGCGAGGGCGCGGCCGACCCAGGCCGCGGCGACCGTGCCGCTCATCGGCTTGCCGGTGATCTTCCAGACGACGGCGCGGAGCATCCGGCCGCCGTCGAGCGGGAGGCCGGGCAGCAGGTTGAACGCGGCCACGAGGAGGTTGGAGATCATCAGGCCGGCCAGCAGCACGCCGGGGACCGTGCCGGGCTCGACGGGGAGCATCGCGACGTAGAAGACGCCGGCCAGGACGAGGGAGAGCAGCGGGCCGACGAAGGCCAGCACGAACTCGCGGCCGGGGGTCTCGGCCTCCTTCTCGATCTCGGAGACGCCGCCGAAGAACTGGAGCTGGATGCGGCGGACCGGGAGCTTGAAGCGGAGCGCGGCGATGGTGTGCGCCAGCTCGTGGACGAGGACGGACGCGTAGAAGGCGACCGCGAAGAAGAGGGAGACCAGGTAGCGGGCGGCGCCCAGTTCGGGGAGCACGCGGTCGAGCTGGCCGCCGAACACCCAGGTGATCAGGGCGGCGACCAGGAACCAGCTGGGTGCGACGTACACGGGCACGCCGAAGGGCCGGCCCATCAGCAGGCCGCCCCCGGGCTCCGGCCGCCGCTGCGGCGGCCGCCCCGGTCCGGTCCCCCCGGTGTGGGCGTCGGCACGGGGGCGGTCGGGGTGGGCGTCGTACGGGCTGTGGCCCGGCTCCACGGGCGGATGGGCGGGGCGGTCACCGCCGGGCGTGCGGGGAGACGACGTCTCGGGGCCCGGTGTGTGAGGACCCGGTGTGCCGGGACCCGGTGCCGGCGAGTTCTGCGTCTCCGGGCCCGGTGTCGGCGTACCCGGTGTCGGCGCGTGTTCCCCGGCGGCCGGGCCGGGGTGCTCGTCGGGGGTCTCGCCCGTCGGCCGGGGCGGCCGGGCCCCGGGGCGGTGCCCGGGCGGACCGGAGTCCGCGGGCTGCGGCTGTGCGGAGCCGGTGGCCGGGGCCGTGGAGCTCGCCTCGGGCTCGGCCGGCTCGTCGCTGCCGGACCGCGGCTGCCCGTTCCCGCCGCTCACGTCCACGGTGTCCCCTCGTTCGAAGCGTCTCCCGCGCCTGCCGGACGGGAGGTCTCGTCTCGATGGTATGCGTCCGTCGTGACCCGTTCCGCTCCGGCACCCCCGTGCTTCCCTTCTGTCGCACGGGTCGGGGCCGCGGGAGGGGGCACTGTCAGTCGCGGGCCGTAAGGTCTGTGGGCATGGAGACGAGCATCGAGGATGTCGCGGTGGACGCCGGTGGGGCCGCCCGACCGGCGGTGACGGCTGCGGGCCCCGCGGCCGCGGACTCGGCGGCGGACGGGGCCGTCACCGGCGCCGCGCCCGCCCGTGCGCCCATGGCGCCCTCCTCGCTCTCGCCCTCCCGCGCCGGTGACTTCATGCAGTGCCCGCTGCTGTACCGGTTCCGGGTGATCGACCGCCTCCCGGAGAAGCCGAGCGAGGCCGCGACCAGGGGCACCCTGGTGCACGCGGTGCTCGAGCGGCTCTTCGACGCCCCGGCGGCCGAGCGCACCGCACCGCGGGCGAAGGCCCTGGTCCCGGGTCAGTGGGACCGTCTGCGGGAGAGCAGGCCGGAGGTCGGGGAGCTGTTCGCCGACGATCCGGAGGGTGAGCGGCTGGCGCAGTGGCTCACCGAGGCCGAGCGACTCGTCGAGCGCTGGTTCACCCTGGAGGACCCGAGCCGGCTGGAGCCGGCCGAGCGGGAGCTGTTCGTGGAGACCGAGCTGGACTCGGGCCTGCGGCTGCGCGGCATCATCGACCGGGTCGACGTGGCCCCCACCGGCGAGGTGCGGATCGTCGACTACAAGACGGGCAAGGCGCCCCGGCCGCAGTACGCCGAAGGCGCCCTGTTCCAGATGAAGTTCTACGCGCTGGTGGTGTGGCGGCTGAAGAAGGTCGTCCCGCGCCGCCTTCAGCTCGTCTATCTCGGCAGTGGTGACGTGCTCACCTACGATCCGGTCGTCGCCGACCTGGAGCGGGTCGAGCGCAAGCTGCTGGCGCTGTGGGAGGCCATCCGGCTGGCGACCGAGACGGGCGACTGGCGCCCGCGGCCCACCAAGCTGTGCGGCTGGTGCGACCACCAGGCGCACTGTCCGGAGTTCGGCGGTACTCCCCCGCCCTATCCGCTGCCCGTGAGGGCGGCCGACCCC
Organism: Streptomyces sp. NPDC041968; assembly: GCF_055589025.1. Classification (NCBI taxonomy): domain Bacteria; kingdom Bacillati; phylum Actinomycetota; class Actinomycetes; order Kitasatosporales; family Streptomycetaceae; genus Streptomyces; species Streptomyces sp. NPDC041968. The sequence continues at coordinate 144,185 of NZ_JBVJCB010000008.1, read as the reverse complement.
GACGACGGCGGACAGGGCAGAATGGGGCCGGACTAGCGAAGGAGACTTACGTGGCCATCCGCGTCCTACTGGTCGACGACCAGCCGCTGCTGCGCACGGGCTTCCGGATGATTCTGGAGGCGGAGCAGGACCTCGCGGTCGTCGGCGAGGCCGGAGACGGCCTCCAGGCACTCGACCAGGTGCGGGCCCTCCAGCCCGACGTGGTGTTGATGGACATCCGCATGCCGCGGATGGACGGCGTCGAGGCCACCCGGCAGATCACCGGGCCCGAGCGGGACGGCCCGGCGAAGGTGCTGGTGCTGACCACCTTCGACCTCGACGAGTACGTGGTGGAGGCGCTGAAGGCGGGTGCCAGCGGCTTCCTGCTGAAGGACGCCCCGGCCAACGAACTGGTGCAGGCCATCCGCGTGGTGGCGAACGGCGAGGCGATGCTCGCGCCGAGCATCACCCGGCGGCTGCTCGACAAGTACGCCACGCATCTGCCCTCGGGGGACGACCCCGTGCCCAACACGTTGCACACCCTCACCGAGCGTGAGGTCGAGGTGCTGAAGCTGGTGGCCCGCGGCCTGTCGAACGCGGAGATCGCCGCCGACCTCTTCGTCAGCGAGACCACGGTCAAGACCCATGTGGGTCATGTGCTGACCAAGCTGGGCCTGCGCGACCGTGTACAGGCCGCGGTGTACGCGTACGAGAGCGGTCTGGTCCGTCCCGGCGCGCAGTAGCGGGCCGGTCGGCGCACGCCGGCTCGGTTCCGTGCGCGACCCGACCCGACCCGTGCGAGCGCGGCGCTCGCCCCGCGACGCACCCGCCCGGCACGAAGGGCGCCCTCCTCCCGTGGGAAGAGGGCGCCCTTCGTCGTGGTGTCCGGCGGGGACGTCAGCCGCTCACGCCCCGGCCCAGCTCCCAGACCTGGAGCGTGGAGGAGGAGTTGAGGACGTAGGCCGTGCCGGTGATGTCGTCGCGTGCGGCGACGTACTGCTTGCCCTGCCACAGCGGGATCACCGGGACGTCGTCGGCGGTGATGTCCTGGATCTCGTTGAGGCTGTCCACGGCGGAGAGCCGGTCGGCCTCACGACGGGACTCGGGGATCAGGGTGTTGCGGATCTCCGTGTTCGCGTACGGCGAGTTGAGGGTGTTGTCCTTGTCGAGGAACGGGGCGATGAAGCTGTCGGCGTCCGGGAAGTCGGGGAACCAGCCCATGCCGAAGACGTCGTACTCGCCCTTCAGCTCCGCCGGGCGGAACTTGTCCCAGGGAGCGCCCTGGATGTCGACGTCGAAGAGGCCGCTGTCGTTCAGCTGCTTCTGCAGCTGCTCGAACTCCTGCTTGGTGGCGGCACCGTAGTGGTCCGTCGTGTAGTGCATCGTGAGCTTCACGGGCGTGTCGACGCCCGCGTCCTCCAGCAGGCCCTTGGCCTTGTTCGCACTCGGGTCGCCGTACTTGTTGAAGAACGAGTTGGAGTGGCCGGTGATGCTGGCCGGGACCATCGAGTACAGCGGTTCGGCCTGGGAGCCGTAGACCGCGGAGACGAGTTCGCTGCGGTTGATGAGCTGGGCCATCGCCTGTCGGACGGCCTTGTCCTTCACCGTCGCCGCGTCCGTGTTGAAGCCCAGGTAGCGGATCTCGAGACCGGCCACCTCGACCAGGTCGACGTCGGAGTCCGTGGCGTTGGACAGCTTCTGGATCTGGTCCGGCGTCATCGCACGGGTCATCACGTCGATGTCACCCTGCTCGAGCGCCTTGCCCATGGCATCGGCGTCCTCGAACGACACGACCTCGACCTTGTCGTTGTTCACCGTGAGACTCCCCTTGTAGTCGGGGTTCTTGGTGAACACGGCCTTGGTCATCTCGTCGCCGTCGACCTCGGCCTTCATCGTGTACGGGCCGGAGCCGTCCAGTGCGAAGCCCTCGCGCAGCTTGCCCTTCTCGTAGTCGTCGGGGTTGACGATGCCGGCGACCGGGGTCGACAGCTTGTACGGGAAGGTGGCGTCGGCGGTCTTGAGGTGGAAGATGACCTCGCGGTCGCCCTGCGTCTCGACGGTGTCGACGGTCGAGAGCAGACCGAACACCTGGCTGTCCGCCTTGATGGACAGGGCGCGTTCGATGGAGAACTTGACGTCCTCCGCGGTGACGGCGTCGCCGCCTGCGAACTTCAGGCCGTCGCGCAGGGTGCACGCGTAGCGCTCGTTGCCGGTGTCGGTGAAACCGCACTTCTCGGCGGCCTCGGGCACGGGTTCACCGTCGCCGCGGGGCTGGATCATCAGGGTCTGCGTGGTCTGACGCAGGATGTTCCAGGTGCCGACGTCGTAGGCGAACGCCGGGTCGAGGGGCGCGGGCGCGTCCTCCGAGGCGGTGAACCGGTCCGTGGTGCCGACGACGATCGCGTCCCCGCCGCCGCTGCCGCCGTCGGACCCGCCGCAGGCGGCGAGCACCGGCGCGAGCAGGCCCACGACGGCCGGCAGCACCAAAGTCTTGCGGTTCATGCTCGAGTTTCTCCAGAGCTGTCGGTCCGTGTATCCGGCATGCAGGGGTGTCGCGGCGGATCACGGGGGTAGTGGCCGATGTTCTCGCGACGAGATTAGTCCGCGGCCGCACGAGGGCTCACAGCCAGTGGAGTTGGGACCTCATCACGGAGCGAAACCGGGTGCGGACACACCGAAAACCCGACAGTGGAAGGATTAGTGCAGGGTTTCACCAATCAGGACACAAGGGCGCCTCGACAACGTTCGCCAAGCCCGAAACAGCACACCTACGCCTTCGTGTCGACCCCGCGCAAGGTGGCGAACGTCACACTTCGGCCTGGGGCGACGAGCGCTCTAATTCAGCCATCCGGAACGGTCGCAATTCCCCGTCCGTGTCCCCTTGTTGACGTGGGCACGCGGTTCCCGGAATTACCGCGTTATCGGCGCCGCACGCTCGGTGAACACCTAGCGCATTCGTGTCATCAGGCCGCGCAGGAATGCCAGGTCGACCTCTTCCAGCGAGTCGACCACCGTGCGCCGGGCCGCCGGGGTGATGGGCGCCACCGAGGGCACGGCCACCACGTGGCAGCCCGCCGCCTCGGCGGCGGCGACCCCGGTCGCGGTGTCCTCCACGACGGCGCACCGGGCCGGGTCCACCCCGAGTCCGGCCGCGGCGGCCAGGTACGGGTCGGGGTACGGCTTGGTGCGGGGCACCTCGTCGCCGGCCACGGTGAGGGCGAAGTACTGGGGGCCGAGCGAGGTCAGCACGCGGTCGATGATGCGTCGGTGCGAGGCGGAGACCAGGGCCGTGGGGATCTCGTGCGCGGCGAGTTCGGCGAGCAGGCGGGCGGCGCCCGGCATGAGCGGCAGGGTGCGGGCGATGCGCTGCTCGAAGCCGTCGTTGAGCAGCACGCTCAGCTCGGCGAGGGTGATGTCCGCCCCGGTCGCCTCGATCAGGAAGCCGGCGCTGCGGCTCATGGGACCGCCGACGACGACATGGCGCCACGAGTCGTCCAGGGTGTGGCCGAGGGAGGCGAAGACCTCCACCTCGACGTCCCACCAGAAGCCCTCGGTGTCCACCAGGGTGCCGTCCATGTCGAGCAGCACGGCCTGCAGGGCGGAGCCTTCGGCCGTACGGGTTCCGAGCGCGGGGACCGTACTGGTCATCCACGTACCTCCTTGAGGGACGATCAGGCCGGTTCCCGGGTAGGGAACCGGCCTGCGGTGGACCGACCAGTGTACGTCGTGCGGGTCGAGAACGCCTGGTGTGGCCTGTGGAGCGGTGCGGGAGGCCTCAGCGGGCGTTGAAGTACTTGGCCTCCGGGTGGTGGATCACGATGGCGTCGGTGGACTGCTCGGGGTGGAGCTGGAACTCCTCGGAGAGGTGGACGCCGATCCGTTCGGGCCGGAGCAGGTCGGCGATCTTGGCGCGGTCCTCCAGGTCCGGGCAGGCGCCGTAGCCGAGGGAGAAGCGGGCGCCCCGGTACTTCAGGGCGAACATGTCCTCCATCTCGGCGGGGTCCTCCCCCGCGAAGCCCAGCTCGGAGCGGACGCGCGCGTGCCAGTACTCGGCGAGGGCCTCGGCGAGCTGGACCGACAGCCCGTGCAGTTCGAGGTAGTCGCGGTAGGCGTTGGCCTCGAACATCCGGGCCGTCTCCTCGCCGATCCGGGAGCCGACGGTGACGACCTGGAAGCCGACGACGTCGGTCTCGCCCGACTCCTCCGGGCGGAAGAAGTCCGCGAGGCACAGCCGCCGGCCGCGCCGCTGGCGCGGGAAGGTGAAGCGGGTGCGCTCGTTGCCCGCGTCGTCGAGGACGATCAGGTCGTCGTCCTTGGAGACGCAGGGGAAGTAGCCGTAGACCACGGCCGCCTCCAGCAGGTTCTCCGTCTGGAGCCGGTCCAGCAGGCCGCGCAGGCGCGGACGGCCCTCGGTCTCGACCAGTTCCTCGTACGACGGGCCCTCGCCGGTGCGGGCCTGCTTGAGGCCCCACTGGCCCTTGAAGAGGGCGCCCTCGTCGAGCCAGGACGCGTACTCCTTGAGCTGGATGCCCTTGACGACGCGGGTGCCCCGGAAGGGCGGCTCGGGGACGGGGTTGTCGACGGCGACGTCGGAGCGGACGTGCCCTTCCTCGGGCCGCTCCTCGACCTCGACGGTGGCCGCCCGCACGCGGCGCTGCCGCAGCTCGGGCAGTTGTGCGCCGGGCACGCCCCGCTTGATGCCGATCAGCGCGTCCATCAGCCGCAGGCCCTCGAAGGCGTCGCGGGCGTAGCGGACCTCGCCGTCGTAGATCTCGTGCAGGTCCTGCTCGACGTAGGCCCGGGTGAGGGCCGCGCCGCCGAGGATCACCGGGTAGTCGGCGGCCAGCTTGCGCTGGTTCAGCTCCTCCAGGTTCTCCTTCATGATCACCGTGGACTTGACCAGGAGACCGGACATGCCGATCACGTCGGCGCGGTGCTCCTCGGCCGCCTCGAGGATCGCGGAGACCGGCTGCTTGATGCCGAGGTTGACGACGGTGTAGCCGTTGTTCGACAGGATGATGTCGACGAGGTTCTTGCCGATGTCGTGCACGTCGCCGCGGACCGTGGCCAGCACGATCGTGCCCTTGCCGTCGTCGTCGGTCTTCTCCATGTGCGGCTCCAGGTGGGCCACCGCGGTCTTCATGACCTCGGCGGACTGGAGCACGAACGGCAGCTGCATCTGCCCCGACCCGAACAGCTCGCCGACGACCTTCATGCCGTCCAGCAGGGTCTCGTTGACGATGTCCAGGGCCGGACGCTCCTGGAGGGCCGCGTCCAGGTCCTGCTCCAGGCCGTTCTTCTCGCCGTCGATGATGCGCCGCTTGAGCCGCTCCTCCAGCGGGAGCGCGGCCAGTTCCTCGGCCTTGGACGCCTTCAGCGACTTCGCGGTGGCGCCCTCGAAGAGCTGCATGAGCTTCTGCAGCGGGTCGTAGCCCTCGCGGCGGCGGTCGTGGATCAGGTCGAGGGCGGTGGTGACCTGCTCCTCGTCGAAGCGGGCGATCGGCAGGATCTTCGAGGCGTGCACGATCGCCGAGTCCAGGCCGGCCTTCACGCACTCGTCCAGGAAGACGGAGTTCAGCAGGATGCGGGCGGCCGGGTTGAGGCCGAAGGAGATGTTCGACAGGCCGAGGGTGGTCTGCACGTCCGGGTGGCGCCGCTTCAGCTCCCGGATGCCCTCGATGGTGGCGATGCCGTCCTTGCGGGACTCCTCCTGGCCGGTGCAGATGGTGAAGGTCAGACAGTCGACGAGGATGTCCGACTCGTGGATGCCCCAGTTGCCGGTCAGGTCCTCGATCAGCCGTTCGGCGATCTCGACCTTCTTCTCGGCGGTACGGGCCTGCCCCTCCTCGTCGATGGTGAGCGCGATCAGCGCGGCGCCGTGCTCGCGCGCCAGCTGGGTGACCTTGGCGAAGCGGGACTCGGGGCCGGCGCCGTCCTCGTAGTTGACGGAGTTGATCACCGCGCGGCCGCCGAGCTTCTCCAGGCCGGCCCGGATCACCTCGACCTCGGTGGAGTCCAGCACGACCGGCAGCGTCGAGGCGGTGGCGAACCGGCCGGCCAGCTCCTCCATGTCGGCCACGCCGTCGCGGCCCACGTAGTCCACGCACAGGTCCAGCATGTGCGCGCCCTCGCGGATCTGGTCGCGGGCGATCTCCACGCAGTCGTCCCAGCGGCCGTCCAGCATGGCCTCGCGGAACTTCTTGGAGCCGTTGGCGTTGGTCCGCTCGCCGATCGCCAGGTAGGAGGTGTCCTGGCGGAAGGGCACCGACTGGTAGAGGGAGGCCGCGCCCGGCTCCGGGCGGGGGTGCCGCTCGGTCGGCGCGGTGCCGCGGACCCGCTCCACGACCTGCCGCAGGTGCTCGGGGGTGGTGCCGCAGCAGCCGCCGACCAGGGAGAGGCCGTACTCGCGGACGAAGGTCTCCTGGGCGTCCGCCAGCTCCGGCGCGGTCAGCGGGTAGTGGGCGCCGTCCTTGCCGAGGACGGGCAGACCGGCGTTGGGCATGCAGGAGAGCGGGATGCGGGAGTGCCGGGCCAGGTAGCGCAGGTGCTCGCTCATCTCGGCCGGGCCGGTGGCGCAGTTCAGGCCGATCATGTCGATGCCGAGCGGCTCCAGCGCGGTCAGGGCGGCGCCGATCTCGGAGCCGAGGAGCATCGTCCCGGTCGTCTCGACGGTCACGGACACGATCACCGGCACGTCGAGGCCGAGGGCGTCCAGGGCGCGCCGGGCGCCGAGCACGGAGGCCTTGGTCTGGAGCAGGTCCTGCGTCGTCTCCACCAGCAGCGCGTCGGCTCCGCCGGCCACCAGTCCCTCGGCGTTGCGCTGGTAGGCGTCGCGCAGGATCCGGTACGGGGCGTGGCCGAGGGTGGGGAGCTTGGTGCCGGGGCCCATGGAGCCGAGCACCCAGCGCTGCCGGCCGTCCCGGGCGGCGAACTCGTCGGCGACCTCGCGGGCGACCCGCGCGCCGGCCTCCGACAGCTCGTGGACGCGCTCGGGGATGTCGTACTCGCCGAGCGCGGAGTGGTTGGCGCCGAAGGTGTTGGTCTCCACGCAGTCCACGCCGGCCGCGAAGTACTCCTCGTGCACCGAGCGCACGATGTCGGGCCGGGTCAGGTTCAGGACCTCGTTGCAGCCCTCCAGCTGCTGGAAGTCGTCCAGCGAGGGGTTCTGCGCCTGGAGCATGGTGCCCATCGCGCCGTCGGCGACCACCACGCGGGTGGCGAGCGCCTCGCGCAGGGCGGACACACGGGTCCGGGTGTCGGCGGAAGGGGTGGACGGCGACGAGGCCATGAAGGGGCTCCCTAGGATGCGACGGCTGTCGGCTTTGCGCTGCCCGGGGCCGTCCGCAGGGGACGTCCCGGGGAGAACGCACGCCGCCAGCGTAGCCGGGACCGGGGGCGGACGGTCAGGGCGTCCACGACACGGACGCGGATGGCGGGGCGGAGCGCCGCCGAAGGAGTGAGCTTCCGGCACCGGGACGGGCCCGCCGTGCCGACCGCCACGCCCGGCGACGGCTCCGCGAGGGCTCCGCGACGGCCGTGATGGTGGTGTGCGGGGCGAGGTGCGAGCCACCGCGGCGTGGCGGAAGTGCAACAGTTGCCCACCGACCATTAGCGGGAGGTCGGCAACGACCGGTAGTGTTCGGCATTGCCGAACGACGTCAGCGTCGCCGAGGTCGGCAGTCGAAGGGGACGGAGGCAGTACGTCGATGGCACGGAACATCCAGTCGCTCGAACGGGCGGCCGCGATGCTGCGCCTGCTCGCGGGCGGCGAGCGGCGGCTCGGCCTGTCGGACATCGCCTCGTCGCTGGGACTGGCCAAAGGCACCGCCCACGGCATCCTGCGCACCCTCCAGCAGGAGGGCTTCGTGGAGCAGGACGACGCGTCCGGGCGCTACCAGCTCGGCGCCGAGCTGCTGCGCCTGGGCACGACCTACCTCGACGTGCACGAGCTGCGGGCGCGCGCCCTGGTGTGGACGGACGACCTGGCGCGCTCCAGCGGCGAGAGCGTCCATCTGGGCGTCCTGCACCAGCAGGGCGTCCTGATCGTGCACCACGTCTTCCGGCCGGACGACAGCCGGCAGGTCCTGGAGATCGGGGCCATGCAGCCGCTGCACTGCACGGCGCTGGGCAAGGTGCTGTCGGCGTACGACCCGGTCGCGCACAGCGAGGCGCTGGAGGCGGACCGCAAGGCGTTCACGGACCGGACCGTCTGCGAACCGGACGCCTTCGAGAGCATCCTGGACATCACCCGCGCGCGCGGCTACGCGGCCGACGTCGAGGAGACCTGGGAGGGCGTGGCCTCCATCGCCGCGCCCATCCACGACCGCAGGCGCATGCCGGTCGGCGCGGTCGGCATCACCGGGGCCGTGGAGCGGCTGTGCCGGGACGGCGAGCTGCGGCCCGAGCTGGTCGCGGCGGTGCGCGACTGCGCCCGCGCGGTGTCGCGGGACCTGGGCGCCGGGCGCTTCTAGGACCTTTCGGCCGCGGACACGAGCATCGGGACCGGGACGCCGGACGGCGTCCCGGTCCTTTCGCGCGCCCTGGGGCAGCCCCCGTCCGCCCGGCTCCCGGGACCGATAACCCGCGACGATCAATAACGATCGTGCTTTCGATTACAGAGCTCTTGACGCATGTGTGAGGGCGAAGCGAGACTCGCGTCCATCGGTCGGCATTGTCGAACACCTACCGGCAATACGCGTTAGAGTGTGACAACGCCAAGGGCCGCCATCGCTCTCACACCGAGGGCGCCGGAACACCCGGAGGGACCCGGGGTTCGGCTTCCCCTGGACGAAGGACAAAGGAGTCGCGGGTGTCCAGCTCCGACATCTTCATCGGCGAGACCATCGGTACCGCCATACTCATCCTGCTCGGCGGCGGTGTCTGCGCCGCCGTGACGCTCAAGGCCTCCAAGGCCCGCAACGCCGGCTGGCTCGCCATCACCTTCGGGTGGGGCTTCGCCGTCATGACGGCGGCGTACATCTCGGGTCCGCTCTCCGGTGCCCATCTCAACCCGGCCGTCACCGTCGGCATCGCGATCAAGGACGGTGACTGGAGCAACACCCCGACCTACTTCGCCGGCCAGCTCCTCGGCGCCATGATCGGCGCGGTCCTGGTCTGGCTCGCCTACTACGGCCAGTTCCAGGCGCACCTCACCGACCGGGAGATCGTCGGCGGTCCGGGCGCGCAGGACACCACGGCCAAGGCCGTCGAGGCCCAGGAGAAGGGCGCCGGCCCCGTCCTCGGCGTCTTCTCCACCGGCCCGGAGATCCGGCACACGGTCCAGAACCTCGCCACCGAGATCATCGGCACCTTCGTCCTGCTGCTCGCCATCCTCACCCAGGGCCTCAACGACGAGGGCAACGGCCTCGGTGTCCTGGGCGCCCTGGCCACCGCGTTCGTGGTGGTCTCGATCGGCCTCTCCCTCGGCGGCCCGACGGGCTACGCGATCAACCCGGTCCGCGACCTCGGCCCGCGCATCGTGCACGCCCTGCTGCCCCTGCCGAACAAGGGCGGCTCCGACTGGTCCTACGCCTGGATACCGGTCGTCGGCCCGCTGATCGGCGGTGCGATCGCCGGAGGTGTCTACAACGTCGCGTTCGCCTGAGCGGACCTCCGCTCGGCCATCATCGAGCCGCAGAACACGCGCCGTACGCACCGGCCGCCACACCACGGAACCCAGGAGCACACAGTGACCGACGCTCACACCGCAGGCCCCTTCATCGCCGCGATCGACCAGGGCACCACCTCCTCGCGCTGCATCGTCTTCGACCGCGACGGACGCATCGTCTCCGTCGACCAGAAGGAGCACGAGCAGATCTTCCCCAAGCCCGGCTGGGTCGAGCACGACGCCACCGAGATCTGGACCAACGTCCAGGAGGTCGTCGCCGGGGCGGTCGAGAAGGCCGGCATCACCCGTGACGACATCAAGGCCATCGGCATCACCAACCAGCGCGAGACCACGCTGGTCTGGGACAAGAACACCGGCGAGCCCGTCCACAACGCCATCGTCTGGCAGGACACGCGCACCGACGCCCTCTGCCGGGAGCTCGGGCGCAATGTCGGCCAGGACCGCTTCCGCCGCGAGACCGGCCTGCCCCTCGCCTCCTACTTCGCCGGCCCCAAGGCCCGCTGGCTGCTCGACAACGTGGACGGCCTGCGCGAGCGCGCCGACGCCGGCGACCTGCTCTTCGGCACCATGGACACCTGGGTCATCTGGAACCTGACCGGCGGGGTGAACGGCGGCAAGCACGTCACCGACGTCACCAACGCCTCGCGCACCATGCTGATGAACCTGCACACCATGCAGTGGGACGAGAAGATCGCCGAGTCGATCGGCGTGCCGACGCAGATGCTCCCCGAGATCCGCTCCTCCGCCGAGGTGTACGGCGAGATCACGGGCGGCCGGCTCGGCGAGCTGCTCGGCGGCATCCCGGTCGCCTCCGCGCTCGGCGACCAGCAGGCGGCCCTGTTCGGCCAGACCTGCTTCTCCGAGGGCGAGACCAAGTCGACGTACGGCACCGGCACCTTCATGGTGATGAACACCGGTGACAAGCTCATCAACTCCTACTCGGGCCTGCTCACCACCGTCGGCTACAAGATCGGCGACCAGGACACGGTCTACGCCCTGGAGGGCTCGATCGCCGTCACCGGTTCGCTGGTGCAGTGGATGCGCGACCAGATGGGCCTGATCTCCACCGCCGCCGAGATCGAGACCCTCGCCCTCACGGTCGAGGACAACGGCGGCGCCTACTTCGTGCCGGCCTTCTCCGGCCTGTTCGCCCCGTACTGGCGCTCCGACGCCCGCGGTGTGATCGCCGGCCTCACCCGGTACGTCACGAAGGCGCACCTCGCGCGCGCCGTCCTGGAGGCCACCGCCTGGCAGACGCGCGAGATCGCGGACGCCATGACGAAGGACTCCGGGGTGGAGCTGACCGCCCTCAAGGTCGACGGCGGCATGACCTCCAACAACCTGCTGATGCAGACCCTCGCCGACTTCGTGGACGCCCCCGTGGTGCGCCCGATGGTCGCCGAGACCACCTGCCTCGGCGCCGCCTACGCCGCCGGCCTGGCCGTCGGCTTCTGGAACAGCACCGACGACCTGCGCGCCAACTGGCGGCGGGCCGCCGAGTGGACCCCCCGCATGGACGCGGAGACCCGCGACCGTGAGTACAAGAGCTGGCTCAAGGCCGTCGAGCGGACCATGGGCTGGATCGCCGACGAAGACTGACTAGGAGCAAGACCGCAATGACCACTCAGCCCGCCCTGCAGTCCGTGCCTGCCCTGGGGACGCACTCGGCCTCCGGCTCCAATCCGAGCCGGGCCGAGACCCGGGAGCAGCTCTCCAAGGCGTCGTACGACCTTCTCGTGATCGGCGGCGGCATCCTCGGCATCTCCACCGCCTGGCACGCCGCGCAGTCCGGCCTCAGGGTGGCCGTGGTCGACGCCGGCGACTTCGCCGGCGCCACCTCCTCAGCCTCCTCCAAGCTGCTCCACGGCGGACTGCGCTACCTGCAGACCGGCGCGGTGAAGCTGGTGGCGGAGAACCACTTCGAGCGCCGTGCGGTCTCCCGCCAGGTCGCCCCCCACCTGGCGAACCCGCTCACCTTCTACCTCCCCGTGTACAAGGGCGGGCCGCACGGCGCGGCGAAGCTCGGGGCCGGCGTCTTCGCGTACTCGGCGCTGTCCGCCTTCGGAGACGGCGTCGGCCACCTGCTCTCCCCGGCGAAGGCCGCGCAGGACGTGCCGGAGCTGCGCACCGACAACCTCAAGGCCGTGGCCGTGTACGGCGACGACCAGATGAACGACGCCCGCATGGCCCTGATGACCGTCCGCGCGGCGGTCGACTCCGGCGCGGTGGTGCTCAACCACGCCGAGGTGACCGGCCTGCGGTTCACCCGGGGCCGGGTGACCGGTGCCGAGCTGAAGGACCGGATGACCGGGGACGAGTTCGGGGTGAACGCCCGCCTCGTGCTCAACGCCACCGGCCCCTGGGTCGACCACCTGCGCCGGATGGAGGACCCGGACGCGGCCCCGTCCATCCGCCTGTCCAAGGGCGCGCACCTGGTCCTCAAGCGCACCGCGCCCTGGAAGGCCGCGCTGGCGACCCCGATCGACAAGTACCGGATCACCTTCGCCCTCCCCTGGGAGGACATGCTGCTGCTCGGCACGACCGACGAGGAGTTCGAGGGCGACCCGGGGGACGTCTCGGTCAACGACAAGGACATAGCCCAGATCCTCGACGAGGCCGCGTTCTCCATCCGCGACCAGCAGCTCGACCGGGACCTGATCACGTACTCCTTCGCGGGTCTGCGGGTGCTGCCGGGCGGTCCCGGTGACACCGCGAAGGCGAAGCGCGAGACGGTCGTCACCGAGGGCCGCGGCGGCATGCTGTCCGTCGCCGGCGGCAAGTGGACCACCTTCCGCCACATCGGCCGTACGGTCATGAAGAAGCTGGAGGCGCTGCCGGGCCACCCCCTCGGCGACGACTTCGAGCCGATCTCCTCGCTGCCGAAGAAGCTGCCGCTGCCCGGCGTCGCCAACCCGCGCGCCGTCGCGCACCGGCTGCTGGTGGACAACCCGGCGCCCGGTCCGCGGATGGCGGCGGACACCGCCAGGCACCTGGCCACGCACTACGGCTCGCTGGCCTTCGACATCGCCCGGCTCGCCAACGAGAACCCGGAGCTGGCCGCCCGCGTCCACCCGGACGCCCCGGAGATCTGGGCACAGGTCGTCTGGGCGCGCGACAACGAGTGGGCCCAGACCCCGGAGGACGTGCTGCGCCGCCGGACGACGCTGACGATCCGCGGCCTGGCCACGGACGAGGTCCGCGCGAAGGTCCAGGACCTGCTCGACGGGAAGTGAGACCCGCGTCCGCCGCCCACCGCCACCCCGGCCGGTGGGCGGCGGACGGCGGGCCCCGGGACCGCCATAATGTCCTGAGACATCGGATGTCTGAGCGGCATCCCGGACCCAGGGAGGTCGGCCGTGGCGGTCACCGACGAGGCGATCGAGAAGATCAAGGACATGATCGTCTCCGGCGCGCTGCGACCGGGCGACCGGCTGCCCAGGGAGAGCGAGCTCGCCGCCGACCTCGGCCTGTCCCGCAACTCCCTGCGCGAGGCCGTGCGCGCGCTCTCCCTGATCCGGATCCTGGACGTGCGCCAGGGCGACGGCACCTACGTCACCAGTCTGGATCCGCAACTCCTGCTGGAGGCCCTCAGCTTCGTCGTCGACTTCCACCGCGACGACACGGTGCTGGAGTTCCTCGCCGTGCGCCGCATGCTGGAGCCGGCCGCGACCGCGCTGGCTGCCTCCCGGATCAGTGAGCGGGAACTGGACGCCCTCAGCGCCCGGCTGGACGCCCTGGGCACCGAACCCTCGGTGGAGGAACTGGTCGCCTGCGACCTCGAGTTCCACCGGAGCATCGTCGGAGCGTCGGGCAACTCGGTCCTGTGCTCCCTCCTCGACGGCCTGTCCGGTCCCACCACGCGGGCGCGGGTCTGGCGCGGGCTCACCCAGGAGGACGCGGTCGGACGCACCCTGCACGAGCACCGCGCGATCCTCGCCGCGCTGCGCGACCGGGACGCGGAGGCGGCGCGTTCGTGGGCGACGGTGCACATCGCGTCCGTGGAGCAGTGGCTGCGCGCCAGTCTCTGACCGTCCTGGCCGGTGGTGCGGCGGCGCGGCGGCGCGGCGGGTGTCCGGGCGCCGGGAACGGGGCAGTGATCCGTTCACCGCCCCGCGCAAGGGGGCTGCGGAGGGCCCCTCGGCACGCCGTAAGGTTGTGGGGTACGCGAGGGCACGTCGGAAGGAGGCGCTGGGTGATCGAGCTCGAGGGGGTTCCCGAGCTGGTCGACCCGGTCATGGTGGCCGCGTTCGAGGGCTGGAACGACGCAGGTGACGCCGCCTCCACCGCGGTCGCGCATCTCGACCGGGAGTGGAAGGGCGAGGTGTTCGCGGCGCTGGACGCCGAGGACTACTACGACTTCCAGGTCAACCGGCCCACGGTGTTCATGGAGGACGGCGTCCGCAAGATCACCTGGCCGACGACCCGGCTCTCGGTGGTCCGCGTCGGCGGCGACACACCGCGCGACCTCGTCCTGGTCCGCGGGATCGAACCGTCCATGCGCTGGCGCTCGTTCTGCAACGAACTGCTCGGCTTCGCCCATGAGCTGGGCGTCGAGCTGGTGGTCGTCCTGGGCGCCCTGCTGGGCGACACCCCGCACACGCGTCCGGTCCCGATCAGCGGGACCACGTCGGACGCCGACCTGGCCCGGCGCATGGACCTGGAGGAGACCAAGTACGAAGGGCCCACGGGCATCGTCGGCATCCTCCAGGAGGCCTGCACCCACGCGGGCGTACCGGCCGTGTCCCTGTGGGCGGCGGTGCCGCACTACGTGTCGCAGCCGCCCAACCCGAAGGCCACGCTGGCCCTGCTGAACCGGCTGGAGGACCTGATCGGCGTGCGTGTGCCGCTGGGCGAGCTGCCCGAGGACGCGCGTGCCTGGCAGACGGGCGTGGACCAGCTCGCCGCCGAGGACAGCGAGGTCGCCGAGTACGTCCAGTCGCTGGAGGAGGCCCGGGACACCGCGGAGCTGCCGGAGGCGTCGGGTGAGGCGATCGCCCGCGAGTTCGAGCGGTACCTGCGCCGCCGGGACGGCTCCGGACCGGGCGGCCACGCCACGGCGGACGGCGGCGACGGCACGCCCCAGACACCGTTCCTCCGGGACAACCCGAGCGGGCGGGCCCGTCCGCCGAGACCGCCGAAGACGAGCGGCGACGACGAGGAGTCCTCGGAGGACTGAGTCGACGCGCAGACGTGCGGCAGGGGGCGCTTCCCGCGGGAAGCGCCCCCTGCCGCACGCGGGGCGGGCCCTACAGGGCGACGCCGAGCAGCGCGTCGACGGCCCGGGAGACGACACCGGGTGCCCCGATGTCCGTGCCGCCGCTCTCCCGCTGGAGCGCGGCCCAGCGGTCGACGGCCTCCAGTGCGGCCGGGGAGTCCAGGTCGTCGGCGAGAGCCGCGCGGATCTCCTCGACGAGGGCGTCGGCGGGCGGGCCGTCGGGCCGGGAGACGGCGGCGCGCCAGCGCTCCAGGCGGTCCACGGCGTCCGGCAGCACCTGGTCGGTCCACTCCCAGTCCGACCGGTAGTGGTGGGCGAGCAGCGTCAGCCGGATCGCGGCCGGGTCGACGCCCTCGTGCCGCAGCTTCGACACGAAGACCAGGTTGCCCTTGGACTTCGACATCTTCTCGCCGTCGAGAGCGACCATGCCGGCGTGGACGTACGCCTTGGCCATCGGGAACTCGCCGGTGAGCGCCTGCGCGTGCGAGGCGCCCATCTCGTGGTGCGGGAAGGCGAGGTCGGAGCCGCCGCCCTGGACGTCGAAGCCCATGCCGAGGTGGTCGAGGGCGATGGCCACGCACTCGATGTGCCAGCCGGGCCGTCCGCGGCCGAGCGAGGCGCCGTCCCAGCTGGGCTCGCCCTCGCGGGCGGCCATCCACAGCATGGGGTCGAGGGGGTTCTTCTTGCCCGGCCGGTCCGGGTCGCCGCCCCGCTCGGCGGAGAGCAGCCGCATGGCGGCCGCGTCCAGGTGGGAGACCCCGCCGAAGTGCGGGTCCGCCTCGACGGAGAAGTAGGTGTCGCCCTCGAGTTCGTAGGCGGCGCCGAGATCCCGCAGCCGCTCGACGAGCGGGACGATGCCGGGTATGGCCTCGACGGCACCTATGTAGTGCCGCGGCGGCAGCATCCGCAGCGCCGTCATGTCCTCGCGGAAGAGGGCGGTCTCCTGCTCGGCGAGGGCGGTCCAGTCGACACCGTCCCGCACGGCACGCTCCAGGAGCGGGTCGTCGACGTCGGTGACGTTCTGGACGTAGTGAACCTGCCGCTTGTTGTCGAGCCACACGCGCTGCACGAGGTCGAACGCGTTGTAGGTCGCCGCGTGTCCCATGTGGGTGGCGTCGTACGGCGTGATGCCGCAGACGTAGAGGCGGGCGACGGGACCGGGGTCGAGGGTGACCAGGCCTCCGGTCGCGGTGTCGTGGATCCTCAGGTCGCGGCCCTGACCAGGCAGGGCGGGGACCTCGGAAGCGGGCCAGGCATGCATGTCATGAGCGTAACCGGACTGATGTTGCGTGCACGAACCGGACCGGGCCGGACGGCCGGTAAGGCGCTCTTGCGCGACGCGCGCCGGTGTGCAGCCCCCGGGAGCACTAGACCGGCGGCCAGGGGATGGCCGGCCACTCCCCGCTGGGCTCGGGGTGCCGCCCGGAGGCCAGCAGGGCGTCGACCCGCGCGCGCGTGGCGTCGAGCTCGGCGGGGGTGATCAGCGCGGCGAGCCGGCCGGCCAGGGTGCCGCCGTCCTTCAGCGCCTCGCGAAGGGCGTCCAGGACCGTCAGGGCCTCCCCGGTGAGCGGGTCGCCCGCCCAGCCCCACAGGAGGGTGCGCAGCTTGTTCTCGGCGTGGAAGGTGACCCCGTGGTCGATGCCGTACAGCCGCTCGCCGGCCGCGGGCAGCAGGTGGCCGCCCTTGCGGTCGGCGTTGTTGAGTACGGCGTCCAGGACGGCGAGCCGGCGCAGGCGTTCGTCGTCGGCGTGCACCAGCAGCGCGGTGCGGCCCTCGTCGACCTGGGCGAGGCCGACGGCCTTCCAGCCGGGGCCGGGCTCCTCGGCGTCCACCAGGGCGAGCAGCTCCGTCTCCGGCACGGCCTCGATCCACAGCTGGACCATGCCCTCACCGTACGGCCCCTCGCGCAGCACGGTGGGCGGTACGAGGCCCCAGCCGGTCGCCTCGGCGACCTCGTAGGCGGCGACCTCGCGCTGGGCGAGGGTGCCGTCGGGGAAGTCCCACAGGGGCCGCTCGCCGGCCACCGGCTTGTAGATGCAGGCCGCCTCGCGCCCCTCGTGCGTCACCGTGCAGTACAGGGCCGCGTTGGAGGCGTCACGGATGCGTCCGCGCACGGTCAGCTCGCCCCGGGCGAGCAGCTCGGCGGCCGCGGCGTCGGTGGTCACGCTCCGCGGCGGTATCCGTTCTGGCGCGGACATACGTGTCCTTCCGGGTCGAGCGGGAGGCTGCACAGCGGGCACGGCGGCCGCCCGGCGTTGACGACGTCGAGGGCGCGCTTGGCGAAGGCCCTGGCCTGCGCGCCGGTGAGGCGGACCCGGAGCATCGGCGGGCCGTTCTCCTCGTCCTGGAGGAGCCGTTCCTCGGCCTCCGCCAGGTCCTCCTCGGACTCGGCGTCCAGCTCGACGAGGGCCTGGGCCTCGACGATCATGCGCTGGTCCTCGCCGTCCCAGGCGAGCGCCATGGTGCCGACCCGGAACTCCTCCTCCACCGGAGTGTCCAGCGGGGCGGTGTCGGCGGGTTCCGTGGGCGCCACGGCGGGGACGGCGGTGCTGCCGCCGCTGCGCCGCACGACCTCGTCGAGGAGTTCGTCCATGCGCTCGGCGAGAGCGGCGACCTGGGTCTTCTCCAGGGCCACGCTGGTCACCCGGGAGCCCGCGGTGGCCTGGAGGAAGAACGTACGGCGCCCGGGCAGCCCGACCGTGCCGGCCACGAAACGTTCCGGTTGGTCGTAGAGGAACACCTGACGGGACACGTCCTGTCTCCATGAGAAGTCGTAAGAAGCGGAATGACCGAGTCGGTCACTGCTGCGATCGCCTCACCCTACTGCGGCCGACGATCACGGTGCGCCCGCACCACCACCGACCGTGGCCTCGTCGCCCGGCGGCTCCTGCCGCGGGGCCAGGGAGGCGAGGTCACCGGTGTCGCCGAGGCGCACCAGGAACGGGCGCAGCCGGGTGTAGCGGATCGCGGTGACGGAGCAGGGCTCGACGGAGATCCGCTGGAAGAGGTCGAGATGCAGGCCGAGTGCCTCCGCGACGAGGGACTTGATGATGTCGCCGTGGGAGCACATGAGGTAGACGGCGTCGGGACCGTGGTCGCGCTCCACGCGCGCGTTCCACTCGCGCACCGCCTCGGCGGCGCGGGTCTGCATCGCGCGCATCGACTCGCCGCCGGGGAACGCGGCGGCGGACGGGTGCGCCTGCACCACCTCCATCAGGGGCTCGTCCTTCAGCTCGGCCAGTTTGCGGCCGGACCAGTCGCCGTAGTGGCACTCCCCGATCCGCTCGTCGGTGTGCGCCCGCAGTCCGGGCCGGGCGTCGAGCAGGGGCCGGACCGTCTCCTGGCAGCGCTGGAGCGGGCTGGCGACGATCTCGGAGAGCGGCAGGGCTGCGAGCCGCTCGGGCAGGGCGGCGGCCTGTGCGGCGCCGCGTTCGTCGAGGGCGACGCCGGGCGTCCAGCCGGCGAGGAGCCCCTCGGTGTTGGCGGTGGAACGTCCGTGCCTAACCAGGATCAGCGTGGGCATGCGGCCAGGGTAGGCGTACGGCGCGGCACGAGGGCGCCGGGGCGAAGGGAGAATGCGTTCGGTGATCGTCGACTGTGCCATCTACCGGGACGGGCACCGCGCGGACGGGCCCGAGGACTTCTCCGACGCGGTCGGCGAGGCGCGCGCCGCGGGCGGCTTCGTCTGGATCGGGCTGCACGAACCGACGGAGGAGGAGTTCGACCTGGTCACCCAGGAGTTCGGACTGCATCCGCTGGCGGTGGAGGACGCCCTGAAGGCGCATCAGCGGCCCAAGCTGGAGGTGTACGAGGACTCGCTCTTCGCCGTCCTGAAGCCGGTGGTCTACGACGCGGCGAGCGACGCCGTGTCCGCCGGTGAACTCATGCTCTTCATGGGCGACGCCTTCGTGGTCGTCGTCCGGCACGGCGAGGGCGCCCCGCTGAAGGCCGTGCGCCGGCGCCTGGAGCAGGAGCCGGAGCTGCTCGGCAAGGGCCCCACCGCGGTCCTGTACGCGGTGGCGGACGCCGCCGTCGACCACTACCTGGACGTGGCCGTCGAGCTGCAGAACGACCTGGAGGAGCTGGAGGCGGAGGTCTTCTCGCCGGACGGCGGCGGCTCGCGCCACACCGCGTCCCGGATCTACAACTTCAAGCGGCAGATCCTGGAGTTCCGGCGGGCGACCGGTCCGCTGGCACCGCCCCTGGCCCGGCTGTCCGGGACGGGGGCGGCCGGCGCCGGGGTGCCGTTCGTCAACGAGAAGGCACGGCCGTTCTTCCGGGACGTGAGCGACCACCTCACGCGGGTGAACGAGTCGGTGGAGGGTCTGGACCGGCTGGTCTCGGACATCCTGTCGGCGCACCTGGCGCAGACGAGCGTCCGGCAGAACGACGACATGCGGAAGATCTCCGCGTGGGCGGCCATGGCGGCGGTCCCGACGATGGTCGCGGGGGTGTACGGCATGAACTTCGAGCACATGCCGGAGCTGCGCTGGGAGTGGGGCTATCCGGCGGTGATCGTGGTGATGGCCGTCCTGGAGGTGCTGCTCTACCGGACGTTCAAGAGCCGGGGCTGGCTGTAGCGCGGAGGGCGGGTCCGGCCCGTCAGGCCACCTCCGGGGCCACGGCCCCCGGCCCGCCGAGCGCGTCGCGGCGAGCGGGGGTGCGCAGCGTCACCATGCGGCGCCAGCCGGCCAGCCGCTCGTAGGCGTACGCGGCGTGGATGCCCGCCGCGAGCATCGCGGACCGGGGGCGCGACCACCCGAGGAGGCGCCCCATGCGGGCCATCACGGCGAGGCTGACGTCCCGGTGGACCCGGATCTCCGCGAGGGCGCACTCGCGGAGCGTCCGCTGGATGTACCGGCCGTGTCCGGCGGCCGCGTAGCGCAGCAGTTCCTCGTGGGAGTAGGCGAGGTGGTTGTCCTCGTCGGCCGAGATCATCCGGACGGCGCGGCCCAGCTCCGGGTGGTCCCCGAAGTACTTGAGGAGCATCGCCATCTGCTCGGCCGCGCGCTGCTCGGTGACCCTGCTGTGCGCGAGGTAGGTGATGATGTCCCGCACCGTGAGCGGCTGGTCGGCCTTGAGCTTCTCGTGGGCGAGGCCGATGCCGTGCCGCTCCAGGAGCATGGTGTAGTCGGTCTCGGGAGGCACTTCGACGGGATCCAGCCCGCGCTTCTTCAGCAGGGCGCCGAAGATCCGGCCGTGTTTGTCCTCGTCGGCGCCGTGCCGGGTGATCTTGGGGGCGAGGGCGCGCTCGCTCTCCGGCACCAGCGCGGCGATGCGCGCGTTCTCCCAGCCGCCCTGCGACTCACCGCTGGCCGCGATCGAGCAGAAGAGACGGAACGACTCGTCGTTGTCGAGGATCTCCTGGAACAGACTCCTGGCCGAAAGCATCGTTGGCCCCTCTCCTGCCTCTGCCGCGGTTCCGCGGACTCCGCAGGGCACGAGTCAAGTGCGGGTGGCGGGGCGCGGCAACAGGTGCGGCGGACAACTGCGCCGAACGAGGGAGGGCCGGGGACGGGAGAAGGCGTAACCACACGGGCGCGGGCGCGTTGATCCCCGTGACGGCCGTGGCGGGGAAGACCCCCGAGCCCCCACCACGGCCGCAGATTCCACAGCAAGCCCCAGACCCCTCTCCGGTGGACCGGATCGCGGGGCTGGGCGGTACGGCTACTGAGCCAGCCCGGCGCGGTCCAGGGCCTCCGTACCGGCGCGGAGCGAGGCGATCCGCTCGTCCAGGGTGAAGCCCGCGGGCGCGAGGGTCAGCGTGGTGACGCCGGCGGCGGCGTAGGCCTTCATCCGGTCCGCGATGCGGTCGACGGAGCCGAGCAGGGTCGTCTGGTCGATCAGGTCGTGCGGTACGGCCGCGGCGGCTCCCTGCTTGTCGCCGGCCAGGTACTTGTCCTGGATCTCGGCGGCCTCCCGCTCGTAGCCCATGCGCTGGGCGAGCTGGTTGTAGAAGTTCTGCTTGCGGCTGCCCATGCCGCCGACGTAGAGCGCGGTGTAGGGGCGGAAGGTGTCGGCGAGTGCGGCGACGTCCTTGTCCTCGCCGAGGGCGAGCGGCACGGTCGGGCAGACGTCGAAGCCGTCGAGGGTCTTCCCCGCCTTCTCACGGCCGGCGCGCAGGTGCCGGATCGCGGTGTCCTCCAGGTGATCGGCGGACGGGAAGATCAACAGGGCGCCGTCGGCGATCTCGCCGGTCTGTTCCAGGTTCTTCGGGCCGATGGCGGCGATGTACAGCGGGATGTGCTCGCGCTGCGGGTGCACGGTCAGCTTGATCGGCTTGCCGGGGCCGCCCGGCAGCGGCAGCGTCCAGTGCTGCCCCTCGTACGACAGGCGCTCGCGGGTCATCGCCTTGCGCACGATCTCCACGTACTCGCGGGTGCGGGCGAGCGGCTTGTCGAACTTGACGCCGTACCAGCCCTCGGAGACCTGGGGGCCGGAGACGCCGAGGCCGAGGCGGAAGCGCCCCTGGGAGAGGGAGTCCAGGGTGGCGGCCGTCATCGCGGTCATCGCGGGCTGGCGGGCCGGGATCTGGAAGATGGCCGAGCCGACGTCGATGCGCTCGGTCTGGGCGGCGACCCAGGTGAGCACGGTGGCCGCGTCGGAGCCGTAGGCCTCGGCGGCCCAGCAGACGGCGTAGCCGAGCCGGTCGGCCTCCTGGGCGACGGCCAGGTTGTCCGCGTCCATTCCGGCACCCCAGTAGCCGAGGTTGATCCCGAGCTGCATGGCCGATTCCCCTTACCGATCAGTAACGTTGTGTGCGCCCCGACCATAGCGCGGGAATTCGGTTGTCCACAGGCCCCCACAGCGCAAGCCGTGGCCAGTAATGTCGCCGTCCATGGAGCAGAGGCATCTCGGCCGCACGGGCCTGCGCGTGTCCCGTATCGGTCTCGGCACCCTGACCTGGGGCCGGGACACCGACGAGCATGACGCGGCCGACCTCTTGAAGACCTTCTGGGAGGCGGGCGGGACCCTCGTCGACACGGCGGACGTGTACGGCGACGGGGAGGCGGAGTACCTGCTCGGCCGGTTGATGGAGGGCCTCGTGCCGCGCCGGGACCTGGTGATCTCCACCAAGGCGGGCAGCGTGCCGGACCCCGACCGCCGTTTCGACGGTTCGCGTGCCCATCTGCTCTCGGCGCTGGACGCCTCGCTGGCCCGTCTCGGCACGGACCACGTCGACGTGTGGCATCTGCACGCCTTCGATCCGCACACCCCGCTGGAGGAGACGCTGCACGCCCTCGACGTGGCGGTGAGCAGCGGCAGGGCCCGGTACGCGGGCGTCTCGAACTTCTGCGGCTGGCAGCTGGCCAAGGCGGCGACCTGGCAGCTGGCGGCGCCGGGCGTGCGCAACCGGCTGGCGAGCACGCAGATGGAGTACTCGCTGCTCCAGCGGGGCATCGAGCGCGAGGTGCTGCCGGCCGCCCTGGACCTGGGCATTGGTCTGCTGCCCTCCTCTCCGCTGGGACGCGGGGTCCTCACCGGCAAGTACCGCAAGGACGCCACGCCGCCGGACTCGCGGGGCGCCTCGGACCACCTGGCCCCGTTCGTCGCGCCGTACCTCGACGAGGCGGCCGGTCACATCGTGGACGCGGTGGCGACGGCGGCGGACGGGCTCGCGGTGACGCCGCTCCAGGTGGCACTGGCCTGGGTCCGGGACCGGCCCGGCGTGGTCGCCCCGATCGTCGGCGCGCGCAACGCGCGGCAGCTCACGGCGGCGCTGTCAGTGGAGACCCTTAGTCTTCCTGACGAGATCTGCCGGGCGCTGGACGACGTGTCGGCGCCGGTGCACCGCTATCCCGATCACGACTGGAGCACGCTGTGAGCACGGAGCCCGAGTCCGCCTCTGAGGACACCGCGGAAGCCGTGGACGCCGGGCCGGGGGCCCAGGGCACCACGCCCGGGGCGGAGCCGGACGCCGCCGAGGGCGCAGCGGCGGCCGACGGCCGGGCCGAGGCGGCCGCCGGACCGCCGGAAGGCGAGGGCGCGGACGACGCCGGGCCGGCGGCCGCGGGTGACGGCGGTTCGTCCGCCCCGGCCACCGGGACGGACGCGAGTGACGAGGGCTCGGGAGATCCGGCCCGCGCGGCGGAGGCCGGGACGACCGCCTCGGCAGCCGACGGTCCCGGCGGCGAGGGAACCGGGGAGCCGGACGGGGCGGACGCCGGCGGTGCCGGTGTAGCGGATCGGCTCTCCGAGGCCGAGGCCGAGCTGGCCGCGCAGCGCCTGGAGCGGGAGCGGATCGAGCGGCGCAAGGCCGAACGGCAGGGGACGATCGCCGCCGGGGGCAAGCTCAGCGGCACGGCGGCCGACCTGCTGGCCGCCGTGCGCGCCGTGGAGAGCGGCGAGAAGCCGACGGCCACGGTCTTCGAAGATCCCGCCCCCGCCCCGCGCCGGACCGCCCAGGAGCCGGTGCGGCGACCGCGTCCGGCGCCGGCCGAGCCCGCCGGCCCGGCGGGGCCCGCGCCGGAAGCCGTCGAGGCCGTCCGGCGCGTCCTGACCGAGGGCGGCGCCCCCGAGGCGCTCGCGCCGCAGACCGCCGCGCTCCTCGGCGAGGCGGCGGAGGAGGCGCTGCGCGCGGACCCGTGGCAGTTGCTGAGGGTCGGCGGGGTCCGGCCCGAGCAGGCCGACGGGTTCGCCCGGGCGCTGCTCGGCGCGGAGTGCCGCCCGGACGACGAGCGGCGCGGCCGTGCGGTCACCGTGTGGCTGCTGGAGCAGGCGGCGCTGGCCGGGCACACGGCCCTGGAGCTGCCGCGGCTCACCGCGACCCTGGCCCAGCGGGGCGTGCCGGACCCCGACGCCGCCGTGCAGAGCACGCTGGCCGAGGGTGAGGCGCTCGCCTTCCAGGACGCCCTGGAGCAGACCGGCACCCACCCCCAGCCCGCACCGGGCGGGACGGAGGGGACGGACGAGGCGGACGGGAC
This sequence comes from Streptomyces sp. NPDC041968, assembly GCF_055589025.1. Lineage (NCBI taxonomy): Bacteria > Bacillati > Actinomycetota > Actinomycetes > Kitasatosporales > Streptomycetaceae > Streptomyces > Streptomyces sp. NPDC041968. The sequence continues at coordinate 120,439 of NZ_JBVJCB010000008.1, read as the reverse complement.
GGACGGGGCCGATGAGGGTGAGGGCCACCCGGTCCGGGTCCTGATCGGTCTGGAGCGCTACGCCCTCGCCGAGGAGAGTCTGGCCGACGGTCTGGCCCGGCTGGTCAACTCGCCCCCGAAGCAGGACGGTTCGGCGGCCGACTGGGAGCGGGCCGCCGCCGGCGCGCCGGGTTCCGCGGCCGAGCTGATCCGAGCCGTCGCGGACCACGGGCTGGTCCTGCACACCGGCGGGGAGGCGTCCCTGACCGAACCGGCCGCCCTGCTGCACGCGGCGCACGCCCTGGGCCTGCGTGCCTGGGCCGCCGCGCACGGGCCGCTGGGCCGAGACCGCTTCGCCGCCCTGGCGGCCCACCGGGCAGGCGGGCCGCCCTCCCAGGACCCCACCGCACCGGCCTCCACCGCACCGGATCCCGCCGCCTCCGACGGCTCCGTCCCGGCCGGTCCCGGTGCGGCCGAGCGGGCCGTCGTCACCGTGAGCGGGCTGCTCACCGGGGCGGAGGGGCCGGGACGCGACGCGGACGGCGCGCTGGACCTCGATCTGCTCGTCGTGCTCGACGCGCCGCAGCTCGACGTCGAGGCGGGCGCCCTGCTGGCGGAGTCGCTGCCGGACGGTGCCCGGCTGGTGCTGTCAGGTGACCCGGGGGTGCTGTGGTCAGCGGGGCCCGGGCGGGTCTTCGCGGACCTGCTGGCGGCGCGGATCTGCCCCCGGGTCGCCTCGCGGCGCCCGGACCCCGGCCCGCTCGGCGAGCTGGTCTCCGGCATCGGGATCGGCGAGCTGGGCCAGGTGGAGTCGCCCGGGAAGGAGGTCGTGATCGTGCCGGTGCGCGACGCCGGCGAGGCCGTCCACCGCACCGTCCAGCTCGTGGCCGACTCGGTGCCGCGCGCGCTCGGCGTTCCCGCCGAGGAGACCCAGGTGATCACGCCGGGCCACGGCGGCGCGGCGGGCACACGGGCGCTCAACGCGGCACTGAAGCAGCGGCTGAACCCGGGGCCCGGGCGCTTCGGCGGCTTCGACTCCGGCGACCGCGTCGCCTACTCCCCCGCGCCCGGCCGTGTGCTGCCGGGCCGGGTGGTGCGGGCGGACGCCGACGGACTGCACCTGACCTGCGCCGACGAGGCCGTCGTCGTACCGAGGGAGCGGGTGGAGCAGTCCGTACGCCATGGCTGGGCGCTGACCGCTCACCAGGCGGTGGGCGGCCGGTGGCCGGCGGTGGTCGTGGTACTGCCCGGGGACGCCGCGCAGGCTCTCAGCCGTCCCTGGGTGTACACGGCGTTCGGCCGGGCCGCGCGTCATCTGTCCGTGGTGCACGGCGTGGAGCAGGCGCTGCCGCGGGCCGTCGCCGAGGTTCCCGCGAAGCCGCGCACGACCCGGCTGCCGGTGCTGCTCGCGCCGCAGGTCCCGGTGGCCGACTGAGCGTCCGGCCGGGCACCCGGCCGGCTCTGACGTGGGCGACGGCGGCCACGGGGATGTCCCCGCGGCCGCCGCCGTCATGCCGTCCCGCGGCTCGCGCCGTTCAGCGGTCCGAATCCAGCCGCGCGGGTTCGCCGTCCCGGCCCCGGAGGGGCTCCAGGTCCTCGTCCGCGTCCAGGTCGGGGTCCAGGTCCTCGTCCAGGTCGAGGTCCTCCTCCAGGCCCTCCAGGTCGGCGCCGTCCTCGTCCGCGTCCTCGTCGACGCCGTCGTCCATGCCGTCGTCGAACTCCTCGTCGAACACCGCGCTGACGTCGAAGCGGCAGACCACGTGCTGAGCGTCGACCTGCTCGAACGGGGCCTCCAGCCACTCGCCGGGGTCGGGGGTCTCCTCCGCGGCCGTCACCCAGAGCGTGGAGTCGCCCTCCTCCAGGCCGAACTCCTTGTGCCGGGAGGCGATCTCGTCCGGCTCGAACTCGCCGAACAGCAGACCGAGCGCCCCGTGCACCGTGCCCGAGGCCGCCACCCCCGCGCCCTCGTCGTCCGCCGCCTCGATCCGACGGGCCTGGGCCATCAGCCGCTGCGGCTCGGCCACGGCGTAGTCACGGCGGATCAGGACGCTCACCGCGTTCGGCTCCTCGGGCCCCGTGTACGGGGGCAGCGAGTCCTCCGCGTCGGGGATCTCGAAGGGGGTGACCTCGTCGTAACGGTCGTAGAGCAGTTCGTCGTACGCCTCCGCGGCCGCGGCCAGCTGGTTGAACGCGTCGTAGACGGCCGGGTCGTCCTCCCCCGACCGGCGTTCGACCGCGGCCAGGTGGCGGTCGAGCGCGGTCTTGACCGCCTCGGCGGCGGCGCGTACCTCGGCAGCGGTGGGCTGCGCAGCATCAGACATAGTGCAGACGCTATCCGTACCGGACCCCAGCCCGCACAATAGATGCGATGCCGGAATACGAATTTGTCGACGTGTACGTGCCACGCGGGGTCTCCCGCAAGGAGACGACGCGTCTGCTGACGGACCACGCCGAGTACGGACACTGGGAGCTCTACCGCCTGAGCCTGCTGCGCGACGGCAGCCGCAGGGTGCGGTTGCGGCGGCGGATCATCCGCCAGGTGCGCGCCACCTGGTGAGCCGGGTGACCGGCTCGACCGGACGGAGTGGCGCGGACCGCGGTGGCGGACTCCGCGGTGACGGAAACGGAGCGGGCCCCGCTGGTGCGGGGCCCGCTCGGCGTGCCGCTCCTGCGGCCCGCGTCACGCCGAGGCGCGCGCCTTGCGGTAGAGCACCGTGCCGGCGAGCCGCGCGTCGCCCCGGGGCTGCGCGACGGCCTGGGCACCCGGCTGGTTGCCGCCGGGGGAACCACCCGGCGTCTCGTGGCCCGGGCCGGGCGGAGTGCCGGGGTTTCCGGGGTTTCCGGGGGTGCCTGGGTCACCAGGGTTTCCGGGGGTGCCCGGGTTTCCGGGGTCACCAGGGTTACCCGGATCACCAGGGTCACCGGGATCGCCAGGGTTACCCGGCTCACCAGGGTCGCCCGGGTCACCCGAGCCCCCGTTGCCGCAGTCGTTGCCGGTGGTCGGATTGAGGACACCGATGACGGAGAGGCTGTTGCCGCAGACGTTCACCGGCACGTGGACCGGCGCCTGGATGTGGTTCCCGGAGCCGACGCCGGGCGAATCGGTGGCGTGCCCGCCCGCGTGCGAGCCGCCGTGCGAGCCGCCCTGGTCCCCGTAGCCGCCGTGGTCCCCGTACCCGCCGGACGCACCGCCGCCCTGGTTGGCGCACGAGTTGCCCATCGCCGGGTTGAGGACGCCCACGACGTCGACCGTGTTGCCGCAGACGTTCACCGGCACGTGCACCGGTGCCTGCACCGTGTTGCCGGACAGTACGCCGGGCGACCCCGAACTCGCTCCGTGCGCGCCCGAGTCCGCGTGGGCGGTGCCGCCCGCGGCGGCGATCACGCCGGTGGCCGCCGCCATCGTCATCAGGCCCTTGCGGGTGACCTGTCGCATTTCCTGAATCCCTGCCTTGCCCTGGTCCCGTGGATACGGGAATGCCGAGAATTCCCACGTTGCCGTCGTTCCCACGCCCTCGAAGGCCGCACAGTCCGTCGGCCCCGGAGCGCGTGGCGCGCGCTCCGGGGCCGACGGACTCAGACCCTCAGGGGGCGAGGCACAACGTCACTTGTTGATGCAGACGTTGCCGAAGGCGGGGTTCAGCAGACCGATCACGGAGATCGTGTTGCCGCAGACGTTCACCGGCACGTGGACGGGCACCTGAACGACGTTGCCGGAGAGGACGCCGGGCGAGTGCACAGCGGCACCCTGGGCACCGGAGTCGGCGACGGCCATGCCGGCGCCCGCGAGAACCAGACCACCGGTGGCAGCCGCGGCGGCGACGACCTTCTTGAACATTGTTCCTCCTAGTTGGCAAAGCGATCCAGGTTGCTGATCGCATCACCTGTAACGAGGAGGGAGTAATGAGGCTACGAGCTTATGAGCGCATTCACCCGTCCCGGGCGCCTCCCGCACGCGCGGCCGAATAGCGCCGTGTGCGGAAGACGCGTTTCTCCGGGCGATTCAGGACGCGTCGATGAAACGGTCGAGCACCCGCACCCCGAACTGCAGTCCCTCCACCGGCACCCGCTCGTCCACCCCGTGGAACATGCCCGCGAAGTCCAGCTCCGGCGGCAGCTTCAGCGGCGCGAAGCCGAAGCCCCGGATGCCGAGGTCGTCGAAGGACTTCGCGTCCGTGCCGCCGGAGAGCATGTACGGGATCGCCTTGGCGGCCGGGTCCTCGGCGAGCAGCGCGGACTGCATGGCGTCGACGAGCGCGCCGTCGAAGGTGGTCTCGACGGCCTTGTCGGCGTGCACGTCCTCGCGCCGCACCTTCGGGCCGAGGATCCGGTCGAGGTCGGCGAGGAACTCCTCCTCGTGGCCGGGCAGGAACCGGCCGTCGACGTGCGCGGTGGCCTCACCGGGGATGACGTTGACCTTGTAACCCGCGCCCAACTGCGTCGGGTTGGCGGTGTTGCTCAGGGTCGCGCCGATGAGCTTGGCGATACCGCCGAGCTTGGCGAGGGTTCCCTCCATGTTCTCCGGGTCCAGCTCGGTGCCGAGCGCGTCGCCCAGTTCGTCGAGGAAGGCCCGGGTGGTCTTGGTGACGCGGACGGGGAACTGGTGGCGGCCGAGGCGTGCGACGGCCTCCGACAGCTCGGTGATGGCGTTGTCGCGGTGGATCATCGAGCCGTGCCCGGCGGTGCCGGCCACGGTCAGCTTCATCCAGTGCATGCCCTTCTCGGCCGTCTGGATCAGGTAGAGGCGGCGCTGCTCGCTCACGGTGAAGGAGAAGCCGCCCACCTCGCTGATCGCCTCGGTGACGCCCTCGAAGAGGCCGGGGTGCCGGTCGACGAGGTATCGGGCGCCGTACGTTCCGCCGGCCTCCTCGTCCGCGAGGAACGCCAGCACGATGTCGCGCGGCGGCCTGCGCCCGCTGCGCAGCCGGTCGCGGACGACCGCCAGGGTCATCGCGTCCATGTCCTTCATGTCGACCGCGCCGCGCCCCCACACGCACCCGTCCGCGATCTCGCCGGAGAAGGGGTGGTGGGTCCAGTCGTCCGCGTTGGCCGGGACGACGTCGGTGTGGCCGTGGATGAGCAGCGCGGGCCTGGACGGGTCCTCGCCCTCGATCCGGGCCACCGTGGACGCGCGTCCGGGGTGGGACTCGAAGATCTGCGGTTCGAGTCCGACCTCGGCGAGCTTCTCGGCGACCCACTCGGCCGCCTTGCGCTCGCCCGGGCCCGAGTGGTCCCCGTAGTTGCTGGTGTCGATCCGGATCAGCTCGCGGCAGAGGTCGACGACCTCGTCCTCGCCGGTGACGCTGCTGGCCGTGCCCGAGTCGCTCACGTGGTTCCTCCCGCTGTCACTGCTGGTGTCCCTGCTGGTTTCCCTGCCGGTGGGTCCCTCTCATCCTCCTCCCCGGACCGTCCGGGCCCAAGGAGGGGGTGATCGGCCACCCCGGAAAGCCTGGTAATGTTTACGTCGTCGCCGCGGGCAACACCCCGCACGACAGACACCTTGTCCGGGTGGCGGAATGGCAGACGCGCTAGCTTGAGGTGCTAGTGCCCTTTATCGGGCGTGGGGGTTCAAGTCCCCCCTCGGACACCAGTGAAGACCCCTGCTCGTCAGGGGTCTTCTGCTTTTCCGGAGCCCGCTCCGACCAGGCACAATGGCCGCCATGACCACCCCCTCCTGCCCGTGCGGGCTGCCCGGTCCGTACGAGAAGTGCTGCGGCCGCTTCCACTCGGGTGCCGCCTCCGCGCCGACCGCCGAGGCCCTGATGCGCTCGCGCTACAGCGCCTTCGTCCGGCTGGACGCGGGTTACCTGCTGCGGACCTGGCATCCCCGGACGCGACCCGAGCGGCTCGATCTCGACCCGGGTACACGGTGGGCCGGACTGGAGATCCTCGCCACCACCGACGGGTCCGCCTTCCACTCCGCCGGGACCGTGACCTTCCGGGCGTCCTACCGCGGTGGGTCGCTGCACGAGCGCAGCCGGTTCGAGCGGGTCGACGGGGCGTGGGTGTACGTGGACGGGGAGTTTTCGGAGTAGTCCGCGTCAGGGCGCCAGGATGTCCAGCTCCTGAAGCGCCCCCACCGTGATCTCCCGGGTCAGCCGCTCCGCGCGCTCCGCGTCCCGGGCGCGCACCGCCTCGGCGACCTGGACGTGCAGGGTGACGGCGGCCGGGTCGGGGTCCTCGAACATCACGTCGTGGTGGGTGCGGCCCGCCAGGACCTCGGCGACGACACCGCCGAGACGCGCGAACATCTCGTTGCCGGAGGCGGTCAGGATGACGCGGTGGAAGGCCACGTCGTGGAAGAGGTACTGCTCCAGCCGGTGACCGCTCGAGTTCGCGACCATGCCGAGCGCGCACTCGGTCAGCTCGGCGCACTGCTCGGGCGTGGCGAGGCGTGCCGTCAGCCCCGCCGCCACCGGCTCGACCGCCGAGCGCAGCACGGTGAGGGAGCGCAGCTGCCGCGGGCGCTCGGAGCCGGCCAGGCGCCAGCGGATGACCTGCGGGTCGTAGACGTTCCACTCGCACTCGGGCAGGACGGTCACGCCCACGCGGCGGCGCGACTCCACGAGGTGCATGGACTCCAGTACGCGGACCGCCTCGCGCATCACCGAGCGCGACACCTCGAAACGCTGGGCCAGCTCGTCCGTGCGCAAAACGCTGCCCGCAGGGTATTCGCCCGCTGTGATCGCGGGGCCGAGGGTGTCCAGTACGCGGCCGTGCAGCCCCCGGCCCGGTGTGCTCATGCACTCAGCGTACGGGGCAGATCACGGGAACAAAAAGTCAGACTTATATGTCACAGGCTCTTGAATTTGTCGTACCTAATGGGTTTCAGTTGCGTCGACATCACGTGTCGACGAAGACAGCAGACAGCGAGAGTGCGATGCAGCCACTGCACACCCCCCATGTCGTCGTGGTCATGGGCGTAGCGGGCACCGGGAAGACCACGATCGGTCCCCTGCTCGCGGCCCGGCTCGGCGTTCCCTACGCCGAGGGCGACGACTTCCATCCGCCGGCCAACATCGCCAAGATGACGGCCGGCACCCCGCTCACCGACGAGGACCGGTGGCCCTGGCTGGACGCCATCGGCGGCTGGGCGCACGGGCGGGCGGGACTCGGCGGCGTGGTGAGCAGCTCGGCGCTGAAGCGGTCGTACCGCGACCGGCTGCGGGCCGCCGCTCCCGGGGTCGTCTTCGTGCACCTCACGGGCAGCCGCGAGCTGATCGAGGACCGGATGTCGCACCGCCAGGGGCACTTCATGCCGACGGCCCTGCTCGACTCCCAGTTCGCCACGCTCCAGCCGCTGGAGCCGGACGAGGCGGGGGTCGCGGTGGACGTCGCCGGCTCCCCCGAGGAGATCACCGAACGGGCGGCGACCGCCCTGACGGACCTTCCCGAGCCGGTCCAGTAACCCCCCACCCCCCTTCGCGGGGTCGTGCCGCCACCCGCGGGCCCGGCCCCGGAGCCCCCGAACCCCCATCACCGCAAGGAAACCACCGTGACCAGACTCAGCGTCGAGATGCTGGCAGCGGACACCGTCGAGCCCATCACCTCGGCCGGCCACGCCCAGCTGGGCATCGCCGTGCTCCTGGGCATCGCCGTCATCGTCCTGCTCATCACCAAGTTCAAGCTGCATGCCTTCCTGTCGCTGACCATCGGGTCGCTGGCCCTCGGCGCGTTCGCCGGGGCCCCGCTGGACAAGGTCATCACCAGCTTCACCGCCGGGCTCGGCTCCACCGTCGCGGGCGTCGGCGTACTGATCGCGCTCGGCGCGATCCTCGGCAAGATGCTCGCCGACTCGGGCGGCGCCGACCAGATCGTCGACACCATCCTCGCCAAGGCGAGCCCGCGTTCGATGCCGTGGACGATGGTCCTCATCGCCTCCGTCATCGGACTGCCGCTCTTCTTCGAGGTCGGCATAGTCCTGCTGATCCCGGTCGTGCTGATGGTCGCCAAGCGCGGCAACTACTCGCTGATGCGCATCGGCATCCCGGCCCTGGCCGGACTGTCCGTCATGCACGGTCTGGTGCCGCCGCACCCCGGTCCGCTGGTCGCGATCGACGCGCTGGGCGCCAACCTCGGCGTGACCCTCGCGCTGGGCGTCCTGGTCGCCATCCCGACGGTGATCATCGCCGGGCCGGTCTTCTCCAAGTACGCGGCCCGCTGGGTGGACGTCCCCGCTCCCGACCGCATGATCCCGCAGCGCGCCTCGGAGGAGCTGGAGAAGCGCCCCGGTTTCGGCGCCACGCTGGCCACCATCCTGCTGCCGGTCGTGCTGATGCTGGCCAAGGCGCTCGTCGACATCATCGTCGACGACCCGGAGAACCTGGTGCAGCGCACCTTCGACGTGATCGGCAACCCGCTGATCGCCCTGCTCGCGTCCGTGATCGTCGGCATCTTCACGCTGCTGCGCCCGGCCGGGTTCGGCAAGGACCGCCTCTCGGGGCTGGTCGAGAAGGGCCTCGCGCCCATCGCGGGCATCCTGCTGATCGTCGGCGCGGGCGGCGGCTTCAAGCAGACGCTGATCGACTCCGGCGTCGGCCAGATGATCCTGGAGATCTCCGAGGACTGGTCCATCCCGGCGCTGCTGCTGGCCTGGCTGATCGCGGTGGCGATCCGGCTGGCGACCGGTTCGGCGACCGTGGCGACCGTCTCGGCGGCCGGTCTGGTCGCACCGCTGGCGGCCGACATGTCGACCACGCACGCGGCCCTGCTGGTTCTGGCCATCGGCGCCGGCTCGCTCTTCTTCAGCCATGTCAACGACGCCGGCTTCTGGCTGGTGAAGGAGTACTTCGGCCTGAACGTCGGCCAGACCATCAAGACCTGGTCCGTCATGGAGACGATCATCTCGGTGGTCGCCGGTGCCCTGGTCCTGCTGTTGTCCCTGATCATCTAGCGCCGCCGGCCCGAAGCCGGCGGAGAGAGCGGCCGTTCCCCGATCCCCGGGGAGCGGCCGCTCCGCTGTGCGCGGGAGGCCGGGGAGCCTCCGGTGCGGCTCAGGAGGAGGCGGCCTTGTCCAGCTGGAACGCCTCGTTGCCCTGGCCGATCCGCGCGTGCCGTTCGGGCACCCGGGCCCGCAGGACCAGGCCCTGCGCCAGGCCGGCGAGCGCCGCGAGGCCGATGACGCCGGGCAGCATCCAGCTCAGGGCGGAACCGGGGCCCGCGCCGACGAGGACGTCGAAGTCCCTGACCGTGTAACCGGCGATGACCAGCAGGGCGAGGCCCGCGACGGTGGAGGTGGCGAGCCGCACCCTCTGGGCACCGGCGGCGCCGCGGCGGACGAAGAAGGCCACCACGGAGAAGGAGGCGGCGGCCATCAGCACGATGACGCCGAGGGCGCCGATGTTGCCGCCCCAGGTGAACAGGCGCAGGACGGGCTGGGTCGGGTCGCCGTGCGGCTTGTCGTCGGCGACGGCGAAGCCGACGACCACGACCGCGGACACGGCGGTCTGGAGCAGCGACCCGGTGCCGGGCGCGCCGCTGGAGCCGCTGGTCCGCCCGAAGGCGGCGGGCAGCAGCCCCTCCCGGCCCATGGCGAAGGCGTACCGGGCGACGACGTTGTGGAAGCTGAGCAGGGCGGCGAACATGCCGGTCACGAACAGGATGTGCAGGACGTCCGTGAAGGTGCCGCCCAGCCGGGACTCGGTGAGGAAGAAGAGCAGCCCGGCGCTCTGTTCCTGAGCCGTTCCGACGATCCTGTCGGGACCGGTGGCGACGGTCAGGGCCCAGCTGCTGAGCGCGAAGAACACCGCGACCCCACCGACTGCCAGGAACATGACACGCGGCACCAGCACATGCGGCCGGCTCGTCTCCTCGGCGTACACGGGCGCCTGTTCGAAGCCGAGGAAGGCGGCGATGCAGAAGCACAGCGCGGTTCCCACACCCGCCCCGGTCAGGGTGTCCGGGTTGAACGCGTGCAGCGACAGCCCCTCGGCGCCCGGATCGGCGACGGCGGCGATGTCGAACACGACCACGAGCGCGACCTCGATCAGCAGCAGCACGCCCAGCACCCGGGCGTTGACGTCGATCTTCAGCCAGCCCAGGGCGCCGACCGCGAGCACGGCCAGCAGCGCCGGTACCCACCAGGCGACCTCCAGGTCGGCGTAGGTGGCCAGGAGCCCGGAGACCTCGAAGCCGAGGATGCCGTAGATGCCGACCTGGAGCGCGTTGTAGGCGACCAGCGCCACGAGCGCGGCGGCGGCCCCGGCGGTGCCGCCGAGTCCGCGGGAGATGTACGCGTAGAAGGCCCCGGCGTTGTGGACGTGCCGGCTCATCTCGGCGTACCCGACGCTGAAGAGGATCAGCACCACGCCCAGGAGCACGAAGAGCAGCGGCTGCCCCACGATGCCCATCACCGCGAAGGTGGTGGGCATGACGCCCGCGACCACCATCAGCGGGGCGGTGGCGGCGAGGACGGAGAGCAGCAGGCCCCCCGTGCCCAGCCGGTCGGCGCGCAGTGCCCGCTCCTGCCCCTTGAAGGTGCTGATGGCGGCACCGCTCGCGGGTCGGCTCGTGCTCGAACTGCCCCTGGTCATCGCAGGACGTCCTTCTTTCGTGTGCGTCGGGGGGTCAGGCCGTGCCCAGTGCCCTCGCGCGGGCGGCACGGAAGGCCGGGTAGGGGTCGCGGTCCGGATACGACCACGGGGCGGGCGTGACGTGCTCGCCGATGCGGTGGAAGAGGGCGGCGGCCTCGGCGCCCCGGCCCTCGCAGCACTTGGCGTGCGCGAGGAAGTTGAGGTCGATCAGGCGGCGGGGATGGCCGTCCTGCTCCCACTCCAGCCACCAGTCGAAGGCGGCCTTCATCACGAGCCGGGCGCGCCGGCCGACCCAGTGGCCGGAGGCGCTCGGGTGGGCGGACCCGTGGCCGGCGGCGGCCAGCACGCGGTAGCGCTCGGCGTGCGCGACGACCGGGAGGACGGCCAGCGGGGAGTCCGCGGGGGCCTGCTCGGCGGCCCAGTTCGCGAAGTCGTACACCTCGTGCAGCGGGTCCGCCTCACCCTCGCCGACGCGTTCGGCGAGCCGGGCCACCATCAGGTGGTGGGCGTGGTGGTGATCGGCGTACCGTCCGCGCACCGCCTCGAAGACGCGTACGACATCGTCGTCCACGCCCAGCGAGCGCTCCAGCACGAGCAGTCCCAGCCACGGGGTGGGGTCGCCGGGGACGAGCGCGGCCGCCTCCCGGCACGCCTCCCGTGCCCGGTCCGCCTTCTCCTTGCCGCGCAGGGCGCGGTAAACCAGCGAGAAGGCGAGCAGGACCGAGGCGTCGGCCGAGTCGGGTTCGGCGAGCAGCCACTCGCGGACCCAGGCGGCGCAGTAGGGCTCCTTGGCGAGGACGGACACCCGGTGCCCCCGGCGGTCCCAGTCGTCGCCCGTGTGGACGAGCAGGGAACGCGCGGACTGCCAGCGCCCCTGGGCCAGCGCGGCCCGGACGGCGACGAGTTCGGCGTCGTCGAGGGCCTCGTCGAAGGCCTGGGCGGCGCGCCCTCGGCCGCGGCCGAGGGGAGGCGGAGGTGGGGACACCGCAGGAACTTCCTCACGCGACGCGGTAGGTCGTCGTAGCCGGTCTGCCATGAACTGATCACGCACAGCAAACCGGCAGCCAAGGCTTGACGTCAAGGGGAAACATGCCGTTACACGCGTCAACTCGCTTATTGAAAACGGGACTTGTCGACCGGCGCCCCGCCCTGCCACTCGGATGCGGCGCCCACCCGGCACCCCGTGTGCGCCCGCACTAGAGTCGGCCTACGCACCGGTGGCCCGACTGACGATCGAGGTACGCAGCGTGTCGGTTCTGGTTGTGGTCCTCGCCGTGAGCGCCGCGTGCTGCCTCGGCTTCGGTTTCGTCCTCCAGCAGAACGCCGCCGAGCGCGCCCCGCTGGGCGACTTCCTCTCGCCCCGTCTCCTGCTCGACCTCGTACGGGTGCCGCGGTGGCTGGCCGGCATGGGGCTGATGGTGGCCGGCATGGTGCTGGGAGCCCTCGCGGTGGGCGGCGGTGAGCTGACCCTGGTCGAGCCCCTCCTGGCGACGAACCTGCTCTTCGCCCTGGCCCTTTCCCGCGCCCAGACCCGGCAGCCGCTGGGCCGCCAGGGCTGGGCCGGCCTCGCGCTGCTCGCCGGCGGGGTCACCGCGTTCATCGTGGCGGGCGAACCGCGCGGCGGCGGCGCGGTGACCGACCCGGTGCGGCACTGGCTGCTCATCGGCGTGATGCTGGGTGCGGCCCTGCTGCTCACGGTGTGCGCCGGCCGTTCCCGGCTGAGCTGGGGACCGACCCTGCTGGCACTGGCGGCGGGCCTCGTCTACGGCGTGCAGGACGCGCTGACCCGGGTCAGCGGCCGGCGCTTCACCGAGGGCGGCCTCGCCCAGACGCTGACCGGCTGGCAGCCGTACGCGGTGGTGGTGCTCGGCATCACCGGTCTGGTCCTGGTGCAGAGCGCCTTCGAGACCGCCCCCCTGCGCAGGTCGCTGCCCGCGCTGACGGCCGCGCAGCCGCTCGCGGGCATCGCCTGCGGGGTCGGGTTCCTCGGCGACCGGCTGCGGACCGGCACCGGGGCCCTCGCCTGGGAGGCGGGCGGCCTCGCGGCGGCCGTGACCGGCATCGTCCTGCTGGGCCTGCACCCCGCGATGCCGCAGGGCACGGGCGAGGGCCGGAGCGCACGGGACCTGCAACGGCGCTGACCACGCGGCGCTGCTTGGATGAGGGCATGAGCGCTGCTGACGAGATCCTCGACATCGTCGACGAGAACGACCAGGTCGTCGGGCAGGCCCGGCGGGGCGACGTGTACGCGCGGGGACTGCGCCACCGCTGCGTGTTCGTGTACGCCCGGGACCCCGGGGGCCGCGTCTTCGTCCACCGCCGCACACCGACGAAGCTGGTGTTCCCGTCCCTGTACGACATGTTCGTGGGCGGTGTGGTGGGCGCGGGCGAGTCCTACGACGAGGCGGCACTGCGGGAGGCCCAGGAGGAACTGGGGGTGACCGCGCTGCCCCGCCCGGAGCACCTCTTCACGTTCCTCTACGACGACGGCGCCGGCCGGAGCTGGTGGTCGGCGGTGTACGAGGTGCGCTGCGAGGGGCCGGTCGCCCCGCAGGCGGAGGAGGTCGCCTGGCACGACTTCCTGACGGAGGCGGAGGTGGAGCACCGGCTCCGGGAGTGGGAGTGGGTGCCGGACGGTCTGGCGGCGTACGAGCGGCTGCGCGCCTGGCGGGCGTGACACCCCGCCCTCCCCAGGCGCTCCCCGGCTCCCGCCTTCCAGTCGTGGGTGCGGGTGCCTCCGGCGGTGGAGCGGGGTGCCTGCGGCGACGCCCGCCCCGCACCCGCACCCGCACCCGCACCCGCACCCGCCGGATAGGCTCCCCAAGTGATCGAATTCGTGCGGAACGTCCGGCTCTGGTTCGCCCCCGAGGAGGCCCGGCAGGAGGGCGGCACCCCCGACTACCGCTTCTCGCTGGCCAACGAGCGCACCTTCCTGGCCTGGCTGCGCACGGCCCTCGCCCTGATCGGCGGCGGTTTCGCCGTGGACCAGTTCCTGCCCGACCTGCGCTGGGGCTGGCGGGTGGGGCTCGCCCTCGCCCTGCTCGTCGCCGGCGTGCTCTGCTCGCTGCGCGCCGTGAACCACTGGGTGCGCTGCGAGCGGGCCATGCGCCGCGGCGAGGACCTTCCGGTCTCCCGCTTCCCGGCCCTGCTCAGCCTGGTCGTCGCCGTGGTCGCCCTGGTCATGGTCGTCGTGGTCCTCGTCGGCTGGGAAGGCTGAGCGTGAGCACCCGCGACCCCGGCCTCCAGCCCGAACGCACCCGGCTCGCCTGGCGCCGCACGACCCTGTCGGGCACCGTCGTCGCCGTACTCGCCGCGAAGGCCGCCCTGCACGGGGGCACGACCCCGGCCTCGGTGGTCGCCGCCGCCCTGTGCTGCGCCCTGTGGACGGCCTTCCTGCGCCTCGCCCACGTCCGCATCCGCACCCTCGCCGCGACCAGCCGCCCCGGCGCGCTGACCCCGCCGTCCGCCGCGGCGGCGGCCCTGTGCACGGTCGCGCTCGCGGCGTGCGGCGCCTTCCTCGTCCTCCAGCTCTAACTCCGGCTCCCGGGTCCCTCAGCTCTCAGGTCCCTCGGCTCCCGGCCCGGACCCCCGCGTCACCGCGGCTCCTCCCAGTCCACCGTGACCACGATCTTCCCCCGCGTCCGGCCCTCCTGGTTCCGCCGGTGGGCGTCCGCCGCCCGCTCCAGCGGGAAGGTCTCCGACACGTGCACGCTCACCACCCCCTGCTCCGCCAGCTCGGTCAGCCGCAGCAGATCCTCCGCGTCGGGCCGCACGAAGCAGTACCGCCCGCCGTGGTCGACGACGTCCGCGTCGGCGATCGACGCCAGGCGGCCCCCGGCCGCCAGCAGCTCGGCCGAGGTCCTCAGCGTCTCGCCACCGACCGTGTCGAACACCGCGTCCACGCCCTCGGGCGCCAGCCCCCGCACCCGCTCCGCCAGCCCCTCCCCGTACGCGACCGGTTCCCCGCCCAGCCCCCGCACGAAGTCGTGGTTGCGTTCGCTCGCCGTACCGATGACCCGCGCCCCGGCATGCCGTCCCAGCTGGACGGCGATCGAGCCCACCCCGCCCGCCGCGGCGTGCACGAGTACGGTGTCGCCCCGGCCGACCCCCAGCGCCCCGTTCATCACCTGGTACGCGGTCAGCCCGGTCAGCGGCAGCCCCGCCGCCTCCTCCCAGGTGAGGTTGCGCGGCTTGCGCGCGAGGGTGCGTACGGGCGCCGCGACGTACTCGGCGAAGGTCCCCCGGGAGAGGAAGTCCTCGCGGACGTAGCCGATGACCTCGTCCCCGACCGCGAACTCCGCGACGGCCGCCCCGGGCCGCACCACGACCCCCGAGACGTCCCACCCGGGCACCACCGGGAAGACGGGCTGGAGGACCGCGTCGAGGTGTCCGTCCCGGCACTTCCAGTCGACGGGGTTGACGGCGGCGGCCCGCACCTTCACAAGCACCGAGTCGGGCCCCACCCGCGGATCGCGGACCTCCCCGTACTCCAGCACCTCGGGACCGCCGTACTGTGCGTAACTGATCGCCTTCATGGCTCCGACCCTCCGGGGTACCCGGACACCACGCAACCCACATGTCCGCATATGCACCATTAAGGTGAGCGCCATGACCACACTCCACCAGGAACACACGGCCCACGAGCACGACCACGGCCCGGCCTGCGGGCACGACGAGGTGCCGCACGGCGACCACGTCGACTACGCGCACGACGGGCACCTGCACCGCGCCCACAGCGGCCACTGGGACGAGTGCGAGCCCGCCGGGCACACCGCGCACGGGAGTCACGAGCACCGCCACGACGAGAACTGCGGGCACGCGCGCGTGCGCCACGGCGACCACGTCGACTACCTCCACGACGGCCACCGGCACGCCGCGCACGAGGGCCACTGGGACGACCACTGACCGACGGGCACCACGCCGCCCCCGGACACCCACGGGCCGGCGGTCCCCCGCGAGCAGGGCGCGGGGGGCCGCCGGTCCGTCGTGGCACCGATCACGTTCCGTCCTCCCACTGGACGGCATACCGACTGGTCGGCATCATGACTCGGGTACTGTTCGCCTGCCCGTAGGAGCGATGATGAGCCCCGACCACCCGCCCGGACTCGATCTCGACCGGCTGCGCGGCCTGCTCGACCGCGAGCGGCCCGGTCTGGTGACCGGCCCGCTGTCCGGCCGGCTGATCGAGGGCGGACGGTCGAACCTCACCTACGCGGTCTCGGACGGTACCGCGCGCTGGGTCGTACGGCGCCCCCCGCTCGGCCACGTCCTGGCCACCGCGCACGACATGAAGCGCGAGCACCGCGTGATCAGCGCGCTGCACCCGACGGACGTGCCGGTGCCGCGGACCGTCCTCCTCTGCGAGGACGAGGAGGTCCTCGGGGCTCCCTTCTACGTCATGGAGTTCGTCGAGGGCACCCCGTACCGCACCGCGGACCAGCTCGCCCCGCTCGGTCCCGAGCGCACCCGCTCCGCCGTGCTGAACCTGGTCGACACGCTCGTCGAACTGCACGCGGTGGACCCCGCCGAGGTGGGCCTCGCGGACTTCGGCCGCCCCGAGGGTTTCCTCGACCGCCAGCTGCGCCGCTGGTCCAAGCAGCTGGACGCCTCCCGCAACCGCGACCTGGCCGGCATCGACGAACTGCACGCCACGCTCGGCCGGGAGCTGCCCGACTCCCCGGCCCCGGCGGTCGTGCACGGCGACTACCGCCTCGACAACGTGCTGATCGGCGGCGACGACGAGATCAAGGCGGTCCTCGACTGGGAGATGTCCACCCTCGGCGACCCGCTCACCGACCTCGGCCTGCTGGTGATGTACAGCATGCCGCTCGGGATGCCCGACTCCCCCGTCTCCACCACCGCCCAGGCCCCCGGCCACCCCGCCCCGTCCGAGCTGATCGAGCGGTACGCCGCGCGCTCGGGGCGCGACGTGTCCGCCGTGGCCTGGTACACGGCGTTCGCCTGGTTCAAGCTCGCCGTGATCCTGGAGGGCATCCACTACCGCTACACGCTGGGCCAGACGGTCGGCCGCGGCTTCGACCGCATCGGCGACCTCGTCCCCGTCTTCATCGAACACGGCCTGACCACCCTTCAGAAGGGCTGACCCGTCATGGACTTCGCGTACGACGCACGCACCGAGGAACTCCGCGCCCGGCTGCTCGCCTTCATGGACGAGTACGTCTATCCGGCCGAGCGGGTCGCCCACGAGCAGCGCGCCCGCCTCGCCTCCCCGTGGGACACCCCACAGGTCGTCGAGGACCTCAAGGCCGAGGCCCGCCGCCAGGGCCTGTGGAACCTCTTCCTGCCCGACGCCGAGCACGGCGCGGGCCTCACCAACCTCCAGTACGCCCCGCTCGCCGAGATCACCGGCCGCAGCCCGCAGCTGGCTCCGACGGCGGTGAACTGCGCGGCGCCGGACACCGGCAACATGGAGGTGCTCGCCCAGTTCGCCGACGAGACGCAGCAGAAGCAGTGGCTCCAGCCGCTGCTCGCCGGCGAGATCCGCTCGGCCTTCGCGATGACCGAGCCGGACGTGGCCTCCTCGGACGCCACGAACATCACCACGCACATCGAGCGGGACGGCGACGAGTACGTCGTCACGGGCAAGAAGTGGTACATCTCCGGGGCGATGAACCCGGACTGCCGGATCTTCATCGTGATGGGCAAGACCGACCCGGGCGGCGAGGACATCCGCCGTCAGCAGTCGATGGTGCTGGTCCCCCGCGACACGCCCGGCGTCACCGTCGACCGGGCCATGCAGGTCTTCGGCTACGAGGACCACTACCACGGCGGCCACGCCGAGGTGACCTTCGACCACGCGCGCGTGCCGGTGGCGAACCTGATCGGCGAGGAGGGCGGCGGCTTCGCCATCGCCCAGGCACGCCTCGGCCCGGGCCGCATCCACCACTGCATGCGGCTGATCGGCATGGCGGAGCGCGCGATCGAGCTGATGTGCCGCCGCGCGGTGGACCGTACCGCCTTCGGCAAGGCGCTGGCCCAGCAGGGCGTGGTGCACAACTGGATCGCGGACGCGCGGGTCACCGTGGAGCAGCTGCGGCTCCTCGTGCTGAAGACGGCGTGGTTGATGGACACCGTCGGCAACCGGGGCGCGCACACCGAGATCCAGGCCATCAAGATCGCCACGCCGCGCGCGGTGGTCGACATCATCGACCGGGCCATCCAGCTGCACGGCGCGGGCGGCGTGAGCCAGGACTTCCCGCTGGCCGAGCTCTACGCCGGTGCCCGGACGCTGATGATCGCCGACGGCCCGGACGAGGTGCACCAGCGCTCGCTGGCCCGCCGGGAGATCAAGAAGTACCTCTGAACGGGACGGCGCCCCCCGGGACCCGGGGGGCGTCACCTCACGGGCGCAGCGCGCGCAGCAGCAGGTCGGCCAGGTGGTCGGCCACTTCCTGCGGGGTCAGCGGTCCGTCGGGGCGGTACCAGGTGGACAGGTGGTGGACCGAGCCGAAGTGGTAGTCCACCACCAGCGAGGCCGGTGCCTCCTTGGTGAAGACGCCGGTCTGCTGGCCCTCCTCGATGAGCGCGCGGAAACGTTCGTGGTAGCGCCGGCGCTCCGCGCGTACCTGCTTGTTCTTCTCCGGGCTCAGCTGGTGCATGGAGCGGAAGAAGATCGACGCGTCGTCGAGGTTGTCGATGGTGGTGACGACGACGTCGGCCGCCGCGTCCCGCACCCGCTTCTCGACGGGCTCGTCGGAGGCCGCGAAGGCGTCCAGGCGTTCCTGCTGGAGGCGCAGCACGCGCGCGTAGACCTCGTGCAGCAGGTCGTCCTTGGAGCCGAAGTAGTGGTACAGGGCGCCCTTGGTGACGCCGGCCGCCTCCACGATCTCCTGTACCGAGGTGCGGTCGTAGCCCTGCTCGGCGAAGAGCCGGGTGGCGGCGGCCAGGAGCCGCTGCGGCACCGGAGTGCCGTCCCCGTCCGTGGTCCTGGGCACTGCCGTCACCTGCCTTTCCGTTTTCAGTGTCCGTTCACTGTCCGTCCTGGTGCGTTCGGGAACGCAGTTCCCGACGGAGGATCTTCCCACTCGCCGTCTTCGGCAGCTCGGGCAGGATCTCCACCTGGCGCGGGTACTTGTACGCGGCCAGTTTCTCCTCGCAGTACGCGGCGAGTGTCTCCGGGTCCGCCTCGGCACCCGGACGGAGGCTGATGTACGCCTTGACGGTCTCGCCGCGGTACCCGTCGGGCACGCCGACGACGGCGGCCTCGCGTACCGCCGGGTGGGTGTAGAGCACGTCCTCGACCTCGCGCGGCCAGACCTTGAAGCCGGAGGCGTTGATCATGTCCTTCTTGCGGTCGACGACGTAGAGCCACCCCTGGGCGTCCATGAAGCCGATGTCGCCGGTGCGCAGCTCGCCGCCGGGGAAGGTCTCGGCGGTGGCGTCGGGGCGGCGCCAGTAGCCGGGGACGACCTGGGGGCCGCTCACGACGATCTCGCCCTGTTCGCCGAAGGGCACCTCGGCGCCCTCCTCGTCGACGATCCGGACCACGGTCTCGGGGCCGGGCACGCCGACGGCGAGGGTCCCGGAGACCGGGTCGACGGGCGCCTCCAGGTGGGGCGGTACGGAGGCGCAGGGGGCCGTGCACTCGGTCAGCCCGTAACCGTTGCGGATGTACGGTCCGAAGCCGGCCCGGAACTTCTCGACCAGGGCGGGCGGCAGCGGGGCGCCGCCGGAGGAGATGTTCGCGAAGGACGCGAAGTGCTCGCGGGTCACCGACGGGTGGGCGGCCAGCGCCATGAACGCGGTGGACGGGCCGACCGTGTAGTGCGGCCGGTGCTCCGCGAGGGCGTCCAGCACGACGCCCGCCTCGAACCGGTAGGCCAGCACGAGCGTGCCCGCGCTGTTCAGGCAGGCGCCGAACTCGCAGACCATGCCGGTGATGTGGAACAGCGGCGCCAGCGCGAAGTAGACCGGCGCCTCGGGCAGGCCGAGCCCGGTGCGCTGGCGCTCGGCGTTGTACATGATGTTGCGGTGCGTGTTGGTGGCGCCCTTGGGCGTGCCGCTGGTGCCCGAGGTGTAGCTGATGAGCGCGGTGTCGGCCGGGCGCGGGTCGCGCCCCTCGGGGGCCTGGTGGCCGCCGCGGGCCACCTCCGCGAGGTCGTCGGCGTCGGCGGCCCGCGGCAGCCGCTCGAAGGTCAGGACGCGCTCGTCCCGGCGGCTCTGGAAGTCCAGCTCGCAGCCGGTGAGCACGATCCGCACCGGCGAGTCGGCGGCCGTCTCGCGCAGGTACGACTCCCAGGCCCGGTCGGAGCAGATCAGGGCGGCCACCTCGCCGTCCCGCAGGACGTGCCCGACCTCCCCCGCCTTGTACATGGGGTTGACGGGCACGACCACCGCGCCGGCTTTCCAGGCGCCCAGCACCGCGAGCACGAAGTGCGGCGAGTTCTGCAGCAGGACCGCGACCCGGTCGCCGCGCTCCAGGCCGCGTGCGGCGAGGTGCCCGGCGACGGAGTCGCTCAGCTCGTCCACCTCGCGGTAGGTGAGGCGGCCGTCGAAGTAGGCGAGGAAGGCCCGGTCGGGGGCGGCGGCCGCGGCCCGGCGCAGGGCGTGCACCAGGGAGGGCTCCGGGCTCAGCGGCGCCTTCTGGGCATCGGTCAGCAGGTCCAGCCAGGGCCTGGCCGCGTACCGGGAGCCGGTCATCGGGCCGTCGCCTCCTCCCACTGCCGCTGGAGCCGGTTCATTCCGTGCAGCCAGCGGTCCGGCTCGACGGCGCGGGCCCGGTAGTACTCGGCGACCTCGGGGTGCGGCAGGATCAGGAAGCGGTCCTCCTCGATGCCCCGGAAGAGGGCGTCCGCCACGGCCTCGGGCTCGATGGCGGTCGGGGCGAGCACCAGGTCGCCGGCGCTGCCGCTCGCGGTGAGCATGTCGGTGCGCACGCCCTGCGGGCAGATGGCGTGGACCTTGACGCCGCGGTGGCGGTACGTCAGGGACAGCCACTCGGCGAAGGCGTAGGCGCCGTGCTTGGTGACGCTGTAGGGGGCGGCACCGATCATGGTGAGCAGTCCGGCGGCGGAGACGGTGGAGACGAAACGGCCGCTGCCGCGCTCCAGCCAGTCCGGGATCAGTTCGTGCGCCGCCCGCACGTGCGCCATGACGTTGACGTCCCAGGCGAGCGCCCAGACGGCCTCGTCGGCCGCCTCGGTGCCCCCGGAGCCGACGCCCGCGTTGGCGCAGTACACGTCGACCCTGCCGTCCAGCGCCTCGCGCGCCTCGGTGACGATCGACGAGGCGTCGCCCGGGACGGCGACGGCGCCGATCTCGTCGGCCACGGCCTTCGCCCGGCCGGCGTCCAGGTCGTTGACGACGACCCTGGCCCCCTCGGCCGCGAAGCGGCGGGCCAGCGCGGCACCGATGCCGCCTCCCGCCCCGGTGACCACGACTCCGGCATCCTGCACGGCTTCCACCATCGGTCTCCTTCGACACGGCTCGGGCACTGCTGGCTCCCCGTTGCAGCGCCAGACTAACCAGTCGGTATGTGCGGCGGAAGGGGCGAACCGCGGTCTACTCCATTCCGCACGGCACGCGGCGCGGGTTAGCGTGCGTGCGCATGACACCCGCCGCGATCACGGAGGTCACCGCATGACGCTGTCCAGACGGTCCCTGCTCGCCACCACGGCCGCGGTGGCGGCCACCACCGGAGCCGCCGCGACCGGCACGGCACAGGCGGCGCCCGGGGGGCACGGCGGCCGCCGGCTCCGTACCGGCTTCGAGCGCCTCGCCGACGACGGCTACGCCCTGCTCGACGGGGAGCGGGTCGGCGTCGTCACCAACCCGACCGGCATCACCCGGGACGTACGCCACATCGTCGACGTCATGCACGCCGACGACCGCGTGGACCTGACCGCCGTCTTCGGCCCCGAGCACGGTTTCCGGGGCACCGCGCAGGCCGGCGGCTCCGAGGGCCGGTACGACGACCCCGTGACCGGACTGCCGGTCTACGACACGTACCTGAAGAGCGGGCAGCCACTGGCGGACATCTTCACCGCGTCCGGCGTGGACACCGTCGTCTTCGACATCCAGGACGCGGGTGCGCGCTTCTACACGTACATCTGGACGCTCTACGACTGCATGGAGGCGGCCCGGCTCGCGGGGAAGCGGTTCGTGGTCCTGGACCGGCCCAACCCGGTGACCGGGCGGGCGGCCCTCGGGCCGGTCCTGCACGAGGAGTTCGCGACCTTCGTCGGCCGCAAGCCCATCGCCCAGGCGCACGGCATGACGGTGGCCGAACTGGCGCGGCTGTTCAACGGCGAGTTCCTCGCCTCGCCGGTGCCGCTGGAGACCGTGGCCATGTCGGGCTGGCGGCGCTCGGAGTTCTACGACGCCTCCGGTCTGCCCTGGGTGCCGCCGAGCCCGAACATGCCGACGCCCGAGTGCGCGCTGGTGTACTCGGGGACGTGCCTGTTCGAGGGCACGAACCTGTCCGAGGGGCGCGGCACCACCCGCCCCTTCGAACTGCTCGGGGCCGAGGGGATCGACGGGAGCTGGGCCGCCGCCGCGAACGAAGTGGGGCTGCCCGGGGTGCGGTTCCGCGAGGCGTACTTCGCGCCCACCTTCTCCAAGTTCCAGGGGAAGACCGTCGGGGGCGTGCAGCTCCACGTGCACGACCGGGCCGCCCTGGACCCGGTGCGCACGGGGATCGCCCTGCTGGTGACCGCCAAGCGGACCTGGGACGGCTTCGCCTGGCGGCCGGACAACTGGATCGACAAGCTCACCGGCTCCACCCAGGTCCGGACCATGATCGACGCCGGTGCGGACACCGACGAGGTGGTGGGCGGCTGGGAGGGGGAACTGGCGGCGTTCCGAAGGACGCGCCGCCAGTACCTCCTCTACCGGTGACCGCGGGACCGGCCGGTCACCGGTGGGACGTGAACTCCACGACCTGCTGGTAGGTCGGCCGGTTCTGCCAGCCGATCCCGCCGTGCTTGATGCCTCCCAGGGTGCGGTGGATCACGGAGTCGGCGCACCACTGGTCGCCCGCCGGGCAGTGCTCGTCGCCGGGGTAGACCTGGGCGGCGGTGCGGGCCGCCGCCTCCTTCAGCGTGGCGACCAGGGTGTCCCGGCAGGCGGCGAGTTCGCCGCCCCCGCAGTACGCGCGCGCGAGGGGCCCCTGCACGGGCTCGCCGAGCACGGCCCGGACATCCTTGTCGACATAGCTCCACCAGCCGTACTGGAAGGCGCTGCCGGCGTGCGCGCCGGTCGGGCCGTGGGCGGCGGACGGGGACTCGTCCACGGGGATGCTCCGGGTGATGGCGGTGTACAGCTCGCTGCCGAGGCCGGGTTCGAACGCGGCCTTCACCAGCAGCGGCCACCAGGCGTCCAGCGTGCGGACGGCGTCGGCGTGGGCGTACTTTCGGGAACCGGCCGACGTCTCCGTGCGCAGGGCGCCCGCCCCGGTCCACGCCCGCAGGCCGTCCACGGCCGCCTTGGCCGCGGGGTCGGTCACCGGCGCGGAGTCGATCACCTTGAGCAGGTCGGGCAGGACGGCCTCGGCCCGCAGGTCGGCGAGGCCCGCCTCGGCCATCGCCCGCACCAGCGCGGCCCGGGTGACACCGCCCTCGGCGACCAGCTTCCGCACCCGCTCGTCGAGGAGGTCGCCGCGGTGGACGGAGCCGTTGCCCCAGGGGGCGGTGGTGTAGTCCTTCGCCAGCTTGTTGTTCCAGGAGACGTAGTAGTCCTGGTCGACCGACCGGGGGTGGGCGGACGGGGGCGTGTAGCGGGCGGTGTTGGCGGCCGGGTCCCAGTCCGCCCACTCGTGGGACGGGCGCGCCCACACCGGGAAGTCGGCGTCGACGCCGTCCGCCCGGACCGGGTTGTCGCCGCTGTTGTAGTACGCGGTGCGCTCGGAGTCGGCGTAGAACCAGTTGAAGGTGTAGTTGATGTTCTGGACGGCGCTCTGGAAGCGCTCGGGGCCGGTCAGGTAGTCCGGGTCGTTCAGCATCTGGAAGCCGATGATCGAGTCGGCCTCGTGCAGGAACGAGGAGCGCAGCGAGGTGTAGGCGACCCTCTTGCCGCCGACGGTGGCGCGGTACTCGACCGGGCCGTACTTCGTGCGCCAGACCCGCATCGTGTAGGAGCCGGCCGCGGTGGAGTCGGCGACGGTCGGTTTCCAGGCGTTCTTGCGCTCGATCTTCTCCATCGGCGTGCAGGTGCCGCGGTACAGGTAGTGGTAGTCGTCCTGGCACAGCTCGACGGCGTAGGTGTCGATGATGTCCTGGCCGGAGGTGGTCGCGCTCCACGCGTAGTCCTGGCCGCGCCCCAGTTCCACGTACATGCTCAGGCCGGCGAAGGAGGCGCCGCGGGCGCTGATGCCGGGGCCCTGGATCTCCTGGAGCATCAGGAGCTGGGGGGCGAAGTAGCCGGTCTGGGGGCCGAAGACGGCGACCGGGTGACCGCTAGCGGTGTGCTCGCCGCTGACGACGAGGGCGTTGGACATGCCGCGCCGGGCCGAGGTGACGGCCGTGTCCGCCGCCGTCGCCGAGGCGCCGGCCGCGTCCGGGCCGGCCGCGCTGCCCGTGCGGTCGTGCACGAGCGGCTCGGGGGTCACCGAGCCGGCGTCGGGCAGGGCCCGGCCCTGAGGGGCGTCCGGCCTGGGCAGGTACGGGAAGCTGCCGTCCTGCTGGGTGAGGAGCGCCTCGGGGTCGTTGCGCTGGCGGAAGGACTCCCAGACCTTCGTCCCCTCGGCGACGCCGTGCTTCTCCTGGGCGGCGAGCAGGGAGAGGGCGTTGTTGACCTCGCCGCCGCCGCCCGAGCCGAAGAGGGAGCCGATCACGGAGGCCAGGGCGATCAGGTCGGTGCGCTTGAAGCGCTCGATGGTGCCCGCGTTGGTGATGGCGTTCTTGTGGCCGGTCAGGACGTACTCGCCGGGGAAGTAACGGCCCTTGTCGGAGGCGTCGATGTAGGCGTTGATGCCGGCGACGTAGGCGTCCACGTCGGCCAGGGCCAGCTCGCCGCGGTCGCCGGCCTTGGCGGCGGCGCTGAGGATCTGCGCCTCGAGGTCGGCCTCGGTGTACGGGGCGCTGCGCCAGAACTGCTGCTCCAGGCCCTGGTTGGCGGGGGCGCCACCGGCGAAGGGGGTCAACTGGCCGCGTCCCACGTGCCGGAAGAGGTCCATCAGCCACAGCCGGTCCTGCGCGGCCGCGTACCCGGCCCCGAACTCGGTGCCGTAGCGGGTGGTGCCGGTGATGTGCGGCACCCCGGTCCTCTTGTCGCGGACGATGGTCACGTCACCGCGTCCGGCGGGGCGGACGGTGGAGGCGACCTGGCCGGCCGGGACGCCGAACGAGGCGTCGTTGAAGAACGTGTTGATCTTGTCGTTGGTGAGGCCGGAGTAGCCGGTGGCGAGGTTCGCGTAGGGCCCGAGCTGGTCCTCGGCGTGGGCCGGCTGGGTGCCGAAGGCCTGGTTGAGGAGGATCTGGGCGAGGGTGGCGTTGCCGTTCTGACCGGGCGGCAGGATGTCGGAACACTGGCCGCCGCAGTGGTCGTTCGCCGCTGCCGCGGTCGCCGGTTCCGGGGTCCTTTCCGGGGCGGGGTCCGTTCCGGCGGCCATCGCGGGGGAAAGCGGTGACAGAAGACCGGCGATGAGGGCGCATACGGAGGCGCCCTTCAGGAACCCGTGGAGGCCGCGGGGAGTTCTCAGTCTGTCGAGGGCGTTGCGTGGGGTGCGCCGTGGCATGGCAGCTCCTCCCGACGGGGGTGGTGGCGGGACGTTACCGCCGGTATCGCCGACTTGGAAGATGAACATGCGTCACTTTTTGGAGTGGGTGGATCGGCTGATGAGGGGCATCGGAAATCGGATGGAGCCGATTCGCGTGTCGATACGTCTATTCGGCGACGTCCGTACGACGACGCCGAAGTGACCGAAGTGCAGGTGCAGGTGTGACGGAGGTGCAGGGCGATGGCCGGTTTCCGAAGTCTGGCGAGACAGGTTCGCGATCCACGGTGCGACCTGGCGCTGCGGCGCTATTCACTGCGCAAGTGTCTTGAGCGGTTCGCCCCCTACGGGCACAGGGCGACCTGGGACCATCTGTGCTCCCGGGCCGGGTTCGGCCCCGAGGACCGCTCTCCCGAACCGGCGCGGCTCGTGGCCGCACTGGAGGAGCTGGAGGCGGCGCGCTCGGTGTGGCTGGCCTACGAGGGCGAGTTCGCCGAGCGACGCAGGAAGGAGAAGCACGACGGGCTGCGCAGGCCGGGCAGCGTGGACGACTGGCACCGGCTGACCTGGGGCGGATTCGGGGTCGCCTGGTGCGACGACCCCCGCGTCCATCCCGACGGACCGCTGGCCGAGGTGCTGCGGAACCTCATCTCCGCGCTGGAGCGCGCACCCGGGTCCGTGTGCCCGGTGTGCGACGGGGATCGCCTCGTCTGGAAGTACGACCTGGATCACGAGCCCTCGACCGGGCCCGTCTGCACGGACTGCGGAATACTCGTCCCGCGGCCCGTCCTCACCTCCGACGCGCTGGCGGACGCACGCCGGGGGCGGCTGCTGATGTCGGCCTAGCCGACCGGGGGTGCGCAGGGGATGCCGCACCCCACGGCCCTACGGGATCGCGGGCGACGCGTGTCGTCAGCGGCGCCGGGCACCATGGGGAGATGGTGCAGGTGTGCGCGAACGGCAGCCGGACGGGCGTCGACGGGGCGGTGGTGCCGCTGTCCCCGGAGGCGATCGCCGAGTCCGTGGCCGCGGCGGTCGCCGCAGGGGCCACGGACGTCCACGTCCACCCCAAGACGCCGTGCGGGCGGGACTCGTTGTCGCCCCGGGTGCTCGCGGCCACCCTGGTCGCGGTACGGGCACGGGTGCCCGTACCGGTCCCGGTCGGCGTCACCACGGGCGCCTGGGCCGAACCCGATCCGGCCGTCCGCGCGGCCCGGGTGCGCAGCTGGACGGTCCTGCCCGACCACGCCTCCGTCAACTGGCACGAGCCCGGCGCCGAGCGGGTCGCCGCGGCGCTGATCGAGCGCGGCGTGGGCGTGGAGGCCGGCCTCTGGTCGGGCACGGACGGTCCGGCCCTGTTCCAGCGCTCGCCCCTCGCACCGCGGGTGCTGCGTGTACTGGCCGAGGTCACGGACACCGACCCGGCGACCGTCCGGGAGACGGCGCGCGAGCTGCTGTCCGTCCTCGGCACGGCCCGCGGACGCCCCGTCCTGCTCCACGGCGAGGAGGCCGGCACCTGGCCGGTCCTGCGCCTGGCGGGCCGCCTCGGTCTGGCGACCCGCGTCGGTCTGGAGGACACCCTGTGCCTCCCGGACGGCCGGCGGGCCGCGTCCAACGCCGAGCTGGTCACCGCGGGGCTGGCCGAGTGGGCGTCGGCCCGGCGCAGCGGACGGGCTTGAGGTCCCGGCTCCGCAGGGGGGCGATCCGGGGTGGACCGCACATCGCGCGACCGTGCCGTGGGGACCCGGAGGCGGGCGAGTGCCCCTCCCCGAGCCCATGACGCGCCGTCAGGTACGGGCGCGGGCGGCGGCCCTGCCCGACACCTCAGTCGCAGCACTCCGCCTGCGCGCGGGCCCCGCGCCGCGTACCGCCGCCCCGGGTGGCGGGGTCCCGGCGCTCCACCAACAGGCGGGAGCCGGTGCCGCGTTCGCCGAAGGCGTCGTCGGGGTTGGACAGGACGCAGGTTTCCAGGGACAGGCAGCCGCAGCCGATGCAGTCGGTGAGGTGATCGCGGAGCCGGTTCAGCTGCTTGATGCGCTCGTCCAGTTCGGAACGCCAGGACTCGGAGAGCCGCGCCCAGTCCTCCTCGGTGGGCGTGCGCTCCTCGGGCAGCTCGGCGAGCGCCTCGCGGATCGTGGCGAGCGGGATGCCCACGCGCTGCGCCGCGCGCACGAAGGCCACCCGGCGCAACGTGTCACGGCTGAAGCGGCGCTGGTTGCCCGAGGTCCGGCGACTGCTGATCAGGCCCTTGGACTCGTAGAAGTGCAGGGCGGAGACGGCGGCGCCGCTGCGCGCGGCGAGCTGGCCGACCGTGAGTTCGTGGACCTTCTCGGGAATCTGGGGCACTCCCCCAACCCTACCGACCCCGCCACCTGGCCGGTCCGTTGACATGGGCTCCGCGGGCGACCATGCTAAGCAGTCGCTTAGAGTCGTGGGAACAGGTCGAGCGAGCAGAGAGGCCGGGACATGGCAGAGCCCAGGATCTTCACATCCACCGACGAGGTGAAGGCGGCGGTCGGCGAGCAACTGGGGTACACCGACTGGCTGGAGGTCGACCAGAAGCGGATCGACCTCTTCGCGGAGGCGACCGGCGACCACCAGTGGATCCACGTGGACCCGGAGAAGGCCGCCGCGGGCCCGTTCGGCACCACCATCGCGCACGGCTACCTCACCCTGTCGCTGCTGCCGCTCTTCGGACCGCAGCTCATCCGGGTCGAGGGCGTGACGATGGGCGTCAACTACGGCACGAACAAGGTGCGCTTCCCCTCCCCCGTCCCGGTCGGCTCGCGGCTGCGCGCCACGGCGACGATCACCGGCGTCGAGGACGTCAAGGGAGGGATCCAGGTGACCGTCGCCTTCACCGTGGAACGCGAGGGCGGCGACAAGCCCGTGTGCGTCGCCGAGTCCGTCTCGCGCTACTACGTCTGAGCGGCGCCCGGCGCCCGGGCGCCCACCATCCGCAGCACGAGGTCGGCGTAGAGCGCGCCGACCTCGTCGGGCGTCCGGGGCCCGTTGACGTTGAACCAGCGGGCCACGTCGATGCAGAGCGACAGCACGGCCAGTGTCGTGCCCTTGACGTCCGGCACGTCGAACTCGCCCGACGCCACACCGTCGTCGATGATGCCGCGCACGGCGGCGTCGCACTGCCGGCGCAGCGCGAGGATCTCGTCGCGGGCCTCGGGTCCGAGCGCGTCCAGCTCGTACTGGACGACCCGCGCGGTGGTGCGCCGTCCGGCGTGCCAGCGCACGAAGGAGCTCACCGCGTCGGCGAGCCGCTCGGCGGCGCTCCCCTCGCCCTGGGCCGCGGCGCGCAGGATGGCGACCGCCCGGGCATGGCCGATCCGGCTGATGCGGTGGAGGAGCTCCTCCTTGGTCTTGTAGTGGATGTAGAGCGCGGCCGGGCTCATGCCGGCCCGCCCGGCGATGTCGCGGGTCGTGGTCGCGTGGTACCCGCGCTCCGCGAAAGCCTCCACCGCGGCGACCAGGAGCCGCCGGGCCGCGTCCGGGGTGACCTCTTCCCACGGCTCGGTCTCGCCGCCCGTCGTCTCGGCCGCCGTACTCATCGCTTGTTCGCCCCTCTCGGTGACAGGAGCACCACCATACCGCCGAAGCTGAGCGGTCGCTTAGGGGCGCTGCTGTGCCGGGGTGCCGCCCGGCTTCTGGAAGGGGTCGTGCTCGACGAGGATCTTGTCCAGCCGCGCCTGGTCCACCCGGCTCACGATCTGCCCCACCTCCTGGCGGTCACGGATGATCTTGGCCAGGGTGAAGGCCGAGGTGACCAGGTACAGGACGGCTATGGCGAGGAAGGCGCGCACCCAGGGGTCGGCCTCGAGCTGGTAGATGCCGATGGCGGTGGCGGCCATGGCGACCGAGAACGACGCGACGGCCTGACCGTAGAAGGCCGCCGTGCTCTGCTGCTTGACCGATGTGTCATTCATGGGAACAGGATCGGCGGACGCGGCCCCGGCCACATCCGCCCGCGTACTCAGTCCCGGTACTCAGGGCCGCAGGCCCGGAGCCCGGGGCTCAGAAGGCCGACACCCCCGTCAGCGCCCGTCCGATGACCAGCTTCTGGATCTGGCTGGTGCCCTCGTAGAGGGTCATCACGCGGGCGTCGCGCAGCAGCTTCCCGGCCGGGTACTCGTCGATGTAGCCGTAGCCGCCGAAGACCTGCAGGGCGTTGTTGGCGGCGCGGACCGCGGCCTCCGAGGCGAACAGCTTGGCCTTGGAGGACTCGACGGTGAAGGGCTGTCCGCGGTCGATCAGGTCGGCGACCCGCCAGGTCAGCAGCCGGGCCGCGTCCACGTCGAGGGCGATGTCGCTGATCAGCTCCTGCACCAGCTGGTGGTGGGCGATGGTCTTCCCGAACTGCTCGCGCTCGCCCGCGTACCGCACGGCGACGTCCAGCGCGGCCTGGGCGATGCCGACACAGCCGGCCGCCACCGACATCCGGCCCTTGGCGAGGGCCGACATGGCGACCGAGAAGCCCTTGCCCTCGGGGGCCAGCATCGCGGAGGCGGGGACGCGCACGTCCTCCAGGACCAGCTCGGCGGTGGCCTGGCCGCGCAGCCCGAGCTTGCCGTGGACGGTGCGGCGGCTGAGGCCGGGCGTGTCGGTGGGCACCAGGAAGGCGGAGACGCCCTTGTGGCCGGGGGCGTCGGTCGAGCGGGCGAAGAGCAGCACGACGTCGGCCCAGGTGCCGTTGGTGATGAACATCTTGGTGCCGTTGATGACGTAGTCGCCGCCGTCGCGGACCGCGCGGGTGGAGAGGTTCCCGGCGTCCGACCCCGTGCCGGGCTCGGTCAGCCCGAAGCAGCCGACGTAGTCACCGGAGGTGAGCCCCGGCAGCCAGCGCCGCTTCTGCTCCTCGTCGCCCCACGCGGCGACGGTCTTGGCGACCAGGCCGAGGGAGACGGAGACGATGCCGCGCACCGAGCTGTCACCGCGCCCCAGCTCCTCGGTGACCAGGCAGTACGCGAGGTGGTCACCGCCCGAGCCGCCGTACTCCTCGTCGACGGTGAGCCCGAGGAAGCCGACCTCGCCGAGCTTCTTCACGATCGACCGGTCCACCTCCTCGGCACGGTCCCACGCGACGACGTGCGGGGCGATCTCGCGCTCCACGAAGTCCCGCGCGAGCTGCCGTACGGCGCTCTGCTCCTCGCTGAGCTCCAGGTTCATGCCGAGTCACCCCACAGGAAAGACGTCTTGGAAGCCGTACACCTTGAAAACCGTACATTTAAATTAGCACTGCTAGTTTCTGTCCGCAGCCCTACTATGTGCGCCATGGCCCGACCGCGCAAGCCCCTGCTCAGCACCGACCGGATCGTCGAGACGGCCCGCGCGCTGGTGGACGCGGAGGGCCTCGCGGCCGTCTCCACCCGCCGGCTCGCGGCGGAGCTGGGGGTCAGCGGGCCCTCGCTCTACAACCACTTCCGCACCAAGGACGAGATCCTGGAGGCGGTGGCCGACTCGGTGAGCGCGCAGGTCGACCTGTCGATGTTCGAGGACGGCCGGGAGTGGCGGACCGCGCTGCACGACTGGGCCGTCTCCTACCGGGCGGCGCTGCGCGACCACCCCAACATCGTCCCGGTCCTGGCCCACGGCCCCGGCCGCCGCCCCGCCGCGCTGCGCCTCGCGGACGCCGTCTACGGGGCGATGGTCGACGCGGGCTGGCCGCCGGCCCAGGCCACGTCCATCGGCGCGCTGATGCGCTACTTCGTCATGGGTTCCGCGCTCGGCTCCTTCGCCCGGGGCTTCCCGGACGACGCGAGCGCGTACGACCCCGCCGACTACCCGCACCTCGGCAAGGCGCACCTGCTGGCCGAGCAGCAGGAGAAGATCGACGAGCGCGCCTTCGAGACCGGGCTGGCGGCCCTGCTGGACGGGCTGGCGCAGCAGTACCGGCAGGCCGCGGGGGACGCGTGAGCACACTTCGGCGGGGGCCGAACGGTGCGTGACGCATCCTGGGACGCATGACCACCAGGGAAACCGGGGCCCCCGGACTCGCCCGGCTGGCCGGGCTGATCGCCGACGAGACCCGGGCCGCCTGTCTGCTGGCGCTGCTCGACGGCCGGGCGTGGACCGCCGGCGAGCTGGCCCGGCACGCGGGCGTCGCCGCGTCGACGCTCAGCGAGCACCTGGGCAAGCTCGTCGCGGGCGGTCTGCTCGCCGAGGAGCGGCAGGGGCGGCACCGGTACGTGCGGCTGGCCGACGAGCGGACCGCCCAGCTCGTGGAGGACCTGGCCGCGCAGGTCGCCCCCGAGGCCGCGGCCCGGCGACCGCGTACCCTGCGGGCTTCGAGCGCCGGGTCGGCGATGGCGCGGGGACGCACCTGCTACGACCATCTCGCCGGGCGGCTGGGGATCGCCGTCACCGACGCGCTGACCGGACGCGGGCTGCTGCGCCAGGACACCGGCTTCGCCCTCACGGACGCGGGCCTGGGCTGGTTCGGCACCGCCGGGATCGCCCTGCGGCCCACGGGGCGCAGGCCGCTGGCCCGCGGCTGCCTCGACTGGACCGAACGCCGCCCCCACCTCGCGGGCGTCGCGGGCGCGGCCCTGTGCCGGCACGCCCTGGAGACGGGCTGGTGCGTGCGCATCGGCTCCGAGCGCGCGGTGCGGGTGACGGCGGCGGGCGAGCAGGCGCTGACGGAGCTGCTGGGCATCGACCCGGTGGCACTGCGCTGAGCGCACCGTCCCCGTCCCCGAACCGCCGCGTCCCCGTCCGGAACCCGCCGGTCGACGAACCCCGTCCCTCCTAGCCTCGGGAGCATGATGAGCACCACCCCGCGCGCCACCACTCCGCGCGCCGCTGCCCCTCGCCCGCAGCCGCTCGCGGCCGGCGCCGCCACCGTCACCGTCGTGCTGTGGGCCTCCGCCTTCGTCTCCATCCGCAGCGCGGGTGAGGTCTACTCCCCGGGCGCGCTGGCGCTCGGCCGGCTGCTGTCGGGCGTCCTGGCACTCGGCGCGATCTGCCTGCTGCGCCGGGAGGGGCTGCCGCCGCGGGCCGCCTGGCGGGGCATCGCGATATCGGGGGTGCTGTGGTTCGGCTTCTACATGGTCGTCCTGAACTGGGGCGAGCAGCAGGTGGACGCCGGTACGGCCGCCCTGGTGGTGAACGTCGGGCCGATCCTCATCGCCCTGCTCGGCGCCCGGTTCCTCGGGGACGGACTGCCGCCGCGGCTGCTCGCGGGGATGGCGGTGTCGTTCGCCGGGGCGGTGACCGTGGGCCTGTCGATGTCCGGTGAGGGCGGTTCCTCGCTGTTCGGCGTCGTGCTGTGCCTGCTGGCCGCCGTGGCGTACGCGGGCGGGGTCGTCGCCCAGAAGCCCGCGCTGGGACACGCGAGCGCGCTCCAGGTGACGACCTTCGGCTGCCTGGTCGGCGCGGTGCTCTGCCTGCCGTTCGCGGGGCAGCTGGTGCGGGAGGCGGCCGACGCGCCCGTCTCCGCGACCCTCAACATGGTGTACCTGGGCGTGTTCCCGACCGCTCTGGCGTTCACCACGTGGGCGTACGCCCTGGCCCGTACGACGGCCGGCCGCATGGGCGCGACCACGTACGCCGTGCCCGCCCTGGTCGTACTGATGTCGTGGCTGGCGCTGGGCGAGGTGCCGGGGCTGCTCACCCTGGCGGGTGGCGCGCTGTGCCTGGCGGGCGTGGCGGTGTCGCGGTCGCGGAACCGGAAGGGGACGGCGGCTCCGGAGCCCGAGGGGGCCACGGAGCCGCACGCGGGACACGGGGGCCGGGTCTAGAACACCACCAGCGCCCGTCCGCCCTTGCCCGCCAGCATGTTCTCGAAGGCCGCCGGGATGCCGTCCAGCGCGATCCGCTCCGTCACCAGCGCGCCGAGGTCCAGCCGCCCCGCGCGGACGTGCTCGGCCAGGACGGGGAGGTCCCGGACGGGGTCGGCGTTGCCGTAGACACAGCCGGTGAGGGTGCGGCCCCAGTGGAAGATCTCCAGGGCGTTGAAGGTGACCTGCTGGTCCTTGCCGCCGATGCCGACGACCGTGGTGCGGCCCCCGCGCCGGGTGGATTCCCAGGCGGTGCGGATGGTGACGGCCCGGCCCACGCACTCGACGGCGACGTCCACGCCCTGTTTGCCGGTGAGGGCACGGATCTCGCGGGCGGTGTTCTCACCGGCGACGAGGTAGTCGGTGGCGCCGGCGGCGCGGGCCAGCTCCTCCTTCTCCGGGGACACGTCGACGGCGACGATCTTCGGGGCGCCCGCGATCCGGGCCGACTGGAGCGCGGCGAGCCCCACTCCCCCGACGCCGAACACCGCGACGGTCTCGCCCTCCCGGACCTTCGCCGAGTGGTGGACGGCGCCGTACCCGGTGAGCACGGCGCAGCCGAGCAGGGCCGCGTCGGTGAGGGGGATGCCGTCGGGGACGGGCAGGACGCAGGCCGCGGAGACCACCGTCTCCTCGGCGAAGGCGGCGACGTTGAGCCCGGGGTGGAGGTCGGTGCCGTCGTCGGCGCGGCGGGCGTGCACGTTCGCCGCGCCGGCCAGGGCGTTCGCGCACAGCCAGACCTCGCCGAGCGAGCAGGCGTGGCAGGCGCCGCAGGACGGGGCCCAGTTGAGGACGACGTCGTCGCCGGGGGCGACGTGGGTGACGCCGTCGCCGACGGCGAGGACCGTGCCGGCGCCCTCGTGGCCCAGGACGGCGGGGACCGGCACGCGCATGGTGCCGTTGGACAGGGACAGGTCGGAGTGGCAGACGCCGGCGGCGGCGAGCCGCACGTGGACCTGGCCGGGGCCGGGTGCGGGCAACTCGATCCCGGTGACCTCCAGCGGGGAGCCTACGGCGGGTACGACGGCGGCACGGACAGCGGTACGGACGGCCATGACGTGGACGACTCCCCTGGAGCTAGAACTGGAGGGACTTGGTCTGGAGGTACTCGGCCAGGCCGTGCGAGCCCAGCTCGCGGCCCACGCCGGACTGCTTGTAGCCGCCGAAGGGGGCCAGCGGGTTGAACCGCCCGCCGTTGATGTCGACCTGGCCGGTGTCCATGCGGCGGGCGAAGGCGACCGCCTCGGCCTCGTCCCCGGCCCAGACGGCGCCGGCGAGGCCGTACACCGTGCCGTTGGCGATCCGCAGGGCGTCGTCCTCGTCCTCGTAGCGGAGGATGGTCAGGACGGGGCCGAAGATCTCCTCCTGGGCGACGGTCATCTCCTCGGTCACGTCGGCGAAGACCGTGGGGCTGACGAAGTACCCCTTGTCTCGCGGGGCTTCGGGGCCGCCCGCGACGACGCGGGCGCCCTCGGCGGCACCCTTCTCGATGTATCCGCGCACCCGCTCCTGCTGCTTGGCGTTGACGACCGGGCCGATCCGGTCGCCGTACTTCGCGGCGGCCTCGGCGGCCAGCTCCACGGCCTCGTCGTACTGGTCGCGGTGGACCAGCATGCGGGTCCAGGCGCTGCACGTCTGGCCGGAGTTGGACATGACGTTGGCGACGCCCACGTTCACGGCCTTGGCGAGGTCGGCGCTGGGCAGGATGACGTTGGCGGACTTGCCGCCGAGTTCGAGGGCGACCTTCTTGACGGCGGCGCCGGCGAGGGCGCCGATCCGCCGGCCCACGGCCGTGGAGCCGGTGAAGGAGACCAGGTCGACACCGGGGTGCTCGGCGAGGGCCTGCCCGGCGACCGGACCCAGGCCGGTGACCAGGTTGAAGACGCCCGCCGGCACGCCGGCCTCGTGCACGGCCTCCGCGAAGAGCTGGGCGGTGAGCGGGGTGTCCTCGGCGGGCTTCAGCACGATCGTGCAGCCGGCCGCGAGCGCCGGGGCGACCTTGGCGACGATCTGGTGCAGGGGGTAGTTCCAGGGGGTGATGGCGCCGACCACGCCGATCGGCTCGTGGTGGACGACGGAGTTGCCGACCTTCTCCTCGAAGGCGTACGTGGCCGCCAGCTCGGCGTAGGAGCCGGCGACGGCGATCGGCGCGCCGGCGTGCACGGTCTGCGAGAACTTCAGCGGGGAGCCCAGCTCGGCGGTGACCGTCTCCGCGATCTCGTCCTTGCGGGCGACCAGCACGTCCCGCAGGGCGGCCAGGCGGGCGGCCCGCTCGGCGGGCGGGGTCGCGGCCCAGCCCGGCAGGGCGGCTCGGGCGGCCCGCACGGCGGTGTCGACGTCCAGGGCGTTGCCGGCCGGGACCTGGCCGATCACCTGCTCGTCGGCCGGGTTCACGACGTCGATCGTGTCCCGTCCGTCGGCGGACCGCCAGGCTCCGTCGATGTACATGCCGTCGTGTGCCTTCATCGCGTTCCTTCCGGGCGGGCCTCGTCGTCCGGCCCCAAACTAGCGCCGATAGTTTTACGGCACCAGGGGCGGCCACCATGGTGGCGCGGGTCACCCTCCCGGTGGGGCGGCTTCCGGTGGGCTCACTCCTCCAGGTCCGGCAGCCGGGCGGGGGCGGGGCAGATCCGTTCGCCGTGCTGGTCGAAGACGAACAGGTGGGCCAGGTCGACGAGGAGCGGCACCTGCATGCCGTGGCGCAGGTCGATGTCGGGGGTGGTCCGGACGATCAGGTCGCCGGGCAGGCGGCCTTCGGGCGGGGCCACCGCGGGGCCGGCCTCCTCCGGCTCGTCCATGACCACCACCGGTCCGGCGCGCAGGGCGCCCGCCCGCTCCTTCAGCCGGTGCAGGACCGTGCCGTCGCGGCGACGGCGCCGGGCCGGGCGGGTGAGGGGGCGGGGCGCCTCCAGGTCGGGCACCACGGCCGGCCGCGAGCCGGTGTCGAAGTGCACGAGGACCTCGTGGCCCTGGAACTCGACGTGCTCCACGAGGCCGGTGAGCAGCACCTCGCCGGGGCGGGCGGAGGAGGGCTGCGCGATCCGGACCGCCTCCGAGCGCAGGCCGACGATGACCTCACGGCCCTGCTGGACACGGAGCAGCTGGTGGTCCAGGGAGAGCGGTTCCGGCAGGCGCAGGAACTGCTTGCCCAGGCTGATGGTCATCGCGCCGTCCAGCGGGGCGCGCACCAGGCCGCGCAGCAGATTGATGCGCGGGGTGCCGATGAAGGCGGCGACGAAGACGTTGCGCGGGAGCGCGTACACCGCGCGCGGGGCGTCCACCTGCTGGAGGACGCCTCCGCGCAGGACGGCGACGCGGTCGCCGAGGGACATGGCCTCGGACTGGTCGTGGGTGACGTAGATCGTCGTGACGCCCAGTTCTCGGGTCAGCCTGGTGATCTCGGCGCGCAGGTGGTTGCGGAGCTTGGCGTCGAGGTTGGACAGCGGCTCGTCCATGAGGAAGGCGGTGGGGTGGCGGGCGATGGCCCGGCCCATGGCGACGCGCTGGCGTTCGCCGCCGGAGAGCTGGGCGGGGAAGCGGTCGAGGAGGTCCTCGATGCCCAGCATGCGGGCGGTGGCGTCCACGCGGGGGCCGTGGTCGGCCTGCGGGGCCTCGACGCGCAGCGGGAAGCCGATGTTCCCGCGGGTCGTCATGTTGGGGTACAGGGCGAAGTTCTGGAAGACCATCGCCATGCTCCGCTCGGACGGCAGCAGGTCGTTGGCGTACGCGCCGTCCAGCAGCAGTTCGCCGTCGGTGATCTCCTCCAGGCCGGCGATCATGCGCAGCACGGTGGACTTGCCGCAGCCGGAGGGGCCGAGCAGGACGAGGAACTCGCCGGGCGCGACGTCCAGCGACAGCCGGTCCACCACGCGGACGCCTCGCGCGTAGGTCTTGCTCACGTCGTGCAGGGAGATGGCGCGTGTCATGGCAGGTGCCCCCGGGGGCTCACTGAGCGCTGGTGCTCCGCGGTCGGACGCCCTCGTGCGGGTCGTACGGGGCGTGTGAGTCACGGAAGTTAACGGAATGTGCGCGGGCGGGGGAAGACACCGGACCCGAATTCGATGCCGGCGTCCATCTGGTGAGAAAGCGGACGGTCGAATTCAGCCGCCGGGCCGCTCACACAGGGGCATACGGGCCCCGGGGCGGCCGGTGGAGCGGCTCCGGAGGCGCCGCACGGGACCGCCCGGGCACGGCCGCCGGACCGTACCCGGAACGCCGGCCCCGGCCCGGCGGCGCAGTTCCGCAGCGGGGGCCCGGGACACGCGCAGCGGAGCCGTCAGCGGGCCGTGCGGCGCGGGGCCCGCCGGTCGCGGGGCGCCGCTCCCCCGGTGGGCGGCTCGTTCCCGGGCGGGCCGGAGGAGGAGCGCAGGGCGATGCCCGAGGACAGGAACAGCAGCGCCCCGAGCATCACGAAGGGCGCCGCCACACCCGCGACACCGGCGATCATTCCGGCCGCGGCGGGCGCGGCGACCTGGCCGAGGCGGTTGCCGGTCAGCCGGAGGGCCAGGGCGGTGGAGCGGGCTCCGTCGGGGGCCGCCTGGACGACCGTGGTCATGGACAGCGGCTGGCCGACGCCGAGGCAGAAGCCCAGGGCGACCAGCATCAGCGCGAGCCCCCACACCGGCACCGGCAGCGCGACACCGGCGCACAGCAGGGCGGCCAGCAGACAGGTGACCGTGAGCAGCACGGTGCGGCCGAGCAGCCGCAGCAGGGGCGTCAGCACCAGCCGGCAGGCGATCGTGGCCGCCGCCCGCAGGCTGAGCAGTACGCCGATCACGGCCGGGGAGATGCCCCGGTGCTCGCCGACCACCGGCAGGTAGGCGGTCAGGATGTCGGTGGCGGACAGCACGGACAGGCTGATCAGGATGCCCGCGGGCACGCCCCGGGCGCGCAGGATGCTCCCCACGGGGACGCGCGTGCCCGCCTCCGGGCGGGAGCCGGCGGCCGTCGGGTGCTCTATGCGCCACAGCGACGTGAACGCCACCGCCGCGCCCGCGCCCGCCACCACCAGGGCCCGCGCGCTGCTGCCCGCCATGTCGTGGCCGCCGATCAGCGCGCCCGCCGCGACCGGGCCGATCAGCTGGCCGAGCGAGGCGCCGATCGTGAAGTGGCCGAAGTTGCGGTCCTGTTCGTGCGGCGCGGACTGGCGGGCGACCAGCGACTGGGCGCCGATGACGAAGCAGAGGTGGCCGAGGCCCATGACGCCGCTCCACAGGGCCATCGCCCACAGCGAGCCCGCGACGCCGCTCAGCGCGCAGCCGCCGGCGATGAGCACCACGCCGACGGGCAGCAGCGGCGCGCAGCGGCCGTGGTCGGTGCGGCGGCCGAGCGGGACGGCGGCGAACAGCGGCAACAGCGCGTACACACCGGCGATGACGCCGATCGCCCGCTCGTCCGCGCCCAGCGCGAGGGCCCGGTAGGAGACGGCGGGCCGGGCCATCGACACCGCCCCCTGCGCGAAGCCGAAGGCGATGACGAGGCGGAGCAGCCAGCCGCGGTTCCCACCGGGCGCCATGGTCGTGTCCTTCCCGGACTGCCGGGTCCGTGAGCCGGTCCCCGGTCGAGCCCGAGGAAGCCGGTCCGA
The DNA here is from genome assembly GCF_055589025.1 of Streptomyces sp. NPDC041968. Classification (NCBI taxonomy): domain Bacteria; kingdom Bacillati; phylum Actinomycetota; class Actinomycetes; order Kitasatosporales; family Streptomycetaceae; genus Streptomyces; species Streptomyces sp. NPDC041968. Next base: position 81,886 of record NZ_JBVJCB010000008.1, on the reverse strand, counting down.
TGATCAGATGATGCCGAACAGAATGCCCGCCGCGAGGATGACCAGGCTCGTCAGGACCGCCCACTTGACCACGAACCGCGTGTGGTCGCCGAACTCGACCTTGGCCATGCCGACCAGCACGTAGACGGCCGGGACGAGCGGGCTGGACATGTGCAGCGGCTGGCCGACGATCGAGGCGCGGGCGATCTCCAGCGTCGACACCCCGTGCGCCTGACCGGCCTCGGCGAGCACCGGCAGCACGCCGAAGTAGAAGCCGTCGTTCGACATGAAGTAGGTGAGCGGCAGGCTCAGCAGGCCGGTGACCAGGCCCATGTGCGGGCCCATGCCTTCGGGGATGGTGTCCACCAGCCAGTTGGCCATGTGGTCGACCATGCCGGTGCCGGTGAGGACGCCGGTGAAGACGGCAGCGGCGAAGACCATGCCGGAGACGTTGAGCACGTTGTCGGCGTGGGCCGCGATCCGGGCCTTCTGGTCGGGGATGTGGGGGAAGTTGACGGTGAGCGCGAGCGCGGCGCCGAGCAGGAAGAGCACCGGGATCGGCAGCAGCTCCATGATCATGGCGGTGAGCAGGCCGACCGTGAGCAGCGCGTTGAACCAGTACAGCTTGGGACGCAGGGTGGCCCGGTTCGGGTCGAGGCCCTGGAAGTCGTCGTCCGGCTCCCCGTCCCCCGCGGACACCTTCTCCGCACCCGCACCGGCACCCGTACCTGCACCGGAAGCCGCACCCGCGCCCGCACGGGCCCCCGCCCCGGCGCCGACCAGCACCGTCTCGCTCTCCGGCTCCCGCACCAGCGCCTCGTCCAGCGTCAGCGTGCCCACCCGCCGGCGCTCGCGCAGCCCGAGCACGTAGGCGAGGACGACGACGGCGAGCAGACCGACGGCCAGGGCCGGGATCATCGGGACGAAGATGTCGGTGGCGTCGACCTTCAGCGCGGTCGCGGCGCGGGCGGTGGGTCCGCCCCACGGCAGCGTGTTCATCACGCCGTTGGCCATGGCCGCCACACCGGTCATCACGACCAGGCTCATCTTCAGGCGCTTGTACAGCGGGTACATCGCCGAGACCGTGATCATGAAGGTGGTGGAGCCGTCGCCGTCCAGGGAGACGATCGCGGCGAGCAGGGCCGTGCCGACCACGATGCGCATCGGGTCCGCCTTGCAGAACTTCAGGATGGCCCGGACGATCGGGTCGAAGAGCCCGACGTCGATCATCACCCCGAAGTAGACGATCGCGAACATCAGCATCGCCGCGGTGGGGGCGAGGCTGGACACGCCGTCGATGACGTAGTCCCCGAGGTGGGCGCCCTTGCCGACGAACACGCAGAACAGCGCGGGGATCAGCACGAGCGCCGCGATCGGCGACATCTTCTTCATCATGATCAGGACCAGGAAGGTCGCGATCATGGCGAAGCCGAGGATGGTCAGCATGAATGAGTACCTAACGTTCGCCCTTGAACATCCCACCGGGGCAGGCGGTGCGAGCGACGTTAGGTGCCGTGTACGCGCGTTAACAAGATGTTGACACGCGAGCAATAAGCGCAAAACTCCAGGTCACAGCTTTGCTCAGCTGATCGGGCTGACCTCCACGGGCACTCCGTTGAGGACCGCGTTGCCCGAGAGCGGGTCGAGCGCGCTGCCGTCGAGGAGCTGGTTGACGTTGACGCCGGGGTCGGTGGCGGCGTGGGTCAGCCGGGTGCCCGGCCGGTCGTGCCCCCAGCCGTGCGGGAGGCTGACCACGCCCGGCCGGACGGCGTCGGTGACCTCGGCGGGAGCGGTCACCTCACCGCCGGCGCCCTTCACGCGCACGCTCGCCCCGGTGCGCACGCCGAGCCGTTCGGCGTCGTCGGGGTGGAGGTGCAGTGTGCAGCGGTTGGAGCCGCCGGTGAGGGCCGGGACGTTGTGCATCCAGCTGTTGTTGGACCGCAGGTGGCGGCGGCCGACGAGGACGAGCCCGTCGGGGCGCTCGGCCAGGGCCCGCCGCAGCCGCGGCAGGTCGTCGGCGATCGGCCCCGGCAGCAGCTCCACCTTGCCGCTGCGGGTCTTCAGCGGCTGCGGCAGCCGCGGGCGCAGCGGTCCGAGGTCGATGCCGTGCGGGTGCTCCAGGAGCCGCTGGAGCGACAGTCCGTCCGGGCGTACGCCGAAGCCGTCGCCGTAGGGGCCCAGGCGCAGCATCATGTCCAGCCGTCGTTCGGGACCGTTCTCCCCGGTGAGCAGGGCGGTCAGTTCGACGGGGTCGCGGCCGTGCACGGGCGAGTGCGGGTCACGGACGGACCTGGAGAGGGTCTGCTCGATCACCATGGCGTCGACGGCGGCCGGGTCGGTCCCGTGCCGGCCGGAGGCGGCCAGGGTCAGCCGGGCCAGGATCTCGGTCTCGGCCATGCGGCCGGGCTCCAGCGGGACGGCCGGGCGGGTGTAGCGGACCTGGTTGCGCACGGCGAGGGTGTTGAGGGCGAAGTCGTGGTGCGGGCTCTGGGCCGGCGGGGGCGGCGGCAGGACGACGTGGGCGTGGCGAGAGGTCTCGTTGAGGTAGGGGTCGACGCTGACCATGAAGTCCAGCGAGTCCAGGGCCCGGTCGAGCCGGTTCCCGTCGGGTGCCGACAGGACGGGGTTGGCGGCGACGGTGATCAGCGCCCGGACCGGTTCGCCCTCGTCGGTGACGGTGTCGATCTCCTCGGCGAGGACGGACAGCGGCAACTCGCCCTTGGCCTCGGGGTGTCCGCCCACCCGGGAGCGCCAGCGGCCGAGCGCGAAGCCCCGGCCGGGCCCGGCGGGGCGGGGCGTCCGGTCGGTGGCCGCCTGCGGGAAGAGGGCGCCGCCGGGCCGGTCGAGGTTGCCGGTGAGGAGGTTGAGGACGTCCACGAGCCAGCTGGCGAGGGTGCCGTGCGGGACGGTGCAGCTGCCGATGCGGCCGTAGACGGCGGCGGTGGGGGCCGCGGCGAGTTCACGGGCGAGGGCGCGCGTCACGCCGGCCTCCACGTCACAGGCCGCGGCGACCGCCTCCGGCGTGAAGTCCCGGACCGCCGCGGCCACTTCCTCCACGCCCTCGACGTGCGAGGCCTGCTCGCCCAGCTCCACCAGGTCCTCTTCGAAGAGTACGTGGGCCATCGCGGCGAGCAGCAGGGCGTCGGTGCCGGGGCGGATCGCCACGTGCCGGTCGGCGAGCTTCGCGGTGCGGGTGCGACGCGGGTCGATGACGGTGAGGGTGCCGCCGCGGGCCCTGAGGGCCTTGAGGCGGCCGGGGAAGTCGGGCGCGGTGCACAGACTCCCGTTGGACTCCAGCGGGTTGGCGCCGATCAGCAGCAGGTGGTCGGTGCGGTCCAGGTCGGGCACCGGGATGGCGTTGGCGTCGCCGAAGAGCAGCCCGCTGGAGACGTGCTTGGGCATCTGGTCGACCGTGGAGGCGGTGAAGAGGCTGCGCGTGCCGACGGCCGCGAGCAGAACGGACGGGTAGAGGGCGCCGGCCACGGTGTGCACGTTGGGGTTGCCGAGGACGACGCCGACGGCGTGCGGACCGTGCCGTTCGACGACGGTCCGGACCCCGGCGGCGACCGCGTCGAACGCCTCCTCCCAGGTGGCCTCGCGCAGTGCGCCGCCCCTGCGCACCAGGGGGGTGCGCAGCCGGTCGGGGTCGGAGTCGACGGCACCGAAGGACGCGCCCTTGGGGCAGATGAACCCACGGCTGAACACGTCGTCGCGGTCGCCGCGGGCGGCGGTGACCGTGGTGCCGTCGATGGTGAGGGCCAGGCCGCAGGTGGCCTCGCACAGGGGGCAGATACGCAGGGCGGTGCGGGGCACGGGTCCTCCCGGGGGCGGCAGCGGCGCTTCCTCGCGGCGAGCATACCGACCGGTAGGCATGTTGGGGAGACCCGCGCGGGAGGCCGTACGGCACCGGCCGTCACTCCAGTACGCGCCCCAGGTACGCCCGCAACAGCTCCCGGGCCTCCTCGATGATCTTCTCGTCCCCGTCCGGCGCGACCCGGAAGGCGAGCTGGACCAGGGAGTCGGCGGTCTCCACGGCGACGAGGAAGACGCGGCGCAGATCGTCGTCGGGGCTGCGGCCGAGGTAGCCGGAGAGCAGTTCGGTGAGCCGGTCGGCGACCCGGTGGTTGGGGACGGCGTGGCGGCCGCCGACCGGGATCTGGTTGCCGAAGTCGATCAGGGAGAAGCCGGGCGCGGTGCGCTTCATCGCCAGGTACTCGTCGAGCACCGCGTCCAGTGCCCCGCGCCAGCCGCCGTCGCCGGTCCCGGTGAGCCGTTCGGTGACGCGGTCCGCGTAGCGTTCCAGGTTGCGCTGGGCGAGCGCGTCGACCATCTGCCGCTTGTTGCCGAAGAAGCGGTACACCGAGCCGATGGGGACGTCCGCGCGCAGCGCGACGGCCCGGGTGCTCAGGCCGTCGTAGCCGGCCTCGTCGAGGAGGTCGGCGCAGGCGTCGAGGATCCGGGTCAGCCGTTCGGCGCTGCGCCGCTGGACGGGGGCGCGGCGGAGCGAGGTCGCGTGGGACACGGGTCTCATGATGCCCTTCCGCCGCGGTCCGGTGAACTGTGACCTTCAGTACGGTGCGGGCCGGCGCCCCCGTTCACCGGCCCATCGTGCCGGCGGGCGGGCCCTGCTCCTCGATCCCCTCCGGCCCCGTCGCCTCCGTGGGCTCCAGCTCCGACGCCGTGATGTCCGCCGTGCTCTCGACGGGCTCGCCGTCGGCGGCCCAGACGGTGCCGTCGTCCGCGTACAGGCGGACCGTGACCTGGTGCGTGCCGCGCGGGACGAGGCGGGCGGCGAGGTGGTGCTCCGGGCCGCGCAGGCGGGTGACGAGGTCGCCGTCGAGGAAGAGGTGGGCGACACCGCGGCCGGCCACCGCCCTCGCCTCCGTACCGGGCGGCGAGAACCTGAAGTCGCGGACGGTCAGGCGTACGTCCCAGCCGCCGTCGCTCTCGGGCTGCACCTCTATGCCGACCTCGGGCGCCCGCGCGCCGTCCACCTCCCGGTAGCGCCGGCCCTCCTCGTCGGTGGTGTCGAGCAGTCTGCCCACCGGGGTGGCCGAGGCCCGGGTCTCCGGTTCGCCCTCGGCACCGGAACCGCAGCCCACGGATCCGGTCAGCAGCAGGACACAGACCGCGAGCACGGTGCGTACTCCCCGCGTCCACGACATGACGGGAGACTAGAACACGGGTCCGACCCGGCGGATCCCCCTGGGGTCCGGTTCCGGTCATCCTCCTCAAGAGGGACCCGTACCGGTCCGGAAGAACCCGTGCGCCCTCTTGCGCGGGGGAAACCGCAATCCTACGGTGTCCCATAGGAATCGGGTGGCGAGGGAGCGATCAATGAGCGGGGACGCGCGGAAGACCGCGGAGGGGTTGGCGTACCTGTCCGGCTTCGGCAACGAGCACAGCTCGCAGGCCGTGCCGGGCGCGCTGCCCGAGGGCCGGAACTCGCCCCAGCGAGCACCTCTCGGGCTGTACGCGGAACAGTTGAGCGGCACCGCGTTCACGGAACCGAGGGCGGACAACCGGCGTTCGTGGCTGTACCGCATCCGCCCGTCGGCCGCGCACCCGGCGTTCACCCGCACGGGCAACGGCGCGATCCGTACGGCCCCCTTCACCCAGGCCGTGCCCGACCCGAACCGCCTGCGCTGGAGTCCGCTCCCCGCCTCCGAGGCCGGTACGGACTTCCTGGCGGGCCTGTGGACGCTCGGCGGCAACGGCGACGTCACCCAGCGCACCGGCATGGCCGTGCACCTGTACCACGCCACGGCCTCCATGGACCGCGTGTTTAGCGACGCGGACGGAGAGCTGCTGATCGTCCCTGAGCGCGGCGGGCTGCTGCTGCGCACCGAGTTCGGGCTGCTGCACGCCGAGCCCGGCCATGTGGCGCTGATCCCGCGCGGGGTGCGCTTTCGCGTGGAGCTGCTCGACGAGGACGCGCGCGGGTACGTCTGCGAGAACTACGGCGCCCCCTTCCGCCTCCCCGACCTCGGCCCGATCGGCGCCAACGGCCTGGCGAACGCGCGGGACTTCAAGGCACCCGTCGCGGCCTTCGAGGACGACGAGAGCCCCACGGAGGTGGTCAACAAGTTCTGCGGCAACCTCTGGACCGCCGTGTACGACCACTCCCCCCTCGACGTGGTCGCCTGGCACGGCAACCATGTGCCGTACGTCTACGACCTGCGCCGTTTCAACGTCATCGGCACCATCTCGTACGACCACCCGGACCCGTCGATCTTCACGGTGCTCACGTCCCCGTCGGACACCCCCGGCCTCGCCGGCGTGGACTTCGTGGTCTTCGCGCCGCGCTGGCTGGTGGGCGAGGACACCTTCCGGCCGCCGTACTTCCACCGGAACGTGATGAGCGAGTACATGGGCCTGATCGAGGGCGCCTACGACGCGAAGGCCGAGGGCTTCGTCCCCGGCGGCGGTTCGCTGCACAACATGATGTCGGCGCACGGGCCGGACCGGGAGACCTTCGACCGGGCGAGCGCCGCCGAGCTGAAGCCGCAGCGGATCGACGACGGCCTGGCGTTCATGTTCGAGACGCGCTGGCCGGTGACCCTCACCCCCCAGGCGGCCCGCGCCGAGCACCTGCAACCGCGCTACGACGACGTCTGGCAGGGCATGGAGCGTCACTTCCGCCCCTTGCACTGAGCAATGCCTACCGGTACGGATGGCCCGTGACCTCCTTCGCCCCGGACTCCATCGTCCTGAACCGCAAGCTGCCGCTCTGGTACCAGGTGTCGCAGTCGCTGCGCGCCTCGATACTCGGCCGCTCGCCGCGGGACCCGCTGCGCCTGCCCACCGAGGAGCAGCTGGCCGGTCACTACGGGGTGAGCGTGCTGACCATGCGGCAGGCACTGAAGGAGTTGGAGGACGAAGGGCTGATCACCCGGCACCGCAGGCGCGGCACGTTCATCGAACCGCACGCCCGGCGGGGCGCCCCGGTGCGGCTGCTGGGCTCGGTGGACGCGATCGTGGCCCAGCAGTCCGGCATGCGGACCGAGCTGCTCGACCACGGCACCGGCCCGGTCCCGGCCGAACTGGCCGAGCACTTCCCGGATCTGGCCGAGACGGCGACGTACCACCGGCTGCGCCGCGAGGAGAAGACGGGCGAGCCCACCAACCACGCCCGCAACTACGTCCGCCCCGAGATCGCCGCCCGCGTCGACCCGGCCGATCTGGCCCGCTGGCCGATGACCAAGGTGCTGCGGGACGTGGTGGGCGTGGACATCAGCCGGATCACGGACACCGTCGAGGCCCGGCTCGCGGACCCGGAGACCGCCCGGCTGCTCGACGTCCCGCTGCTCAGCCCGATCCTGCACTACACCGGCATCACCTACGACAGCGCGGGACGGGTGCTGGACGTGGCCGTCATCCACTACCGGGGCGACCGCTTCTCCTTCACGGTCACCCTGGACGCCACCTGAGGCCCGGGGGCCCCGTCGTACGATGCCCAGCGTGACGCACGACGACGCTCCGCCGCTGGCGGACCTCATGCCGTGGTCCGTCGCACCGCCGCGGCTCGGCCGGGGGTGGCCGGCGGCTCCCGACCCGGCATCCCTGAGGGCCCGTTGGGACGCCCTGGTGAAGGCGGAGGGCCCCGACCGCGAGGCCCTGCTGGAGCCGACGCGGTCCCGCACGCTGCACACGGCGGTCGGCCGGCTGCCGGGCGCGTCCGGCGGCACGGAGAAGCTGCTGCGCGCCCACGGGCCGTGCCCGGAACCGGTCCGCGTGCTGCGCGCGCCCTTCGACGAGCAGTGGCTGATCCCCGACCACCGGCTGATCGACGCGGCCCGTCCCGAGCTGTGGCGGGTGGCGGACGGGCAACAGGTCTTCGTGGCGGAGACCGCCGAGGCAACGGGCCCTCCGCTGCTCCTGGCGACCTCCCGGCTGCCCCTGCTCGGCGGCGCCCGGGTCCGCCCGCTGTTCCGCCGCCCCGGCGGCACGGAGCCGAACCTCGCCCCCGGCCTCCTGGACCACCTGGCCGCCCGGCTCGGCGGGCGCCCCGAGCCGCTGGACGTCCTGGCCTGGACGGTGGCGGCCGTGCGGGAGGGCTCCCTGGTCCCGCTCACCGCGGACCCGGCGCTGTGGGAGTACGGCGTCGGCCTGGGCCGGCGCGTCCTGTGGCTGATGCGCCGCGACGGCGAGCGCCCCAAGCTGCCCGGCGGCCGCCGCCCGTACGTCCGTGCCCCGCTGCCCGCGCGCCCGCTGACCCTGCGCTACGACCGGGAGGAGGAGGCCCTGTACCTGGACGAGGGCCGGGTCTCCCCCGTGCCGCCCGGCGCCTGGGACTTCGAGGCGGGCGGGGTGCGGGTGCTGGAGCAGTGGTTCGCGGCCCGCACCGCCGAGGGCGAGCCGGGCACGCTCGCGGCGCTCCGCCCGGCCGGCTGGCCGCAGACCTGGACGTCCGAGCTGCTGGAGCTGATCACGGTTCTCGCGCTGCTCGCCGAGGTCCGGCCGCGATGCCGGGAACTCACGGTGTCGGCGGAGATCACGGCGGCCGAACTGCGCGCGGCAGGCGTTCTCCCGGTGCCGTCGGCGGCCCGTCGGCCGGCTTCCGTCCTGGACGGCCGGGAAGAGGGCCCGGAGGGCCAGCTGGCACTGCTGTAGCCCGGCCGGAGGACCGGTGGGCGTCACCGCCGGGCGGGGAAACGGTGACGCGAGGAGACGAACCCGGGCACGGGACGAACCGGCCGGGCCCACGGGGCCGGGCGGACCTACGACATCGGGCGCGCGAGGCGGACGGACGGAGTCGGACGTACGAGTCGGGCGTACGGGTCAGTCAGGCGTACGAGCGGGGCGTACGGGATCGTGCCCGCGCCCGGGAACACACCGGGGCGCCGCTGCGTGCCGTGGGGATGACGGACGTGTGCGGCGGCGCCGCGCCGGGGACGGTGTGCCGCCGGAGCGCGGGCCTCAGTTGCTGCCGAACAGCGAACGACGCAGTCGGCGCAGCGGCGCGAACAGCGAGACCCGGCGCACCCTGGCGCCCCTGCTGCTGCGCTTGTGCGCGGGCTCACGCGCGGTCAGCTCACGCATCAGCGACGTCGCCTCCACCGTCTCCCGCTGCGGAAGGGCAGGCCCTCCCAGCACCGCGAGATGGCGGTCGAGACGCGAGCTGGTCGCGCTGCTCCCGCAGGTGATCGCAGGGACCCTGGCCCTGCTGCGCACTGTTATCTGTTCCATGTCACTCCCCACCCGTACGAGTCCACCCGGCCCGGGCAGGGTAACCCTATCGCCCCGGTGCGGCACGCGTGTATCGCGGTCACAGGATTCACCTTCCCCGTAAGGGGGTTGACGATTACTCTCCGAATCCAACAGATTCCAGGGTGAGTTGGACAACCGGCCTGCTCGTCGGCCGGTCGGAGCCGCCGCCGGGTTCGACGGTCACGGCCAGTGACGTGACGGACGGTCGCAGACCGGAGGCGATCAGGGGCGTGTCGCCGTCGAGGAGCCCCAGGGAGCGCGGCCCGGCGCCGGGGCGCACGAGCCACAGCTGGTGCACGCGGTCGCCGGACGGCTCGCCGTATCCGCTCAGGGTGACGACCGCGCGCCCCTCGGACGCGGAGGCGACCACCGCGAGGGTGCGGCCCCGGCCGTCCGTGTCGGACGTCGCGCGGACGTCCGGAGCCGCGAGAACGTGGGCGATCTCACGTGCCCGGTCCTCCGCGGCGTCCAACTCCCCCTGTGTCCGGTCCGCCTGTACGGCGAAGAGCGAGGCCACCACGAGGGCCGCCGCCGCCGTGGCCGTGGCGAACGGCACGAGCAGGTGGCGCGGCCGGGAGGCGCGGGAGCGCCCCGGCGGCGGCAGGACGCCCCACACGTGCGGCGGCACTCTCGGTACGGTCTCGGGCGCGGGCTCCTGCGGGGTGGTGCGTACGGCGGCCAGGACGCGGTCGCGCAGTGCCGCCGGCGCCGGGGCGGCCGTGGACCGGGCCAGCCGGACGGCGCCCTCGGTCAGGGCCCGTACCTCGGCGGCGCAGCGGACGCACCCTCGCAGGTGCCGTTCGAAGCGGACCCGTTCGGCGCCCTCCAGGGCGTCCAGGGCGTAGGGGGCGGCGAACGAGTGGAGGTCGCCGCGGCGCGACAGCCGGCCGAGGGGGCTCATGCGGCGCCCCCCAGGCAGTCGCGCAGGCGGGTGAGGCCGTCCCTCATCCGTGTCTTGACGGTGCCCAGGGGAAGGGAGAGGCGTTCGGCCACCTCCCGGTAGGTGTAGCCGTCGTAGTAGGCGAGGGTGACCGACTGGCGTTGCAGGGCGGTCAGCCGGTCCAGGCAGCGGCGTACCCCTTCGCGTTCGAGACCCGCCTCGACCTCCTCGGACACCTGGTCGAAGGCGGGAAGGTGGGCGCGGCGGGCCTCGCGTCGTTCGCGTTCGCCGGCCGCGCGGGCGCTGCGGACCCGGTCGACGGCGCGGCGGTGCGCGACGGTGAGGATCCAGGACAGGGCACTTCCCCGGCGCGGGTCGAACCGCGCGGCGGACCGCCACAGTTCGAGCAGCACCTCCTGCGCCACCTCCTCGGACTGGGCGGGGTCGCGGACCACGCGCCGTACGAGTCCGAACACCGGACCGGACACCAGTCCGTACAGGTCCTCGAAGGCCTTCTGGTCGCCGTCCGCCACGAGCACCAGCAGCTCGTCCGCCTCCACGGGTCCCCCCTCTCCGCGGGCCGCGCCGGCCCGTCGACATCACCGCGGGGCGCGCGCGGCGGCGCGCCCTCGGGCGGAGGTACGGATGCGCGGGCGGAAAACGCGGGTCGGCGGCCTCGACCTGGAAGCGGGAGGAGGGGAGACCCCGACCGGCGGGGCCTCCCCTCCTCTTCTCCTTCTGCTTCCGCTTTTCCGGTCAGGCGGCGCTGTTGAGGACCGGCAGGTAGCCACCGGACTGGCCGGCCGCGGTCGGGTGGTACGACTCGCCGATGTTCAGCCAGTTCACGCTGTGCAGCCAGGAACTGCCGGAGCAGATCTCGTGCCCGGTGAACGTCGTACGCACGTCGCCGAAGGTGAAGCCGTGGTCGGCGGCGCGCTTGGCGATCGCGGTGTTGAGGTGGTCGGCGGCGTCGTTGATCGCCTTCCGCTTGGTCTCGGAGAGGCCGAGGCAGGAGGCGCCGAGCTGGTAGAAGCGCGGATAGCCGATGACGACGACCTCGGCGTTCGGGGCCCTGCCGCTGATCGCCGAGTAGACGCCGTCGAGGTTGCCGGGCAGCGTCGAGTCGACGTACGCCTTCGCGGTGGCGATCCGCGACAGGCAGGAGCTGTCGGACTGGAGGACGCAGGTCATCATCACGTCGGCGAATCCCGCGTCGTTGCCGCCGACGCTGATCGAGACCAGGCCGGTGGCGGTGCTGAGCGGGCCGAGTTGTCCGGCGAGAACATCACCCGTACGGGCGCCGGAACAGGCCGTGAAGTCGAAGGTCGAGGGTGAGTTGGCGGCCGCCCAGAGGTAGGGGTGAGCCTTCGTGCTGCGCTTGCAGTCGCCGCTGGAGGCGATGTAGCTGCCCGCTCCGACGCCGGAGGAGTAGGAGTCGCCGAGCGCCACATAGCCGCCGGACACTGCGGGTTGGGCCGCCTGGGCGGTCGCGGCCCCGGTGAGGGCGGCGCCGGCGGCGAGGAGGACGGAAGTCAGGAAGCCGACAAGTCGGGAACGTCTCATGGAACCTCCTTTAGCAGGGTCTCTGCCATGAACCGTGGTAGCAGCTACGCGTGTTGACAGGAAGTGTCCATGCCAAAAAATGGCTGACGGTCGTTCAAAATCGGACGAAAACCGGCGGGAACACCTGTGCCGTCTTGACGGTCTCCTGAGAGCTGCGCCACATTGAGGCCCGGCATCTTGGGCTTCGGGGGGCAAAGCGGAACGGTCCGGGGGACCGACTCCGCACGAAATCGCCCCTTGTGAAGAACAGATGGCGGCAAACCGACAAAAACGTGAGTCCTGCTTCCAGGTCTTGCCATACAGCTTCAATCGTCAATACCGTCATACATCTCTCGCATCGGAACGTCGGCAAGCGGCTCAGGGGAGGGCTCAAGGCCGCGGCGGACCGGGCGGGAGGCGCGGTAGGGGGGTGCCGTGCTCGGTGGCCGCACAGGCGACCGGGCCGTGCCGCGCGGTCGGCTGCCGTTTCTTTCCGGCGCCGGCAGGCCATGCCAGCTCGTCCGACACGTACGGAGTTCCACTCCGCCGTGCCGTGGGGCGAGAACCCCCCTTTCGAACCGGACACAGAGCCGGACCGCCCCTGGGGCGGGCGGTCCGCCGGACGAGAGGGACCAGACTCATGAGCTCAGTTCTGCAGCCCGCGTCGACGGGCAACGATCCGTCACCCGATCCGTCAGCGGCCGAGAAGTACCGGCCCGTCTCCTCGCACCTGGCGATAGCACCGCCGGTGAGCGTGGTCATACCCGCCATGAACGAGGCGGAGAACCTTCCCTACGTCTTCAAGACACTGCCCGACTGGATCCACGAGGTCGTCCTCGTGGACGGCAACTCCACCGACGACACGGTGCGGGTCGCACGGGACCTGTGGCCGGACGTCAAGGTGGTCGAGCAGCGCGGCAAGGGCAAGGGGGACGCGCTGATCACCGGCTTCGAGGCGTGCACCGGGGACATCATCGTGATGGTCGACGCCGACGGCTCGGCCGACGGCCAGGAGATCGTCTCGTACGTCTCCGCCCTCGTCTCCGGCGCGGACTTCGCCAAGGGCTCCCGCTTCGCCAACGGCGGCGGCACCGACGACATGACCTTCGTCCGCAAGCTCGGCAACCGCGCCCTGTGCGCGGTGGTCAACCGGAAGTTCGGCGCCCGCTACACCGACCTCTGCTACGGCTACAACGCCTTCTGGCGGCACTGCCTGGACAAGATCGACCTCGACTGCACCGGCTTCGAGGTGGAGACCCTGATGAACATCCGGGTCGTCAAGGCCGGCCTGAAGGTCCAGGAGATCCCCAGCCACGAGTACCTGCGCATCCACGGCGTCAGCAACCTGCGCGCCGTCCGGGACGGCCTGCGCGTCCTCAGAGTCATCCTGGACGAGCGTTCCAACCGGCGTGCCCTGCGCAGCCGTACGCACGCGCCGACGCTCGGCCCGGTCGGCGCGGTGGGTGCGGTGGGTGCGGTCGGCCCGGTCGGCGCGGTCCGGAAGAAGGCGTCTTGAGCGGTCCCGACGCCTCGCTCACGATCTCCGTCGTGATCTGCGTCTACACCGAGGACCGCTGGGAGGACATCCTCGCGGCGGTCTCCTCGGTGCGGGCGCAGTCCCGCCCGGCCCGCGAGACGCTGCTGGTCGTCGATCACAACGAGGCGCTGAGGGACCGGCTGTCGCGGGAGTACGAGGAGAGTGGAGAGGTGCGGGTGCTCGCCAACGCGGGCCCCCGCGGTCTGTCCGCCGGCCGCAACACCGGCATCGCCGCCTCCCGCGGAGAGGTGATCGCCTTCCTCGACGACGACGCCGTGGCCGAGCGCGACTGGCTGCGGCACCTCACCGAGGGGTACGCCGACCCGCGCGTGATGGCCGTCGGCGGACGCACCGAGCCCGTCTGGGCGTCGGGGCGCCGGCCCGTCTGGTTCCCCGAGGAGTTCGACTGGGTGGTGGGCTGCACGTACCGGGGTCTGCCGCCCGGCCGGGTCCGGGTGCGCAACGTGCTGGGCGGCAACGCCTCCTTCCGGCGCGAGGCGTTCGAGGCGGCGGGCGGCTTCGCCACCGGCATCGGGCGCGATGGTGACAAGCGGCCGCTGGGCTGCGAGGAGACCGAGCTGTGCATCCGGCTCACCCGCGCCCGTCCCGACGCCGTCCTGCTGATCGACGACCGCGCGGTGATCCACCACCGGGTGCCCGGGGTGCGCGAGCACTTCGGCTACTTCCGCACCCGCACCTGGGCCGAGGGGCTGTCCAAGGCACTGGTGGCGCGCAGCGTCGGCGCGGACAAGGGGCTGGAGTCCGAACGCCGCTACGCCACCCGGGTGCTGCCGGCCGGGGTGGCGCGCGGGCTGCGCGACGCCGTGCTGGCCCGGCCGGGCGGCGCGGGACGGGCGGGCGCGATCGTCGCCGGGGTGATCACGGCGGCGGGCGGCTACCTGGTGGGGACGGTACGGGCGCGGCGGGGCGGGACCGCCTTCTCCGTGGCGCCGGTGGAAGGGGGCGCGCGTGGCTGACGCCCACGAGGACGACGCGCGCGTGCCGGTCCTCATGTACCACGCGGTCGCGACCGATCCCCGCGACGCCACCCGCGCCCTGTCGGTGGCCCCGCGGGCGTTCGCCGAGCAGATGGCGGCGATCGCCGACCGGGGCCTCACCCCCCTCGGCACGGCGGAGCTGGCCGCCGCGTGGCGCTCGGGACGCCCGCTGCCGAGGCGGCCCGTCCTCATCACCTTCGACGACGGCTACGAGGGCGTCCACCGGCACGCCCTGCCCGTCCTGGCCAAGTACGGCTTCCCGGCCACCCTGTTCGTGTCCACGGGCTGGCTGCGGGGGCCGTACGACACCGGCGCGGCCCTGGACACCATGCTCGACTGGGACCAGGTGCGGGAACTGGCCGCCGCCGGCGTGGAGATCGGCGGGCACAGCCACACCCATCCGCAGCTCGACCAACTCGGCGAGGAGCGGCTGCGGTTCGAGCTGATCCACTGCAGGGAGATCGTCGCCGACCAGGTGGGCGCTGCGCCCGTCTCCTTCGCCTATCCCTACGGGTACTCCGACCGGCGGGTGCGGCGGGCGGTGCGCGAGACGGGATACACGCAGGCGCTCGCCGTCGGCAACGGCCTGGCGCGCCGTGCCCAGGGCCCGTACGCCCTGCGGCGGGTCACCGTGCGGCGCGGCACGGGGCCGGACGAGTTCGCCCGGCTGGTCGAGGGCCGGGCGATCGCCCGCGCCTTCGCGCGGGACCGGGCGCTCACCAAGGGGTACGCCGTGCTCCGCCGGGCACGGCGGGTGCGGGGGTGGTCGTCGAGGGCCGGCGCCTGAACCGCCGGCCGTCGGTCCGCCACGCCGCGCCACGCCGCGGGTGCCGCGTGTCCCCGGGAAAGCGGGTGCACGCGGCGGCCGCGTGCCGGATCATGGCGGCATGCCCGTGAACCCGCACGACGCCCTGCCGATCAGGCTCAACGTCGACGACAGCGACTCGCCCTCCGACGTCGTCGACGCGCTGTTCCTCGGCCGTTTCGCCACGGGTGAGCAGCCCTTCGCCCACGCGGCGAACATCGACCGGGTGCGGTCCGGTGCGACCCTGCTGCCGCCCGGCGCGCGCGTCCTGCGGCTCGCCCGCGACGACGACCGCAGCGCGACCCTGGCCGAGGGCGACGGCTGGACGCTGTTGATCTCGCGCTGGAGCCGGGGCGCCGACGTCACGGTGACGGCGACCAGCGCCGAGCTGGCCGAGAAGGTGCTCGCCGATGCCACGGAGGGCGCCGCGGACGAACCCGAGCCGCAGCCGGAGAACGTCACGATGGGCTTCTGGTACGTCTCCCCGCGCCGCGGCCCGCACCGCACCACCCGGCAGATCTCCGCGGGCACCTGGGACGAGGTCCGGGCCAACTACACCGCCCCGGTGGCGGAGGCGATGGACGGCCTGATGAAGACCACCCCCGAGGACATCGCGGGCCGGCTGCTGCTCCTGCACGGGCCGCCGGGCACCGGCAAGACGTCGGCGCTGCGCACCCTGGCCCGGTCCTGGCGGGACTGGTGCCAGGTGGACTGCGTGCTCGACCCGGAGCGGCTCTTCTCCGACGTCGGCTACCTGATGGACATCGCCATCGGCGAGGAGGACGCGACGGGCAAGGCGCGCTGGCGGCTGCTGCTGCTGGAGGACTGCGACGAGCTGATCCGCGGCGAGGCCAAGCACACCGCGGGCCAGGCCCTCTCCCGGCTGCTGAACCTCACGGACGGGCTGCTCGGCCAGGGCCGCAACGTCCTGGTCGGCGTGACGACCAACGAGGACCTGGAGCGTCTGCACCCCGCCGTGGTCCGGCCCGGCCGCTGCCTGGCCCGTATCGAGGTCGGGCCGCTGACCCGCCGGGAGGCGGTGGGCTGGCTCGGCAGCGAGGAGGGCGTGGGCCGCGAGGGCGCCACACTGGCGGAGCTGTACGCGCTGCGCCGGGGGACCTCGCCGACCGCGCTGCCGGAGCCGCGGACCGGTGCGGACGCGGGACTCTACCTCTAGCTGTTTGATGGGGGTATGACCCTGTTCGTCGGCACATCGGGCTGGCAGTACCGGGACTGGCGGGACGTCCTGTACCCGGCCGGACTGCCCGTGCGGCTGTGGCTGGAGCGGTACGCGGCCGGTTTCGCGACGGTCGAGATCAACAACGCGTTCTACCGGCTGCCGACGCGGGAGACGTTCGAGGCGTGGCGCGAGCGGGTGCCGGCCGACTTCGTGGTCGCGGTCAAGGCGAGCCGCTACCTCACGCACATCAAGCGCCTGCGGGACCCGGCGGAACCGGTCGACCGGCTGATGACCCACGCGGCCGGCCTGGGTGACCGCCTCGGTCCCGTCCTGCTGCAACTGCCGCCGACGCTGCGGGGCGACGCGGGGCTGCTGGACGCCTGCCTCGCGTGCTTCCCGCCCGGCACGCGGGTCGCGGTGGAACCACGGCACGAGTCCTGGTGGACGCCCGAGGTGCGCGGCGTCCTGGAGTCGCGGGGCGCGGCGCTGTGCTGGGCCGACGTCCGGGCCAGGCCGGTGGCCCCGCTGTGGCGCACCACCGACTGGGGCTACGTCCGCTTCCACCAGGGGCGTGCCGCCGCCTGGCCGCGCTACGGTCGCCGGTCCCTGGCGACCTGGGTCGGGCGCATCCAGGACACCTGGCCCCACCAGGACGTGTACGCGTACTTCAACAACGACCCTCACGCGGCGGCCGTGCGGGACGCGCGGGTCTTCGCCCGGCTGGCGCGGGCATCGGAACTCACGGTCACGCGCACGCCCTGAGGACGGGGAACCGCGCGACGCACCCCGGTGCGCGCGGCCCCGCCGGCCCTGGCCGGACGGTGCTCAGCCCCCGTAGGCCGCCCGCAGCGCGTCCCGCACGGCGGCCTCGGCGTCCTCCCTGGTGACCCCGAGCCTTCGCGCCCGCGACGCGTACTCCTGCGCGGCGGACGCCGCCTCCCGTTCCGCCGCCGGGCCCGCGGCGGCGACGAACGTGCCGTTGCGCCCGCGTGTCTCGATCACCCCGTCCCCTTCCAGCGCCCGGTACGCCTTGGCGACCGTGTTGGCCGCCAGGCCCAGGGACTCGGCCAGTCCGCGCACGGTCGGCAGCCGGTAGCCGACCGGCAGCACCCCCGACCGCGCCTGTTCGGAGATCTGCGCGCGCACCTGCTCGTAGGGCGGGGCACCGTCGTCGATGTCGATCCTCAAGGTCACGCGGCGATTGTCCCGCACCCAGGGAAAAATGAGGGGCATCCGCACACCCGGCCGCCGTAGCGTGCGCTCACATGACCGTTCTCGTACGCGACCTGCGCGGTGACGATCCGGCCGATGTCGCGGCCTTCGCCCGGGTCCGCCACCTCGCCCTGCCCTTCCTCCTGTGGACACCACAGGCCGTCGTCCACCACCTCCGCCACACCCACCCGGACGCCCGCAGCCGCTCCCTCGTCGCGGAGGAGGACGGGGAGGTGATCGGCACGGCCCAGATCGGGCTGGTGCACGACAGCCCGGAGCCCGGGCAGGCGTACCTGAACATCTACGTCCACCCGGACCGGGTCCGGCGCGGCGCCGGCGGACTGCTGGTGCGCACGGCCGAGGAGCACCTCGCCGCCGAGGGCGCGCGGAAGCTGTTCGCCTGGGTGCTGGACGAGCCCGCCAACCTGGTCTTCGCCCAGCGGCACGGCTACGAGCGGCGGCGGTCCGCCCACTTCCTCCGCCTCGGCCTGGCGGACGGCACCCTGCCGTCCCCGCCGCCCCTGCCCGCGGGCGTCGAACTGCGCACCGCCGCCGACTTCGCCGACGACCCCCGCCCGATGTTCGAGCTGGACGCGCAGACGCTGGTGGACGAACCGAGCGACGTCTCCATGAAGTTCACCGACTACGAGGCCTGGCTCGCCGAGACCTGGCGGCATCCGCTGCTGAACCGTGAACTGACCTCGGTCGCGGTGGCCGACGGCCGTCCCGTCGCCTTCAGCGTCGCCCACACCGACGGCGGCACCCGCTACGCGAGCGCGATGACCGGCACGGCCCGCGCCCACCGCGGCCGGGGCCTCGCCAAGCTCACCAAGACCGACTCCCTGCGCCGGGCCCGGGCCGCCGGGTACACGGAGGCGTTCACGGGCAACGACACCGACAACGGCCCGATGCTGGCGATCAACAAGTGGCTCGGATACGAGGTCTGCGCAACGGAGGTGCGCTATGTCCGCGAACTCGGCTGAGGCACCGACCGGTGTGGACGTGGTCCTGGTCAAGGCGGGCCGTACGAAGATCCGTTACGCGAGCCGGCTGCTGCACGACGACGGCACCCGCCTCGCCGTCCGCGCCCCCTGGGCCGGTGCCGGCGTCCGCGACTTCGGCTTCGTGCGCTTCGAGGCGGGCGACGTCTTCACCGAGTACTACTGGCGTGACCGCTGGTACTCCGTGAAGGAGGTCCGGACCGGTACGGGCGTGCTGAAGGGCTGGTACTGCGACATCACCCGCCCCGCCGTGCTCACCGGCGCGGAACTGGTCGTGGAGGACCTCGACCTGGACCTGTGGCGCTCCGCGGACGGCAGGGACGTACGGCGGCTGGACGAGGACGAGTTCGCCGGGAGCGGTCTGGCGGAGCGGGACCCCGAGGCCGCTGCCGCCGCCGTGGCCGCCCTGGACGAGCTGGAGCGGCTGGCCCGCGGGGAGGGGTTCACCGACCTGGTGTCATCACCCGGGCACCCACAGTGACTCCCGGTGGCGACGGCACGGGTGTGGCACGGGAACGTGACAGCCGCCACTGACAGGAATGCATCGATGAGCAAGTCTCGGGGAAAGGGTCTACCTCCGTGACAACGCGGAACCCGGTGGATCCGTAAGGAGGCAGCCATGCGCCGTCTGACCGTGCAGAAGCCCCTGAAGAAGTCCGATGCCCGCCGTGTCCGCGAGGAGGCCGACGAGCGTCCCTCGGGGCGTCCGGAGGTCCGCAAGGACGTCGCGCGCACGTGGTGGCCGGACAGCTGACCGGGCCGGTCACGTCATGAGACGCGGCGGGGCAGCCGCTTGCGGTAGTGGAGACGGTCGTAGGGCCCGTCCGTCCGGCGCTCCACGAGTTCGTAGCCGTACTTCGGATAGATCTTCTGGTTCTCCCACATCAGGGCGTTGGTGTAGAGCCTGACCTCGGGCAGGCCCAGCGCTCGCGCGCGTGCGTCCACGAAGCGCAGCAGTCGCCGTCCCACGCCCCTGCCGTGTGCGTCGGGGTGGACGGCGACGCTGTCGAGGAAGAGGTGGTCCGTGCACGCCTCCAGGACCACGACGCCCACCACTTCCCCGCGCCCTCCAGGCTCGTCCGGGGCTGTCGCGACGAAGACCTTGCCCGCGGCCACGTCCGCCGCGTGGTCCGCCTCCATGGGCTGCGGGACCACGGCGATGCGCTCGATGTAGGGGCGGTAGGCGGCGTCGGTGACGGCCTTCACCGCCGGCAGGTCGGCGGGGACCGCCTGCCGGATCTGCTCTTCTGTCATGCCGCGAACGGTAGCTACCTGAGCCCAGCCTGAGCACTCCCTTAACGCGACCATAAGGATCTCCGTCCCCCGCCTCCAGGAGGCGATTTCGCGGTTCCTCGGGGCTAGCTTGCTGATCACCCCCACGGGTTCCGGCCCGGAGTCCACGTCCCCTGTGACCGTTTCGAGGAGTTCCCCATGCCCGCATCGTCCGTCTCCCGCAGGGCCGCCGCCGTCGCCCTCGCCGGTGTCGCCCCGCTGGCCCTGACCACGCTGGCCGCCGCCCCCGCGGCCGCGCACGGTTCGATGGGCGACCCGGTCAGCCGGGTCTCGCAGTGCCACGCCGAGGGCCCCGAGAACCCGCAGTCCGCGGCGTGCAAGGCGGCCGTCGCGGCCGGCGGCACGCAGGCGCTGTACGACTGGAACGGCATCCGCATCGGCAACGCCGCCGGCAAGCACCAGGAGCTGATTCCGGACGGCAAGCTGTGCAGCGCCAACGACCCGGCCTTCAAGGGCATGGACCTGGCGCGTGCCGACTGGCCCGCCACCGGCGTGAGCAGCGGTGCGTACACCTTCAAGTACCGTGTGACGGCTCCGCACAAGGGGACCTTCAAGGTGTACATCACCAAGCCCGGGTACGACCCGTCGCAGCCGCTGGGCTGGGGTGACCTGGACCTGTCCGCCCCGGTGGCGACGGTCACCGACCCGGTCGCCTCGGGCGGTTTCTACACCTTCTCCGGCGCCCTTCCCGAGCGCTCCGGCAAGCACCTGCTGTACGCGGTGTGGCAGCGCTCGGACAGCCCGGAGGCGTTCTACTCCTGCTCCGACGTCTCCTTCGGCGGTGACGGTGGTGCCACCGCGGGCGGTGGTGCGGCGGACGACACGGCGTCGGGCGGGGAGACCGCGGAGGGTGCCGCCCCGGCCCCCGTGGCCTCCGCGCCGTCCGAGGAGCAGATCGCGGCCGCGGCCGACAAGTCGACGATCGAGCACCACGGCCACGGCGACCAGGACGCCGAGACGACGACGGACCCGAAGGACCCGGCCGATCCGGCCGACCCGGAGGCGGCTCCCGAGGCGGCCGCGGGTGAGCCCAACGAGGTCAAGGCCGCCGGGGCCGGCACCGAGAACCTCGCCGAGACCGGCGGGGACAGCACCACGCCCTACATCGCCGTCGGCGGCGCCGCCGCCCTCGCGGTGGGCGCGGCGGCGCTGTTCGCGTCGGTCCGCCGCCGCGCGCAGACCGGCGGCCGGCACGGTCGCTGACCCGGGACACGGGGGGGGCGCGGGGCCTGTCGGGCGGCTCAGGCCGGACAGGCCCCGCGCGGCGTACCGGTGCCGGGGTCAGTCGAGGACCGAGGCGCAGGTGGTGGGCTCGGCGTGCGCCGGGTCCAGGGCGCCCGCCACCGCGTGGAAGGCGACGCGGTCGAAGAGCCCGATCGCCAGGTGCTCGGACAGGTCGACGGGGCACAGGTCCTGCAAGAGGATGTTGCGCACCCCGGGGCCGCTCAGGAACTGGCTGCGGTACGGGGTGACCACCTGGTCGTACCGGGTGGCGAGGACGGTGTAGCGGACGCCGGGCACGGTGTCGCCGCCCTCGTTCAGCCTGGTGAGGACGTCGGAGCCGACGACCTGGTCGGCGAGGGCGGGCGTGTGCTCGTTCAGCAGGTCCGCGGCGCCGGGGAAGTACGGCAGCAGCCGGGTGAGGCCGGACAGGGTGGTGCCGTGGTTGCTGGGCGCGATGCCGACCAGGGCGTTCACCTCGTCGGCTCCGCCGAGGAACTTCAGGTAGTAGCGGGGCATCATGCCGCCCTGGGAGTGGCCGACGATGTCGGTCTCGGCGGCGCCCGTCGCGGCGAGCACCTTGTCGACGTAGGCGGCGAGCTGCTCCGCGGACTTCTCGACCGGCCCGAGGCCGTGGAAGAACGGGACGCCGGGCAGTTGGCCGTAGTCGAGGGAGAAGACGCAGTAGCCGCGGTCCTCGAGGTAGGGCGCGAGGCCCAGCCAGTTGTCGACGGAGTTCCCGAAGGTGCCGTGGACCAGGACGACGGGGCGCGGGTGGGCGGCGGAGGGCCGGCAGGAGTAGTCGTTCCAGCCGGCGCCGGGCCGCGCGTCGGCGGCGCGGGCGGTGGTGGCGGGGACCAGGACGGCCGCGGCGGTCAGCAGCAGCGCGGCCAGGGGTCTGAGCACTCGCCTGAAGGGCAGCATCGGGTGATCTCCTTGCGGCTCAAGGGGACGTGCGGCGGCAGGACGCCCTGTGATCCGGATCACGGGATGCTGGTTCACTCATCAAGTTACGGACGAGTAGCGCGGGCGGGAAGTTACGCGTCGGTAAAAACTTCCAGCGACAACCGGCGCCGGTCGCGACGCAGGTGATATAGGGTCACCAGGCGGGCCGCACGGGCCCGTTGGGGGCGACCCGCGCCAGCAGGCCGTGCAGCGCGCGCACCTCGCCCTCGCCGATGACGTCGGCCCACGCGCGCACCGCCTCGGCCGCCGCCTCCTCGGCGGCCCGCGTGCAGTCCCACCCCCGCTCGGTGAGCACGATCAGCCGGGCCCGCGCGTCCACGGGGTGCGGCCAGCGTTCGGCGAACCCCTTGCGGACCAGTTCCTCGACGAGCTGACTGGCGGCCTGCTTGGTCATGCCGAGGTGTGCGGCGAGGTCGGTGACCGTGGCACCGTCCGGGGCGAGCCGGGCGAACGCGAAGCCGTGGGCGGGACGCAGACCCTCGAAGCCGCGGGCGACGACCCCCTCGTGGATGCGCTGCGTGAGTCCGCCGGCGGTGGCGAGCAGGGCGGCGGACAGGGCCATGGCGTCGGAGTTCTGCACGGGGGAATTGAAACACCCTTGACGCCATGGTCAAGCAGCTTGACCATAGGGAGGTAGTCAAGCAGCTTGACCATCCCGTGCGAGGAGTCCGCCACCATGCCCGTAGTCCGCTCGTCCGAGGCCGTGATCCACGAGATCCACGGCGTCCGTTTCGTCTCGTACGCCACCCCTCGCTCCGGCAGCAGGGAGCTGTGCGCCTGGCGGGGCGAGATCCCGGCCGGGACGAGGGCGCCCGCGCACACCGTCACCCGGGAGGAGATCTTCCACCTGCTCACCGGCGAGCTGCTGATCACCCTCGACGGCCGCACCGAGCGCGTCACCGCGGGCGACACGGTGATCATCAACTCGGGATCGACCCTCGCCGTCGAGAACCCCACCGACCGGACCGCGACGTCCTGGGTCACCACCTCGGTGGGCCTGGAGGCCGAGCTGGCCGACGGCACCCGGCTCACTCCCCCGTGGGCCAACTGACCCGCGGGGGCCTCACGCCGCCAGCGACCCCGGCATCACCGCCCTCGGCCCGAACTTCGCCCGCGCGCGGTCCGCGACCTCCTCGATCCGGCGGACCTTCTCGTCCACGGGATCGAAGGTGAGCTGGTGGGAGGCTTGCTCAGCGGGGGCCAGGCCCTCGGCGCGCAGGGCGACCGAGCGGACCCGGGCGCGCTGGAGGCCGAGCGCCTCGTACAGGCCGTAGGCGGTCCGCGTCAGGGCCGCCGAGTGCGCGGTCGGTTCCTTCAGGGTGCGGCTGCGGACGGTCGCGGAGCGGTCGGCGTAGCGCACGGTGAGGGTGAGGGTGCGGCACACCTTGTCCACCGCCCGCAGCCGGGAGCCCAGCTCCTCGGCGGCCGAGAGCAGGGCGCGGCGGTGCCGGCCGGGGTCGAGTTCGTCGCGGGTGAAGGGGCGTTCGGCGGCCAGGATGGTCCCCCCGCTCGAGCGAAGCCGAGAGTGGGGGAGGGAGAACCCGTTGGGGACGACCCGGCCGCGGTCGACGCCGTTCGCCTTCTCGTGCAGTTCGCGGCCGGTCTTCGCGCCGACCAGCCGCTGGAGCGTGGACAGGGGCGCGGCGGCGACCCGGCCGAGGGTGTCGAGGCCGTACTCGCACAGGGTGCGGGCGGTCGCGGGTCCGACGCCGGGCAGCGCGGCGACGGGCTTCCCGGCGAGGAAGTCCCGCTCCCGCCCCTCGGGCACCGCGCGGGTCAGCCCCGGCCGGGCGTCCCGCAGCGCCACGCGGGCGAGCATCGGGCCCGGACCGGCGCCGATCACGCAGTCGACGCCGTACAGGGCGAGGGCGCGGACGCGGATCACCGAGGCCAGTTCCACGGCGTCGCGCCCGAAGTACCGCTCGGCGCCCCGCAGATCGGCCAGTGCCCCGTCCGGCGGCAGCGCCTCGACGACCGGTGTGAACTCCTCCAACAGCCCCAGCAGGCGGGGCAGGGACGCCTCGTCCATCGGCGGCAGCTGGAAACGTACGCAGAGAATGGTCATCCCGCACTCCCCGGACTCTGGTGCCACAACTTCCTTCCCACCGCGGGCCCTTCGCCCGCGGGGCGCAGATCGGCCCAGGGGTGCATCTCGTACCCCGTGGGCATGCGGATGGTCCGCTGCCGTTCCATCGCGTCCTGGGCCGCGGACCCGGCCGGCGCGGGCAGCCCGTCCGACCCGGCGAGCCGGCGGCGCGCGGGGCCGTCCCCGGGGTCGCCCTCCGGGGGCCCGCCCGCTCCGGCCAGCCGGGCCGCGACGCCCTCGAGTCCCTCCTCGCGGCGCACCTCCAGCAGGTCGGCGAGGTTCCAGGCGGCGGAGCCGACCACGCTGAAACTGCGCGGGCCGCGCCGCTGCACCACCCCGCGCACCAGCAGCAGCCAGGAGTGGAAGACGGTGTGCGCGCAGGTGTCGTGCGAGTCGTCGAAGAAGGCGAGGTCGACCAGGCCGGTGCCGTCGTCGAGAGTGGAGAAGATGACCCGCCGCCCGGAGCGGACCGGCGGGGTCTGCGTGGCCGCCTTGGCGCCCGCGACCAGCACCGTCTCCCCGTGCCGAAGCTCGCGCAGCCGCTTGGCCGACACCACGCCCAGCTCGTTCAGGAAGGTCCGGTGGTCGTCCATCAGGTTGCGGGAGGCGTCCATGGACAGCACGCCCAGCTCGGCGCTGAGCTTCTCCGCCGAGGTGAGGTCGGGCAGCCCGGCCGACGCGGTCCCGCGCCCGCCGGACAGCGGGAGCTGGTCGCCACGTCCGCCCCGGGCGCCGCGGTGCAGCTCGGTCAGGTGCAGTTGCAGGTCGCGGCGGTTGGCACCGAACGCGTCCAGCGCGCCGACCTGGGCGAGCCGTCCGGCCAGCGGCCTGCTGGGGCGGGCCCGTTCCCAGAAGTCGAGCAGGGAGGCGTAGGGCTGCCCCTCGGCGATCCGCTCCGCCTCGGCCTCGCTGATGCCGTGCACGTCCAGGAGGGCGAGGCGCAGGCCCCACGTCCCCGGCCGGCGCGCCTTACCTGATTCAGACACCAGTTCGATCCTGTGGGCGACCCCCGACGTGTTGACGTCCAACGGCAGGATCGGCACCCCGCGCCGCCGCGCGTCCGCCAGCAGCAGCCGCTTGGGGTACATGCCGGGGTCGTGGGTGAGCAGACCGGCGTAGAAGGCGGCCGGATGGTGGGCCTTCAACCACGCCGACTGGTACGTCGGCACCGCGAAGGCGACCGCGTGCGCCTTGCAGAAGCCGTACGACCCGAAGGCCTCGACGATCTCCCAGGTCCGCCCGATCGTCTCCGCGTCGTACCCGCGCGCCGCCGCGTGCTGGGCGAACCACACCTTGATCCGCCCCTGGGACTCCGGGTCGGACAGCCCGCGCCGCACCCGGTCCGCCTCGCCGCGTCCGCAGCCGGTCATGACGGCCACGATGTCGATGACCTGCTCGTGGAAGACGACGACCCCGTAGGTGCCCGCCAGCGCTTCCGACAGGTCCTCGTGCGGGTAGCGCACCGGCGCCCGCCCGTGCCGGGCCTCGATGAAGGGCCGCACCATGTCGGCGGCGACCGGGCCGGGCCGGAAGAGCGAGATGTCGACGACCAGGTCGTGGAAGGTCGACGGCTGGAGCCTGCCGACCAGGTCCCGCTGCCCCGGCGACTCGATCTGGAAGCAGCCCAGCGTCTCGGCGGAGCGGATCATCCGGTAGGTCGCCGGATCGCCCTCCGGCACCGAGTCCAGGTCGACCTCGGCGCCCGTGGCCCGCTTCACCTCGGCCACCGCGTGCGCCATCGCCGACTGCATCCGCACCCCGAGCACGTCCAGCTTGAGCAGCCCGAGGTCCTCGACGTCGTCCTTGTCGAACTGCGCCATGGGGAAGCCCTCGCCGCTGGTCGGCATGACCGGCGTCCGGGAGAGCAGGGAGGCGTCGGAGAGCAGTACCCCGCAGGGGTGCATGGCGACCCCGCGCGGGAGGGCGTCCAGACCCTCGACCAGCTCCCAGAGCTTCCCGTACTTCTCCTTCTCCCCCGCCAGCTCCCGCAGCTCGGGCAGTTCCTCCAGCGCGGCGCGGGCGTCGCGGGCGCGGATGTGCGGGAAGGCCTTGGCGACGCGGTCGATCTCCGCCGGGTCCATGGACAGGGCGGCGCCGACGTCGCGGATGGCGTGCCGCACCCGGTACGTCTCCGGCATCGCGACCGTGGCGACCCGTTCGGCGCCGAAGCGGTCGATGATCGCGCGGTAGACCTCCAGGCGGCGCGCGGACTCCACGTCGATGTCGATGTCGGGGAGCACGACCCGCTCCTTGGACAGGAAGCGCTCCATCAGCAGCCCGTGCTCGACCGGGTCGGCGTGCGCGATGCCGAGGAGGTGGTTGACGAGCGAGCCCGCGCCGGAGCCGCGCGCGGCGACCCGGATGCCCATGTGCCGTACGTCGTCCACGACCTGGGCGACGGTGAGGAAGTACGAGGCGAAGCCGTGGTGGGCGATGATGTCCAGCTCGTGGTGCATCCGCTCCCAGTACTCCCGGTGGTCCCGGCGCCGGTCGTAGCCGCGCCGCACCATGCCCGCCGCCGCCCGGGAGGCCAGCGCCCGCTGGGCGGTGCGTCGCCCGGCGCCGACCAGGTGCGGCTCGGGGAAGTGGACGGCGCCCATGCCGAGGTCGTCGTCCGGGTCGACCAGGCACTCGGCGGCCGTGGTCTGCGTCTGCTCCAGCAGGCGGTGGGCCGTGTCGCGCCGGAAGCCCGCGGCCTCGACGATCCGCTCGGCGGCGTGGCGCATGGCGTCGGCGTCCTTCAGCCAGGCCTCGCCGGAGTCCAGTTCCCTGGTGGCGTCGATCGGGACCAGGCGGCGGGCGGCGTCCAGGACGTCGGCGACCGGTCCCTGGCCGGGGTCGGCGTACCGGACGGCGTTGGCCAGCACCGGCCGGACACCCTGCTCGGCGGCGAGGCCGACGGTGCGGGCGGCCAGGCGCAGGGAGCCCGGGCCGGTCCCTTCACGGCCGTGCCAGACGGCCTCCAGGCGCAGGGCGTCGCCGTAGACCTCGCGCCAGGGGGCGAGAAGCTTCGCCGCGCGGTCGGGGCGGCCGGCGGCGAGGGCGCGGCCGACGTCGGAGGAGGGGCCGAGCAGGACGGTCAGGCCGGCCCCGTGGTTGTCGGCCCAGGACAGCAGCGGGGTGCCCTCGGCGGTGTGGGCGGCGGACACCAGCCGGCACAGGTCGGCCCAGCCGCGGGCGCCGTCCCGGGCGAGGAAGGTCACCCGCGGGGCCGACTCGTCGACGAAGGCTCCGCCGCGCACGGGGGTCCGGCGCCGGTCCCGGCGTACGGAGGTCTCCGTGCGGTCCGCCTCGGGCTCGGGGGCGGCCACCGCCAGCTCCGCGCCGAACAGCGGACGGACGCCCGCCTTCGCGCAGGCCTTGGCGAAGCGGACCGTCCCCGCGAGGGTGTCGCGGTCGGTGAGGGCGAGGGCGTCCATGCCCCGCTCGAAGGCGCGCTCGGCCAGCCGCTCCGGGTGGGAGGCGCCGTAGCGGGCGGAGAACCCGGAGACGGTGTGCAGATGCGTGAAACCCGGCACGCGCACCTCCCGATCCCTTGAACCCGACGCCTTATCGAACGTCTGTTCCCAACCACTTCACCCCCACCATACCTCCATCCTCGAATGTTTGTGCGACATCCGTTCGGCCCCTCCCCACCTGCGCAAACGTCCGTCGGCCCGGACCGTGGGGACATGTCGCACACCCCAGGCACCGGCACCCGGAGCGGCTCCTTCCTCGGTGAGGTGAAGGACGCCGTCACCCCACGGGCCACCCTGCTCGTGCTCGGGGTGATCGCGCTCCAGCTGCTGTTCATCGCGTCCTACGTGGGAGCGCTGCACGACCCGAAGCCGAAGGACGTGCCCTTCGGGGTGGTCGCGCCGCCGGCGGTGGCCGAGCGGACGGTGAGCGGACTGGAGCGGCTCCCCGGATCACCGCTGGACCCGCGCACGGTGGCCGACGCGGCGAGCGCCCGGAAGCAGATCGAGAACCGGGAGATCGACGGCGCCCTGATCGCCGACCCCTCCGGCCGCACCGACACGCTGCTGGTCGCCTCCGGCGGCGGCACCGTCCTCGCCACCACCCTGGAGGGGATCGTCGCCCAGGTGGAGCGGTCCGAGGGCCGCACGGTGCGCACCGTCGACGTGGCCCCCGCCTCGGACCGGGACTTCGACGGACTGTCGTCCTTCTACCTGGTCGTGGGCTGGTGCGTCGGCGGCTACCTGTGCGCCTCGATCCTCGCGATCAGCGCCGGCGCCCGCCCGGCCGACCCGCTCCGCGCGGCGATCCGGCTGATCGTGATGGCGCTGGTCGCGATCGTCGGCGGACTCGGCGGCGCGGTGATCGTCGGGCCGGTCCTGGGCGCGCTGCCCGGCAGCGTGGTGGACCTGTGGGGGCTCGGCGCCCTGGTCATCTTCGCCGTGGGCGCCGCCACCCTCGCCCTCCAGGGCGTCTTCGGGATCGTCGGTATCGGGCTGGCGATCCTGCTGGTGGTGATCGCGGGCAACCCGAGCGCGGGCGGCGCCTTCCCGCTGCCGATGCTGCCGCCGTTCTGGAGGGAGATCGGCCCGTGGCTCCCGCCGGGCGCCGGCACCTGGGCGGCCCGCTCGATCGCCTACTTCAAGGGCAACGACACGACCGTCCCCCTGCTGGTGCTGTGGGTGTGGGCGGTCGCGGGGACGGTGCTCACGGTGCTGGCGGCCGTGCTGCGCCGCGCGCGCCGGGAGGCGGAGCTGCCCACGCAGACGGGCTGAGACCGCCGCGCCCGCGGGCGGGCCGACCCGTCCGCGGACACGCCGAAGTCCCGCCCCTCGCGCGCGGGACGGGACCTCAGCCGTGCTTCAGACGCGGTGCCGCTCAGCCGATCTGCGTACCGGTGGCCGACAGGGCCTCCGTCACCGGCTGGAAGAAGGTCTCACCGCCCGAGGTGCAGTCGCCGCTGCCGCCGGAGGTGAGGCCCACGGCCTTGTCGCCCGAGAAGAGCGAACCGCCGCTGTCGCCGGGTTCGGCGCAGACGTCGGTCTGGATCAGGCCGTTGACGATGTCGCCGTTGCCGTAGTTGACGGTGGCGTCCAGGCCGGTGACCTTGCCGGAGTGCACCTGGGTGGTGGAGCCGCTGCGGGTCACCTCCATGCCGACGGTGGCCTCGGCGGCGCCGGAGATGGCCTGCGAGGAGCCGTTGTAGAGGTTGACCTCGCTCGGGTGGTCCACCTCGCCGGAGTACTTGACCAGACCGTAGTCGTTGTCCGGGAAGCTGGACGTCACGTTGTCGCCGAGCTGGTTGCCCGAGGAGTCCTGCCAGCTGGTGATGCCCTCGGTGCAGTGACCGGCGGTGAGGAAGTGCGGCTCCCCGCCCTTGGTCACGTTGAAGCCGAGCGAGCAGCGGCCGCTGCCGTCGGTGATGGCGTCGCCGCCCGCGATGAAGGGCCGGTACTCACCCTTGGTCCGCTGGAGCTCCGCCTTGGCGCCGAGCCCCTCGACCACCTTGGTCAGCTTGGCCCACTCGGCCTCGGAGACCGTGCGGTCGGCGGTGACGACGACCTTGTTGGTGGTCGGGTCGGTCACCCAGGCGGTACCCGGGACGGCCGCGTCCTCGGCGAGGGTGGTGCGCGCGCTCTTCAGTTCGGCGAGCGAGTTCTCGACGACTCTGGCCTTGGCGCCGGCCTCCTCGACGGTCCGCGCGGCGGTCTCGTCGAGCACGTTGACGACGAGGCTCTTCGCCTCCGCGTCGTAGTACGTGCCCGCCGCGTCGGTACCGAGGTCGCCCAGCAGCGTCGAGGCGAGCTTTCCGGCCGCCGTGACCGACAGGGGCTCGGGGGCGGAGGCCTTCGGGGCCTCGCTGGCGTTCGCACTCTGGAAGGTGACTCCCGCGGCGACCAGTGCGGTGATGCCCGCACCTACCACGGCGGCCCGTCGCCTGGGTATGCGTCGGTGCTTCAACTCATGTCCTCCTGTGGGGGGTCGGCCCGGGAGGTTGTGGGGACCTCGCGAACCGGAAGGCTGGTTGACGAGCGCTCACTCTTCCGAACACACAGGGGGCACACAAGGTCGACTTCAGGACGTGCGCACGACAACACCGGTGCGGGCACAGGACCTTCACCTTTCATGTCCCTTCCAGCAGGATTCGTGCGGCGAACGCACCAGCAAACGCTACGGGCGAGTAACAGAGGTCCGGCCGACCGGATCCCGCCCTGTCCGGAATTCGCCCCTTGCGCACCCAGCCACGCGTGTGCGTCTACACGCGGTGGCGACTCCCGGGACCGGACACGGACAACGGAAAGCCCCCGCACGCCTGTCGGTGTGCGGGGGCTCGGGTTCCGCCGGTCGCGATCCGGTGGAGCGGCCTAGTAGACGCTGACGCCGTAGGCGCTCAGGGCCTCCGTGACCGGCTGGAAGAACGTCGTACCGCCGGAGGAGCAGTTGCCGCTGCCGCCGGAGGTCAGACCGTACGCGGTGCCGTTGCTGCCGTAGAGCGCGCCGCCGGAGTCACCGGGCTCGGCGCAGACCGTGGTCTGGATCAGCCCGCCGACGACGTCGCCGCCGCCGTAGTTGACGGTGGCGTTCAGAGCGGTGACCCGGCCGCTGTGGGTACCGGTGGTGGAACCGTCGCGGATGACCGTGGTGCCCACGCTCGGGGTGGCCGCACGGGTGATGTCCACGCCGTTCGCGGTACCGGGCCGGCTGACGGACCCGGAGTACCGGACGAGACCGTAGTCGTTGCCCGGGAAGCTGGAGCCGGCCGTGGAGCCGATGACCGAGGTGCGGCTGGAGTTGGAGTACCAGGTGCCCGCGCCGTCGGTGCAGTGACCGGCGGTCAGGAAGTACTCGGTCCCGTTGCTGGCCCGGACGTTGAAGCCGAGGGAGCACCGCCAGCTGCTCGCGTAGATGGCGTCACCGCCCTGGATGAGCTTGTTGAACGTGCCGGGGGTGCGCTTGATCGTGAGCGCGCCGGCCTTGTCGCCGGCCTGCTCCTTGATCTTCGCGATCTCGGCCTGGGAGACCGTGCTGTCGACCGTGAGAAGCACCTGGCCGCTCTTGCTGTCGACGGCCCAGGCGGTGCCGGGGACGTCGGCCTTGAGCACCGCGCTGCTGGCGCTGTTGAGCTCGGCGGCACTGAAGGTGGCCGGGGTCGGTGCCGCGTTCGCGCTGGGGATCGCGATCGCGGCCGCGGCCACGAGGCCGGAGGAGACGGCGATCAGCCGAGTCCGTCTCGTGATGCCGCTGCGGGGGGTGGTGCGCTTGTTCCTCACTTTTCGTTCCTCCACGGGGGAAGTCGGGGGCCCCTCCTGTGGGGTTGGGGGCCCGTGAGGCGCAGCCAGGGGCCCGGAACGTCCGGGTTCCGGACGCGTCGTGCTCCTGACAAGCGCTGAGGTTGGAGTATTCGGCCGAACGACCGGTCGGCGCAAGGGTGCCTTTCGGCCGTCGCCTTTTGAACCACCCGCCTCCGCCCCCCAGGGCGGCGTTCAGCGCGGTTCGCGCTCCCCCGCCTCGACGCGGACCTCCAGGGTGTTCCCCGGCGGGGGGAAGGGGCAGACGAAGTGGTCGGCGAAGGCACAGGGCGGCAGCAGCGCGCGATTGAAGTCGACCGTGGTACGGCCTTCGTCGTCCGGCGCGGCCGGTCGCAGGAACCGGAAGCGGTAACTGGTGCTCCCGCTGGTGGCGTCGGCGAAGACGGCCCACAGCGAGCCGTCCTCCTCGACACTCACCTGGAGCGTGAGGTCCCGCCCCTCCAGCGCGAAGGCCAGCTCCCCGCCGAGGCCGAGCCCGCGCTCCCGTCCGTCCGCGTTCGGCACCCGCACGCTGCGCCGCCCGGTGTCGTACGGCGTGAAGCGCCCCGGTACCGACCAGCGCGGATCGTGGGGCGTGGCCGCGATGCCGCCAAAGGCCCGCCGCGCCCCGGCGGCCGGATCGAAGTCACGCACGCCCCAGGAGCCCTCGCGCACCAGGACGACCAGGTGCCGCTCGCCGTGGGTCACGCGGGAGTTCGCCGGACCCGGGTCGGCCGTGAGCCGCACCTCCCCGTCGAGGGGCCGGCCGTCCACGGTGAGCCCGTCCGTCCCGGCGGCCCGCAGCAGCACCGCGTCGCCGTCCGCCGTCCACCTCCCGGGAACGCCCGGCAGTTGCCCCTCCGGATGGTCCTCCAGCCAGTACGTGCCGGTCAGCGCGAGCGGCCCGTAGGGCGCCGACACCGCCGCGACGCGCTGCGCGTGCCACTGCTTCCACTCGTCGGATGCGTCCGTCGTCATGCGGACAACCCTCCCATGCCGGGCGCGTCAGCAGCTGCAGCCGCAGTCGCAGCCGTCGCACCCGCACCCGTCGTCGCCGCAGCAGTTGCCGCAGCAGTCGCAGCATTCACAGCAGTTGCCGCAGTCGCCGCTGGAACAGGGCGACTCCTTCTCCTCCCCGCTCCACGGGTCGTGGTACGTGCCGCAGCACATCTGGCACGTACACGCCAGCCCCAGCCACACCGCGCACCCCGCGAGCAGCCCTCGACGGTCCCGGCGCGGCGGCTCCGGAGGCATCGGCGCACCGGGGCCCCCGGGGGAGCCCGGAGGGGCGTACGGATGGCTGCCGTGGGCGCACGAGACGGTGCCGAATGCGCGGTCGACCGAGTTGCCCAGCTCGTGCACGAGGAGCCGGTGCACCAGCCGCCCGTCGTCGAACTCCGCCTCGCGCAGGGCGAGGCGCACCCCGTGCACGGCGTCGTCCGCCAGCCGCCGGGCCTCCGTGAGCGGGGTCCCGGTGGCGGTGAGCGGGTTCCAGGCACCCGACGCGGCGTCGGCCTCCCTGTCCTCCACGGCGTCGAGCAGGTGGGCGAGCCGGCCGAAGAGCCGCCCGGCTTCGGCGAGCGGCTCGGCGTTGCGCGGCCGGCCGGCCAGGTGGGCGGTGTGCGCGAACGCGGCGGCGGTCGCGGTCTCGGTCGGCTCGGTGACGGTGAGCAGCGGTGTGCCGGGCCCGGCGAGCGCCTCGATGCCGCCCTGCCGGTCGACGGCGTCGACCAGTACGGCGGTGTCGAAACCGACGGCGCCGCCCCCTCGGGCACCGGCGGCGTCCCAGCCCGCGGCGACCCGGCGGGCGGCCCGGGCCAGCGGACGGCGGGCCAGCATCCCGTCCCCGTCGGCGACGTGGTCGCGCACCTTGGCCGAGGCCAGCACCAGGGAGACGGCCGCGGCGAGCCGGGCCCCCTCACCGTGGGCGACGGACGCGGTGCGCATCCCGCGCAACGGACAGGGCCCGGCGGTGCGCCGTCCGGCACCCGTCCCCTTTTCACCGGACTGAGCCTCCGTCAAAACCGATATGAGCAATCCGTCATAGTTCGTCACTATGCGCGCGAGCTGCCCGTGGTCCTTGCGCAGAGCGAGACACAACCCGCACAAATGCGCCATCCACTGGCTCGTGAGGCTCTCCCCGAGCCGGTGCCGACAAGGCCTGACTATTCCGAACACGACGTTCCCCCGTGGCTCGTACGACGTTGAGCTGCGGCATCGTACCGACCGACGGGTTCACCCGTACGCACCCGCCCTCACCCGTCCGCCGGGAAGAATCATATTTCACTCACAGTCAGCATCCGTTTGGGAAACGGCCCTTGGGACACAAGGACTCTCGACGGATTCGCTGTGCACCAGTACCGTCACAAACCCCCCGCGCGGCGTCTATCCACTTGGCGCGACGTCCGCATCATGGATGACCATAGGGATGCGGAAGCACGAAAGACCGCTGTGAGAGGAGGCGTCCATGGGATCGGTACGCAAGGCGAGTGCGTGGCTCGGCCTCGTCGACGACAACGATGACGAGCGCTACTACGACGACGACTACACCGAGGGCACCGAGCCCGGGGACGCCTGGGTCACGGACCCGCGGGTGAAGGTGGCCTCGGACGTGGCCGAGGAGAAGGGCCGCCGCATCGCGACCGTCACCCCGGACAGCTTCCGGGACGCACGGTCCATCGGCGAACTGTTCCGGGACGGGGTCCCGGTCATCATGAACCTGACGGCCATGGAGGCCACCGACGCCAAGCGGGTGGTCGACTTCGCGGCCGGCCTGATCTTCGGCCTGCGCGGCTCCATCGAGCGGGTGTCCACCCGCGTCTTCCTGCTGAGCCCGGCCGACACGCAGGTCATCAGCGGCGAGCCCGCCGCGCACCGTTCCGACGGATTCTTCAACCAGAGCTGAGGCGGGGCCACGCACCACGGCCCCGCCCCCCCCCGGACGCCTACCGGAAGGCGTCGAGTCCGGTGAGCGCCTTGCCCAGCACCAGCTGGTGCATCTCGACGGTGCCCTCGTAGGTGAGCACCGATTCCAGGTTCGTCGCGTGCCGCATCACGGGGTATTCGAGGGAGATCCCGTTGGCGCCGAGGATCGTGCGGGCCGTACGGCAGATGTCGATGGCCTCGCGTACGTTGTTGAGCTTGCCGAAGCTGACCTGCTCGGGACGCAGACGGCCGGCGTCCATGCGCCGCCCCAGGTGGTGGGCGAGCAGGATCCCCTTGTGCAGTTCGACCGCCATGTCGGCGAGCTTGGCCTGGGTCAGCTGGAAGCCGCCGATCGGCCGCCCGAACTGCTCCCGCGACTTCGCGTACTCCACGGCCGCCTCGAAGGAGCTGCGGGCCGCACCCATCGAACCCCAGACGATGCCGTAACGGGCGTGCGTGAGGCAGCTGAGCGGCCCGCGCAGACCGGTGACCTCGGGCAGCACGGCGTCGGCGGGCAGCCGTACGCCGTCCAGGACCAGCTCACTGGTGACGCTGGCCCGCAGCGACCACTTGTGCTTGATCTCGGGCGCGGAGAAACCGGGGCTGTCGGTGGGGACCACGAACCCGCGGATGCCGTCCTCCGTCTGCGCCCAGACCACGGCGACGCCGGCCACCGAACCGTTGGTGATCCACATCTTGCGTCCGTCGAGCACCCAGTCGCCGCCGTCCCGCTTGGCGCGGGTGCGCATGTGGGCGGGGTCGGAGCCGTGGTCGGGCTCGGTCAGCCCGAAGCAGCCGATGACCTCGCCGGCGGCCATCCGCGGCAGCCACGTCCGCTTCTGCTCCTCGCTGCCGAAGCGGTGGATGGCGTACATGGCGAGGGAGCCCTGCACGGAGACCAGGGAGCGGATGCCGGAGTCGGCCGCCTCCAGCTCCAGACAGGCCAGCCCGTACTGCACGGCGCTCGCGCCGGCGCAGCCGTACCCCTTCAGCGACATGCCCAGGGCGCCGATGCCGCCCAGCTCGCGGGCCAGCTCCCGGATGCCGGGCAGCTCGCCCTTCTCGTACCAGTCCGCGACGTACGGCAGCACCCGGTCCGCGGCCCACTCCCGCACGGTGTCGCGGATCGCCAGGTCCTCCGGCTCCAGGAGGTCGTCGACGCCGAGCGGATCGGCGGGGTCGAACGCGGGCGGCTTGGGGGACGCGGCCATGGAACACCCTCCGGGACAGGAAAACTAGCGCTGCTAGTCGCGGTTCTCCCGCCCGACGTTACGGTGCGGCGTCGCGCACGTCCACCATGCTCACCCGTGGTTCACACGGAGACCCGGGACTCCACCGCGTCCCGGGGCGCCGGCACGGAGACCGCCTCCTCCTCGCAGCTCATCACCCGCGGCAACCGCAACGCCATCGCGGCCCCCAGCAACAGCAGCCCCGCGCTCACCACCAGCGTCACGTGCAGCCCGTGCACGAACGCGTCGGCGGCGGCCCGCCGCAACGCCGCCCCCGCGGGCCCGCCGAGCTGCGCCGCGACCTCGTAGGCCTCCCCCAGCGAATGCCCCGCCGCCGCCGAGGCCGACGCCGGCACCCCGGACACGCCCCCCGTCAGTCCCGGGGCGTACGCCACGTTCATCACGGTGCCCAGCAGCGCGATCCCGATCCCGGCGCCCAGCTGGTACGACGTCTCCCCGATCGCCGCCGCCCCACCGGCCTGCGCCTGCGGAGCCTCGCTCAGCATCGACTCGTACGCCCCGAACAGCGTCGTCTCCAGGCCGAAGCCGAGCAGCACGAAGCCCGTCAGCATCAGCGCGCAGTTGTCGGTCCGGCCCATCGCCGTGAGCAGCACCACCGCGAAGGCCGTCAGGCAGAAGCCCGCGCACACCATCCGCCGCGGCCCGAACCGCCGCAGCATCCGGGCGCCCGCCAGCCCCGCCGCCATCGCCGCGAAGGTCAGGGGCACCAGGCGCAGCCCGGTCTGCAGCGGGGAGAGCCCGAGCACGAGCTGCAGGTACTGCGCGGCGATCAGCTCCAGACCCACCAGCGCCAGCATCGCCAGCACGATGCAGCCCACCGACGTGCTGAACGCCGGCCGGCGGAACAGGGTGAGGTCCACCAGCGGATGGGTGCGCCGCCGCTGACGCCGGACGAACGCGATCAGCAGGGCCGCACCCACCACCAGCGGCACCACGGTGAGCACGCTCGCCACCGGCTCGCCACCGCCGAGCCGCTTCACGCCCAGGACCGCCCCGAACAGGCCACCCGCCGCCATCAGCGCGCCGACCACGTCCCAGGGCCCGCGGCCGTCGCCCTTCGACTCGGGCAGCAGCAGCCGCCCCACCGGCAGGCTGACCAGCATCAGCGGGATGTTGACGAGGAAGACCGAGCCCCACCAGAAGTGCTCCAGCAGGAACCCGCCGAGCAGTGGCCCGACCGCCGCGCCGACCGCGGCCACGGCGCTCCAGACGCCGATGGCCAGCGCCCGCTCCCGCCGGTCGGGGAAGACCTGCCGCAGGATCGACAGCGTCGCCGGCATGATCATGGCCCCGCCGACGCCGAGCAGCGCCCGGGCGAGGATCAGGACCTGGGCGTTGTCGGCGAGCGCCGCGAGCCCGGAGGCCACGCCGAAGAGCGCGTATCCCAGAAGGAGGATGCGTCTGCGGCCCACCCGGTCACCCAGCGTGCCGAACAGGATCAGCAGCGAGGCGCAGACGAGGGGGTAGACGTCGACGATCCAGAGCAGTTCGATCGCGCCGGGCCGCAGGTCCTCGGTGACGGCGGGGACCGCCACGTGCAGCACCGTCGCGTCCACCGCGACCAGCAGCAGGCTGACGCAGAGGACGACCAGGACGACCCAGCGGTTGGCACCGGCCCCGGCCGTCCGACGGCGCAGCGCGGTGGCAGCCGTGGTCGTCCCGGACATGCACGTACCTCCAAGATGTTCCCTCGCGTCCGGCGGGCATCGCGGGGGTGGGGACTCCCCTGCGGCTCGGCCGGAGAGGAGCGGGGCCTCCGGGCCGTGCAACGGAACGCGAGTGACTGGCCAGAGTACGCGAGACCGTCCACCGCGCACGTGGCGGGCCTCACACCTGCCGCGGCGCACGTGTGGCGTCCGCCACTGCGCCCGCCTCCCCGGCCGCCCCGGCGGACGGACCGCCCCCGCACCCGGCCGATAATCGGGTCCGTGACCGATCTTGATACGCCTGCGGCGGGCCGCGGGGCCCTGCGCCGGGCCGCCCCGGCGCTCCTCGGCTACGCGGCGGTACGCGCCCTGGGCCTGCTCGCCCTCGCCCTGTGGAGCGCCGCGCGCGACAAGAGCGCGTACACACTGCTGACCGCCCGCTGGGACTCCCTCTGGTACACCAGGGTCGCCGAGCTGGGGTACGGCTACGAGGTGCGCCTGCCAGACGGCGACGTGCACTCCAACCTGGCCTTCTTCCCGCTGCTGCCCTGGCTGGAGCGGCTGGGGGCGGCGGTCTCGCCGCTGTCGTACGCGGACGCGGGCTTCGCCGTGAGCCTCCTCGCCTCGCTCGCCGCGGCCTGGGGGATCTTCGCCGTGGCGGAGTGGGTGTACGGCCGCCGCGCGGGGGTGTGCGCGGTGCTGCTGTGGGCCGTGCTGCCGGTC
The DNA here is from genome assembly GCF_055589025.1 of Streptomyces sp. NPDC041968. Taxonomy (NCBI): domain Bacteria; kingdom Bacillati; phylum Actinomycetota; class Actinomycetes; order Kitasatosporales; family Streptomycetaceae; genus Streptomyces; species Streptomyces sp. NPDC041968. Next base: position 44,188 of record NZ_JBVJCB010000008.1, on the reverse strand, counting down.
GGCGTCGTGCAGTCGATGGCGTACAGCGAGTCCCTCTTCACCGCGCTGGCCGCCTGGTCGCTGTACGCGGTGCTGACCGGACGGTGGGTGACGGCGGGACTGCTGGCCTCGCTGGCCGGGCTGACCCGCCCGGTGGGGCTCGCGGTGGCGGCCGCGGTGTGGGTGGCCGCGATCACGGCCCACGTACGCGGCCGGGACGGCGCCGCCCCGGAGCGCGCCCGCGGTGACGGCGCGCGGCGCGTGCTGGGGATGCTGCTGGCGCCCCTGGGCGCCGCCGGTTACGTGCTGTGGGTCGGCCACCGCACCGGCGGGGGCCCGCTCGGTTACCTCGAGGTCCAGGCCGGCTGGCGCAACGGCTTCGACGGGGGCGCGGCGTTCGCCCGCTTCGTCGCCGGGCGGTTCACGTCGTTCCCGTCGGCCCTGGCGGGCGTCGGCCTCGTCGTCGGGGTCGCCCTGCTCGTCTGGCTGTACGTCGTGTGCGTACGGCAGCGCCAGCCGCCCGCCCTGCTGGTGTACGCGGGGATCGTGATCGCCCTCGCCCTGTGCGCCTCGAGCTACTTCGGCTCGAAACCGCGGCTGCTGCTGCCCGCCTTCCCGCTGCTGCTGCCCCTCGCCCTGGCCCTGGCCCGGTGGCGAACCTCCAGGTCGGCGCTGGTGGTGGGGGGCGTCGCGGTGGCGTCGGCGGTCTACGGGGCGTTCTGGCTGAACGGCTCCGGCCCGCCCTGACCGGTCCGGGACACCCGATGGCCGCCGGGAGAATTCCGTACCAGCATTCGGTTAACGAATTCATAAGCACGATAAAACCGCCGACCGGACCGATCAAAGGAATTGAAGTCCGCCGTACACCCGGATTGCGGATTCCTCGAAAATAAACTGCCCGCTGAGAGCAATCCCACATCACATCGTCATCACAAAGCCGTTGATTCGGCCGGGATCACTCCTCACTCGCTGTAACGTCGATTGGGTGCGTACCGAACGGAAGCTCACCCGTCTGGACCGGGTGTTCGCGAGACTGGACCGGGAGCCGGAACGACCGGCGCTCCTGGACGTGCCGGAGATGAGCCGGCACAGGTTCGCGCTGTTCGCCGGAACCCTCGCGTTCTACGTCGCGATCGTGTGGGCCGTGCTGATCACCTCGTGGCTGGTCCGCCTCGACTGGCAGGTCATGTTCTTCCGGCCCTACCAGCAGTGGCCCGGCATCCACGCGTTCGTCGACTACTACGTGGTGCTGGGCCAGCGCGGCCCCACCGCGGTGATGGTCGCGGCCTGGCTGGGCTGGCGGTCCTGGCGGCAGCACACCCTGCGCCCGCTGATCGCGCTCGGCGTCTCCCTGCTCCTGCTGAACGTCACGGTCGGAGCCGCCAAGTACGGCATGGGACGGCTGGGGCCGCACTACGCGACCACGATCGGTTCGAACGAGATGTGGCTCGGCGGCGATATATTTCCGAGCGGTCACACCGCGAACGCCGTCGTGACCTGGGGCATCCTGGCCTACATGGCCTCGACGCCCAGGGCGCGGCGCTGGCTGTCGGCCCTGTCGGCGGTCACCTCGCTCGGGGTCGGCATGTCCACGGTCTACCTCGGTACGCACTGGCTCAGCGACGTCCTCCTCGGCTGGGCCGCGGGACTGCTGATCCTGCTGGCGCTGCCGTGGTTCGAGCCGCTGATCACCCGTACCGAGACCTGGATCCTCGGTCTGCGCGACCGCTGGTACGCCCGCCGTCCGGGAGGCGCGGGGCGGCCGGTCGGCCCGCCCGTGGTCGTCACCCCGCCCGCCTCCGTCCAGGAGAAGGCCCCGGCCCGCGAGCCGGTCGCCGCGCCCCGCACCCGGGCCCCGGCGTGCCTGGCCCCGGGCCCGCACACGGCCCGCTCGGACCGCACGCCGGTGACCCCGGCGGGCAGTCGCCGGCCGCCGCACGCCGACCGGCATCCGCGCAACACGGCCCCCGCCGCACGCCCGGTCTCGGGCGGCTGACCCGCCCGCGCCCGCGCCTCAGCCCTTCCAGGAGCGGGCCACGCGGCCGTCCTTCACCTCGAAGTTGAGGCGGCCCACGCGGTACTCCATGGTGATGATCGTCCCCGGTGCCAGTGACCGCACCGTCGACCACCCCCGCTCCCGGGCGAGCCGCTCGGCCGCGTCGGACGCGAGGCCGACATAGGTGTCCGGACTGTCCTGGGGTTCGGCCGGTGGTGTCGGAATCGGTGCCATGCCGCCACGCTAAGCCCTGCCCCCCGGACGGGGAAGCCCAGGCCGGTAAGAGGATCGCGGATGCCCCTCCGGTCACACTTCTGTCACAGGATCACGGACCGTGTTTTGACGGGACCGCGCCACTCGGAAGGATGGTTTCGGGACGGTTCCGTACTCCTTCCGCACGCCTTCCCGGCTCCTTCCGCAGTCGTGAAAGGTGAATTGCCGCGCGTCGCGCCACTCCGTCGAATAGACGCTCGGAAAAGACCCGCGGCGCACCCCGGCGTCCCGCCGCGGTCACGGCGCATTCCGGGTCCGCACGGCCCTGAACCCGCTTGCGGACAGCGGCCACCGGCACAGCGAACACATCTGTTTCTCACATGTTCTCCACACCCGCTCCGGTCCGCTCGGCCCGGGACAGGGCACGGGTGAGCCGGTCGCGTGCCGCCTCGATCGCCTCCGTCAGCCCGTCCGGCTCCAGCACCTCGAACTCGAAGCCCAGCAGCATGAGGTGCACCACCATGACGTCCAGGCTGCCGGCGCCGGTGCGCAGCAGGCAGCCGGCGGGCCCCTCCGGCTCCAGTACCCCGGCGGTGGGCGAGATCCGCTCGGCGGCCTCCTCGAGCGGGACCAGCAGCCGTACGAGCGCGTGAGTGGCGTACGCGCGCGTGGAGACGCCCTCCGAGACATAGGCCGCCAGGTCCTCGGCCGGCGGCTCGCGCGGGACGAAGCGGGGGCCGTGCGGCGGCCTGGGCCTGACACGGTCCACCCGGAAGGTGCGCCAGTCGGCCCGGTCGAGGTCGAAGGCGACCAGGTACCAGCGGCGCTCGGAGCACACCAGCCGGTACGGCTCCACGGTGCGGCGGCTGTCGGTTCCGTCGTGGCCCCGGTAGGCGAAGCGCAGCCGCTCCCCGTCACGGCACAGGTGGGCCAGTTCGGTCAGGACCGCCGGGTCGACGGGGGACGGCCCGGGCTCGCGCAGCATCGGCACGGTGTAGGCGTTGAGGGCGCCCACCCTGCGCCGCAGCCGGCTCGGCAGCACCTGCTCCAGCTTGGCGAGGGCGCGCACGGAGGTCTCCCCGATGCCCTCGACGCCCTGCCCCGCCGCCGTGCGCAGTCCGACGGCCACGGCGACCGCCTCGTCGTCGTCCAGCAAGAGCGGGGGCAGCTCGGCTCCCGCGCCCAGCTGGTAGCCGCCCCCGGTGCCGGGGCTGGCGTTGACGGGGTAGCCCAGCTCGCGCAGCCGGTCGACGTCCCGGCGCACCGTGCGCGCGGAGACGCCGAGCCGGTCGGCCAGGTCGGGGCCGGACCACTCGCGGTGGGCCTGGAGCAGGGAGAGCAGGCGCAGCAGCCGTGCCGAGGTCTCGAGCATGGCACCGAGTCTGCCGTCCGTCGCGGACAGGTGCGGTCCGCGATCCTCAGGGGGTCGGGTCGGTCAGGGCGGTGACGGACACCGACAGGTCGTTGTCCCGGGTGTAGAACGGCCCCGCCTGCACGGACCCGTGCGGCGTCCGCACGCGCGTGGGCGGACAGGCGGGGACCGGATGTTTGTCGGCGACGTCGTCCAGCAGCGTCGCGAGGCGCACGACCGGGCCGGACTCACCGGCGGGCCGCAGCCACAGGTCCCACGCGCCGGGCGCCAGCGCCTCGTAGGGCAGGGTGAAGCCGAAGTCCGCCCGGTCGGCCGCGACGTCCACCCGCAGTACGTCGCCCCCTCCGGTGCCGGGGCGGGGCCGCAGCTCGGCGTGAGCGCCGGGGGCGAGCCGTGTGCCGTACACCCGCCCGCGCACGCGCAGCCCGCCCTCCGTGGGGTGCAGCTCCCCCGCCTCCGCGTGCGGGGCGCGCAGCCAGGAGCGGACGGTGAGGTTGCCCTGCCGGTCGGCGTACGGGATGCGGACGGCGACGTGGCCGAGCAGTCCGCCGGGGGTGCGGTCGGCGAGCGGGCGCAGGTCGGTGACACCGGGCACCAGGCGCCGCGGCGCACCGTCGGACACGCGCGCGTAGGCGTCCCAGCGCCCCTCGGGCAGGGACACGCTGCTGGGCAGCGCGGCACGCAGCCGGCCCTCCGCGGCCGGGGCGAGCGGCAGCCCGACCTCGTCGCCGGCGGCGCCCGCGCCGCGGCGGCGCAGGACGAGGAGGGCCGCCCGGGGGTCCCCGTGCGCGGCGACGTCGAAGGTGAGGCCGCCCGCGGAGTCACCGACGCAGTCGGCACGAAGCGGAGCGGCCGGCGGGGCCGGGGGCGTCATGCGGTGCGGTTCCTCCCTGGGCTTCTCGTCGTCCGGTGAGACCCGGAACCCGGCCATTTGGTTGTTCGTGTCCGATTGCGATGTGGTCACGGCCACAGCACTTGCGGTCACCCGGTTCATTCACTGATTTCCTGATATGTCGACTGTCGAACGCCCTCGCCGACCTCACCCCCACCACCTCAACGCCCCAACGCGGCAGGGCATTTGGCCCTTCGGGAGCGTTCCGGTCCGTGCGGTGGCCGTCCGCGTCCGGCGGTTCGATTCCCTTGGCCATGGGCGTGACTCCGGCCACGGATCGCCCGTTGTCTCTGCATGAGCCGGGGACCGCCCGGACCACGGCCCGGGAGCCACCCGGTCCGGCCATGCACCGCATCCCGAGGGAGCCACCCGTGCCGCGCATGCTCGACGTCAGCGACGACGTACGCGCCGAGATCGGCGACGAAGAAGCCGACCGCCTGCTCGCCGGGGAATCCGCCCCCGGCAGCTACGACTGCACGTCCTGTCGCACCCCGGGCGACTGCGAGCAGGAGCGCACCAGCACCGTCCTCTTCATCGGCGAGGAGACGGCCGTGCTCGCCTTCGCGCACGCCGGCTGCCTGCCCTCCCAGGTCGTCAAGGTGACCGAGGAGCAGCTCCAGGGGGCGGTGCGCTCCATCAACGCCGACCACGCCCGCCCCGAGCCCCAGCGGGCCGCGCCCGAGCAAGCGGCGCCCGAGCAGGCCGTGCTCGGGGTCACCAGCGGACTGATCCTGATCGCCGGGGAGCTGCACCCGGCCCTGGTGGTGGAGCCGACCGCCCCCATCGCGCGGCCCGGCACGACGGGCCTCGGCGACGACTTCCTGCCGCTCCTCATCGAGCAGGGCTTCATGCCGGTCATCGAACTGACCACCGCGCCGGGCGTCCTGCACGGCTGGTCGGTCCTGCTCGCGATGGGCCAGCTGCACGCGGTGCTCCAGCCGGGGACGAACGGCGGCCGGCCGGTGGCCTGGTGGCAGGCGCACCAGCCCCTCCAGGTCACCGAGGGCTGGCGCACCGCGGCCAACAAGCACCAGCAGGTGCTGATGTTCGCGGCGCCCGTGGGATCGATCGGACGGCAGCCGCGCGAGGACCTGCTGCGGGACGCGCTGGACAAGGCGGCGGCGAACGGGCAGCTGGTGGCGGCCGCGCTGCCGCTGGCGGGGACCTGACCCCGACCCTCCGGACGCCGGACGGGCAGCGTCCGGGCCGCATCCCTTCCCGCGCGGTGTCGTTTGGACATACGTGTACGCATACGACGCCTTCCACCGCCAGGGTGGCCCTTCGGCCACACCGATCTACGACGCGCTCTACGCCGAGTACGTCCGGTCCTTCCGATCGCTGCCGGGCGATCGCAGCGGCGAGGAGGAGCTGGGGTTCACGTCGTTCAGGAGCATCCCGCGCAGCAGGGGCACGTACAGCGCCTACAGCGCGGGGGCCCACAGCGCCCGTGTCGGCCAGCAGTCGGTGTGGCAGCGCGTCGGAACGCACCACGTACCGGCCGCGCTGCCGCCGGCGCCGCGCAGAGGCGCCTGACCACCCCCGAGTGACGAGAGAGGGCGACCCCCGGCCGGGGGTCGCCCTCTCTCGTACTCACTCCTGACCGCTACTTCTTCTTCGCGCCGCGCTTCTCGCGCACCCGCACCGAGATGTGGATCGGCGTGCCCTCGAAGCCGAACTCCTCACGCAGCCGGCGCTCGATGAAGCGCCGGTAGCCCGCCTCGATGAAGCCGGAGGCGAAGAGCACGAACCGCGGGGGCTTGGTGCCCGCCTGGGTGCCGAACAGGATGCGGGGCTGCTTGCCGCCCCGGACCGGGTGCGGGTGGGCGGCGACCAGCTCGCCGAGGAAGGCGTTCAGCCGGCCCGTCGGGACGCGGGTCTCCCAGCCGGCCAGGGCCGTCTCGATCGCGGGGACCAGCTTCTCCATGTGCCGGCCGGTCTGCGCCGAGACGTTGACCCGAGGCGCCCACGCCACCTGGCCGAGCTCCGTCTCGATCTCCCGCTCCAGGTAGTAGCGGCGCTCCTCGTCGAGGGTGTCCCACTTGTTGTAGGCGACGACGACCGCGCGGCCCGCCTCCACGGCCATGGTGACGATCCGCTGGTCCTGGACCGAGATCGGCTCCGAGGCGTCGATGAGGATGACGGCGACCTCCGCCTTCTCCACGGCGGCGGCGGTGCGCAGCGAGGCGTAGTAGTCGGCGCCCTGCTGGAGGTGGACGCGCTTGCGGATGCCCGCCGTGTCGACGAACTTCCAGGTCACGCCGCCCAGCTCGATCAGCTCGTCGACGGGGTCGCGGGTGGTGCCGGCCAGCTCGTTGACGACGACGCGCTCCTCGCCGGCCACCTTGTTCAGCAGGGAGGACTTGCCGACGTTGGGCCGGCCGATCAGCGCGATGCGGCGCGGGCCGCCGACGGCGGTGCCGAAGGTCTGGGCCGGGGCCTCGGGGAGGGCCTCCAGGACCTTGTCCAGCATGTCGCCGGTGCCGCGGCCGTGCAGCGCGGAGACCGGGTGGGGCTCTCCGAGGCCCAGCGACCACAGGTAGGAGGCGTCGGCCTCGCCGCTCTGGCCGTCCACCTTGTTGGCGCACAGCACCACGGGCTTGCCGGCCTTGCGCAGCAGCCGGACGACCGCCTCGTCGGTGTCGGTGGCGCCGACCTTGGCGTCCACGACGAAGACGACCGCGTCGGCGGCCTCGATCGCGTACTCGGCCTGCGCGGCCACGGAGGCGTCGATGCCGAGGACGTCCTGCTCCCAGCCGCCGGTGTCGACGACCTTGAAGCGGCGGCCGGCCCATTCGGCCTCGTAGGTGACGCGGTCGCGGGTGACGCCGGGCTTGTCCTCGACGACGGCCTCGCGGCGGCCGATGATCCGGTTCACCAGGGTCGACTTGCCGACATTGGGGCGGCCCACGACGGCGAGGACGGGGAGCGGACCGTGCCCGGCCTCCTCGATCGCGCCCTCGACCTCGTCGACGTCGAAGCCCTCTACCGCGGCGAGCTCCATGAACTGCGCGTACTCGGCGTCGCCGAGCGCCCCGTGGTCGTGCTCCCCGCCCGAGCCCTCGGAGTGGATGTGGTCGTTCATGAAGTCCGTACCTCGTTCATCGTGGTGATCGGTGGAAAACCCCCAGTTCCGGGTGATCCACTACTCAAGTGTCGCCTAGCGCCCGGTGAGGCGCCTGGCGTTTTCCAGGTGCGCGGTGAGCTGCTTCTGGATGCGTTCGGTCGCCTCGTCCAGTGCCATGCGGGTGCGCCGCCCGCTGCCGTCGCCCGCGTCGAAGGGGTCGCCGAAGACGACGTCGATGCGCGAGCGCAGCGGAGGCAGCGCCTTTATCAGCCGTCCGGGGCGGTCGGAGCTGCCCAGCACCGCGATCGGGACGATCGGCGCGCCGCTGCGGACCGCGAAGTACGCGAGCCCGGCACGCAGCGCGGCGAAGTCGCCCTCGCCGCGGGTGCCCTCCGGGAAGATGCCGAGCACACCGCCGTTCTCCAGGACGCCCAGCGCCTGGGTGATGGCGGTGCGGTCGGCGGTCGAGCGGTCCACCTTCAGCTGCCCGATGCCGAGCAGGAAGAGGTCCAGCGGACCGATGAACGCTTCCTTCTTGATCAGGAAGTGCGTCGGCCGGGGTGCCACGCCCATGACCATCGGGCCGTCGACGTTGTGCGAGTGGTTGACGGCGTAGATCACCGGGCCGGTGGCGGGCACCCGCCAGGCGCCGAGCACCCGCGGCCGGAAGAGCCCGTACATCAGGCCGACGCCGATGCGTCGCCCGATCTCGGCGCCCTTCTCGGACGGGACGGAGGCTGCGGTCACTTCCCCGCCCGCTTCTCCTCGACGAGGGTGACGACGCACTCGATGACCTGCGCGAGGGTGAGGTCGGTGGTGTCGACCTCGACCGCGTCGTCGGCCTTCGCCAGCGGCGAGGTCTTGCGGCTGGAGTCGGCCGCGTCCCGCTTGATCAGGGCCTCGCGGGTGACGTTGACGTCGGCGCCCTTGAGTTCGCCGCTGCGGCGGGCGGCGCGGGCCTCCGCGGAGGCGGTGAGGAAGATCTTCAGGTCGGCGTCCGGCAGCACGGTCGTGCCGATGTCGCGGCCCTCGACGACGATGCCGAGCGGGGCGGCGGCGGCGATGGTCCGCTGCAGCTCGGTGATCCGGGTCCGCACCTCGGGGACGGCGCTGACCGCGCTGACCTTGGAGGTGACCTCCTGGGTGCGGATCGGGCCGGCCACGTCCGTGCCGTCGACCGTGATGGTCGGGGCGGCGGGGTCGGTGCCGGAGAGGATCTCGGGCTTGCCGGCCGCGGCGGCGATCGCGTGCGGGTCGTCGGTGTCGATGCCGTTGGTCACCATCCACCACGTGATCGCCCGGTACTGGGCGCCGGTGTCCAGGTAGCTCAGGCCGAGCTGGGCGGCGACGGCCTTCGACGTGCTCGACTTGCCCGTGCCGGAGGGGCCGTCGATGGCGACAATCACGGCCGGGGCGGTCGGGGCGGCGCCGTTTTCCACGAGGGGACACCTTCCTGGTGCGGTGCGGTGAGTGGTGTGCGGGACACGAATGCGCCCCGCACCAGGTTACTGGCTCCCCGGGACCCCTCCGACAGGCGCCCGATCCCCGGGGTCACTGCCGGATCGCCCAGCCCCGCTCCCTCAGGGCCGCCGTCAGCACCGGGGCGGTCTTCGGCTCGACCATCAGCTGGACCAGACCGGCCTGCTGCCCGGTGGCGTGCTCGATGCGAACGTCCTCGATGTTGACCCCGGCCCGTCCCGCGTCCGCGAAGATGCGGGCCAGCTGGCCGGGCTGGTCGTCGATGAGGACGGCCACCGTCTCGTAGAGCCGGGGGGCGCTGCCGTGCTTGCCCGGGACCCGCACCTGCCCCGCGTTGCCGCGCCGCAGCACCTCGGCGATGCCGGTGCCGCCCTCGCGGCGCTTGTCGTCGTCGGAGGACTGCAGGGCGCGCAGGGCCCGCACCGTCTCCTCCAGGTCGGCGGCGACGTCGGTGAGCAGGTCCGCGACCGGCCCGGGGTTGGCGGAGAGGATGTCGATCCACATCCGCGGGTCGGATGCGGCGATGCGGGTCACGTCGCGGATGCCCTGCCCGCACAGCCGTACGGCGGCCTCCTCGGCGTGCTCCAGGCGGGCGGCGACCATGCTGGACACCAGGTGCGGCATGTGGGAGACGAGGGCCACGGCGCGGTCGTGGGCGTCCGCGTCCATCACCACGGGCACCGCACGGCAGTGCGAGACCAGCTCCAGGGCGAGGTTCAGCACCTCGGTGTCGGTGTCCCGGGTCGGGGTCAGCACCCAGGGGCGGCCCTCGAAGAGGTCGGCGGTGGCGGCCAGCGGGCCGGACTTCTCCCGGCCGGACATGGGGTGCGTGCCGATGTAGGCGGAGAGGTCCAGGCGTCGTTCCTCCAGCTCGCGCCGGGGGCCGCCCTTGACGCTGGCCACGTCGATGTAGCCGCGGGCGACGCCGCGGGCCATGGCGTCGGCGAGGACGTCGGCCACCAGGGCGGGCGGAGCGGCGACGATCGCGAGGTCCACGGGTCGGCTCGGCGCCGCGTCGGTGCCGGCGCCCAGGGAGGCGGCCGTCCGGGCCTGCTCGGGGTCGTGGTCGCTGAGGTGCACCGTGACGCCCCGCTGGGAGAGGGCGAGGGCGGCGGAGGTGCCGATGAGGCCGGTGCCGATGACGAGTGCGGTTCTCACTGGGCGATGTCCTTGCGCAGGGCCGCGGCGGCGCCGAGGTAGACGTGGGTGATCTCGGCACGGGGCCGGTCCGACTCGACGTGCGCGAGGATCCGGACGACCCGGGGCATGGCGCCCTCGATGTCCAGCTCCTGGGCGCAGATCAGCGGGACGTCGGTGATGCCGAGCTTGCGGGCGGCGGCGGCCGGGAAGTCGCTGTGCAGGTCGGGGGTGGCCGTGAACCAGATGCTGATCAGATCGTCGCCGGTCAGGTCGTTGCGCTCCATGACCGCGGTCAGCAGGGCCGCGACCTGCTCGTCCATGTGTCCGGCTTCGTCCCGCTCCAGTTGGACGGCGCCCCGGACCGCTCGTACCGCCACGGCGATGCTCCTTGCTGACGTGCGTATCGGTTTGTGGTCCGTCCAGCGTAGTCAGCCCGCCGCGTACCGGCCCGGGGCGCCCGTCTCCTGAGACGCTGACCGCGGCCGGAACGTCCACCGCATCCCCTTCGGAGTGACCCCGTGAACCACAGCCCGACGCGTCGTACGGCACTCCTCTCGGCGGGCGCGGCGGCGCTCGCGGTCGGCTGCGGCGAGGACGGCGGCGGCTCCTCCGAGGCGGGGACCTCTCCGGGGCGGGAACTGGCGTCGACGAACGACATCCCGGTGGGCGGCGGCAAGGTCTTCGCGGCCGAGAAGGTCGTGGTGACCCAGCCGGAGCCGGGCGACTTCAAGGCCTTCTCGGCGGTCTGCACACACCAGGGCTGCATCGTGTCGGAGGTGCGCGACGGCACCATCGACTGCGCCTGCCACAACAGCCGGTTCAGCGTCACCGACGGCGCGGTGGAACAGGGCCCGGCGACCGAACCCCTGCCCGCGAAAGAGATCACGGTGGAGGGAAATGCGGTCCGCCTGGCGTGAGGCCCCCGCGTACGCTCCCCCGCATGCGCCCCGAGACCCTGGTACGCGACCACACCATCTATGCCTGTGTCATGGGCTCGCGCGCCTTCGGCCTGGCGACGGAGGAGAGCGACACCGACCGCCGGGGCGTGTACCTCACGCCCCCCCTGTTCTGGCGCTTCGACAAGCCGCCGACGCACGTGGAGGGACCGGCCGAGGAGCAGTTCAGCTGGGAGCTGGAGCGCTTCTGCGAGCTGGCGCTGCGCGCGAACCCCAACATCCTGGAGTGCCTGCACTCCCCGCTCGTGGAGCACGTCGACGACACCGGTCGCGAGCTGCTCGCCCTGCGCGACGCGTTCCTCTCCCGCCGGGTCCACGAGACGTTCACCAGGTACGCCCACGGCCAGCGCCGCAAGCTGGACGCCGACGTGAGCACCCACGGCGCCCCGCGCTGGAAGCACGCGATGCACCTGCTGCGGCTGCTGACGTCCGCCCGCGACCTGCTGCGCACCGGCACCCTGACGATCGACGTCGGCGACCACCGGGAGGCGCTGCTCGCGGTGAAGCGCGGCGAGGTGCCTTGGCCGGAGGTCGAGTCCCGGATGGCCCGGTTGGCGCGGGAGGGCGAGGAGGCGGCCCGGCGCAGCCCGCTGCCCGAGGAGCCGGACCGGCGCCGCGTCGAGGACTTCCTCGTCCGCGTCCGCCGCGCCTCAGCCCTCCAGCCGGACCCGTACGACGAAGTCGTGCAGGGCGTCGTACGCGGTGGCGGCGTCGGGCAGGTCTGATGCCGCCTCGGCCTCGTCCAGGACCCCGTGCAGCCTCTCCACGTCGGCCCGCACGCGCGCGTGGGCGACACCGGCGTCCCCGTGCTCGCGTTCGGCCTTGGCGGCGATCAGCTCGGGCAGGTAGCCCGGGGCGGCGTCGACCTCCCCGAGGAGCGTGGGAAGGCGCGGCTGCACCTCGCCGGCCCGCATCAGGTGGATGCCCGTGAGCAGCGCCCGGAAGGTGTAGAGCAGCGGCTTCAGCTCGCCGGTCTTCTCGAACAGCCGCCACTGGGTGCCCGCGAACCCCCGGTAGTGGTGGGCGTGGTGGCTGGTGAGGACGCCCGGCGCGAGCGCGGCCAGCTCCCGGTGGGCGTCGGTGGTGTGCACGACCAGCGGGGAGAGCAGCTGCTCCAGCACGTAGCCGTTGCGCCGCAGCATCAGCCGCACGAACTTGCGCAGGTCGTGCGTGACCAGGTCCATCTCGACGCCGTCCCGGTCCCACATCCGCATGGGGGTCCCCCCATGCCGTTCAGGCTATGGGGGAGGGTCTCCTCGGGCTCGCGCAGGCCGACCAGGTCGGCGGCGGGCAGCAGGTGGACACCTCGCAGGTCCACGTCCGAGTCGCGGGACGGGAAGCCGTAGAGGTGGGCGCCGGAGACGGTGGCGAACAGCACCGGGAAGGGCTGTTCGGCCACCACCGGGGCCAGGTCGATGTCGAGAGCGTCGATCATGCGCTCAAGCGTCCCAGAGCGCTCCGAGGGCCAGCAGGTCGGTCCGGTACTCGATGCGGTCGGCCCACTCGGCCGGCCAGGCGTCCGCGCCCAGGTACGCGCCCGCGAAGGCGCCCGCGAGGCAGGCGATGGAGTCGGAGTCGCCCGAGGTGCAGGCGGCGCGGCGCAGGGCGGTCAGCGGCTCGTCGACGAAGAGCAGGAAGCAGAGCAGCCCGGCCGCCATGGCCTCCTCGGCGATCCAGCCCTCTCCGACGGCGAGGCACGGGTCGGTCTCCGGCGAGACGGTGCGCACCGCCCGCTGCAGCCGGTCGAGTATGGCCAGGCACTCGTCCCAGCCACGGGCGATGAAGTGCTCCGGCGTGGGGTCCTGGGCGCGGGTCCACAGGTCGCCGAGCCAGCGCTCGTGGTAGCGGGTGCGGTTGTCGTAGGCGTACGACCGCAGCAGCCCGACCAGTCCGGTCGGCTCGGCTCCCTGGGCGAGCAGCCGTACGGCGTGCGCGGTGAGGTCGGAGGCGGCGAGCGCGGTGGGGTGCCCGTGGGTGAGCGCGGACTGCAACTGGGCGGCGCCCGCGCGCTGTTCGTCGCTGAGGCCCGGGACGAGCCCGACCGGTGCGACGCGCATGTTGGCGCCGCAGCCCTTGGAGTGGATCTGGGAGGCGTCCTGCCAGGGGCGGTCCGGTCGTTCCAGCAGCTCGCAGGCCCGGAGGCAGGTATGGCCCGGGGCCCGGTTGTTCTCCGGTGAGCGGTTCCAGGCGATGAACTCCTGTCGTACGGGACCCGCCATCCCCGCGGGCGCGAGGACACCCCGGTCCATGGCCGTCCGCAACCCCTTCCCCAGCGCCAGCGTCATCTGGGTGTCGTCGGTGACGATCGCCGGCCGGGGCAGTGCCATCTCCCGCCAGGGGCCGCACTTGGTGAGGATCGACGGGACGTCGTTGAACTCGGTGGGGAAGCCCAGCGCGTCCCCGAGGGCGAGCCCGGTGAGCGCCCCGGTGGCGGCGCGCTTGGTGACGGTGGTCGTGGTCATGCGGGGCGTCCTTCCCGAGGGGTGCGGAGCAGCGGTGGGTGCAGGGCGGTGGCCGGACCGGCGCGGTAGACGGCGGCGGGCTTGCCGCGGCCTCCGGTCAGACGGGCGGCGCCCGGGACGGGCTCGACGAAGCCCGGGGTGGCGAGGACCTTGCGGCGGAAGTTCGGCCGGTCCAGGGCGGTGCCCCACACCGTCTCGTAGACCCGCTGGAGCTCGCCGAGCGTGAACTCGGGCGGGCAGAAGGCGGTGGCCAGGCAGGTGTACTCCAGCTTGGCGCCGACCCGGTCCCGGGCGTCGGCGAGGATCCGGCCGTGGTCGAAGGCGAGCTCCACGGCCGCGTCGTACGGCACCCAGCGGGCCTCGGCCGCGTCACCCCCGCCGTGCGGTTCGGGAGGATCCGGCAGCAGCGCGGCGAAGGCCACGGACACGACCCGCATGCGCGGGTCGCGGTCGGGCTCGCTGTAGGTGCGCAGCTGTTCCAGGTGCAGTCCGGTGACGTCCGCCAGACCGGTCTCCTCGGCCAGCTCCCGCCGGGCCGCCGTCTCCGCCGACTCCTCGGGCAGCAGGAAGCCGCCGGGCAGGGCCCAGCGGCCGGCGTACGGCTCCTGCCCCCGCTCGACCAGCAGCACGTGCAGCGCGCCCGCGCGGAGCGTGAGGACGGCCAGATCGACGGTGACGGCGAAGGGCTCGAAGGCGTACTTGTCGTAGCCGTGCACGAACACCCACCCCCTTAATAGTCAGTACGACTATAAAGACGGTGGGTGCCCGGAAACAACCCCTAGAGTTCGACCTCCTGCATCAGCATCCCGACCTCCGTGTTGGACAGCCGGCGCAGCCAGCCCGACTTCTGGTCGCCCAGCGTGATCGGACCGAAGGAGGTGCGCACCAGCTTGTCGACGGGGAAGCCCGCCTCCGCGAGCATCCGGCGGACGATGTGCTTGCGGCCCTCGTGGAGGGTGACCTCGACCAGGTAGTTCTTGCCGGTCTGCTCCACGACCCGGAAGTGGTCGGCGCGCGCGTACCCGTCCTCCAGCTGGATGCCGTCCTTGAGGCGCTTGCCGAGGTCGCGCGGGATCGGGCCCACGATGTGCGCGAGGTAGGTCTTCTTCACGCCGTACCGCGGGTGGGTCAGGCGGTGCGCCAGCTCGCCGTGGTTGGTGAGCAGGATGACGCCCTCGGTCTCGGTGTCGAGCCGGCCGACGTGGAAGAGCCGGGTCTCGCGGTTGGTGACGTAGTCACCGAGGCACTGCCGGCCGTCCGGGTCCTCCATGGTGGAGACGACGCCGGCGGGCTTGTTGAGCGAGAAGAACTGGTACGACTGCGTGGCGACGGTCAGGCCGTCGACCTTGACCTCGTCCTTCTCCGGGTCGACCCGCTTGCCCTGCTCCAGGACGATCTCGCCGTTGACCTCGACGCGGGCCTGCTCGATCAGCTCCTCGCAGGAGCGCCGGGAGCCGAAGCCCGCGCGCGCGAGGACCTTCTGGAGCCGCTCGCCCTCCTGCTCGGCGCCGGGGAAGGTCTTGGGGAGCTTGACGTCCTTCCTGCCCGCGTACCGCTCCCGGTTGCGCTCCTCGGCCCGCGCCTCGTACTCGCGGGACGTGGCCGGGACCGAGCGTCCCCGCTGGAGGGGCTTCTTCGGACCGCCCTTGGCGCCACCGCGGGCCGCGGGACCGCGGCCCGACTTCGGACCGTCCTGGGTGGCGCCGGGACCCACGTCGTAGCGCCGCTCCTCGGGGCGCGGCCTCTTCGGACGGCCGCCCTGCTTGTCGTCGCGGTTGCCGCCGGCGCCGCGGGGATTACCGCGGCCACCACTGCTCCCGCCGCGGCCGCCGCTGTTGCCACCACGGCTCCCGCCGTTGTTTCCGCTGCTGTTCCTGCCGCTGCTGCTTCGCATCAAAGTTCCGTCTTGTCGTCTGCGTCCTCGGAATCCGGAGCGTCCGGATCGAACGACGGGACCCCTTCCAGCGTCTCTGCCTCGATCGCCGCAGCCTCCGGGAGGAACGGCGCGAGCTCCGGGAGTTCGTCCAGGCCGCGCAGGCCCATCCGCTCCAGGAAGTAGTTCGTCGTCACGTACAGGATCGCACCTGTTTCGGGTTCCGTGCCCGCCTCCCCGACCAGACCCCGTTGGAGGAGGGTGCGCATCACACCGTCGCAGTTCACGCCGCGCACGGCGGAGACCCGGCTGCGGCTGACCGGCTGGCGGTAGGCGACCACGGCCAGGGTCTCCAGGGCGGCCTGGGTGAGGCGGGCGTGCTGGCCGTCCAGGGCGAAGCCCTCGACGGCCGCGGCGTACTCGGGGCGGCTGTAGAAGCGCCAGCCGCCCGCGACGACCCTGAGCTCGAAGCCCCGGCCCTGGACGGTGTACTCGTCGGCCAGCTCGCGGAGCGCGTCCGCGATCTGTCGCCGCGGCCGCTGCAGTATCCGGGCGAGGTGCTCCTCGGTGGCGGGCTCGTCCACGACCATGAGGACGGCTTCCAGGGCGGGCTTGAGTGCGAGGCCGGCGACGGCCTCCGGCCCGCCCGGGGCCTTGGTGGTCTCGTCGCTCACGCCTTCCGCTCCTCCTCGGCCTCCTGCGGCCGGTCGAACTCGTCGGTCACCACCGGTTCGGCGTCCCCGTCCCCGCCGGTCCAGCGGACCAGCAGGTCGCCGAGCGCGGTCTCCTGGTCCAGGGCGACGGCCTTCTCCCGGTACAGCTCCAGCAGGGCGAGGAAGCGGGCCACGACCGTCAGGGTGTCGTCGGTGTCCTCGACCAGCACCCGGAAGCTGGTCTCGCCCAGCTCCCGCAGCCGGGCGACGACGATCCCGGCCTGTTCCTGGACGCTGACCAGGGGCGCGTGGATGTGCTCGACGTACACCTGCGGCCTGGGCCTGGGCTGCATCGCCTTCACGGCGAGCTTGGCGAAGCCCTCCGGTCCGATGCTGATGACGACCTCGGGCAGCAGCTCGGCGTGGTGGGGCTCCAGGCCGACGGTGCGGGGGTAGCGGCGGGCCTCGGCCTCCAGCCGCTCGTTGAAGATCTCCGCGATCTGCTTGTACGCGCGGTACTGGAGCAGCCTCGCGAAGAGCAGGTCACGGGCTTCCAGCAACGCCAGGTCGGCCTCGTCCTCGACCTCGGCGGCGGGCAGCAGCCGGGCCGCCTTGAGGTCGAGCAGGGTGGCCGCGACCACCAGGAACTCGGTGGTCTCGTCGAGGTCCCAGTCGGGTCCCCGTGCGCGGATGTGCGCCATGAACTCGTCGGTCACCTTGGAGAGCGCGACCTCGGTGACGTCCATCTTGTGCTTGGAGATCAACTGGAGGAGCAGGTCGAAGGGGCCCTCGAAGTTGGCGAGCCGCACGGTGAAGACGCCGTCGCCCTCACCCGTCTCGTTCTCCGCGAGGGCGGTGGGCGCCTCGCCCGGCGCCGCTCCGGACGCGGTCCCGCTCCCGGGCGCCGCCTCGCTCACGGGCGGCTCCTCGGCCGGTCCGGCGAGGCTCACGGGGCTCACGGGGCGGTACCCCGACCCGACGGCCTCCGACGCGACGCCCGGCGCCTGCGCAGCGCGGTGGGTGACGACCGGCGCCGACGGGGCCACCGGTCCGCGGGCCTCCCGGGCGGGGTCCTCGGGAGGCGTGCTCGTCGGCCGGTCCTCCGCTGCCGGAACCGCTTCCTCCGCCCCGGCGGGGGCGGGCGTTCCGGAGCCCGGAGGCACCTCGTCGGGCGCCACGGGGGGCGGCGGGGCCGACGCGGCCGTCCGGGGCTCCCCCGGACCCGTCCCCAGCGCACGCCGACGGCCGGCGCGGGCATCGGGGCGGGGGGCGTCGTTCGAGGTCATGGCCCCCGCAGGCTACCGCTACCGCCCGCGCAGCCGTCGTACGAGGATGCTGGCGTCCCCGCGGGTCTCCAGGTCGGCGAGGACCACGGCGACCGCCTCGCGGACGATGCGGCCGCGGTCGACGGCCAGTCCGTGCTCGCCCCGGAGCACCAGCCGGGCGTGCTCCAGGTCCATCAGCTCCTCGGCGGAGACGTACACGGTGATCTTCTCGTCGTGGCGCTCGCGGCCGCTGGGGCGGCGTGCGGCGGCCCGGCCGCGCTTGCGGGAGGCGGCAGAACCTTCCTGCGCGTCGGTACCCGGCCCGGAGCGCTCCGCGCCCCGGCTGCGGGACTCGCCCGCCGAGCCCGGTTCCGCGTCCGCCGCGGCGTGCTCGGCGCCCCCGCCGTCACCGCCCCGCGCGGGCACCGCGTGCGGCGCGTCCTCGGCGGCGGCCTGGTCGCTCTCCCCCGCCGGCGCCGGCACCCGGGCTTCCCCGTTGGCCGGGCGCCGCGGGGAGGACGCCTGGAGCGCCGTTCCCCCTGTCGTGCGGAAGAGTTCGTCGGCCCCCGGCAGACTCACTCGGCGTGACACCGGGCGAGCACCTCCCTGGCGAGCTGGCGGTAGGCGGCGGCACCGACGGAGTTGGAGGCGTACGTGGTGATCGGCTCACCGGCGACCGTGGTCTCCGGGAAGCGGACCGTGCGTCCGATGACCGTGTGGTAGACGTGATCGTCGAAGGCCTCCACCACACGCGCGAGCACCTCACGGCTGTGCACCGTGCGCGAGTCGTACATCGTGGCGAGGATGCCGTCGAGCTCCAGGTCGGGGTTGAGCCGCTCCTGGACCTTCTCGATCGTCTCGGTCAGCAGTGCCACTCCACGCAGCGCGAAGAACTCGCACTCCAGGGGCACGATCACCTTGTGCGCGGCGGTCAGCGCGTTGACCGTGAGCAGGCCGAGCGAGGGCTGGCAGTCGATCACGATGTAGTCGTAGTCGTCCATCAGCGGCTTCAGCGCGCGCTGGAGCGTGGACTCGCGCGCGACCTCGCTCACCAGCTGCACCTCGGCCGCCGACAGGTCGATGTTGCTGGGCAGCAGGTCCATGTTGGGGACCGCCGTCTTCAGCAGCACCTCGTCGGCCGCCATGCCCCGCTCCATGAGCAGGTTGTAGACGGTGAGGTCGAGCTCCATCGGGTTGACGCCGAGACCGACCGACAGCGCGCCCTGCGGGTCGAAGTCGACGAGCAGCACCCGGCGCCCGTACTCGGCGAGCGCGGCACCCAGGTTGATGGTCGACGTGGTCTTGCCGACGCCGCCCTTCTGGTTGCACATCGCGATGATCTTCGCGGGGCCGTGATCGGTCAGCGGGCCCGGGATCGGGAAGTACGGCAGCGGGCGTCCGGTCGGACCGATGCGCTCACGGCGCTGGCGCGCCGCGTCGGGCGCGAGCGTGGCCGCGTACTCGGGATCGGGCTCGTACTCCGCGTCCGGATCGTAGAAGTGCCCCTCGGGCAGTTCGTCGTAGTCGGCGAAGTGGTTGCGGGGCGCGCCACTTCCGTCGCCGGCCATGGCGTTCACGTGTTGGCCATCCATACTCATGTGTGCTGTCTGAGTTGCCTGCGGACTCTGGTGGGCTGCGAAGGTGCGTACAGCGACGGAGCCGACAGCCTCGAGACGCCCGGGGCTCTCGGCCCGTGCAGGCATTCCTGGTTGACCACCCCCGGGAGTAAATGTCGACTCATTCACAAGTCGTCTTACCTCCTTGGTGACCAGGAAACTTCTAGACAGGTCAGCGTGGCACCATGCCGACGTTCGGCGACTCTATGGCGTGTCGGGCGTCCGCAGCAACACAATCCGCCGGACCCGGCCCGATGTGTCGGCAATGAAACAACCCTCTGTCAAGGGCGTACGGCCGTCGCACAGCAGGTTTCACCGGTGCGCGAATCGGTTGAAGCGTTACGTTCGAGGCGAGTTGGCCAGGAATCGCAAAGTGACCATACACACACCCGGCCGGACCTTGTCGGGCAAGGTCCGGCCGGGTGCGTGGGGTTGACGGCGACTGTTGACGTATCGCCTTTGCCGGTCACCGACTTGGCCGATTTACCGGCCTGGCCGCCGGCGGGCGGCGGGCGGCGGCCGGTCTCAGGCGAGGAGGGCGGCCAGCTCGACGTGCTCCAGCCCGTGCGCCTCGGCGACCTCCTTGTACACGACCTTGCCGTCATGGGTGTTGAGGCCCTTGGCCAGCGCGGGGTCGCGGCGCAGCGCCTCGGCCCAGCCGCGGTTCGCCAGCTCGACGATGTACGGCAGCGTGGCGTTGGTCAGCGCGTAGGTGGAGGTGTTCGGCACCGCGCCGGGCATGTTGGCGACGCAGTAGAAGACCGAGTTGTGGACCGGGAAGGTCGGCTCGGCGTGCGTGGTCGGGTGGGAGTCCTCGAAGCAGCCGCCCTGGTCGATCGCGATGTCGACAAGGACACTCCCGGGCTTCATCCGGGAGACCAGCTCGTTGGTGACCAGCTTCGGGGCCTTGGCGCCGGGGATCAGCACCGCGCCGATCACGAGGTCGGCCTCCAGGCAGGCCTTCTCCAGCTCGAAGGCGTTGGAGACGACGGTCTGGATCTTCGTACCGAAGATCTTGTCGGCTTCCTTGAGCTTGTTGATGTCCTTGTCGAGCAGGGTCACGTGGAAGCCCATGCCGATGGCGATCTGCGCCGCGTTCCAGCCGGAGACGCCGCCGCCGATGACGACGGCCTTGCCGGCCAGCACGCCGGGGACACCGCCGGGCAGCACGCCGCGCCCGCCGTTGGCGGCCATCAGGTGGTAGGCGCCCACCTGGGGGGCCAGCCGGCCCGCGACCTCGGACATCGGGGCGAGCAGCGGCAGCGCGCGGTTCGGCGTCTCGACGGTCTCGTAGGCGATCGCGGTGGTGCCGGACTCGATGAGCGCGTCCGTGCACTCCTTGGAGGCGGCCAGGTGCAGGTAGGTGAAGAGCGTCTGGTCCTTGCGGAGGCGGTGGTACTCCTCCGCGATGGGCTCCTTGACCTTGAGCAGCAGGTCGGCGGTGGCCCAGACCTCGTCGGCGGTGTCGAGTATCCGCGCTCCGGCGGCGACGTACTCCTCGTTGGGGATCGAGGAACCGACACCGGCGTCGCGCTCGACGACGACCTGGTGACCGTGGCGCACCAGCTCGTGGACGCCGGCGGGGGTGATGGCCACCCGGAACTCGTTGTTCTTGACCTCGCGGGGGATACCGACCTTCACGTCGATCACGGTCCTTGGCTCAGAGGATGGGTCTATTACTACACGTACCCGCGCACACGGGGGCACAACGGGAGAGACCGCAAGAACGTGCGGCAGAGCCAGTCTAATGAAGGTGTTCCCGCTGTCTAGCCTTTCAAAGCATCAATCTTCAGTCGAAGCGCTGCGGATTTCGCAGGCCTCGGCGGAATCTTCCCTCAACATGCGATCGGCCACGCTCCGCTGCAGGCCGGCCGCCGTGGGGTCGCCGAGCCGGTCGAGCGTGTCGGCCAGCCGCAGGTGCAGCGCGGCCTGCAGCCGGTCGTCCTCGGCCCGGCGGGCCCAGTCGACGGCTTCCTGGCAGGTGCGCAGCGACTCCTCGGGGCGCCCCGCGTACTCCTGGACGCGGGCCAGTTCGCTCAACGCCCGCGCGTGTGCGGCCACATCACCGGACCTGCGGTACCCGGCGGCCGCCGCGCGCCAGCCCCGCAGCGCCTCGCCGTAGCGGCCGGCGTAGGTGTGGGCGGTGGCGAGGCGGCCGTAGACGCGGGCGGCGTCGGCGCGCTCGTCCCGGGCGAGCCGCTGGGCGAGGGCCCGGCCGAACCAGTCGGCGGCCCGGTCGTAGTCGCCCAGTTCCAGGTGGGCTCCGCCCACGGATTCCATCGCGCGGGCGGTCGCGTACGGGTCCTCCGCCTCCCGTCCGGCGTCCAGCGCCGCCCGGTAGCGCACCAGGGCCTCGGCGGTACGGCCGGTGCGGGCGTCCAGGTCGGCCAGGTTCAGCAGGGCCGCCGCCTTCTCGCGGGGCAGCTCGCGCCGCTCGGCCACGTCGAGGACGAGGCGGTGGATGCCGTACAGGTCGGGGGCGGCCGCCTGGGTGCCGAAGTGGGCCACCATGGCGCGCACCAGCTGGGACATCAGCCGCCGGGCGAGGGTGTCCAGCTCCCCGTCGGCGACCGCGAGGCGGGCCGCGGCCAGCAGCGCGGGCCGCCGGACGCCCAGCCACTCGGCGGCGGCCCTCGGGGTGGGGAAGCGCAGGGCGCGGGGCAGGGTCAGCAGCTTCTCGCGGGCCTGGGGGCTGTCGGTCTCGGTGACCGCCCGGCAGGACTGGAGCAGGCGTACCGTCCGCTCCAGCATGCGGGCGCGGGCGAGCTGGAGCTCGGCGGGCCGGTCGTGGGTGGTGGCGAGTCGGCGCAGGAAGGCGTGCAGACAGCCGGGGACCTCGTACTCGGGCAGCGGGGAGTCGACCGCGCGCAGCACGCCGAGGGCGACGAAGTCGTCCAGGGTGGTCCGGGCGCCGTGCACCGAGCAGCCGGCCAGTGCGGACGCGGTGTGCGGGTCGACCAGGCCGGCCGGGGCGAGGGAGAGCAGCCGCAGCATCCGGGCGGCGGTGCTGGGCAGGGACGCGTAGACGAGGCGGAAGACGCGGCTGAGCGGGGTCCCCTCGTCGCCCTCGGCGTGCACGTGCTTGGCGAGGTCGGCGACGGCCGCCTGGGGGCGGGCGGCGAGCCAGCCGCCGGCCAGGGTCAGGGCGGCCGGCTGTGCCTGGCAGACCTCGACCAGCTGCTCGGCGGCCCGGGGGTCGACGGTGATGCGGACCGAGCCGGTGTACCGGGACAGCAGCTCCATGGCCGACTTGGTGTCCAGCCCGCCCAGCGTGCACGGCCGGACGTCCGCGATGCCGGTCAGCGGCCCTTCGGCGACGGTGACGGCCAGGCAGTGCGGGCTGTCCGGCAGCAGGGCGTCGACCTGCTCCGCGTCGGCCGCGTCGTCGAGCAGGAGGAGCGCCTTGCGGTCGGCGAGGGCGGCGCGCAGGGCCTCGGTGAGGTCGTCCTCGTCGGCGCCGGGCGGGGCCGGCCGGTCCAGCTCGGTGAGCAGTTCCCCGGCGAGCCGCGCGACGGGCACGCGCGTGCCGTCCGGCTCGCTCAGGCGGGCACGCAGCACACCGTCGGGGTAGGCGTCCGCGACCCGGGCGACCAGTTCCTCGGCCAGCGCGGTGCGGCCCGAGCCAGGACGGCCCGCGATGAGCAGCACGCGCGCGCGGGGGGCCTTGCGGCCGGAGAGGGTGTCCAGGCCCGCGCGCTCGATGTCGGCGCGCAGCGCCTTCAGCTCGCGGTCGCGGCCCAGGAACCGATTCTCCTCGGCCACGTCCTCCGACAGCCGTACGCCGTCCGTGTCCACCGCCTGATCCGTCACGGGCCACACTCCCGATCCCACCGCACGTCGGCGCCCGCCGGAACCCCGGTTCGGGCGTTTCCCGAGCCTAGTTCACGCTCTGCTACGTTCCCGGCGGAGCGCGGCGGGCACATCCCCCGATCGGATCAACCGATGGTCACACCACGGAGGGCGCCTCGGGTGCGGCTCCAGGCCTCCGGCGGGTGGATTCGGGCCCCGGGGCCCGGGAGGACCGGCCCCGGGAGCGGCTGGTGGAGCGGCTGGGAGTCAGGCCTCGAACGGCCGCGCCGGCCACGGCGCCTCCGCCGGGCGCAGGGCGTCCAGCCCGTCCCCCCGCTCGGCCGCGACCAGCGACAGCACGCCCACGACCAGGCAGTTGTTGTGCAGCTCGCCCGCGAGCACACCGCGGACCAGGTCCGCGACGGGCACTCGCGCCAGCTCCATGTCGGCCTCTTCGTCCTCGACCTCGAAGCGCGCGCCCTCGGCCTCGGACAGGTTCCGGGCGAGGAAGATCCGCACGGCCTCGTCGCAGCCGCCGGGGGTGGTGTAGACGTCGGTCAGCACCCGCCAGTCCTCGGCCTTGACGTGCGCCTCTTCGTACAGCTCGCGCTGGGCGGCGTGCAGCGGGTTCTCGCCGGGGACGTCGAGCAGGCCCGCCGGGATCTCCCACAGCTTCTCGCGCACCGGGTGGCGGTACTGCCGCAGGACCAGCACCCGTCCCTCGTCGTCCAGGGCGAGGACGGCCACGGAGCCGGGGTGGACCTGGTAGTCGCGGGTCGCCACGGAGCCGTCGGGCATGACCACGTCGTCCTGGCGGACGGAGGTCTTGTTGCCCTGGAACGGGGTCCGTGTGCCCCGGACCTCCCACTCCTCGGGGATGTCCTTGATGCTGCTGCCCGTCATGCCTGACCTGCCCTTCCAGACGTACGCGAAAAGCCGGGGCACGCGCCGCTGAATGCGCGTGCCCCGGCCACCGTACAACTGGTGTGTTACTTCGACGTCTTCCGCTCGACCGCGGCCTTGACCAGCCCGGCGAAGAGCGGGTGCGGGCGGGTCGGGCGCGAGCGCAGCTCCGGGTGCGCCTGCGTGGCGACCAGGTACGGGTGGACGTCGCGCGGGTACTCGACGTACTCGACGAGCTTGCCGTCCGGGGAGGTGCCGGAGAAGACGATGCCCGCCTTCTTCTCCAGCTCCGCGCGGTAGGCGTTGTTCACCTCGTAGCGGTGGCGGTGCCGCTCCTCGACGTACTCCTTGCCGTCGTAGACCTCGCGGACGATGGAGCCCTCGGCCAGCTTGGCCGGGTACATGCCGAGCCGCATCGTGCCGCCCATGTCGCCCTCGCCGGCCACGATGTCCAGCTGCTCGGCCATGGTCGAGACGACCGGGTGGGCGGTGGCCGGATCGAACTCGGTGGAG
Organism: Streptomyces sp. NPDC041968; assembly: GCF_055589025.1. Classification (NCBI taxonomy): domain Bacteria; kingdom Bacillati; phylum Actinomycetota; class Actinomycetes; order Kitasatosporales; family Streptomycetaceae; genus Streptomyces; species Streptomyces sp. NPDC041968. Next base: position 20,023 of record NZ_JBVJCB010000008.1, on the reverse strand, counting down.
TTGGCGTCCGCGACACCGGCCAGGTTGCGCGCGGCCTCGACCACGATGCACTGCAGCCCGAGGCACAGGCCCAGCAGCGGGATCCCGTTCTCGCGGGCGTACCTGATCGCGCCGACCTTGCCCGTGACACCGCGCTCGCCGAAGCCGCCCGGGATGCAGATCGCGTCGACGTCCCCGAGCTGCGCCTGGGCGCCGGCCGGGGTCTTGCAGTCGTCGGAGGTGACCCACTTGATCTTCACGCGGGCCTTGTTGGCGAAGCCGCCCGCGCGCAGCGCCTCGGTGACCGACAGGTAGGCGTCGGGCAGGTCGATGTACTTGCCGACCAGCGCCATGACGATCTCGTGGTCGGGGTTGTGGACGCGGTCGAGCAGGTCGTCCCAGGTCGTCCAGTCCACGTCGCGGAACGGCAGGTCCAGCTTGCGGACGACGTAGGCGTCCAGGCCCTCGCCGTGCACCGTCTTGGGGATGTCGTAGATCGACCGGGCGTCGGGGCAGGCCACCACCGCGGCCTCGTCGACGTCGCACATCAGGGAGATCTTGCGCTTGATCGCGGTCGGCACCTCGCGGTCGCAGCGCAGCACGATCGCGTCCGGCTGGATACCGATGTTGCGCAGCGCCGCCACCGAGTGCTGGGTGGGCTTGGTCTTCAGCTCGCCCGAGGGGCCGATGTAGGGCAGGAGCGAGATGTGGACCACGAAGACGTTGTCGCGGCCGACCTCGTGGCGGACCTGGCGGACGGTCTCCAGGAACGGCAGCGACTCGATGTCGCCGACCGTGCCGCCGACCTCGGTGATCACGACGTCCACCTCGTCCGTCGCCATGCGGCGGATGCGGTGCTTGATCTCGTTGGTGATGTGCGGGATGACCTGGACCGTGTCGCCCAGGTACTCGCCGCGCCGCTCCTTGGCGATCACCGTGTTGTAGACCTGACCGGTGGTGACGTTGGCGGAGCCGTCGAGGTCGCGGTCGAGGAAACGCTCGTAGTGGCCGATGTCCAGGTCGGTCTCGGCGCCGTCGTTGGTGACGAACACCTCACCGTGCTGGAAGGGGTTCATCGTGCCAGGGTCGACATTGAGGTACGGGTCGAGCTTCTGCATCACGACGCGCAGACCCCGTGCCTTGAGCAGCATGCCGAGGCTGGAGGCGGTCAGCCCCTTGCCGAGCGAGGAGGCGACACCCCCGGTGACGAAGATGTGCTTGGTCGTCGAAGATTTGGGCGGCATGGCCAAGAGGGGGCTCCCGTGGTCGCGGTCTGGGGTGCGGTGCGCGCGTCCTGCGAACCGGTCGTACCCGGTTGTCGTCGGCGGCGCCGTCGCTGCGGTTCCGGGGTTTTTCTCCCACCGGTCCACGGGCTACCAGCGTATCAGCGCCTCGGGGCGATGGCTTCCGGCCACGCTCCGCGCACGTACGGACACGCAGGTGCGCCGGTCGCCGTTTCCTCACCCGGTGGTCACCCGTTCGGCGGACCCGGGTTGCCCGGAGCGGCACACAGATCATCTACGTGCGACGTATCCTGCTCGGACGTTCGCTGCCGAGCGCGCCCCGGTGACCCGGCACCACCCCCCGCCCGTCAGCACCGGGAACAACGAGAGTTCGTCAGTCCGTTGAGAAACGGTTGACCTTTGCGGCACAGCGTTTGGCTTAGCGGCCGAACGGCTGCTTTGCTTCATGGCTCAACGACGCATGACACAGACACCTGACCCCACCCTTGACCGCACTAGCGACCGCCCCCCACGCGGGGTGACGTGGCCGTTCGACTGGAGTTGCACGTGGCCGGGCGCATCGAAGACTACGCACTCATCGGAGACATGCAGACCGCTGCCCTGGTCTGCCGGGACGGCACAGTCGACTGGCTGTGCCTGCCCCGCTTCGACTCGCATGCCATCTTCGCCGGTCTGCTGGGTACCGGAGAACACGGGTTCTGGCGGATGGGCCCCGCCTACGCCCCCGGCGCCGAGCCGCCCACCGCGGCCCGGCGGACCTACCGCGGCGACTCGCTGGTCCTGGAGTCCGAGTGGGACACGCCGCGCGGCACCGTCAGGGTGATCGATTTCATGCCGCCGCGCGACGGCGCGCCCCAGCTGATCCGGATCGTGGAGGGCGTCTCCGGCCGGGTGCCGATGCGCTCGGAGCTGCGGATGCGGTTCAGCTACGGCCGCGTGGTCCCGTGGGTGCACAAGCACGAGGGCCGCACGGTGGCCGTCGCGGGCCCCGACTCCGTGTGGTTCGACACGGAGGTCGAGACCTACGGCAAGGCGCTGACCACCTACGCGGACTTCACGGTCGCCCCGGGTGACCGGATCGCCTTCACGATCTCGTGGGAGCCCTCGCACAAGGAGCCGCCGGCGCTGCCGGAGCCGGAGCAGTCGCTGGAGGCGACGGAGGAGTTCTGGCGCGACTGGGTCGAGCACTGTACGTACCACGGTCCCTACCGGGAGGCCGTGGTCCGCTCCCTGATCACGCTCAAGGCCCTGACGTACGCCCCCACGGGCGGCATCGTGGCCGCGCCCACCACCTCCCTGCCGGAGGACATCGGCGGCGTCCGCAACTGGGACTACCGCTACACCTGGCTGCGCGACGCGGCCATCACGCTGTCCTCGCTGCTGCGCACCGGCTACCGCGAGGAGGCCCGCGCCTGGCGCGAGTGGCTGCTGCGCGCGGTCGCCGGCGACCCGGAGAACCTGCAGATCATGTACGGCATCGCCGGCGAGCGCGAGCTCGGCGAGGCGGAGCTGGACTGGCTGCCCGGTTACGAGGGCTCCACCCCGGTGCGGGTCGGCAACGGAGCGGCCCACCAGCTCCAGCTGGACGTCTACGGCGAGGTCACCGAGGCGCTGCACCTGGCCCACATGACGGGCCTGTCCCGCAACGACTACGCCTCGGTGCTCCAGCTCAAGCTGATCCGCTACCTGGAGGACCACTGGCAGGAGCCGGACGAGGGCATCTGGGAGGTGCGCGGCCCGCGCCGCCACTTCGTGCACTCCAAGGTGATGGCCTGGGTCGCCGTCGACCGCACCATCAAGCTGATCGAGTCCGGGGACGCCGACGGCCCTCTGGAGCGCTGGAAGCAGCTGCGCGACGACATCCACCGGGACGTGTGCGAGAAGGGCTACGACAAGGAACGCAACACGTTCACGCAGTCCTACGGCTCCCAGGAGCTGGACGCCTCGCTGCTGCTGATCCCGCAGATGGGCTTCCTGCCACCGGACGACAAGCGGGTCATCGGCACCATCGAGGCCATCCAGCGGGAGCTGTCCACCTCGGACGGCTTCATCCTGCGCTACCCGACGGAGGGGGGCGACGAGGGCGTGGACGGCCTGCCCGGCGACGAGGGCGCCTTCCTGGCCTGCTCGTTCTGGATGGCCGACGACCTGGCGATGATCGGCCGGGTGGACGAGGCGCGCAAGCTCTTCGAGAAGCTCCTGGCCCTGCGCAACGACCTCGGTCTGCTGGCCGAGGAGTGGGACCCCCGCCTCCAGCGCCAGGTGGGCAACTTCCCGCAGGCCTTCAGCCACGTCCCCCTGATCGACACCGCTCTGCGGCTCACGGCGAGCGGGGCGTACGGGGGCTGACGGACGCCGCCGCTGCGGACGGTCGTGCCTCCCTCGGGCCTGAACGGCCCGGGGGTGCCCCCAGGGGCGGCACGGGCGGGCGCGGCGGCAGCCCGGCGCCCACGGGCTCCGGCGCCCGTCCCCGGAGCACCACCGCATCGGACGCCCGAGATGTATCCGCAGGCCACCCCCGGGTACCGTCCGCTGCATGAACAGCCCCAGCGCACCCCCGCCGTCGGGGATCACCGTGCAGCGCGCCCTGGAACTCCCCGGCCTGCGCAGCGGCCTGCCGGAGATCCTCGCCGGTGCCGACCGCCTGCACCGCACCGTGCGCTGGGTCCATGCCGGGGAGGTGCCCAACATCGCCTCCCTGCTCAAGGGCGGCGAACTCCTGCTGACCACGGGCTACGGACTCGGCACCCGCCCGGCCGAGCAGCGCGCCTTCGTCCGTACGCTCGCCGAGCGCGGTATCGCGGCCCTCGTCGTGGAGCTGGGCCCGCGTTTCGCCCGGCTGCCCGCGACCCTCGTGGACACCGCCCGCGCGGCCGGGCTGCCCCTGGTCCAGCTCCACCGCGAGGTGCCCTTCGTGACGGTCACGGAGGAGGTCCACACCGAGATCGTCAACGGTCACTACGCGCTGCTCCAGCGGGCCGAGGAGGTGCACCGCCGCTGCACGGAGGCCCTGCTGGGCGGCGGCGGGGTACCCCAGGTACTCGGCATCCTGGCCGACTTCGGGGACAACCCGGTCTTCCTGGAGACCACCGACGGCCGCCTGCTGTACGCCGCCGGCTCCGGTCCCGAGGGCGCCGACCCGCTCCAGGTGTGGGAGGGGCTGCGCGGCCCGCACAAGGACGCCCCTCCCCCGGCGGGCTCGGTCCTGGTGGACGTGCCCGGCGGCGGCCCGGGTGCCGGTTCGGTGCGCGCCCGGCTCGTCCTGCTGCCCGTACGGTCCCCGCTGGCGCCGGTGCACCGGATGGCGGCGGAGCGGGCGGCCGGCATCCTCGCCGTGGTGCTGATGCAGGCGCGACAGGAGGAGGAGCTGGCGGCGCGCGGGCGCGGCGACTTCCTCACCGACCTCGCCGAGGGGCGGATCACCGCGGCGGACGCCCCGGCGCAGGCACGCGTCCTGGGTTTCAAACCCGGCGTCGGTCCCCTGCTCCCGGTGGTGATGCGGCTCGGCGACGCGCTGTCCCCCTCCGGTGGCGGCTGGGCGGTGCTGGCGCGCGCGGTGGCCGAGGAGCTGGCGTCCGTCGGGGTGCCGGTCCTGCTGGGCGTACGTCCGGTCGAGGGCCGGGTCCCGCTCCTGGTGGGCCTGCGCTCGGAGTCGGAGCGGACGTCGGTCGCGGACCGGGTCGCGGCGGCGCTGCGGGCGGGCGTGGAACGGGCCGGCATGCGGCGGCCGGGGGCACAGCCCCCCGTCGTGGTCGTCGGGGTGGCGGGCGGCTGGGCGGCGGCGTCGGCGGGCCTGCGGCACGCGGCGGAGACGGCGACCGCGGCCCAGGGGCTCACCGACCGGCCCTGGTACGACGCCCGGCGCCTCGACATCGACCTGCTGCTGTGGCGGCTGCGAGACCATCCGGACCTCGCGGCCTTCGTGGACCGGGCGATCGGCCCCCTCCGGGACCACGACGACCGGTCCAAGCCGCCCCTGCTGCCCACGCTCCAGACGTATCTGGCGCACGCCGGCCGCAAGGCGGAGACGGCACGCGAACTCCACCTCAACCGGCAGACGCTCTACAACCGGCTGGCGCGCATCGGGGAGTTGCTGGGCACGGACCTCGACGACCCGCAGACCGTACTGGCGTTGAGCCTGGCCCTGCGCGCCCGCCGGCACGTGCCGTGAACGGGTCCGGGTCCGGGTCCGGGTCCGGGTCCGGGTCCGTTCAGAGCATCGGCGTGGGCTGCGTCAACTCGTCGTAGACGCTGAGGACCTGCGCGACGGTCTCGTCCTCGGTCGGCCAGGTGGCAGCCTGCCGCACACCCCTGTCCCTCAGCTCCTCGCACCGCCGGGGGTCGTCCAGCAGCCGGACCACGGCGCGGGAGAACGCGTCCGCGTCCCCGGCCGGGACGATCTCGGCCGCGTCGCCCACGAGTTCGGGGGTCCCGCCCGCGTCGCTCGCCACGAGCGGCAGCCGCGCGGGGAGCGCCTCCTGGGCGAGGACGGAGCGGGCCTCCCGGCGGCTCGGCAGCAGCGCGAGGTCGGCCGCGGCCAGCAGGTCGCCGACGTCGTCACGGCTGCCGATGAGGATCACCGGCAGCCCCTCGTCCTCGATCCGCCGCTGCAACTGCGGGCGCGCGGGACCCTCACCGGCGACGACGACCAGCGGCACCGGGTCGAGACGGCGCCACGCGCGCGCCGCGTCGAGCAGGACGTCGTACCCCCGGTGCTCCTCCAGGGATCCGACGGCGATGAGCAACGGGCGCCCGATCGCGCCGAGTTCGGCCCGGGTCTTGGCGCGCCGCCGGTCGGGGTCGTCGGGCTCGGCCGGCGCGCAGGGACGGGCGGGCAGCGCGACGGGCCCGAGCCGGGCGTCCCGCGCGCCGGCCCCCCGTGCCCCGTCGACCAGCTCCGAGGTGGCGCCGAGCACCACGGCGGCGGCCTTCATCACCCGGCGTTCCAGAACGCGCAGCAGATGGGCGCGCGCGCCCTCGGCATGGGCCCGGTCGTGCCAGGTGACGACCAGCGGGGTGCGGACGCGGCGCCCGCCGAGGGCCAGCGCGGCACGGAAGGAGGCGTGCAGCCCGTGCGCGTGCACCAGGTCGGCGTCCGCGCAGACCGTCCGCAGCGCGGCCACGGAGACGGGATCGCTGCTGCGCGGCACGTGCACGTGGTCTGCTCCGGCGCCCGTGAAGTCGTAGATGCGTTCCGCATCGGTGGGGGCGCACACCGTCACTTTCACGCCCCGTGCGACGAGCCCCGCGGCCAGGGAGCGCACATGCGCGCTGCTGCCGGCGTTGCCGCCGCCCAGCACCTGCACGGTGCGCAGCGGCGACTGGCCGTGCGGGGCGTGGCTGCTCACGGGGGTCACGTGGCCGGGGCTCCTGGTTCGGCGGGGGACGGTCACGAAGAACGTACAGAACGATGGTGCGGGGAGGGCGTGCAGCGCGGTCTCCTGTGCGGCACACCGTCAAGGATGCCAGGCCGTACGGGTGTTCCGGGAACGACGACCGTCGCGCGCGGGCGACCGGCGGGGCAACGAGACAGGACCAGTTCACTCACACGAGTGAACGTGCCGGCGGGGGGGGGCCGAGGGCCGTGTGGGCCTCGGCCCGTCGGGTCACGATCCCTGCTCGGACCACGCCCGGCCGTCGGGCTGCTGAGCGCGGCGGACGCCCGCCGCCTCCGTGGAGGCAGGTGACTCGGCGGACGGTGCGGGCACGAGGTACTCCATGGTGCCGGTGACTTCCAGCAGGCGGCGGAGGAAGTGGGGGCGGCCGTCCAACCGGAGCCCGGCTCCGATGTCCCCGGCGTGCCGCTCGATCATCAGGAGCGTGGCCAGGCCCATGGAGTCGCAGGTGGTGAGCCGCGCGCAGCCCAGCCGCACCACGCGGGGCACCGGTTTGGAGCGCGAGCCGGTCACGGGCGGCGGCCAGCAGCTCGTCGGCGCTGTCGTAGTCGAGGTCACCACTGAGCCGAGCGAATGCCACTCAACCGTCCCCCTCACCCCGGCTCCGCCCGGGAAGACGATCGAGGCCGTTCTGGCCTACGACGCCGCGGCCCTGTGAACCCGGCGCGGGCCGAGCCCGCCCCTGGCCGGGGAGCAGCCCCCGCCCGCACCGCTCGCTCCGGCCACCCCTGACGACGACGGGCCACGACGGCCACCGCCCCGCCCGACGGCCTCGGAACCACGGTCCGGGCCGCCCGCAGGACGGCCTCGGCGCGTGGGTCCGGGCGTCACCGCGGGGACGGCCCGGCCTACGCGTCTCCCCTGGCCGTGGCGAGCAGCTCCTCGGCGTGGGCCCGGGCCGTCTCCGAGTCCTCCTGGCCGGCCAGCATCCGGGACAGTTCCCGTACGCGCTCCTCGCCCTCCAGCACCTTGACGCCGGAGCGGGTCACCGAGCCGTCGTTCGTCTTCTCCACCAGCAGCTGCCGGTCGGCGAACGCGGCCACCTGCGGGAGATGGGTGACGACCACGACCTGCGCGCTCTTCGCCAGCCGCGCCAGGCGCCGCCCGATCTCGACGGCCGCCTTGCCGCCGACACCGGCGTCGACCTCGTCGAAGAGGTACGTCGGGACCGGGTCCGTACCGGCGAAGACGACCTCCACGGCGAGCATCACGCGCGACAGTTCACCGCCGGAGGCTCCCTTGGCGATCGGCCGCGGCGGCGCTCCCGGGTGCGGGGCGAGCAGCAGCTCGACCTCGTCGGCGCCCGACGGCCCGTAGGCGACCGTGCGGCCGCCCACCTCCACGCCCTCGGGGTCCTCGGTCTGCCGGATCTCGAACGACACCCGCGCGTGGGGCATGGCCAGCGAGGCCAGCTCCGCGGTCACCGCGGCGGCGAACCGCTCGGCGGCCTCCGTCCGCGCGTCCGTGAGCGCCTGCGCCAGCCCGCCCAGTTCGGCGCGGAGAGCGTCCCGTTCGGCGGTCAGCTCGCCGATCCGCTCGTCGTCGCCGTCCAGCTCGGTCAGCCGCGCGGCGCCCTGCTCGGCCCAGGTCAGCACGGCGGCGACGTCCTCGCCGTACTTGCGGGTCAGCGTGGTGAGGGCGGCCCGCCGCTCCTCGACCGCCGCCAGCCGCAGCGGGTCGGCGTCCAGGTCGTCGGCGTACCCGGCGAGTTCGCCGGCCACGTCCCGCAACAGGATGCCGACCTCACCGATCCGCTCGGCGAGCGCGGCCAGCGCCGGGTCGTGCGACCGTACGGCGTCCAGGGCCCGCTGCGCGCCCGCCACCAGCGTCGACGCGTCGACACCCTCGGGGTCCTCCGGGTTGCCCGCCAGCGCGGCGTGCGCGGCCGTGGCGGCCGACGCGAGAGCCTCGGCGTGGCCCAGGCGCTCCGCCTCCTCGGCGAGCTCGGCGTCCTCACCGGCACGCGGCTCCACGGCCGCGACCTCGTCGAGGCCGTAGCGGAGCAGATCGGCCTCCTGGGCGCGTTCGCGCGCGCGGGTGGTGATCTCCTCCAGCTCGCGGACGACGGCCCGCAGCCGCCGGTAGGCCTCGGCGTACTTGGCGAGCGGCCCGGTGACCGCGTCCCCGGCGTACCGGTCCAGTGCCTGCCGCTGGCGGGTCTGTTTGAGCAGCCCCTGCTGGTCGGTCTGCCCGTGCACGGCCACCAGTTCGTCGGCCAGCTCGGCGAGCACGCCCACGGGCACGGACCGCCCGCCCAGGTGCGCCCGCGAGCGCCCCTCGGCCGACACGGTGCGGCTGATCAGCAGCGCCCCGTCGTCCAGCTCGGCCCCGGCCTCCTCGGCCCGGACGGCGACCGCCGCGTCGCCGGGTACGGCGATCCGCCCCTCGACCACGGCGTGCTTCGCGCCGATCCGTACGAGGGCCGCGTCCGCGCGCCCGCCCAGCAGCAGCCCCAGGCTGGTGACCACCATGGTCTTGCCGGCACCCGTCTCACCGGTGACAGCGGTGAACCCGGGCGACAACTCGACCACGGCGTCGTCGATGACCCCGAGCGACCGTATCCGCATCTCCTCAAGCACGGACACGACCTTACGAGGTCGGCGACGCAAAGTGCGACCGGCCCACCTCTGTCCCCCCGGTGAGGGCATGCTGCTCAGGGGCGCGGGGAGCCTCGCGACCAGCCACGACGCACCCGCACGCCGGTGTCGGGAACCACCCCTTCGAGACCGCTAGTGCGGCGCCCCGCGCCACCCGGACACCGGCAGCGCGAACTTCGCGACCAGCCGGTCGGTGAAGGACGCGTGGTGCAGCCGGGCCAGCCGCACCGGCACCGCCCCCCGCCGCACCTCCACCCGCGCGCCCGGCGGCAGCTCCACCGTCCGCCGCCCGTCGCACCACAGCACTCCCGGCGGAATGTGCGGCAGCACCTCCACCGCGAGCACCGAGTCCGGCGAGGTCACCAGCGGCTTCGCGAACAGCGCGTGCGCGCTGATCGGCACCATCAGCAGCGCCTCGACCTCGGGCCACACCACCGGCCCCCCGGCCGAGAAGGCGTACGCCGTCGATCCGGTCGGCGTGGACAGCACGATGCCGTCGCAGCCGAAGCCCGTCACCGGTCGCCCGTCGATCTCCAGCACGACTTCCAGCAGCTTCTCGGCGCCGGCCTTCTGCACGGCGGCCTCGTTCAGCGCCCAGTCGGTGTGCACGATGTCCCCGTTGCGGTGCACCACGACGTCGACGGTCATCCGCTCCTCGACCTCGTACGCCCGGCTCACCACCCGGTCGACGACCTTGTCCAGGTCGTCGCGCTCCGCCTCCGCGAGGAAGCCGACCCGGCCCAGGTTGACGCCGAGCATGGGCACCCCGGAGGCGCGGGCGAACTCGGCGCCGCGCAGCAGCGTCCCGTCACCGCCCAGCACGATCAGCAGCTCGCACCCGTCGAGGCACTGCGGTGTGGCCTCCCCGACCAGCTCCACCTCACTGGGCAGCGGCAGGTCACAGGCCTCCGCCTCCAGGACGCGCACCCCGATGCCGGCGTGCAGCAAACCCTTGACCACGAGCTCCGCGCTGCGGATGGCCGCCGGCCGCCCGGTGTGGGCGAGCAGGAAAACAGTACGAGCTCGGTTCTGTGTCAACGCGGCCCCTCCGCCACTGCACGGTCAACGTCGGCCGGGTCCAGTTCGCCGGCCCCGGCCCGCAGCCACAGAAAGTACTCGACGTTGCCGGAGGGTCCGGGCAGCGGACTGGCCGTGACCCCCTTCACACCGAGCCCCAGTTCCCAGGCCCTGCGGGCGACACCCCGCACGGCCTCGGCCCGCAGCTGCGCACTGCGTACCACTCCCCCGCTGCCCAGCCGCTCCTTGCCCACCTCGAACTGCGGCTTCACCATCATCACCAGGTCGGCGTCCGGTCGCGTGCACCGCACCAGCGCGGGCAGTACCAGTCCGAGCGGGATGAAGGACAGGTCCCCCACCACCAGGTCCACCAGCTCCCCGTCGATCGCTTCCGGCGTCAACTCCCGGACGTTCGTACGGTCCTTGACGGTGACGCGTTCATCCTGCCGCAGACTCCAGGCGAGTTGTCCGTATCCGACGTCCACGGCGACGACGTGCGCCGCGCCCGCCCGCAGCAGTACGTCGGTGAAGCCACCGGTGGAAGCGCCGGCGTCCAGCGCCCGCCGCCCCTCGACGACGAGCCCCTGCGGCAGGAACGCCGACAGGGCGCCGGCCAGCTTGTGGCCGCCGCGCGAGACGTAGTCGGGGTCGCCGTCGTCGGCGGTCACCACGATCGCGGCGGCGGTCTCCACCTGCGTGGCGGGCTTGGTCGCGACGGTCTTGCCGACGGTGACCCGCCCGGCGGCGATCAGCTGGCTGGCGTGCTCGCGCGAGCGCGCCAGCTTGCGGCGGACCAGCTCCGCGTCGAGACGGCGGCGTGCGACTCCTGCCACGTTCGGTTCAGCTCCTGTGTTCGTGCGGCCAGTCGGACCCGTGGTCCGAAGGGCCTCGTTGAGGGGTGGTGGTCGGGCGACGGGTGGGAGCCGGAGGTCCCGGGCGGGCGTCGAGCGCGGTGAGCGCGTCGCGCAGCCCCCGGTGTACATCCTCGTACACCTGGACGTGTCCGTCGGTGGCCAGGTGGTCGACGTCGGCCAGCCGGGCCAGCCCGGCGTCCACCTCGGCGTTTCCGGTGGACGGGCGGGGCACGTCGAGGGGGGCGGGGGCCGCGGGATCGTGACCCGGCAGGTCCCGGGCCCCGGTCCTGTCCGCCTCGCTGTCGTCGGCCACGGGCACCGGCACTGCGTCGCTCATGCCCCGACGCTACCGCGTGCCGCTGCGGTACGGTCGGTGCCGATGGCGACGATCGAGGAGTGCCGCGCCGCACTCGAGAAGCTTGCGGACAGCATGGGGAGCGCCGAGGGGGACGTGCGCTCGGCCGCCGAGCTGGACCGCTCGGTGAGCTGCCACATCACCGACCTGGACGTCACGTTCGCGGGCCGCATGGCGGACGGGCGGATCGACGTGCGCGAGACCCTCGAGGGGCCGCCGCGCGAGAAGGCCGAGATCAGGCTGGCGATGACCGGGGACGACCTGGTGGCCCTGGTCGAGGGCGAGCTGCACTTCGCCAAGGCCTGGGGCTCGGGCCGGGTGAGGCTGGAGGCGGGGCTGCGGGACCTGTTCCGTCTCAGGAAGCTCCTGTAGCCGAGTCGCAGTCACCGCCTCCGCGAGCCCGCCGGCGACCTGGAGAGGCCCTTGCGGCCGCCTCAGGAAGCCTTGGAAGCCACCGCCTTCTCGGGCCGCCCCGCCGCCGTCACCCGTGCCTTGCGCGCGGCCGGCACCACCAGGGGCGTGCCCGTCTCCGGGTCGTCGATGACCTGGCAGCGCAGTCCGAAGACCCGCTCGACGAGTTCCGCGGTGACGATGTCCTTCGGCGCGCCCTCCGCGATGATCTCCCCGCCGCGCAGGGCGATGAGGTGCGTGGCGTAGCGGGCGGCGTGGTTGAGGTCGTGCAGGACGGCCACGAGCGTGCGGCCCTGCTCCTCGTGGAGCTCGGCGCACAGGTCGAGGACGTCGATCTGGTGCTGGATGTCCAGGTACGTGGTCGGCTCGTCGAGGAGCAGCAGCGGGGTCTGCTGGGCAAGTGCCATGGCGATCCACACCCGCTGGCGCTGACCGCCGGAGAGTTCGTCGACGTAGCGTTCGGCCAGCTCCGAGATCCCGGTCTGGGCCATCGACTCCTGGACGACCCGCTCGTCCTCCGTGGACCACTGGCGCAGGATGCCCTGGTGCGGGTAGCGGCCCCGGCCGACGAGGTCGCCGACGGTGATGCCGTCGGGCGCGATGGACGACTGCGGGAGCAGGCCGAGGGTCCGGGCGACCTGCTTGGCCGGCATCGACTGGATGACGTTCCCGTCCAGCAGCACCCGGCCCTCGCTGGGCTTGAGCATCCGCGACAGGGCCCGCAGCAGGGTGGACTTGCCGCACGCGTTCGGGCCGACGATCACGGTGAAGGAGTTGTCGGGTATCTCCACCGACAGCTTCTCCGCGATGACGCGCTGGTCGTAGGCGAGGGTGACGTTCTCGGCTGACAGGCGGTTCACGTTGCTCCTTTGGTTGTTCAGCCTGCTGCGGATACCGGCGCCGGCACTCAAATCCGGCCCGCCTTGCGCTCGGTGACCAGCAGCCACAGCAGGTAGACGCCGCCGAGGACGCCGGTGATCACGCCGACGGGCAGCTGTTCGGCGCCGAAGGCCCGCTGCGACACCCAGTCGGCGCCGACCAGCAGCGCGGCGCCCATGCACAGCGACGCCACCAGGTTGGGGCCCGGCGCACGGGTCAGGCGCCGGGCCAGCTGCGGTGCGGTGAGCGCGACGAAGCTGACCGGTCCCGCGGCGGCGGTGGCGGCGGCGGTGAGCAGCACGGCTGCCACCATCAGCAGCGCCCGTACGCGCTCGACGCGCACCCCGAGGGCGTACGAGACGTCGTCGCCCATCTCCATCATCCGCAGCGCCCGCCCGTTGGTGAGGACGAGCGGCACGAGGACGGCGCACAGGGCGAGCAGGGGCCAGACCTGGTCCCAGTCACGGCCGTCGAGGGAGCCGGTCATCCAGACGACCGCGCGGGACGCGTCGACGATGTCGGCCCGGGTGAGCAGATAGCCGTTGACCGCGGTGACGATCGCGGACATGCCGATACCGACCAGGACCAGCCGGTAACCGTGCACGCCCTGCTTCCAGGCGAGCAGGTAGATGGCGAGGCCGGTCACCAGACCGCCCACCAGCGCGCCGCCGGTGACCTGGGCCGAGCCCCCGGAGAACAGGACGATCATCGTCAGGGCGCCGGCCGTCGCGCCCTGCCCGAGGCCGAGCACGTCCGGGCTGCCGAGCGGGTTGCGCGAGATGGCCTGGAACAGCGCGCCGCCCAGGCCGAGCGAGGCGCCGACCAGCAGGCCGACCAGGACCCGGGGCAGTCGCAGTTCGTTGACGATGAACTCCTGGCCCGGGTTGCCCTGGCCCACCAGGGTCCGCAGTACGTCGACGGCCGGGATCTCGAAGTCGCCGGTGCCGATCAGCAGGACGCTCGCGGCGAGGGCGACGACCAGCAGCAGGACGACTACGACGGCCGCCCGGACGTCCAGGCGGAACGACAGCCCGCCCGGACTGCGCACCGCGCGGTTGGTCTTCACGGTCTTCACAGCTGGGCCGTCCTCCGCCGTCGTACGAGATAGATGAAGACCGGCCCGCCGAGCACGGCGGTGACGATCCCCACCTGGAGTTCCGAGGGCCGGGCGACGATCCGGCCGAGCACGTCCGCGCCCAGCAGCAGCACGGGCGACAGGATCGCGGCGTACGGCAGGATCCAGCGCATGTCGGGGCCGGTGAAGGAGCGCACGATGTGCGGGACCATCAGGCCGACGAAGACGATGGGCCCGCAGGCGGCGGTCGCGGCCCCGCAGAGCACGGTCGCGGCGAGCATGGACAGCGCCCGGGTGCGGTTCAGGTTGGCCCCGAGGGCCTTGGCGGTGTCGTCGCCCATCTCCATGGCGTTGAGCGGCCGGGAGAGCGCCAGCGCCAGGACCGTGCCGACCAGGAAGAACGGCAGCACCTCCCTGATGGTGCCGTCGGTCGCCGAGGAGAGCGAACCGACCGTCCAGAAGCGCATCCTGCCCAGCGCCGCGTCGTCCATGATCATGACGGCCTGGAGGTAGCCGAAGAGCGCCGCGCTGATGGCGGTGCCGGCCAGGACGAGCCGCACGGGCGTGGCCCCCCGGCTGCCGCCCAGGAACCAGACCAGCGCGCCGACCCCAGCCGCACCGGCGAAGGCGAACCACACGTACCCGGTCAGGGAGGTGACGCCGAAGAAGGAGATGGCCGTGACCACCGCGGCGGAGGCCCCCGCGTTGATGCCGAGCAGGCCGGGATCGGCCAGCGGATTGCGGGTGAGCGCCTGGAGCACGGCTCCGGCGAGGCCGAGCGCGGCTCCGGCGAGCAGGCCGATCACGGTCCGCGACAGCCGCTCGCCCACCACGACGTCACCGTAGGTGCCGGAGTCGTGGAACAGGCCGTGCCAGACCTGTGCCAGGGAGAGGTCCTTGGCGCCGATCGCGATACTCGTCAACGCGACGAGGACCAGCACGGCCGCCGAGACGGGCAGACCGACCACGCGCAGGACACGGCGCTTCGGGGGCGGCGCGGGGGCGGTCTCCGCGCGCTGTTCGGGGGGACTGTCGACCAACACCCGGTTAGGTTAGCCTACCCTGCCAATCGATCACGATCTCGGCAACCGGCAACCGGCAACCGGCAACCGGCAACCACAGTCTGTCTGCTTCCCGACGCCGCATCACAACCCCAGTCGTGCCAGCGCCTTCCCCGAGTCCAGCCGGCACCCCGCGTCGCCGCCCGCCGTCCAGGCCGCCGCGCACAGCGCGCGCAGTCCGTCCAGCGCCGCTCCGTCACCCTCCAGCTCCAGCCGCTCCGCGCCGGCCGTGGCCGTCCACCCGCCGCAGCGGAAGCGGGCGTTCCCGTCGCCCTCCTCCACCACCTCCGGTTGTCCGGTCAGCAGTCCGCGCAGGTCGGCGTCGACGTACGTCGGCCGGTGCTGCGGCGGCGCCGCCAGCAGTTGCGCACCGTCGGTGACACCCGTCAGGACGAGCAGCGAGTCCACTTCCCCGTTGAACGCGCCCTCGATGTCCGTGTCCAGCCGGTCCCCGACCACCAACGGCCGCTGCGCGCCGGTCCGCAGGATCGTCTCCCGGTGCATGGGGGGCAACGGCTTGCCCGCGACCTGCGGCTCGGCGCCGGTGGCGATCCGGACGACCTCCACCGCGGCGCCGTTGCCGGGTGCGATGCCGCGGGCGCCCGGAATCGTCAGGTCGGTGTTGGAGGCGTACCAGGGCACACCGCGCGCGATGGCGTAGCAGGCCTCCGCGAACCGCCCCCAGGGGAGATCGGGGCCGCCGAAGCCCTGCACGACGGCCGCCGGATCGTCCTCCGCCGACTCCACGGGTTCCAGGCCGCGCTCGCGCAGCGCCACCCGCAGCCCTTCACCCCCGATCACCAGCACCCGCGCGCCCGCCGGCACCTGCTCGGCGATCAGCCGGGCCACCGCCTGCGCCGAGGTGATGACGTCGTCGGCTCCCGTCGGTATGCCCAGCTCGGTGAGGTGCTCGGCGACCGCGTCCGGGGTCCGGAGCGCGTTGTTCGTGACGTACGCGAGGTGCATGCCGCCCGACCGTGCGGAGGCGAGCGACTCGACGGCGTGCGCGATGGCGTTCCCCCCGGCGTAGACCACGCCGTCCAGGTCGAGCAGTGCCGTGTCGTACGCCTCGCTCAGGCCCCGCCCACTGCCGTCGGGCCTCGTCCTGACGCTCCGGCTCATGTACATCGCTCCTCGTTCGACGCCTTTCCCCCGATCATCCCCCATGCCACCGACACACGTACGATGCCGGGATGAACACAGCAGGTCACCCGGAAGCAACGGCGCCCCGGGGCCTGGAACTCGTCCCGTTCCGAGGCCTCCGCTACGACCCCGACCGGGTCGGCAGCCTGGCCGCCGTGACGTCCCCGCCCTACGACGTCGTGGTCCGCCCGGACGGCCTGCTCCACCTCGAGTCCGCCGACCCGCACAACATCGTGCGCCTGATCCTGCCCCAGGCCGCCACGCCCGAGGCGCGCAACGAACAGGCGGCCCGCACCCTGCGACGCTGGATCTCGGAGGGTGTCCTCACCGCCGACCCCGAACCGGGCCTGTACGTCTACGAGCAGCGCGACGGCGAGGGCCTGCTGCAACGCGGCATCATCGGCGCGGTGCGCGTGTCGGACCCCTCCGAACGGATCGTCCTGCCCCACGAGGACGTGATGCCGCACGTCGTCGCCGACCGCGCGGCCCTCATGCGCGCCACCTGCGCGAACCTCGAACCCCTGCTCCTCACCTACCGCGGCGACGAGGCCACCGCGGCCACCACCACCGTCGTGGAAGGCACCGTCGAGCGGCCTCCGCTGCTCTCGACGACCACGGAGGACGGTTTCTGCCACCGCCTGTGGTCGGTCACCGCCCCGGACGACGTGGCCCGCGTACGCGCCGAGCTGGCCGGTCACCAGGCCCTGATCGCCGACGGCCACCACCGCTGGGCGACCTATCGCACGCTCCGCGCGGAGCACCCCTCCCCCAGCCCCTGGGACCACGGCCTCGTCCTGCTGGTCGACACCGTCCGCTACCCGCTCCGCGTCCGCGCGATCCACCGCCTGCTGCACGGCCTTCCGGTCGCGGACGCCGTGGCCGCCCTGGCCGGCCGTTTCCGCGTCCGCCGGGTGAACGCTCCCCTGTCGCAGGCCATGGACGCCCTGGCGAAGGCGGCCGAAGCGGGCAACGCCTTCCTGCTCGCCGGTGACGGCGCCTTCCACCTGGTCGACCGGCCGGACCCCGATCTGCTCGCCGACACGGTCCCCACCGATCGCCCCGAGGCCTGGCGCACCCTGGACGCCACCGTCCTGCACGCCACGCTCCTGGCCCACGTCTGGTACGTCCCCGACGACTCGGCGGCGCATGTCTCATACATCCACGACACGGCGGCCACGGTCGAGAAGGCGGAACGCGACGGCGGTACGGCGGTGCTGATGCACCCGGTCCGCGAGGAGGTCGTCCGCGACCTGGCCCGCCAGGGTGTCACCATGCCCCGCAAGTCGACGTCCTTCGGCCCGAAGCCGGCCTCGGGCCTGGTCCTGCGTGCGCTTGATCTGTGACCCGGCATGACGAAGGGGCGGGACCGTGCACCGGTCCCGCCCCTTCGTCGTCACGTGGTGGACGTCAGTCCTCCTCGCCGTCCTCGGCGGAAGGCTTCACCACATCGTTCTCGCGCTCGTCCGCGCCCTCGCGCTCGTGCCCGCCCTCGTGCTCGTGCTCGTGCTCGTCCTCGTCGAGGGCGTCCGTGAACTCCACGCCCTCCAGTTCGGCGAGCCGGTCGGAGGCGTCGGTGCTGCCGTCCCGGTCGGACTCCACGGCCTTCGCGAACCACTCCCGCGCCTCCTGCTCCCGGCCGGCGGCCAGCAGCGCGTCGGCGTAGGCGTACCGCAGGCGCGCGGTCCAGGGCTGTACGGAGTTGGAGGCCAGCTCGGGGCTCTGCAGCGTCACGATGGCCGCGTCCAACTGTCCCATGTCCCGGCGGGCCCCGGCCGCGACGAGCCGCATCTCGACCTGACCGGCCTTGTCGAGCTTGTGCACCTCGGGCGCACCGGCCATGTCCAGCGCCTTCTCCGGGCGGCCGAGGCCGCGCTCGCAGTCGGCCATGACCGGCCACAGCTCGACGGACCCGGTCATCCGGCGCGCCGCCCGGAACTCGGCCAGGGCCTCGCTGTACTTCTGGTTGGCGTAGGCCGCGAAGCCACCGGCCTCGCGTACGGCGGCGACACGGGACGCCAGACGCAGGGCGACCTTGGAGTAGGCGTAGGCCGCCTCCGGGTCCTCGTCGAGGAGCCGGGCGACCATCACCAGGTTCCGCGCGACGTCCTCGGCGAGCGTCTTGGGAAGACTCTGCAGCTCCTGCCGCACGTCCTGGTCGATCTCGTAACCCGTGACCTCCTCGGGGATCGGCAGGCGCTTGATCGGCTCCCGGTCACGGTCGCGCTCGTCGCGGAAGCGGCCACCGCCACCCTGCCGGTCGTCGCGCCCGCGGAATCCACCGGGCCGCCCACCGCGGTCGTCCCGGCGGTCGTCCCGGCCGCGGAACCCACCACGGTCGCCACCCCGGTCGTCACGACGACCGAAGCCACCGCGGTCACCACGGTTGTCGTCACGCCGGAAGCCACCACGATCACCGCGGTCACCGCGGTCGTCCCGCCGGAAACCGCCCCGGTCCCCACGGTCGTCACCACGACGCTCACCCCGGTCGTCGCGCCGGAAGGGGGGACGGTCA
This sequence comes from Streptomyces sp. NPDC041968, assembly GCF_055589025.1. Classification (NCBI taxonomy): domain Bacteria; kingdom Bacillati; phylum Actinomycetota; class Actinomycetes; order Kitasatosporales; family Streptomycetaceae; genus Streptomyces; species Streptomyces sp. NPDC041968. Next base: position 1,500 of record NZ_JBVJCB010000008.1, on the reverse strand, counting down.
CCACCCCGATCATCACGCCGGTCGTCACGACGGAACGAAGGACGCCCGCCCTGGTCGCCGCGGTCGTCACGACGGTACGGGGGACGGTCACCACCACGGTCGTCACGGCGGTCATCCCGCCGGTCGTCACGACGGAAGGCGGGGCGGTCCCCCCGGTCGTCACGACGGAACGGGGGACGGTCACCACCACGGTCGTCACGGCGGTCATCCCGCCGGTCGTCACGACGGAAGGCGGGGCGGTCCCCCCGGTCGTCACGACGGTACGGGGGACGGTCACCACCACGGTCGTCACGGCGGTCATCCCGCCGGTCATCGCGACGGAAGGGGGGACGGTCGCCGGCACGGTCATCGCGACGCGGCCCACGGTCCCGATCGTCACGACGCCCGTAGCCTCCACCACGGTTGTCATCACGACGGTCGTCCCGGCGATCGTCGCGACGGAAACCGCCCCGCTGCCCGCCACGGTCGTCACCACCCCGCTCATCGCGCCGGCCGAAACCGCCCCGGTCGTCCCGGCGGTCGTCACGACGGAACGGGGGACGGTCACCACCACGGTCGTCACGGCGGTCATCCCGCCGGTCGTCACGACGGGAGGCGGGGCGATCTCCCCGGTCGTCCCGGCGGTCGTCACGACGGAACGGGGGACGGCCGCCACCGCGATCGTCACGGCGGTCATCCCGCCGGTCATCGCGACGGAAGGGGGGACGGTCGCCGGCACGGTCATCGCGACGCGGCCCACGGTCCCGATCGTCACG
>NZ_JBVJCB010000008.1:0-648 GCF_055589025.1 Streptomyces sp. NPDC041968 | reverse complement strand
ACGACGCCCGTAGCCTCCACCACGGTTGTCATCACGACGGTCGTCCCGGCGGAAGCCGTCACGCTGGCCACCGCGGTCATCACGGCGGAACCCGCCACGGTCGCGGTCGTTGTCGCGACGGAAACCACCACGGTCTCCGCGCTGACCGCTCCGGTCACCGCGGTCGCCACTGTCCCGTCGCCGCTGGTCGCGCTCCGGTCGGTCGTCGGGAGAGTTGGGGGACATCGGTGACTCCTGTCTTCGGTACTGCAAGTCATTCTCGCGCAGCCGGGTACCCGGTGCGCCCTGGAAAAACGAAAGGACCCTTGGTCCCCAGCTGAACGCTGGGGACCAAGGGTCCTTTCCAAAGATTGTTCGGCGGCGTCCTACTCTCCCACAGGGTCCCCCCTGCAGTACCATCGGCGCTGTAAGGCTTAGCTTCCGGGTTCGGAATGTAACCGGGCGTTTCCCCTACGCTATGACCACCGAAACCCTAATGGTTTCGAGCGAACAAGCACACTCTTTAATTGTCTGTTCAGCTCGAAAGCCGGCAACTGTTCGTTGCCTCAGAACTAACACAGTGGACGCGAGCAACTGAGGACAAGCCCTCGGCCTATTAGTACCGGTCACCTCCACACCTTGCGGTGCTTCCAGATCCGGCCTATCAAC
>NZ_JBVJCB010000007.1:0-445364 GCF_055589025.1 Streptomyces sp. NPDC041968 | reverse complement strand
CCTCCCTGCCCTACGCCTCCTCCCTGTGCGGCGCCTGCTACGAGGTCTGCCCCGTCGCCATCGACATCCCCGAGGTCCTCGTCCACCTCCGGGAGCGGGTGGTGCAGGGCGGCCCGGCCGTCCGGGGCGGCAACCGGGTCGTGCTGAAGCCCGCCAAGGGACACGCCGCCGAGCGGGCGGCGATGCGGGCGGCGCGGTGGGCGTTCACGCACCCGGGCGCGCTGCGGACCGGGCAGCGGCTGGCCTCGCGCACCCGTCGGCTGCATCCGCGCACGCTGCCCGGCCCCGGCCGGGCGTGGAGCGGCAGCCGGGACCTGCCGACGGTGCCCGCGGAGCCGTTCCGGGACTGGTGGCAGCGCACGCACGGTGGAAAGGGCGGGGCGAAGTGAGCAGTAGGGAACGCGTCCTGGGCCGGGTGCGGCGGGCGCTGGCGGATGTGCCGGACGACGCGAGGCCCTACGAGGAGGCCGTCGCCCGGGACTGTCTGCGCGAGCACGGGCAGCGGTCCGTCCGGGAGACGGTGGACCTGCTCGCCGAGAACCTGGCGGACTACCGGGCGGTCGTGCACCGCACGGACGAGGAGGAACTGCCGCTGCTCCTCATGCGGCTGCTCGCCCAGCGTGGACCCCGGTACGTACTGGTGCCGCCGGGCCTGCCGCCCGAGTGGATGTCGGCCGCCGATCCGACGCGCGTGCACGACCGGGCGGTGAGCACACCGCAGGAGCTGGACCGCGTGGAGAGCGTCGTGACCGGCTGCGCCGTCGCCGTCGCCGAGACCGGCACGATCGTCCTGGACGGCTCCCCCGACCAGGGGCGGCGGCGCATCACCCTGATCCCCGACCACCACATCTGCGTCGTGCGGGTGCCCGACCAGGTCGTGTCGTCGGTGCCCGAGGCCCTGGAACGCATCGACCCGAAGCGGCCGTTGACGTGGATCTCCGGGCCGTCCGCCACCAGCGACATCGAGCTGGACCGCGTCGAGGGGGTGCACGGCCCGCGCACCCTTGAGGTGGTGCTGCTGAGCGGTTCGTAGCGGCCTGCCGGGGTGTCGCTGAGTACACCCCCGATACGGGCTCTGCACCCAGTGTGGTCCGGTCCCACTCTCCGTAGCGTCTTCCACGAGGCACCGCACAGGGCGTGCCACACGGAGGGTGATGACGATGTTCCGCACCGGCGCACGAGGCGACGACCCGGGCCCCGCCTCCCCGGAGGCGCTGCGCCTGGTCAAGGTCACCAGGACCTACGGCACCGCCGCGAACGCCGTGACCGCGCTGGACGGGGTGACGCTGACCCTGGGGCGCGGCACGTTCACCGCGGTCATGGGACCGTCGGGCTCGGGCAAGTCCACGCTGCTGCAGTGCGCGGCCGGGCTCGACCGGCCGGACGGCGGCATCGTGTGCGTGGACGGCACGGAACTGACGGGGGGCAGCGAGGCGGAACTGACCCGGTTCCGGCGCGGCCGGGTCGGCTTCGTGTTCCAGCAGTACAACCTGCTGGAGACGCTGACGGTCGCGCAGAACACGGTGCTGCCGCTCAGACTCGCCGGCCGGCGGGTGGACCGGAGGCGGACCCGGGAGATCCTGACCACCGTCGGTCTCGGTGACCGGCTCGGCCACCGGCCCGACCAGCTCTCCGGAGGTCAGCGGCAGCGGGTGGCGATCGCCCGCGCGCTGGTCACCGAGCCCCGCGTGGTCTTCGCGGACGAACCCACCGGCGCGCTGGACACGCGCAGCGCACGGCAGGTGATGCTGCTGCTCCAGCAGGCGGTGCGGGTGCACGGCCGGACGGTGGTGATGGTGACGCACGACCCGGTCGCCGCCTCGTACGCCGACTCGGTCCTCTTCCTCGCCGACGGACGGCTGGCGGGGCGGATGGACGCCCCGACCCCCGAGGCGGTCGCGGAACGGCTCGCACACCTCGGCGACGACGTGCCGTCGGGGGTGTGACCGATGTTCGTGCTGGCCCTGCGGTCGATCCGGCGACGCCCCGGACGGTTCCTCGCGACGCTGCTGTCCGCCTTCCTGGGCGCGGTGATCATCATGACGTTCCACTCGATGCACGACACCGCCGGTCAGGACGGCGTGGACCCGGTCAGCGCGGACACGCTGGGCACGGCGGCGGGGGTCGTGGGCGGCTACGGGACCCTGCTGGTCTTCTTCGCGGTCGCCTCGACGCTCACCGTCAACGTGCGTCAGCGCGCCGCCGAACTGGATCTGCTGCGCTGCTCGGGGGCGACCCCGGCGCAGATCAAGCGGCTGGTCGTGGGTGAGGCGGTGGCGGTGGCCCTGGTGGGCACCGCGGCGGCGACCGGCCCGGCGGTGCTCGGCGGGCGGGCCCTGCTGGGGATGTTCCAGGACGGCGGCCAGGTGGCGCGGTCGGTCGAGTACTCCTTCGGCCCCCTCGCGCTGTCCAGCGGCGTGGGTGTCACCCTGCTCGCGTCGGCGGGCGCCGCCTTCCTGGCGGTGCGGCGGGTGACGCGGGGCGGCCGCGAGCGGGCCGGGGCCAAGCGGTTCCTGGCCTACGGCGCGCTGGTCACCGGTGCCGCGGGGGCGGGCTCCACCCTCCTGTTCTCCGCGACGGACGAGGCACTGATGGCACCGCCGGCCTACGGGGCGATCCTGCTGTCGGTGGGCTTCGCGCTGCTGTCGCCTCGGCTGCTGAAAGGCGTGCTCGTCCGGCTTCCGCTGAACGGGGCGAGCGGCTGGCTGGCCGTGCGCAACCTGCGCGAGCGGGCCGATCACCTCGCCGGCATCCTGGTGTCGCTGATCATGTTCACGGCGGTCTCGACGGCGACGATCACCATGCAGGCGGTGGAGAGCGACGCGGTGCGGGCGTCCGGCCTGGTCAAGTCCGTCGACGCCAAGAACCTGGAGACGCTCAACCTCACGGTGGTCGGCATCGTCGCGGTCTTCGTCTGCGTGATGCTGGTCAACTCGCTGTACGCGGCGACGACCTACCGTTCCCGTGAGTTCGGCCAGCAGCGGCTGGCGGGGGCCACTCCGGGGCAGGTGCTGGGCGTGGTCGGCGCCGAGGGCGCGATCCTGACGCTGACCGGCGTGTTCTTCGGGACGGTCGCCGCGCTGGCCGGGGTGGTGCCCTTCACGGTGGTACGGACCGACGCGGTGCTGCCGGACCGGTTCCCCGGCGTCTGGCTCGCGATGGTGGCGGTGACGGCCGCGGTGACCCTGGGGACCAGCCTGGGGACGGCCCGGCGGACGCTGCGCACACCGGCGGTCGCGGCGGTGGTGTCAACCGCGTGAAGGGGGCGGTCCGGATCGCGGACGGGGGGGGCGGCCACCGCGCTGGTCGCCCCCCTCGTCCGCGATCCGGGCCGACGCCCGGCCCGTCGTCCGGTTCTCAGATCCTCTGTCCGAGGTCACGGATCAGCGACGTGATCTTCACGGCGTCTCCATGTGCGTGCATCATGCACCTCACACCATGATCTTCAGGAGCCCCATGAGCCACCCCACGCCGCCGCCCCTGCCCGACTCGCCGTCGTCGGCGCAGGCTCCTGGAAAGCCCCGCCCGAAGGCGCTCGTCATCGGAGCAACGGTCACCACCATCGCCGCGATCATCGGCACCGGTGCCATCATCACGCACCTTCCACGCGACGACGGTGCGCAGGCCACGACCGCCAGGTCGAGCGCCCCGGCCGAGGCTCCCGCCACCCCCGAAGCGCAAGAGTCGACCCCGAGAAGAACGGTCTACGCCGAGCCCACCGTCGACGATTTCCTCATCACGCTGCACACCACGAAGCGGCAGTGTTCCGGAAACGCAGGCTGCACTGTGATCGTCGAGCCGGACTTCGCGTACATCGGTGCCGAGGACACCGACCCCGTCGCGTCGTACGACGTCACCTACGAGATTCGAGGCGACAAGTCCGGCCCGATCACAGCGACCGCCGAGCTGTACCCGGAGAGCATGTCCTTCTCGCCCACGATGGTCGAAACCGCCTCGTCGGACACGAAGGTGACCGTGAGGATGACCGACATCGTGCGCGGGGCGTACTGACCCGCGCCCCGCACACGCGCAGACCTGATCCGACCGAAGTCGCCTAGTCCGCCTTGGCGTACTCCTTCGCCATGGCGCCCGCGAAGTCGTACACCACGCACTGGTCGTCGCCGACGACCCAGGCGTCGTGGCCGGGCGAGCAGACGAAGACGTCCCCGGGCCCTACCTCGCTCTCCTCGCCGTCGTCCATGCGGACGCACATGCGACCCTCGGACACGTAGCAGTTGTGGTGGATCATGCAGCTGTCGGTGCCCGCGATGGGCGCCACGGACTCCGACCAGCGCCAGCCCGGTTCGAAGGTGGCGACGGCGAAGTCGAGTCCCTCCATGTGCACGGCCTCGATGTGCCCGCGGGGGAAATCGCGTCGCTCGTCCGGCTTGTCGAGCGTCTTTGCCTCGAACATGACGCTCCTCCTTTCGCTGGCCCCACCACCCCATCGTCCGCCTGTCAACTCGGCGCCGCCATCCGGGGGACGCCCGGGGTCAGCGGGTGCCGCCGCAGAGCTCGGCGAACCGGCCCGCGTCCACGTTGCCGCCGGACAGGATCACGCCGACCCGGCGCGGCAGGGGGCCCGCGCGGCCGGTGAGGAGTGCTGCCAGTGAGGTGGCGCCGCTCGGTTCGAGGACGGTCTTCAGCCGCTCGAAGGCGAAGCGCATCGCGTCCCGGATCTCGTCGTCGGAGACCAGCACGACCCCGTCGAGCAGCCGGCGGTTGAGGGAGAAGGTCAGCTCGCCCGGCGTGGGCAGGGCCTGGCCGTCGGCGATGGTGCGCGGGACCGGGACCGTGACGCGCCGACCGGCTTCGAGGGAACGCCTGGTGTCGTCACCGGCCTCCGGTTCGACGCCGATCACCCGGGTCCCGGCGTGCAGGCCCTTCACGGCGGTCGCGCTCCCGGCGATCAGCCCGCCGCCGCCGACCGGTGCGATCAGCGCGTCCAGCTCCCCCGTCTCCTCGACGAGTTCGAGGGCGGCGGTGCCCTGTCCGGCGATGACGTGCGGGTGTTCGTAGGGCGGGATCAGGCTCAGCCCCCGTTCGGCGGCCAGGACCTCGGCGACGGCGACGCGGTCGCCGGTGTAGCGGTCGTAGGTGACGATCTCGGCGCCGTAGCCGGCGGTGGCCGCACGCTTGGAGGGCGGCGCGTCCTCGGGCATGACGATGACGGCGGTCGTGCCCAGCTCTCGCGCGGCCAGGGCGACCGCCTGGGCGTGGTTGCCCGAGGAGTAGGCGGCGATGCCCCGGGACAGCTGCTCCGGCATGAGGCGGGAGGCCGCGTTGTAGGCACCGCGGAACTTGAAGGCGCCCACACGCTGGAGGTTCTCGCACTTGAGGAAGACCTCGGCGCCGGCCAGGGCGTCCAGGGTGCGCGAGCGCAGCACCGGGGTGCGGTGCGCGACGCCGGCCAGGCGTGCGGCGGCGGAACGGACGTCGTCGAGGGTGACCGGCGGGGTCGTGGTCGTCACGCGTGTCCTCCAGCGGGGTCGGCGGCCGGGCCGGCCTCGGCGCGGGCCCGGGCGAGGTAGGTGTAGGCGGAGGCCCGGGAGATGCCGAGCCGGGCGGCGACCTGTTCGACCGAGCGGCGCACGGCGAACACGCCGCGTCCGTCCAGGTCGCGGAAGAGCTCCAGGCGCCGGTCGCGGTCCAGTGCCGCCCAGCTCCGGTCCCGGCGCAGCGGGTGGGCGTCCAGGATGGCGTCGACCACCTTGTCGATGTCGTCGCCGAAGGTGGTCGCCGGTGGCTCGGCCAGGGCCGCCACGGTTCCGGAGAGGGCCCCGAGCAGGGCCTGGGCGCGGTCGACGGCGGTGACGTCCAGGTTGACGCACAGGGCCCCGAAGACGGCTCCCGTGGAGTCGCGCAGGGCGATCGTGGAGGACTTCAGCAGGGTGCCGTCGGTCGTCCGCGTGACGTAGTTCAGCTCGTCCCGTGCCTCGTCGCCGCGGGCGAGCATCCGCATGCCGATCTCGCTCATCGCCCCGCCCACCGACCGCCCGGTCACGGAGCCGGCGACGGCCACGACCGACCGCTCGGGGCGCCGGTAGTCGTGCAGGACCACCTCGCAGACCGGGCCGAACGTGGCAGCGATGCCGTCGACGACGGGGCGCAGCGCGGCGAGGACGGCGTCCTGTTCGGCGCCGCGTACGGCATCCCGTTCGACCTCCCGCTCGACGCTCCCGCCCACCATGCGTTCGGCGTCCCCGTCGGCGTCGTGTTCGACGTTCCGTCCGGTGTTCCGCTCGGCGTCCCGCGCCGGTTCGTTCACGAGGTGCCTCCCAGTCCGAACCCCCACCAGGGGCGAGACTATACGTCCAAGCCCTGGACGGAAAGTCCACGTGGCGTGATCGCGGCGTCCGGCCACCGCGAAGACGTCCGGAACCGGCCCCCACCCGTCCGGCCGCGAGCCGAAGGGGTGCACGGCCCGGCGCGGCCATGTCGTCCGCTTCCGCGCGGCCGGTCCGGCCGGAGACTACTGGTCGTTCCAGTGGGCCGGCACGGCCCTCCCCGGCACCCTCCTCACCGCCCCGCCCCTCACCCGGAGGTCGATCCGCCCGTGCCCGAGGCAGCCGAGTCCCCGAAACTGCGCAGCAACCGCGCCGCGCTCCGCCACAAGGTCGGATACGCGCTGCGCCACCCCGAGCGCGTCGGCCCGTACCTCCGGCGGGCCGGCCGGGACGCCTGGCTGCGGCTCAGGCAACCGGACCACGTCGGTTACTACCGGGCGGTGATGGCCTCCGACGCCCGCCGCGACCCGGAGGCGGCGGTGGGCAGCCGGACCCACGACCGCTGGCTGGCGCTCGGGCGGATGCAGTTCGACTACCTGGTCGAGCACGGCCTGCGTCCCGAGCACCGCATGCTCGACATCGGCTGCGGCAACCTGCGCGGCGGCTGGCGGTTCATCGACCACCTGGACGCCGGCCACTACTACGGCATCGACATCTCGCCGGACATCCTGATCGCGGCGAAGGACACCGTGACCGAACGGGGCCTCCAGGCGAAGCTGCCCCACCTGACGCTCACCCGGGACCTCCGGCTGGAGTTCCTGCCCGGGGACCACTTCGACGTCGTCCACGCGCACAGCGTCTTCTCGCACTCGCCGCCGAGCGTCATCGACGAATGCCTCGCGCACGTCGGGCGCGTCCTGACCGCCACCGGGTTCTTCGACTTCACCTTCGACCGTACGGAGGGCGCCGAGCACCAGGTGCTCCGGGAGGACTTCTACTACCGCACCGACACCCTGCTCACGCTGGCCGCCCGGCACCGCCTGCACGCCCGCTTCATGGAGGACTGGGAGAAGCGGCCGCACGGCCAGTCCAAGATCCGCGTCAGCCGCTCGCCGCTGCCCTCGTAGGCGCTCCCCGCCCGCACGACACCCGTGCGGTAAGGACCATGCCCCGGCCCTACGGGCGCGGGTTGACGCGCCGCCAGCCCGGGCGGGCGTCCGCACCCCGGCGGCCCGCCGCGGCGGCGCAGCGGGGGCAGACCCGGCGGACCTCGTCGGCCGCACCGCCCGACTCGGGCAGCACGTCGGTCCAGGCGACCGCCGCGAAACGGGACAGCCGCGAACGGTGGAGCGAGAGGCCGCACACCGTCTGGTTCATGCCCTGCTCCCAGGCGTGCACCTCGCCGGCCGGCAGCCACCGGTTGTCCTCCGGGTCCCACCAGCGACCGGATGCGGCCACGCCGTAGCGCCGTGTCCTGGCCATCGGCTCCGCCACCCGCCTTCCTCGTACCCGTCCCGTGCGCCCCTTCCCCGGACGGCCCGGGTGCCCCGGGCGCGGGGCGCCACACCGGCGTACCTCCTCCTGTGTGATCACTCAGCAAGTCCTGACGGTTTCGGCTGTTTTGTCTGCTTAGAGTGCGGGGTCCGCGCATCACGGGTCGACGCCACCGCGCGACGGGACCCCGGCACGGACGGCGCACCACACCGGCCCGCCCCGACGGCGAGTACCCCGGGCCGGCGTGCGTCGGGCGACCGCCCGGGGCCACCCGGTTCCCCGTGCCGCTCGTCCACGGACCGCCCGCCCCGTACGAGAGGACACCAGATGGCGCCCACGGGCCGTCACAGCCGACTGGCCGAGCACGCCTTCTCCCCGCACGACGCCGTGATGGGCGCCGCCGCACGCCACATCGGCCGCCGGCGCTTCCTCACCGTCACCGCGGCCGCCGCCGCGCTCGCCTTCTCCACCAACCTGCCGGCCCGCGGCGCGGTCGCCGCCCCCCTGCGCAAGGCCCGGATCACCAGCGACCCGTTCACCCTCGGCGTCGCCTCCGGCGACCCGCTGCCGGGCTCGGTGCTGCTGTGGACCCGGCTGGCGCCCGAGCCGTTCCTGGAGGACGGCGGGATGGGCACGGAGCGGGTCACGGTCGAGTGGGAGGTCGCCCTCGACGAGTACTTCGCGGCCGTCCTGTTCCGGGGCACCGCCGAGGCGCACGCCGAGTACGCCCACAGCGTGCACGTCGACGTCCAGGGCCTGACCCCGGGCACGGTGTACTACTACCGGTTCCGCACCGGCGTCTGGCTCAGTCCGACGGGCCGCACCCGCACCGCTCCGGCGGAGAGCAGCGCGACCTCCTCGATGAAGCTGGCGGCCGTCGCCTGCCAGGCCTACCAGGACGGCTACTACACGGTCTACCGGCACGTCGCCCAGGACGACGTCGACGTCGTCCTCCACCTCGGCGACTACCTCTACGAGTACGCGGTCAACTCGGCGGGCGGAGAGCGCCGCTACACCGACATCGTGCTGCCCGACGTGTTCAACCGCGAGACCATGACCCTCGCGGACTACCGGCTGCGCTACTCGCTGTACAAGAGCGACGAGGACCTCAAGGCCGCCCACGCCGCGCATCCCTTCGTGGTCACCTGGGACGATCACGAGACCGAGAACAACTACGCGGGCAGCATCCCGGAGAACGGCATCCCGCCGGAGGAGTTCCTGCTGCGGCGGGCGGCCGCCTACCGCGCCTTCTGGGAGAACCAGCCGCTGCGCGCGGCCCAGCTGCCCCAGGGCCCGGACGCCCAGCTGTACCGCCGGCTGCACTGGGGCACGCTCGCCCAGTTCGACCTCCTCGACACCCGCCAGTACCGCTCCGACCAGGCCTACGACGACCGGCCGCACGCGCCCGGCCCCGAGTCGGACGACCCGGCGCGCACCATCACCGGCGCCGCGCAGGAGCAGTGGCTGCTCAACGGCTGGCAGAGCTCGTCGGCACTGTGGAACGTGATGCCCCAGCAGGTCTGCTTCTCGCAGCGCAAGTTCGACGTGACCGCCGACGCCGCGCTGTCCATGGACGCCTGGGACGGCTACCGCGCGTCCCGCGCCCGGGTCGTCGCCGGGGCGAAGGCGGCGGGGGTCGAGAACTGGCTGATCCTCACCGGCGACGTGCACGTGGGCTACGCCCTCGACGTCAAGGAGGACTTCGACGACCCGGCCTCCGCCACCGTCGGCACCGAGGTCACCTGCACCTCCGTGGCCAGTGGCCGGGACGGCGTCGAGAAGCCCGCGAACTGGGACCTGTACATGCAGGCCAACCCGCACATGAAGCACTACGACGCCAGGCGCGGCTACGTCCGGGCCGAACTCGGGCGGCTGTCGACCCGCCTCGACTTCAGGACCGTCTCCGCCATCAGCACGCCCGGTGCCCCCGTCGCCACGACCGCGTCCTTCGTCACCGAGGCGGGCGCGCCCGGCCTGAAGCCGGCCTGAGCGCGGCCCGGCGGGCGCCCGCGTACTGCACATGGCACCCACCGCGTCCCCCATAGCGCGAAAGAGGGCCGGGTCCGACATCCCGGCGCGTCCGCGCGGCAAGGACTGAGACGTCGCCGCAGTCGCACCCCGACCGACGGTCCCCCACCGATCCCGCTGTCTCGCACAGCCCCTGAAGGAGGCACATCGCATGGTCGCCGGACATGCCGCGCGCAGCCGCCGCGCCGCCCTGACCGCGCTCGGCACCCTGGTCCTGACGGCACTTCCCTCGGTCGCCTCGGCCGCGCCGCCACCCGCCCCGGGGCCGCGGCCCTCCGCCGCGCCGACCCTCGGCGCCGACCGGCCGTCGGCGCAGGTGCTGCACGCGATGGAGCGGGACCTGGAACTGACGCCGGGCCAGGCGTCGGCCCGGCTGGTCAACGAGGCCGAGGCGGGCACCCGCGCGGGCATGCTGCGCAACACGCTGGGCGACCGCTTCGCCGGCGCCTGGGTGAGCGGCGCGACCTCCGCCGAGCTGACGGTCGCCACCACCGACGCCGCAGACACCGCCGCCATCGAGGCGCAGGGCGCCAAGGCCGCCGTCGTCGCCAGGGGGCTCGGTGAGCTGCGGACGGTCAAGCAGCGGCTGGACGACGCCGCCGCGGCCGGTTCGCAGTCCCCCGAGACGCCGGTCTGGTACGTCGACGTGAAGGCCAACCGGGTCACGGTCCAGGCCACCAGCGAGCGGGCCGCGGCGGCCTTCGCCGAGGCCGCCGGAGTCGGGAGCCAGGACATCGGTGTCCGGGTCTCGGCCAACCGGCCCCGGGTGCTGGAGGACCTCGTCGGCGGCGACGCCTACTACATCGACGGACAGGCCCGCTGCTCCATCGGGTTCTCCGTGACCAAGGACCAGCAGCAGGGCTTCGCCACGGCGGGGCACTGCGGCAAGCCGGGCGCGACGACCACCGGCTTCAACGAGGCGGCCCAGGGCACCTTCCAGGCGTCGACGTTCCCGGGCAAGGACATGGCCTGGGTGGGCGTCGGCGCGGACTGGACGGCCACGCCGGACGTCAAGGCGCAGGACGGCCAGAAGGTGCAGATCGCCGGCTCGGTGGAGGCGCTGGTGGGCGCGTCGGTGTGCCGTTCGGGTTCCACCACCGGGTGGCACTGCGGCACGGTCCAGCAGCACGACACGAGCGTCAACTACGCGGAGGGCACCGTCGACGGGCTGACCGAGACGACGGTGTGCGCGGAACCCGGCGACTCGGGCGGCCCGTTCGTCGCGGGCGCCCAGGCGCAGGGCACCACGTCCGGCGGCTCCGGTGACTGCACGAACGGCGGGACCACGTTCTACCAGCCGATCAACCCGCTGCTCAGCGACTTCGGTCTGACCCTGAAGACCACCTCCGCCGAGGCGGGGACGCCCGCGCCGCAGGACAACGCGGCGGCCGACGCGTGGGCCGCGGGCCGGGTCTACGAGACCGGGACCACGGTGTCCCACTCGGGCGTGCGGTACCGCTGCCTGCAGAACCACCAGGCGCAGGGCGTCTGGTCGCCCGAGAGCACGCCGGCCCTGTGGCAGCGTGTCTGACCGACGGTGAACCGCCGGGCGGCGGCCGGCGCTGGACGCGGCGGCCCCGCGCCCGCCGTTCCCGGTGGCCCCGTCACCCGTCCATGAGGAACGCGTACGCGGTGGCGATGAACGGGTCGCGGGCGCGGAACCGCCGGCTGCACAGTGCGGCCAGGGCCGTGCCGGTGTCGGGCCGGAAGCCCAGGAACGCCTGCTGGCCCAGGGTGGCTCCGCTGTGGAAGTACATCGGTCCGCCGTCGGCGGGGTGCCGGAACCAGGCCACGGTGTGCACGTGCCGGTGCCCGAGCCCGCGCCTGAGCACCGGCACGCGTACGGCCCGCAGCGCGCCCGCCAACGGTGAACCCGCCGGATCGAGGTGGGCCTCGAGGAAGGCGAGCAGGTCGCGAGGGGTGGAGCGGACGGCGCCGGCCGCCTGGAAGCCGCCGGCGTCCAGCGCGGGCACGGGCGTGCGGCCGTCCTTGCGGTGCCCGGTGGCGTCGGTCCCGGGACCCTCGGCGTGCAGGGCCGTGCCGCTCAGTCCGAGCGGGCGCAGGACGTGCGCGGTGAGCAGGTCCTCCCACGCCGTGCCGGTGGCCGCGGCGACGGCGTGGCCGAGGACGGAGACACCGTAGTTGGAGTAGTGCCAGCGGGCGCCGGGGCGGTGCCTCGGGCGGTGGTCGAGGAACGCGGCGGTCAACCGCTCGGCCGGGTAGCGGGCGTAGGGGTTGGTGCGCCACTCGGGGAGGGCACGGCGGACGAAGCCGGGGGGCAGCGCGGGCAGTCCCGAGGTGTGGGTGACGAGGTGGGCGAGCGTGACCGGGTCCGGGCCGGGCGGCCGGGTCGCGTCGAGGCAGACGGCCGCCGCTTCGCCGCCGGTGAGCGCGCCGCCTCGGATCAGCCGGGCCAGCAGCAGTCCGGTGAACGTCTTGGAGGCCGAGCCGATCTCGTAGCGCAGGTCCTCGCGCGGGACGGCGGGCGGCGGGGCGGTGCCCCCGCTGTGCAGGGTGCGCCGGCCGTGCCGGGAGACGGCGAAGACGACGTCGGGTGCGTCGGCGGCGTCGACGGCCTCGGCCAGCCGCTCGCGCAGCGCCCGCTCGTCGCCGGGCCCCGGGAGGTCCGGGCGCGGGGGCGGTGCCGGGACGTCCTCGTCGGCGGGGTCGCCGGGCCAGGGTGCGGCACGGCCCGTCATGAGGCGGTGTGCGCCAGCTCGGACAGGGCGCGGGAGGTGGCCAGCACCGAGGCGAAGGCGGCGACCAGCGTCGGATGGTAGATCATGTCGAACACGCTGTCGCGGTCGCCCTCGGGCATCGTCCGCACGGCGGGCATGGCGCCGTCGGGCTGCTGGGCCGCGGCGAAGCCCTGCCAGGCGGGTTCGTCGAGGGTGGGCCGGGGCAGGCAGGCGTCGACGACGAGGAGTTCCCCGAGCAGGTCCCAGCGTTCCAGGTCCAGCCAGTCGTCGATCCACACCGGGAGCCAGGTGGCGAGGTAGTCGGCGACGGGGCCGGGCAGGCCCTCGGGGTGCTCGCCCCAGTCGGTGAGGTGGAAGACGGTGTGGGTGATGTCGTAGGCGGTGTGGCCCTCGACGGTCCACGGTTCGGGGGTGCCGGCCAGCCAGGTGGTGCCCACCAGGTCGGCCTCGGGGGGCCGGGCCGCCAGGCCGAAGCGGCGCTGGAAGGCGGACAGGCCCAGGCGCCGGGTCGCCGTCATCGGGAACCGTGCCCAGCTGTCCAGCCGGTGGTTGAGCACCGCGGCCCGCTCCACGTCGGGCTGGCTGTACCCCAGTTCCTTGAACGGCAGGTACACCTCGAAGGGGACGGGCGAGAAGGGCTCGATGCGCTGCCCGCGCACCAGCATGCGGCCGCCGTCCAGGGTGTCCCGCCAGACGTGGTCGAGCAGCTGCCGGGCCAGTTGCGCCTGCCGGGACCCGGCGACGCCCTCACGGAAGAGCACCTTGCAGATGAGGGCGAGTTCACCGATCGGCTTGAAGCGTTCCAGGAAGCCGATCTCGGGGTCCACGTCCGGCTCCAGCCGGAAGCCGTCGCGGTGGGCCCAGAGCCACTCCAGGGCGTCGGCTCCGACGCGGTGGATCAGGCGGGTGTCCGTCATCTGGGCACTCCTTGTCCGGCGTGGTCCACGTCCCTGAGCCGTGCGGTGGTGAGGGCAGCCGCGAACACGGCCATCAGGGTGGAGTGGTAGCAGTCGGTGAAGGCGTAGGGGTCCTCGTGGCCGGCCCCGGACCCGCCTGCCGCGGCGTCCTGCGTCGCGCCCTCCTCGGGGAGCGCGCCGGACGCGTGCTGCGCCTCGGCGACGCGCTGCCAGGCGTCCTCCAGCACCGCCGGTCCGGGCGGCCGCGGCAGGCTCGCCGCCACGGCCAGCAGCTCGCAGCTCAGGTCCCACATCCGGGCCTCCAGGCAGGTGTCGAGCCAGGGGGGCAGCCAGTGCAGCAGGTAGTCCGCGAGGTCCGGTGGCATCCCCTGGGGGGTGCGGCCCCACTCGGTGAGGTGGAAGACGACGTGGGTCAGCGCGTAGCCGCTCGCACGTTCGAAGGTCCACGGTTCCGGCAGGCCGCCCAGCCAGGTGCGGCTCAGGGCCTGTGGCACCGGGCCGTGCGGGCGCAGACCGCTGCGCCGCTCCGCCTCGACGACCCCCAGCCGACGGGTGGGGTACTGCTCGGTCAGCCGCCAGCCGCGGGTCCGGGCCACCACGGCGGCGGACGCCTCGTAACCGGCGTGCCGGTGGCCCGCCGAGGCGAAGGCCGCGTACACCTCCAGCGGGTAGGTGGCGAACGGCTCCAGCGACTGCATCAGCGGGAACAGTTCGCCGCGGCGGGTCTGTTGCCAGGCGAACTCCAGCAGCTCGGAGGCGCGGGCGTGGACCGGGTCCGACGGCACCGTGCAGGCGGACACCGACGCGCAGACCTGAGCCAGTTCGCCCAGCGGCTTCCAGGTGCGGTTCACCTGCCCGTCGGCGGCCAGCGCGTCCTCTCCGAGCACGAACCCGTCGCGGTGCGCGCTCACCCACTCCAGGGCGGCCTCCTCCACCCGCCGGACGCTCACAGGAGCACTCCGGCGGGCATCAGCCGGGCCGCCTCGAGCTGGAGGGCCACCCGGGGGTCGCCGCCGCCCATCAGCCGTACGAAGTCCAGTCCGGTCTCCAGGCCGAGGGTGTCGGGCACCCCGTCCAGCAGGGAGAGCCAGCGGCCGGCTCCGGCCGCCTGCCGCCAGTCGCGGCGGCGGACCGCCCGTACGAAGCCGCGGGCGACGTCCACCGGCCGGTCGCGGGCCGCACGGGTCACCGCGCACTCCTCGCCGGGCAGCGCGAGCGGCGCGAGGACGGCGAGCTGATGGGTCAGGACCTGCCAGCTCGCTCCGTCGAGCCAGCCGGCGTCGGGCTCCGCGCCTGGGTCGCCGGCGAGCGGGTCGTCCAGGGGCTGTTCGATCCGGCACAGGGCCCGGGCCATGGCCCAGTGGCTCCACACCACGGCGGGGGCCGCGTCGTCGCGCGGCGGATGGGACGCCACGGCGTCCTTGAACACGGCCAGTTGCCCCGGGTCGGGCGGAACGCGCAGCAGGGCGGTGGGCAGCAGCGTGTCGGCACCCAGCACGCGCATCGCCGCACGCGCCACGCCGTCACCCGCGCCGCCTCCCGCCGAGGTGATGCCCCCCGCTCGCACGTGGTCTCCGCTCCGAAGAGCGGAGACCACGTCGGAAGCGAGGTCCAGCACCGTGCCCTCTAGGAGGGCTGATGTGCTCGACTGCTCCATGTTGTCACTCCCGTCGATCCGTCAGCCCTTCTTCGGGCGCGGGGTCGGCGGCGAGAGCAGCAGACTGGTTCCTCCGGACTGGAGGGCGAGCGCGGCGCACTCGCGGCTGTCACGGAAGACTCCGTCAGGCTCGGCGGGGTCGAGTGCCGCTTCGATGTCGATGTTCTCGGTGCGGGTGAGTTCCTCGAGCACCTTGTCCTTGGAAGTCATTTCTCCATCTCCCTCTGGTAGCCGAAGGGCCTTCACACCACAGGTGTCCGGTGAGCCACAAAGCATGCCTCTCTTCTCAAAATTCTCAGAAGATAACTTCTTCAACAAAACGGACATGCAGGATGCGGGGGGGGTCAGCCCTCGCCCCCGCCCTCCTCCGGTGCGACGGTGAGCAGGTCCTCCCGGCCGGCCAGGGCCTCCAGGGACAGCGTGCGGTAGCCGGCCCGGTCGAACAGGACGGTGATGCGGTCCCCGTCCTCGCTCAGCACCGTCCCCTCGCCCCACTCGGCGTGCCGCACCCGCGTACCCACCGGATAGGCGCCGGCGGGCGTCGCCGGCGCCCCGCCCTCCCGGGGCCCGTTCCCCTGAGACCCGTTCTCCTGTGACCCCTTCTCCTGAGCCCCGCCCTCCCGTGCCTCGCAGACGTCGCAGGCGCCGCACGGAGGCTCGTACTCCTCACCGAAGTAGCCGAGCAGGAACCGGCGTCTGCAGCCGGTGGTCTCGGCGTACGCGCGGGCCATCGCGACGCGGGTCCGGTCGGTCCGCCGATGGGCGTCGGCCGCGTCCTCGGCCAGGTCGGCCGCCGCCTCGGGCGGCGTGCCGGGGTCCGGCCGGACCCCGCCGTCCTCGCCGGTGGCGACGGCCCCGGACTCCTCCAGCAGGTTCACCGCGGCGGTGACGCGGTTGCGCGACATCCCGGTGTCCCGGCGCAGTTCGTCCAGGTCCGCCGGGTCGGTTCCGTGGTCGTGGACGGCGTCGGCGACCTCGGACAGCACGCCGCGGCCGGGGGTGCGGCCGGCGAAGTACGTCTGCATGCCGGTGTCCTCGGGCCGGTAGTGGAGTACGGCGAGCGCCGGATCGCCGTCCCGGCCGCAACGGCCGATCTCCTGGTAGTACGCGTCCGGCGAGCCCGGCAGCGAGGCGTGCAGCACGAACCGTACGTCCTCCTTGTCGATGCCCATCCCGAACGCGGAGGTGGCCACGACCACGTCGGCGTCCCCGGCGAGGAACGCGTCGTGGACACGGGTGCGTTCGGCCGCGCGCAGTCCCGCGTGGTAGGCCTCGGCGGCCAGCCCGAGGGCGGACAGCTCCTCGGCGAAGTACTCGGCGTCCTTGCGGGTGGCCGCGTAGACGATGCCGGGTTTCGGTTCGGCGGCGGCCCGTTCGACGAGCGCGCGGCGCCGGTCGTCCTCGTCGCGGAAGCGCTGGACCTCCAGCCGGATGTTCGGGCGGTCGAAGCTCGTCACCGTCACCCGGGGCCGGTCCATGCCGAGCCGTTCGGTGATCTCCCGGCGCACGGGCGGGGCCGCCGTCGCGGTGAGGGCGAGCACCGGGGGCCGGCCCACGCGCCGGGCGGCCTGTCCGAGGCGGAGGTAGTCGGGGCGGAAGTCGTGGCCCCAGGAGGCGACGCACTGGGCCTCGTCCACCACGAAGAGGGCGGGCCGGGCATCGGCCAGCCGTTCCAGCACCTCGTCCTTGGCCAGTTGCTCCGGCGACAGGTACAGGAACCGGGCCTCGCCCCGCCGCACCGCGTCCCAGGCGGCCTCGGTCCGGGCCGCGCTGAGGTCGGAGTTCACCGCCACGGCACCCGGGGCGCGGGCCCCCTCGGGCAGCCCGGCGATCTGGTCCCGCTGGAGGGCGAGCAGCGGGGAGACGACCACCACCGGTCCGGACAGCAGGACGCCGGGGACCTGGTAGACCGCCGACTTGCCGGAGCCGGTCGGCATGACGACCAGGGCGTCCCGGCCGCCCAGCACCGCCTCCATGGCCTCCAGTTGCTCGGGCAGGAGGCTGTCCCAGCCGTACACCTCGGCGGCGGTACGGCGCAGGCGCGCCGCCCGCCCTTCGGCCTCCGACCGACTCTGCTCACCCATGGCGGCTCCCTCGCTCCCCGGTTCCTGTCCGGGCGCACCGGTGCCGGTCACGCCCGCGGCCTGGGTACCCGGGGCGGCCTGCGGGAACCGGCCCGGGACAGCGCTGCGCGGGGCGGGGGCTCACACCCTCCGCAGACGCCACACGTGGTCGTCGCGGTGGCCCTCGACGCCCTCGGGGGAGACGCTCGGCCGGCGGACGGTCTCCTTGGTGTCGACGGTCCACTCGCCGTCCGGCAGGGCGAGTTCGGCGAGGACGCCGTCCAGGGTGGGGAAGACCGCGTCGAAGGGCGGTTCGGTCTGCCAGGAGGGCCAGCCCGCGTGCAGGACCAGCAGCAGGGTGCCGCCGTCGGCCACGGCCCGTGCCGCGTCGCGCAGGACGGTCCGCTGGTCGAGCGGCACCGGGGACTGCAGGTAGTGGGCGCTCACCAGGTCGAAGGACCCGTCGGGGAAGGACCGGCCCAGTTCGTGGCGTTCCCAGGCGACCCGGTCGCCCACCCCGGCGTCGGCGGCGTGGCCGGCGGCGCGCTCCAACGCGGTGCCGGAGATGTCCACACCGGTGACCCGCCAGCCGCGTGCGGCCAGCCACACGGCGTCCGCCCCCTCGCCGCAGCCGAGGTCCAGCGCGGTGCCGGGGGCGAGGCCGCTCGCCTCGCGGACCAGCAGATCGTTGGGACGGCCGCTCCAGACGCGGTCGGCGTCACGGTAGCGGGCCTCCCAGAAGTCGGTGGCGGAAGCCTGCGCGGACGGGTCGGTCATGGTGCCTCCCGGAGACGGACGGAACGGTGCTCGGCGGACACGCGGCGACCCGCGCGCCCTGGGTGCAGGCTGCCCCCGGTGGGGCCCGGACGACAAAGAACTTTGCCGGTCCGGCAAACCCGCACACCGGGCCGGCGGCCCGCCCACGAGGCAGGCCAACGCGCTCAGGGGCCCTCGACCCCGCGCCGCGGTCCGCTTCGGTGGCCACGCGGCCGGCTACGTCGTCCAGCGCGGCGACGACGACCGGTTCGGGCGGTCCGTCCGCTCGGCGGGCCTAGGCGTCGGCCTCCGCCGCGTCACCGCGCATCCACACCGCCCGCGCGAAGGGGATGTCGATCCCGGCCGCGTCGAGGGCGTCCTTGACGCGGCGCCGCAGTTCACGGGTGACGGCCCACCGCTGAAGCGGCACGGTCCGCACCGCGACGCGCACCGTGACCCCGTCGGCGTCCAGCGCCTGCACGCCCCACACCGAGACGTCCTCGAGCAGGAGGTCGGCGAAGTCGGGGTCCTCGCTCAGGGTCCGGCCGGCCTCCTCCAGCACGCGGTAGACCGTGTCCAGGTCGGCGTCGTAGGTCACCGCGACGTCCAGGACCGCGCGCGCCCACTCCTGGCTGTCGTTGCGGACCCGCATGATCTCGCCGTTGCGGATGTGCCACAGTCCGCCGTTGAGGTCGCGCACGTGGGTCAGGCGCAGGCCCACCTGTTCGACCTCTCCGACGGCCTCGCCGAGGTCGACCGAGTCACCGACGCCGTACTGGTCCTCGATCATGATGAGCAGGCCGGACAGGTAGTCGGCGACCAGGCTCTGCGCGCCGAAGCCGATCGCCAGACCGACCACCCCGGCACTGGCCAGGAGCGGGCCGAGCGCGATGCCGACCTGGTCGAGCACCATGGCCACGCCGACCATGAACAGCACGATGGTCACGGCGCTGCTGAGCACCGAGCCGATCGTGCGGGCCCGTTGTTCGCGCCGCTGCCGCGCCCGGGACCGGTCGCGGTGCAGTACGGCGGCGCCGCGGCCGGAGCGCCGGGGGCGGCTGCGTTCGGGCTCGCCCGCCGGAGGCTCCAGCACCCGCTGGACGACCCGGGTGATGGCCCGCTTGGCCAGTGCGCGCACCACCAGCAGGATGACGACGATGAGCGCGATGCGCAGGGGTATCCCGACCAGTGCCGCCGTGTGGTCGCCGAACCAGTGCGACCACGAGGCCGCCGACTGCGCGTTCTCGGTCGTGCCGGTGGGCGGTGAGGTGTGCGACATCGACTCAGGTGCTCCGTTCCTCGGGGATGACGTGTCTGCCGTCGGCCCCGCCTACCCAGGGACGGTGCGAGCATGGCGCCTGACCGGATTCGCCCCGATCAGTCAGATGATGTCTGCTCATATGCCTTTGGGTGGGTTCAGTGCGTTTGCCTGATGGTTGCGGCATCTTCACTCGGGACCGGCCATCACCGGCGCCGGGCCGGGCAGCCGGGAGGAGTCGTCCACCGGAGGGGGCCCCGGCGTGGTTGTCGTCGCCGTCCTGCTGCTGCCCGGCCTGGGGCTGCTGCTGTACACCATGACCTGCCTGGAGGACCGGCTCTTCGGTGATCCGGACTCGACCGCCCGGCACGCCCGGCGCCGCCATCTGCGACTGATCCCCGGGGGCGGAGCCGGCGGCCCCGCGGCCAGGCGTTCCGGGCCGGCCGGGCAGCAGGCCGCCGCGCACCGGTCAGCCGGACGCCGGTCGGCCGGACACGGGGCGGCCGGACGCCGGTCGGCCGACCGCGACGCCGCCTGAGCCGGGGCCGCCGCGCACGGATCCGCGGACCGGCCGCCCGCGACGGCGCCCGCGCTCGGGCCGCCAGGTGGCCACCAGCGCCGCGGCCAGCAGGAGTTCGGCGAGGTCTCCCGCGTAGTACATGATCTCCGCCGCCTGCCGCACCTGGTCGACAGGTGCGCGGACGTGGACGAAGAGCCCGCCGTACATCGCCTGGGCGATGAGGGCGTGGGCGGCGATAGCGACGCCCAGGTACACCAGCCGGGCCGGTACGCCGGGGCGACCGGGAGCCGGGTCGGGGCCGGCGACGGCGTACGCGAAGAGGCATCCGGAGGCCAGGAAGTGGGCGTTCATCAGCCAGTGCCCCGCGGGGTGGCCCATCGCCGCCTCGTACAGCGGGGTGAAGTACAGCAGGCCGAGGGTGCCGGTGCTCAGTACGAGCGCGGCGGCGGGGTGGGCGACCAGGCGTGCGGGGCGGCTGTGCAGCAGCGAGGTGATCCGGCGGGCACCGGCCGGTGACAGGGCGCGGAGCGCCAGGGTGACCGGGGCGGCCAGCACCAGGGCCGGCGGGGCGTACATGCCGATGAGCATGTGCTGGGCCATGTGCCCCCGGAAGTCGGTGTGTGCGGCCGGCCCCAGCGGGGGCAGCAGGGCGACGGCCACCACCGCCAGCCCGCCGAGGAACGACGCCGTCCGCCAGGCGCTCCAGCCCCGGGCGGGGTTGCGGTGCCGGGCCCGGCGGACGGCCAGCAGGTACCCGGCGGCCGCGACCAGGACGAGGGCGAGGACGAGCACGGTCGGCGCCGCCTCCAGGAGGCCGCCCGCGGTGCCCGGGTCGTCGTGGTGCGCGGGGTGCGCGGGGTGGACGCCGTCGTGCGGGGCGTGGGGTGAGCCGAGGGACGAGCCGAGGGGCGAGTCGTCCATCAGGCGCGGCCCTCCGTGCGGCGCGGAGCCTCGGGGTCGAAGGGCTGTCCGCCGCGCTGGAGCAGATGCCCGCCGGCCACGAGCAGGGCGCCGAGGACCAGGAACCCGGCGTCCCACCATGCCTGGTGGGGGCCGCCGTGGACGTGGTGGATGCCCAGGACGTGGTGGTCCAGCACGCCCTCGACCAGGTTGAACAGGCCCCACCCGACGAGGATCCAGCCCCACAGCACCCGGGAGGCCCACACCGCCCGCCGGTGGTGGGTGACCCGGGAGTACAGGAGGGCCAGCCCCAGCAGGACCGAGAGCCAGCACACCGTGTGGAAGACGCCGTCCCACACGGTGTTCATCTCCAGCCCGGAGACGGTGTGCGGGTTGTAGTACTTCACTCCGATGCGGTCGTGGTTGGTGCTGGTGAGCATGTGGTGCCACTGGAGGAGCTGGTGGAGGAGGATGCCGTCGACGAAGCCCCCGAGTCCGACCCCGAGGACGATGCCGGGCAGCCTGATGCTGTTCGGCGCCGTCGCGGCCGCTCGGGTCTCCCCTGTCGTGCTGGCCATCGCCTGTACTCCGTCCCGTCGGCGTGCGCGGACCTTCGGGACACGGCTTCCCTCCGGGCGGCCTCCTGTCACGCGCCGGCCGGATCCTTCCGCCCTTTCCCGTCAGATGTGCCGGTGGCTGACCCGGCCCTTGCGCGGCCCGGTCCCCCGGCCATCGGGGGGGTGCGCGCCGCCGGTGCCACCCCGGTCGCGCACACTGGTCGGGCCGGCCCCGGCGCCACCACCTCCGGGCGCCGCGGCACCCCACGTGAGGAGATGCGATGAACACCGAGGAACTGCACGAGGCGGACGCGGAGTTCGTGGAGTTCTGGCGGGAGCGCCGGGTGTGCTTCCTGTCGACGCCGCGCGCCGACGGGAGCCCGCACCTGGTCCCGGTCGGGGTGACGTACGACCACACCACCCGTACGGCGCGGGTCATCACGAGCCGGGGCACCGCGAAGGTCCGCAACGTCGAGCGGGCGGGGCGTCCCGTCGTCGCCGTGGGCCAGGTGGACGGCAGGCGCTGGTCCACCCTGGAGGGCGTCGCCACCGTGCGGGACGACGCCGAGTCGGTCCGCGACGCGGAGGCCCGGTACGCGGACCGCTACCGGCAGCCCCGGGCGAACCCGGAGCGGGTCGTCATCGAGATCGCCGTACGGCGCTGCCTCGGCACGGTGCGCCCCCTCGCACCGGCCGGGGCGGACGCCCGACGCGGCTGAGTCCGGGTCAGCCGCCGTCGGTGGGGCGGTCGGCCGGCGTGCCGGACCGCTCGCCCGGCTCCTCCCGGGAGAGACGGCCGGGCCACCACGCGACGGCGCCGATGTCGCGGGCGAGCGCCGGAACCAGCAGCGAACGCACCACCAGCGTGTCCAGCAGGACGCCGAAGGCCACGATGAAGGCGATCTGCACGAGGAACGCCAGCGGGATCACCCCGAGCGCGGCGAAGGTGGCGGCGAGGACGACACCGGCCGAGGTGATCACTCCGCCGGTGGCGGTCAGGCCCCGCAGGATGCCCTCCCGCACGCCGTGCTGGAGCGCCTCCTGCCGTACCCGGGACATCAGGAAGATGTTGTAGTCCACGCCGAGGGCGACCAGGAACACGAACCCGTACAGGGGCACGGAGGCGTCGGTGCCGCTGAAGCCGAACACATGGGTGAAGACGAGAGCCGAGACGCCCAGGGTGGCGAGGAAGTTCAGCGCCACCGTGGCCACCAGCAGCACCGGCATCAGCAGGGAGCGCAGCAGGGCGATCAGGATGACCAGGATGATGCCGAGGACCACGGGCACGATGAGCGTGCGGTCGTGTGCGGCGGTGCGCTGGGTGTCGTACTGCTGGGCGGTGTAGCCGCCGACCAGGGCGTCGGCCCCGGGCACGTCGTGGACGGCGGACCTGAGCCGGGCCACCGTGTCCTTGGCGGCGTCGCTGTCCGCCGGTGCCTGGAGCGTGGCGTCGATCCGCACCCGCCCGTCGACCACCTTGGGGTCCGCGCCGCCGGGCCGGCCGGAGGCGGTCACCGCGTCCGCGGAGGCGATGCCGCGGGTGTCGCGGGCCGCCGCGAGGACGGGATCGAGCCGGTCGGCGTCCGCGATGACGACGGCGGGGTTGCCGGAACCGCCCGGGAAGTGCCGGGCCAGGGTCTGCTGGGCGGCGACGGAGGGCGTGTCGTTGACGAAGATCTCGTCCAGCGGGACGCCCTTGGACGAGAGGCCCGGCGCGAAGGCGGCGCAGGCGATCAGCGCGGCCAGCGAGACGGCCCACACCCGTCGGGGCGCCCGGTCGACCAGGGCGGCGATGCGGTGCCACAGGCGGTGCCCGGCCTCCGGGTCGCCGGCCCGGACGGGCTTGGCCGGCCAGTAGGCGGCCCGGCCGAGCAGGACCAGGACGGCGGGCAGGAAGGTGAGGGTGCTCAGCACGGCGCAGACGATGCCGATGGCGCCGACGGGTCCGAGCGCGCGGTTGTTGGTCAGGTCGCTGAGCAGCAGCGCGAGCAGGCCCAGGGCGACGGTTCCCGCGCTGGCGACGACGGCCCCCCAGGAGGCGCGCAGGGCGGCGCGCACGGCGCCGAAGCGGTCGGGGTGCAGGGCCAGTTCCTCGCGGAAGCGGGCGGTGACCAGCAGCGCGTAGTCGGTGGCGGCGCCGATGACGAGGATGGAGAGGATGCCCTGGACCTGCCCGTCGACGCGTACGACGCCGCGGTCGGCGAGCGCGTAGACGATCGCGCAGGCCAGCCCCAGCGCGAAGACGGCGCCCAGGATGATGACCAGGGGCAGCAGGACGCTGCGGTAGACGAGCAGCAGGATCACCAGCACCGTGATCAGCGCGACGCCGAGCAGCAGTCCGTCGATGCCCGAGAACGCGTCGGAGAGGTCTGCCTGGGAGGCCGCCGGGCCGGCCAGTTGCGCCCGGGTGTCCGGGACCCGGTCGGCGGCCGCGCCGATGCGTTCCAGCACGTCGGGCAGGCGGTCACCGAGGTCGGGCTCGACCTGGACGACGGCCTGCAGTGCCTCGCCGTCCTCGGACGGCAGGGCGGGTGTCACGGGGCCGGCGACGCCGGGCTCCCCCTCCAGGCCGGCCACCGACCGGGTGGCCTCGGCCCGGTGGCCGGTGACGGCGCCGCCGCCGTCCGCGGTCCACACCACGATCACGGGAAGGGTCTCGTCCTGCTGGAAGGCCTCCTGCTCGTCGATCACCCGGGTGGACTCGGCGCTGCGGGGCAGGAAGGCGGCCTGGTCGTTGGTGGCGACCTCGCCGAGCTTCCCCGCGTACGGTCCGAGCGCACCCCCGATGCCGAGCCAGGCCAGGAGCAGGACGACGGGGACGAGCCAGCGGGCGCGTCGGGAGGGGATGGACATCGGTGTTCAGGTCTCCTGGAGCTCAGAGGCGCGGAAAAGTGACTCGATCATAAACAATCTCAATGATTGAATTACTTGGGTCCTCGTGACACGCCTACTACTGCCCGCGCCCCTCCCCCGGATGCACCACGCGTGCGGGAATCAGCGCTCGTCCGTCCGGACGAGCCCCAGCTCCTCGTTCATCGCCGCCATGAAGCGGAGCACGACCGCCAGCTCCCCCTCGTCGAAGCGGGTGCAGGCGGCGGCTGCCGCGCCGGCCAGCGGACGGAAGTAGCTCCGGGCCGCCGCGCGCGCCTCGGGCACGTAGTGCAGATGGACCACGCGACGGTCGGCGGCCTCCCGGACCCGGCGCACGTGCCCCGCGCGCTCCAGCCGGTCCACGCAGGCCGTGACCGCTCCCGAGGTGAGCCCGAGGTGCTCGCGGAGCCGGCCCGGCGTCATGGGCTCCTCGGCGTCCAGGATCGCCGCGAGCGCCTGCACGTCGGTGGCGTGCAGACCGTGGGTGCCGGCGAAACCGTGCACGAGGCGGTTGATCTCGCCGTTCATCCGCCGCATCCGCGCGGCGAGTTCCTGCAGGTCGCCCGCCTCAGGCCCGGTCCGGGTCCCCCGTTCGTGCGCGTGCTGTCCGCGCTGGTTCGCTGTCGACACGTGATCAGCGTATAGAAGGCCCGTCGTGTGCGGCCGCGCGTCCACCGCCGGGACCCGCAGACCACTGCCGTCAGGCGAAGGGGGCGTTCGGCCGCCGGGTGCCGGGGCTGTCGGGGCGAGCCGTGTGGTCCGGGTGGCCCCGGGTCCGGCGGGTCTCCTTCATCTCCGCCTCGAACAGGTGGTCGCGACCGTCCGCGAGCCGCTCCACCGCCTCGCGCTCCAGGTTTTTGAACGCCTGGTAGTACGTCCGGTCGTAGGCCTCCACGATCTGGAACGTCCAGTGGCCCGGGATGACGTTGCGCCCCAGGATCTCCCGCTCGACCCGCTCCGCCCACTCCGGGTGGCCCGCCTTGCGCAGCAGTTCCACCGCGCGGTCCAGTTCGAGGTCCGCCGTGCCGGTGAGCTGGTGGAAGGAGAACAGGTGCCCGCGGGCACGCTCGGTCGTCTCCAGGGCCTTGGACAGTGATCCGAGGGCCGCCACCGTGTCGTCGTCGAGACCTTCCGGGCGCTGGTGCGCGTCCTGTTCGTCCATGTGCCGCAGGTTCCTTCCGTCGATGCGCTGGTGCTGTGCGGGCCTGGCGCCGTGCGGGGCCTCGAAGGGGGGCGAGGCGCGTGGGCGCGCCGTCAGGCCAGTGGGTCGTGGCCCCAGTTCATGAGCGAGTACCGCCACTTGGTGTCCTGGACGTCGCCCGAGGGGCGCTGGGCCAGGTGCCGGCGGATGTAGCCGACGACCTTGCGCATGTGGCGGTAGTCGTCCTCCGTGAGGTCGCCCTTCTTCGTCCGCTGGATCTCCACGATCCGGCGGCCGGACGCGTGACCGGTGGACTCTCCCCCGTCCTGGTGCTGTCCCACGTCCCTGGACCGGTCGGACTCCAGCCATTTCTCCAGGTCGGCCGGCTTCATGTTCACCAGCTCCTGGAAGCCGTCCCAGGTCTCCTTCTGCTCCTCGGCGTCCACGGCCGCCTCACTTCTTCTTCAACGAGGACGGCTTGTGCACCGCGGACTTCCCGGACTTGTCACTGCGGACCTCGTACTGCGGGTCGTCGGGGGAGGCGTCCACCGTGCGGCCCGCGGCCTCGGTCCGCTCGGTGATCTTCTTCTCGACCTCGCCCTCGGTCGTGGTGCCGTGGGTGCTCCAGCTGACCTCGTCGCCCTTCTTCAGGTGGTCGCCCTTGTCGCGGTTCTTCGCCATGTCGTGCTCCTTCGTACGTCGGTCGATCCGGACGGCGGGGGCTCGCCGGTCGTGTCCGGCGCCTGGCTCGCCGCTCGTCGCGGGGACGGGAGGGCGGGTCACGGCGGTACGCCGTCCCTCCCGGTGTTCGCGGGAAGCGCGTCCGTCGGATGCGGTCGCGCCCACAGGTCCGCCAGGACGTCCCGCGCCGCCCGGCTGCCGGAGGCCAGCGCGCCCTGGACCGATCCGGTGGCCCGGTGGTCGCCGCAGACGTAGCGGCCCTCGGACCAGCGTGTGGTGCGGCTCAACGGCCACGGGGGACGCATGACGGGGAGCGCGCCCTCGACGGTGTACGTGGCGACCGACCGCCAGTCGGCCGTGTCCGTCTCGTACAGCTGTGCCAGCCGCCGCCGGACGCCGTCCTCCCGGCCCGGCGCGTCCGCGCCCAGGACCGACGTGGACACCAGGGCGGTGCCCGGCGGCGCGTAGGTGGGGCTGACCTCGGTCAGCACGCAGGTGTTCAGGACGGCCAGCGTGCTGTCGACCACGAGGATCGGCTCCGACAGCGGTGAGCGGTCGGTGGCGTGGTAGTAGGTGGTGACGGTCCGGCCTGGCGGTACGTCGAGTCCCGGCAGCAGCCGGGCCGCCGTCGCCGCGTCGGTGGCCACGACCACGGCGCCGGCCCGCAGCTCGGTGCCGTCCTGGAGGACCGCGCCCCGGTCGGTGAGGCTCCGTACGGGTGACTCGAGTCGCACGGTGCCCTCGGGGAGCCGGGCGGCCAGCAGCCGCGGCACGCTGCCGATCCCGCGGGCCGGCAGGCAGAGCGTGCCGCGGGCCGTGCTGCGCCACACGAGGTGGAAGAAGCGGGCCGACGTCTCCAGCTCCGGCTCCAGGAACACCCCCGCCAGGAAGGGACGCAGCAGGTGGTCCACCGCCTCGCGGGACAGTCCGCTGCGCGCCAGGGCCTCGGCGGTGGTGCGGTCGCGGCCGCGCTTCAGCAGGGCGGCCGGGGCCACCACGTCCCTGGCGGTGAGGCCGGTCAGGGCGGCCAGGTCCCTGGCCCCCAGGGCCCGGCCCGGCAGCAGCCGGCCGGCCTCGCGCGGGCGGCGGGTCGGGTCGGTGAGCCGGACGACGCCGGACGGCGTGTGGGCCAGCACCCCCGGGGTGAACGGCCGCAGTCCGAGTCTGCGCAGCGGCAGCCGGCGCCGTACCTGCGGATAGGCGGTGTTGAAGACCTGGAAGCCGCGGTCCAGGAGGAAGCCGTCCCGGCGGTCCGTGCGCATCCGTCCGCCGACCTCGTCGGAGGCCTCGTGGACCGTCACGTGCAGGTTGGCACGGCTGAGGTCGAAGGCGCAGGCCAGCCCGGCGAGACCGCCCCCGACCACGAGGACGTCCGGTTCCCGGCCGTGCCCGTTGCTCATCATGCGCGCTCCTTAGGCTGTGCACCAGCGTGGACCCGGTGCCGGGGTTCCACCACTCGGCCGCGGACCGCCGACCGCCGTGCGACGGCCGGGCGAAGGTCCGGGTCCCCGGTTCGGGGGCGTCGATCCGGCCGTCCGCCGCGGATCCGTCCTGGGCGCGGCCCGGGCCCCGCCGTCCGGGGGACGCCTCGCCACCGTCGCCGTTCCAGGAGCAGCCCGTTGCACACCAGCGCAGCGACCCCGGACAGCCCCTACGAGCGGATCGACGAGCACCACTGCAAGCCCACCGCGCACTCGGGGGGCGGGGAGCGCGGAAGAAGCGTGAGGCGCGCGGTCCGCGTCCCCCGTGCCGGGCTCCCCGCCGGAACGGACCGGGATCGCCCCCCGCAGGACGATCAGGAGGGGGTGAGGAGCAGGCGGCCCCGGACCTCGCCCGCCTCCAGCCTGCGGTGGGCCTCCGCCGTCATCGCCAGCGGCAGTCGATTGCTGATGCGCGGACGCCACGGCGTGTCCCGCAGGAGGCCCACGACGCCCTGCGCCGCGTCGGCGAGGTCCGCCGTCGTGGCGTTGCTGATGGCGAAGCCCGCGATGGCGGCGTCCTTGGTGTAGAGCCGGCCCAGCGGCAGCGCGGCGGCGCCCCGGCCCAGTCCGACCATCGCGACCAGGCGTCCGCCTCGGGCCAGCACGTCCACGGCGTCGGCGAGCACCCCGCGCCCGGACGTGTCCAGGTGCACGTCGTACCCGTCCGGAGCGGCGCGGCGCACCTTCTCGGCCAGGTCGGGCGACCGGTGGTCGAGGATCTCGGCGGCGCCGAGGCCCAGCACCGCCTCGGCGTCCTCGGCGCGCGCGGTGGCGACCACGCGGGCCCCGGCCCGGGCCGCCAGCGCCACGGCGGCGCTCCCCACGTTCCCGGCGCCGCCGCCGACGTAGACGGTCTCCCCCGCCCTCAGCCGACCGTGCCGGAACAGGGCGAGATGGGCCGACGCCGCCGGGTGCGCCGCGGCCACGAGGTCCTCCCCGGCGAGGTCGGACGGCGCCGCGTAGAGCCGTTCGGCGGAGACCGTCGCGTACTGGGCGCAGGCTCCTTGGCGTCCCTCGTGCCCCAGGCTGTCGCACCACACCCGCTGCCCGGGCACGAAGCCCCCGGCGCCGGGTCCCGCCAGGGCGACCTCGCCCACCAGGTCCCGGCCGACGACGAAGGGGAACGGCAGCGGCGTGGCGTACGCGCCGGAGCGCACGAACGTGTCCACGGGGTTCACCGCCACGGACTCGACACGCACGAGCACGTCCGTGGGCCCCGTGGGCGGCACGGGAAGCTCTCCGTGACGGATGTGGTCCGGGGGGCCGACGGAGTCGATGTACGCCGCCCGCATCACGTCGGGGACGGGGCCGGTCATGACCTCATGCTACGAACCGGCCGTCCACCGCGCAGTGGTGCGGGGCCGGCGTCGGTGGCGCTTCGGTGGCGGGTCACCCGCTCCCACTCCGGCGGATTCGGGCGGTGAGTGTCCGGTCGGAAAACGGCGCCTTGCCCCTGCATTAACGAGGACCTGCGCGATTCGGAATTTAGGTCTGTTCCGTACGCTCTTCACCGAACAACCGACAGAATCGTTCCGAAACACACGTCGGCATCACTATGCTGAGAGCGCTTCGCCGAATCGGCGCAGCGGCTGCCCAGGCGCCCGGGGAGGGGGGCCGAAGCAGTTTCGGGGGGTGCGGAGAAATTCGGGGGATCTCGTCGCCGGGGGCTCAATTCATTTCGTGTGCAGCGGCCTTTTCCGTTCCTGCCGCGAAAGCCCCGCGAAGGCAACCGTGAATCCGTCGCGGGCCTTTTGCCCGCCGCCCCGGTATCCGTTTGAGGAAAGCTGAGGAAATACTGTGAGACGCATGACCTCCGTCCTGCTGTCCCTGAGCGCCGTGCTGGCGACCTCCGCACTGGTCGCTCCCGCGGCCGGGGCGGCCCCGGAAGCCGACCGGCCGGTCGCCGCGCCCGCCGGCTGGGAGGTGGTGGACGCCGCCGGTCTGGCTCGGATCACCGAGGAGACGGCCGCCCGGAAGGCCCCCCTCGCCGGGGAACTCGCCGCGGAAGCGGCCGCGGAGCCCGAGCTGCTGGCGATGCAGTCCGTCCGCAACGGCCGGTTCGTGGCCACCGAGGCGAACTACGCCGCCCCGAACACCGGTGTGCTGCGCGCCCGTTCGGCCGAGTTCGGCGGCTCCTGGGAGGGCTTCTCCTTCGAGTGGGACGAGGCCACCGAGACCTACGCCCTGAAGTCCCTGGCGAACGACCGCTACGTGGCGGTGGAGAAGAACTACACCGGCAGCGCGCAGAACGTGCTGCGGGCCCGCTCCACGAGCGTCGGCGGCTGGGAGCGGTTCATCGTGTACTACAACGAGACCCTGGACCGCTGGGCCCTCCAGTCCACACTGAACGGACTGTTCGTCACCATGGAGAACGGCTACACCGGTTCGCTCCAGTACGCGCTGCGCGCCCGCTCCGCCGAGCCCACAGGCTCCTGGGAGGAGTTCGTCCTCTACGGCATCGGCGCCTGACACCCGCAGGACCGACCCGTAGGACCGACCCGCCGGAGCCCGGGCAGGACCGGGCGCCGGCGGGTCCGGTCGCGGCGCCGGGCTCGGCACATCGGTGGGCGATCCGCACGTTTTGCCGTTTTTCTCCTGGTAACCCGGTGCGGGAGCCCATCCCTCATGTGACGAGGTGAGAACCATGCTGGTGCTGGGACTCCTGCTCATGGCGGGCGCCGCCGCTTTCGCGGGACTACTGATCGCGTACAACCTGTCCGGCGGTCCGGACTACACGGTGACACTGCTGGGCAGCCAGCCGTTCACGGTCAGCACACTCGGGGCGTTCCTCGGCGGCATCGCCCTGACCCTGATCTTCGGCCTGGGCATGTGGATGCTGCTCGCCGGAACGGCGCTGGCGCGCCATCGCGGCAAGAAGCGCCGCGGGGAGAGGGAGACCGCCCGGCGGGCCACCGCCGAGCGCGACGAACTGGCCGGCCGCATGGACGGCGGAGCCGGAACGGGGGACGGTGCGCCGGACCGGCGCGGCCCCGCCCCGCACCGACCGAACTGGCTCCGACCGCACAGCCACTGAGGCGGTCGGGAGGGCCGACTCGGCGCGGGTGCCCCGTACAGTCCCGCCCCTGGAGCCGGAACCGGTCCCCGTCCCCCGCGACCCGCACTCGCCCGCGTGACGGCCCTGCCATGGCCACCCTGGCTGCCACGAGAAGGTCGGCGCCGATCATGCCCGTGATGACGGTCGGGCGGCGCTGCGGTGGCTCCCGGCCTCCGGGCGGATCAGCCCGGCGGCCGGCGGCGGCACCGTCCGCGCCCCCCGTCGGCGGCAGTGAAGGGCACTCGGCCGGGGCGCCGGACGCCCCGGCCGGATGCCGTGCCGGTCAGCGGGTTCCGTTCGGCCTGCCGTAGCCCTTCTCCGCCAGGAACTCGGCCTGGCCCATGGGAGTGGCGTTCTCGAAGAGACGGTTGAGGAGTTCTCCCTCCCATTCCACCGACTCCACTTCGCCGACCCCGTACTCCGCCAGGATCCTGCCTATGGCTTGAAGGGCTAGCAGCGAGTATCCGCCGAGTTCGAAGAAGTCACCGTGGTGCACGTCGATCGCCTCGGCGTCCGCCTCCAGCACCTCCGCCCAGATCCCGCGCACCACCTCCGCCGCCGCTTCCGCGTCACCCGTCAGATG
The DNA here is from genome assembly GCF_055589025.1 of Streptomyces sp. NPDC041968. NCBI lineage: Bacteria > Bacillati > Actinomycetota > Actinomycetes > Kitasatosporales > Streptomycetaceae > Streptomyces > Streptomyces sp. NPDC041968. Next base: position 414,476 of record NZ_JBVJCB010000007.1, on the reverse strand, counting down.
CCGGGCCTCTCGGTCCGTCAGGGTGGCGGAGACGTGGGTCCTCGCCATGTCTGCCATATTCGCCTTGTCCGCATTGTCCGTCACAGTTCCTCCATGGGTCGCCGTAAGGGTCCGGTCGTCGGGGCAGGGGCTCATCAGTTCCTCATAGCTCGGTCTCGGGCCGCTCGGCCAGCGCGGCGAGCAGCGGGGGGAACGCCGAGGTGAGGCGGCCGGCGGTCGCCTCGTCGTAGCGGGCCAGGTCGTACTCGAGGACGCCCGCGAAGCCGCCGTCCGCGTCCTCCTCGAGCATCACGGTGACGTCGAACTTCGCCGAGCCGGTGTCGACCCGCACGGGCTCCGCGACCAGACCGGGGAGCTCGGGCGCGCGCACCGAGAGGCCGCCGTAGGAGAACATCAGCTGGAACAGCGGGGTGCGCTGCCGGTCGCGGGCGGGCCGGAGCTCCCGCACAACGCGGTCGAAGGGGACGTCCTGGTGCTCCAGCGCCCCGTACACCACCTCCCTGGTCCGGCGCAGCAACCGCCGGAACGTGATGCGCGGAGTGAGGCGCACCCGCAAGGCCACCGTGTTGGTGAACAGGCCGATCATCCCGGCGGACTCCGGCCGGCCACGGCCCGACACGAGGGAGCCCACGACCAGGTCACGGGCCCCGCTCTCCCGGTGGACGAACGCCAGGAAGCCGGCGAGCAGCACCGTGTAGGTCGTGGCGCGCTCACTCGCGGCCAGCTCCCGCAGGCGTGCCGCGACGCCGGAGCCGACGGAGAACGGGCAGGCCAGTCCCGCCGAGGGCGGTCCTGCCGCGTCACGTGTGGGCGACAGTGCCGTCCGGGCCGGAGCGCCGTCCAGCACGCCCTTCCAGTAGGTGAGTTGTCCGTCTGTCGCGACCGGGTCCGGCGCGGCCTGCCGGGACGCGTACGCGGCGTAGGAGACCGGCAGGGACGGCAGCCGTGCCGGCACTCCGGTCAGGGCCTCCCGATAGAACTCCGGCAGTTCCCGGAAGAGGACATCGATCGACCAGCCGTCGAAGACGATGTGGTGGAACACCAGCGCCAGGAGGTGGTCGGTCGGGCCGGTGCGCAGCAGGTCCGCTCGCACCAGGGGGCCCCGGGCCAGGTCGAAGGGGGCGGTGGCCCGTTCGGTGAGGACCCGGCCCGCCTCCTGCCCCGGGGCGTCGGACAGGTCGGTGATCCGCAGCGGGAGGACGGCGGCGCCGGGCGGGGCCACGCGCTGCACGGGGTGTCCGTCCTCCGTTCCGATGGTGACGCGCAACGCCCCGTGCCGCCGGACGACCTGCCGGAGCGCGTGCTCCAGAGCGGACGGCACCAGCTCGCCCCTGAGGCGCAGGACCACCGGTTCGTTGTAGGCGGCGCTCGTCGGCACCATCCGGTACTGGAGCCACATGCGCAGTTGGGAGGAGGTGAGGGGCACGCTCTCCGGTTCCGTGTCCGCGCCACCCTCCCCGCGCGTGCCGGGACCCGCGCCCGGGTCCGCCGTGGCCTCGGCGTCGCCCGCGCGACGCAGATCCGCGGCGACGCGTGCCAGCGCCCGCGCCGTCGGCGCGTCGAACACCGTGCGCTGGCGTACGTCCAGGGCAAGCGCCTCCCGCAGACCGGCCGCGATACGGGTGGCCGTGAGGGAATCGCCGCCGAGGGCGAAGAAGTCGTCGTCGGGACCGACCAGGGGAAGGCCGAGGGCCATCGCGCACACTCCGGCAACGGCCGCCTCCAGCGCGGTGTGTGGCACGGCGCCGTGCGGCGGGTCCGGTTGCTCGTCGAGGGGGAGGTGCGGCAGGGCGCGGCGGTCGACCTTGCCGTTGGGATTGAGCGGGAGGTCCGCGACCGGAAAGAGGCGCGCCGGCACCGATGCCCGGGGCAGGACGGCCGCGAGGTGGGCGCGCAGGCCCACCGGATCGTCGCCGTCCTCCCAGACCACGCAGGCGCACAGCTGCCGCGTTCCGGCCGCCGTCGTGCGCACGAACACGGCGCTCGCGATGACGCCCGGATACGTGCCGATCGCCGACTCCACCTCACCGGGTTCGATGCGCACACCGTGGAGTTTGATCTGGTGGTCGGCACGTCCGAGGAACTCCAGCACACCGTCGTCCCGGCGGCGTACGAGATCGCCGGTGCGGTACATCCGGTCGCCCGGCCGGTCGGCGTACGGGTCGGGCAGGAAGCGTTGCGCGGTCGCTTGGGGCCGTTTCAGGTATCCGCGCGCCAGGCAGTCACCGGCGAGGTACAGCTCGCCGGTCCGGCCGTCCGGTACCGGGCGCAGACGCTCGTCGAGCAGCCGCACCCGCACGCCGGCCAGCGGGGTGCCGATGGGCAGCCGGGGCCAGTTCCCCACCTGCACGGCGTCGTGGGGCGCCTCGTACAGGAGTTGGGAGACGGTGCCCTCCGTCGCGCCGTACTCCTGTACCAGGCGCACCCCCGTGGGCAGCCAGTCCGCGACGCGGTGGACGGAGACCTGCTCGCTGCCCACGACGAGCAGCCGCAGCGAGGCGGGTGGGCGTGGGGTGCCGTCGTCGTCGAGTTCCCGCAGCCACTCGTACCAGTACGCGGGAGTGAGCTGCAGGACGGTGACGCCGTATCGCTCCACGGCGGCGGTCAGCCGGGCGCTGTCCGCGAGCGCCTCGTCAGGATCCATCACCAGACAGGCCCCGGCGGCCCAGGTGGCGAGCATCTCCTCGGCGGCCACCGAGAAGCCGACGGAGGCGAACTGCAGGACGCGGTCGCCCGGCCCCAGGTCCAGGCGCAGCGCGATCTGCCGGGCCAGGTTGGCGAGCGGGCCGTGTTCGAGCGCGACGCCCTTGGGCGTCCCGGTCGACCCGGAGGTGTAGGCGATCCACGCCAGGTTCCGCGGACGGGGCACGGCGGTGCCCTCCTGGCCGCTCCCGTCCCCTCCGTCGCCCTCCCCCGCACCGTCCAGGCACAGGACGGTTCCCGGGTACGCCGTGGCGTCGAAGGCCGGCCGTCGCTGGGCCAGGACGACCGGGGCACCGCTGTCCTCCAGGGCGAGCCTTTGCCGCTCGCGCGGATGGGTGGGGTCCAGGAGCAGGCACGCCCCGCCTGCCTTGAGCACGGCGAGTACCGCCACGGCCAGTTCGACGGAGCGGGTCAGGTGCAGGCCCACGGGCACGTCGGGGCCGACGCCGAGGCGGCGCAGGCGCGCGGCCAACCGGGCGGCGCGGCGGTCGAGTTCCGCGTAGCTGAGCCGCCGGTCGCCGCAGAGCAGGGCGAAGGCGTCCGGCGCGTCGCGGGCGTGCCGCTCCACCTCCTCGTGCGCGCAGCGGTCCCGGGAACGGGCCGTGCCCCCGTCCGCCGCGGGGGCGGTGGTGGAGAGGCTCACGGGATCAACACCACCTTGCCGACCGCCCCGGAGTCGAACAACCGGAACGCCTCCGGGGCCTCGGCCAGCGGCATCCGGTGTGAGACGACGAAGGTGGGATCGATCCGGCCGCCCCGCACCAGGTTCATCAGCGGCTCACGGTCGCTGATCGGGTCGCCGACGGCGAAGCGCACCGTGACCTCCTTGGCGAACGCGAGTCGTGTCGGCAGGGGCATGGCGTCGGAGGCGTGGGCACCCACGGCGCACACCACCCCGCGGGGCCGGACCGCGTGCAGCGCGGTCAGCAGCGCGTCGTCCGTGCCGACGGCCTCCAGTACGGCGTCCGCGCCACGCCCGTCGGTCAGGTCGGCGATCTCCCGGGCGGCGTCGGGCCCGCCGGGCACCGGGTGGGCGCCGCGTTCGGCGGCCCGTCGGCGCCGGCCCTCCAGCGGGTCGACGGCGAGCACCCGGGCCGCGCCCAGCGTCCAGGCGGCCTCCAGGGCGAGCAGGCCCACGGGACCGCAGCCCACCACGGCGACCGTGTCCCCCGGCCGCACCCCGGCGCCCACGGCGCACGCGTAGCCGGTGGCGAGGACGTCGCCGATGAACAGCGCGCGTTCGTCACCGACGTCGTCAGGGATCGGGAACAGGACCACGTCGGCGAAGGGCACCCGCACGTACTCGGCGTGCCCTCCCGCGTATGCCCGGGCTCCCACTACGGTGTCGTAGCCGAACAGGCCGACCCGGTCGCACTGGTAGTGCCAGCCGTCGTGGCAGGACCGGCACCGGCCGCACGCGATGATGTCCGACGCGACGACCCGGTCGCCGGTCCGCAGGCCGTGCACCTCGGGTCCGACGGCCTCGACCACGCCGGTGAACTCGTGGCCGGTGACCGTGCCCGGCGTGAAGCCGGCGATCTCGCCGCGGTACGGGTGGAGGTCGGTGCCGCAGATCGCACTGCGAACGACACGGACGACGGCGTCCCTCGGGTCCTCGATCCGGGGCACGGGCAGGTCGTCGGCAACGGCCACCCGGCGGGTGCCGTGCCACTGCAGCGCTCTCATGTGTCCTCCGGTTCGCGGCAGGCGGCGTCGAGCACCTGGCTCAGGTCGTCGAGCAGACGGCCGGCGACGGTGTCGTCGTACTGGTCGGGGTGATGGGTCAGCAGGGCCCGCAGCCTGCCTGCGTCCTCGTAGAAGCCCAGGTCCAGGGGGTAGGGCGAGAAGGGATCGTGGTCGACGAGTGTCACGTCGAGCCCTTCCAGCGCGGGCGGCACCTCCGGCGTGGTCTGGAAGGAGACGCACACGCTGATCACCGGCCGGAACCCGGGCCGCCACAGCCCCAGGTCGGCGGTGAGCCGCTCGAAGGGCACGTCACGGTGGGCATACACGCCGAGCAGGTTGCGGCGGACCTGGTGCAGCAGGTCACGGAACGCTCCGTCCTCCGTCACCCTGGTCCGCACGGGCAGCATGTTCACGAAGAAGCCGACGGCCTTCTCGAACTCGGCCCGGGTACGGAACCCGCCCCGGGTGGCGACGAGGATGTCGTCCGTGTCCACGTACCGGCGCAGCACCCGGGTGAACGCGGCGAGCAGCAGCATGAACACGGTGGCGCGCTCACGGCGGGCGGTGGCCCGCAGCCGGTCGTACAGGGGCTGCGGGAAGGTCAGCCACCTCGTCCGCGGAGGCCGTGCGTCCCTCGACGGCGCGGGACGGGCCAAGCTGAGCGTGGGCAAGGGGGTCACGTCCGCCAGCGCCTGTCGCCAGTAGGCGAGGTGTCCGGGGTAGGCCGGCCCCGTGAGCCAGGCGTGCTGCCAGCGCGCGAAGTCCGCGTACTGGGTGGGCACGGGCGGCAGGGGGGAGGGCTGCCCGACCAGCCGTGCCGCGTAGAGCCGTTCCAGTTCCCTCAGAAGCACCGCCCACCAGGACCAGGCGTCGGAGACCAGATGGTGCAGGGTGATCCGGACGATGTGCTCACGCGGGGCCAGTCTGAGCAGCACCGCCCGTACCAGGGGGCCGTGGGCCAGGTCGAACCCGCGGCGCAGGTCCTCGGCCAGGAACCGGGCCGCGGCGTCCTCGCGTTCCGCCGCGGGAAGCGCGGTGAGGTCGGTCAGGGGCAGCGGTACAGGGAGGTCCGGGGCCACAACCTGGACGGGCCTGCCGTCGACGACGGGAAAACACGTGCGCAGCGCCTCGTGGCGGCGGACGAGTTCTTCGATGCTCTCCCGCAGCGCCGTCACGTCCAGTCCGCCGGTGAGGCGGAAGGTCATGGGGTCGGCGTACCGGGTCGTGCCGGCGCGGCGCTCCAGGAACCACATGCCCTGCTGGGCGTACGACAGGGGGAGGCCGGCGCCGTCCCGTGACGCGGCGCGCTCAGGCGTCCCGGTCCTGTTCCTCATGCGCACCTCCCCCTCGTCCCGGGTTACTTGACGCCCCATGCGAAGAGCCAGCGGCGGGGCACCTCGGTCAGCTCCAGCCGCTCGAAGGTGGTCCGCAGTCCCTCGGCCAGCGCCGCGGAACCGAGGGCCGGATCGTCGATCCCGGTCGCGCCCTCGATGAACACCGAGTACCGGCACAGGGCCTCCCAGTCCTGGAGCGTCCAGGCGTACACCGCCTCCTCCGACGTGACCCGGGAGAATCCCGCGGCCGCGAACAGCTCCTCGTGCTGCTGGGGGGTGAGTGTCTGCATCGCCACCGGCTTGGTCCGGGTGACCACGAGGTCGCTGCCCGCCGCACGCAGGACCTCCCGCGTGGCACGCAGCCAGTGGGCGTAGAAGGGCCGGGTCTCGGGCAGGACGGCCCCCTCGTAGAACAAGGTGTTCAGGGCGCATCGCCCACCCGGCGCGAGCAGCCGGTGACAGCCCTCGACCACGGCGCCGCGCTCCGCCGCCGGTATCTGGTGCATCACGTTGCTGAGGACGGCGACGTCCACGGGTCCGGTCAGGGACTCGACGTCCTGAGCGCGTCCCTGTACGAAGCGCACCTTGGGGTCGCGCAGTCGTGTGCGGGCGATGGCGAGTTCGTGTTCCGAGGGGTCGATACCGATGACCGCGCCGACGTGCGCGGCGCGGGCGAGGAACAGTTCGGTGGCGAGGCCGGAGCCGCAGCCGACGTCGGCGACGACGCCGCCGGCGGGTGCCTCGCAGATGTCGACGAGACGCTGGGTCACGTCGCCGTACAGGGGGCGACGCGACATGGCGTCGAACTCGTGGCCGTGGACGAAGGACATCGCACCTCAACTCGTCGGTTCGGGCGGGAAGTCGGAATGGCTCGGGAGGGCGGTGCGGGCGAGCAGCCGCTCGGCCGTGCCGCCCATGAGGGCGTGGTACTCCGGCGGTGAGAGCGGGGCGCCGCCCGGCGGCCACAACGCGTGGTCGTGGGCCAACCGCGCCATCCTGGCCACGGATCCGGTCATGGAGGCGAAGGGGAAGTCGGTCCCCCACAGCAGGCGGTCCAGGACGCCGCTGTCACGGGCGTACGCCAGTGCCGAGGCCACGGTCGCGGGCGGCTGGTACGAGCCGAAGATGGACAGGTCCGCGTAGAGGCGGGGACGGCGGGCGAGCAGGTCGACGCACTGCCGGGTCCAGGGGGTGCCGAGGTGGGCGAGGATCACCGTGAGGCCGGGGAAGTCCTTGGCCACCTGCTCCACGAGCAGCGGGGAGAAGTAGCGGGGGTCGGCGTTCCGGGAGGGGGTGTACCCGGTGTGCATCAGGACCGGGATGCCGAGGTCCTGGGCGGTCTCGTAGACGTCGTACCAGCGGCGGTCCGCCGGGGACATGCGCAGGTAGCAGGGGGCGGTCTTCAGTCCGCTCAGTCCCAGGGCCGTCACGGCGTGGCGCAGGCGCGCGGCCGCGCCCGGGGTGCCCGCGTCCACGGAGGCGAAGCCGGTGAACCGGTCGGGGTGGCGGGCACACAGCTCGGCGACGAACTCGTTGGGTACCGAGAAGCCCTCGACACGCCGCACGTCGAAAGCGAGCAGCACGACCCGGTCGACGCCCGCCGCGTCCATCTCGGCGAGCAGCTTCGCCTCCGGCGCGGACAGCGCCTCGGGTGGCATGCCGGTCGTAGCGGTCATCTGCGCGGCGAACCGGGCCGAGTAGTGGCGGTAGTACTCCCCCGCGTGCACATGCGCGTCGATGATCACGAGCGTCGCTCCTCGGACCGTGACCGGTGGCCCGGGTGGTCCGGTGCCTGGTCCGTGGCCCCGTCGCGCCAGAACAGCAGGCGGATGCCCTTGGGCTCCAGCGACAGCTGCTCCGTGGCCTGCGGGGTGCCGTCCGCGGTCGGGCGCCGCACGGTCGTCCGCACCGGCTCGGGCGAGTGGTTGATCACCACAGCGCAGCGTTCGGCGCCGCGGCCGAGCACGGTCGTCTCGACGACCGGGTCGTCGACGGTCAGCGGCGCGCGTACGCCCGCCGCCTCGGCCAGGGCCGCGTACAGCCGGTGCCAGGACGCCTCCTGAAGACGAAAGGGGGCGTTGAGCTGGGCCTCCAGCGGGGCGTTGAGGTAGTGGGCGGTCCCCTCGCCCAGACGGTGGCGGGTCAGCGCGGGCGAGCCGTCGGCGAACGCGGCGAGCACCTCGGCGCCCACCGCGTCGATCACCGGAACGGGACCGGGCTCCCAGTGCAGCGGGTAGTGCTCGCCCGCCCAGGTGAAGCCGGCGTGGGTGCCGGCGGCCAGGGTGAAGTCGCGGACCCGGATGCCGAACAGCTCCTCGTCGCCGGCGCCGTCCAGCAGGCTGCCCGTGGAGTAGAGCAGTACGCCGCCGGAGGTGACGTACCGCTCCAGTCGGCGGCGGTCGGGCAGCGAGAGCTGCCGAACCGAAGGGCAGATCAGCAGGGCGTGGCGCTCCAGCTCCGCGTCACGGTGGGTGAACTCGTAGGGCAGGTGTGCCTGCTGGAGGAGCAGATGGGCGTAGAAGGGGGCGGGGGCGTCGCTGCCCGACGGGGTCAGATAGCCGGCGCCGTCCTCGGGCTCGTGCCCGGGAACGAAGACGCCCACCGGGGCGGGCAGGGGCCGGAATCCGGCCAGCTCACCGGTGACGCGCCGGGCGAACGCCCGGTACTCGGCCAGGACGGGCTTCTCGCGGCCGTCCGCGGCCAGCAGGCCGACGCGCCGCTCGTTGGGCCGCAGGGCGTACGGCCTGCGGTCGGTGGTGAAGTCCTGCCAGCACCACACGGCCGTGCCGACGGCTCCGGCCGCGAAGGCGGAGTGGGCCGCGGCCCGCAGATAGCCCGCCGCCGTCGCCTCGTCGCAGCCGTAACTGCCCAGCTCGTCGACGTACACGGGCCGGTGGGCGCTGCCGCGCCGCACGAGGTAGGGCACGAACGCGGTGGCCTTGTGGGCGGCGACGGACTCGATGTGGAACGGCGTCCACACCGGGAAGCCGTGCAGTCCCAGCAGGTCCAGCGGCCGGGCGTGCTCCGGGCGGAAGGCGTGGCCGCCGAGGACCGCGGACGCCTCGTTGGCCTGGAGGACCAGGGCGGCGGGGTCGGCGGCGCGGATCGCGTCCGCGAGCCTCCCCCACCACGCACGGACCTCGTCCGCGTCCAGCGCCGCGGACGACGCGGAGTCCGCGTGGATGATCTCGTCTCCGAGGTCGTACGCCAGGACGTTCGGCGCGTCCCGCAGTGCGGTGGCGATGTGGTGGGCGAAGGCCCGCTGACGCTCGACCAGGTCCGCGTCACGCCACAGGTCCCGGCCGCCGCGCCACGGCGGGTCGAAGCGCTGGCCGTTCATCCAGATGGTGAGCAGGGAGGGAAGGCAGAACAGGCCGTGACGGTCGGCGGTCTTGGCCAGTTCCCGCAACCGGTCCGTCATCACCGGGTCGTAGAGGCCCTCCTCGGGCTCGAAGTCGGCCCAGAAGACGAAGAACCGCACGGTGTCGACACCCACCGCGGCCATGCGGCGGAAGTCGTCGTCGATGCGGGCGCCGTCCCACTCCCGCCAGTAGTCGCATCCGGTGGTCGAGGGGTGGTAGTTGACGCCGACGCTGGTGAAGGGCCGCCCGTCGCGGTGCGGGACACCGTCGACGAGGGTGACGCGGCCTCCGCTCACGGGCGCCATGCGGCGCTCACCGCCTCCGCGACCCGTCCGACCCCGGCCTCCCCGAGGTCCGGGTACAGCGGCAGGGAGAGCTGGCGGGCCATCACGTCCTCGGTCACCGGCAGCAGACCCGGTCCGAGGCCGTAGCGTTCCCGGTAGGCGGTGAACAGGTGAGTGGGCGGATAGTGCACCCCGCTCTGCACCCGTGCCGCGCGCAGCCGGTCCTGCAGCGCCTCACGGTCGGCGCCTGCGGGCAGCAGCACCGCGAAGAGGTGGTGGGCGCCCTCCTCCACCGGCCGGGCGGCGAACGGCACGGTGAGTCCGGGGAGCCCGGCCAGCTGCTCTCGGTATCCGAGGACCGCTTCCCGGCGGCGGGCCTGCGCGGCGGGCAGGGCGTCGAGCTGGACACGTCCGATGGCGCAGGCGATCTCCGTGGACCGGTAGTTGAGGCCGAGGCCGTCGACGTCGTAGCCGGAGGGCCCACCGCGGTGGCGCTGCTTGGCGCTGACGGTGAGGGCGTGCGAGCGCAGCCGTCTGATCCGCTCGCGCAGGGCGGGGTCGCGGGCGATCACCATGCCGCCCTCGCCCATGGCCAGGTTCTTGGTGGCGAAGAAGCTGTAGCAGCCGATGTCGCCGACCGTGCCGAGCATCCCGTGGACCGAGTCGGTGACGGGGGCGTGGGCGCAGTCCTCGATCAGGGCCAGCCCATGGGCGCGGGCCAGCCGGGAGAGAGCCGTGAGGTCGGCGGCGTGCCCGCCGTAGTGCATGGCGACGATCGCCCGGGTGCGCGGGGTGATGCGGCCGGCGGCGTCCTCGGGGGCGAGGCACAGGTCGTGCGGGCCCCCGATGTCGGCGAACACGGGGGTCGCGCCGGACAGGGCGACGGTCGCGGCGGCCGACACGAAGTTCAGCGAGGGCAGCACCACCTCGTCGCCCGGGCCGATGTCCAGGGCCAGCATCGCCAGGTGCAGGGCTGCGGTGCCACTGCTGACGGCGATCGCGGACTCGACACCGAGGGCGGCGGCGTACTTGCCCTCGAAGTCCTCCGTGACGGGTCCGGCCGACAGCCATCCGGAGCGCAGGACCTCCGTGACCGCCTCGACCTCGGCGGGACCGAACCCGGGGCGGTACAGCGGGATGTCGAAGGCCGTCATCCGGTCACCGCCCTCGAGAACGCGCCGGTGTCCGCGCACCGTTCGGCCGCGCCCCGCCGGCCCAGGTAGCGGGCCCGGTCGGCGCGGAACGCCGTGGTGGCGAGGTCGAGTTGCTCGGGTGTGCCGATGTCGCGCCAGTCGCCCTCGACGACGTAGCCCTCGACGCGCTCGCCGTGCGCGCGGGCACGGTCGAGCAGGGCGGGCATGTCGTGCCGTCCCCGGGGTGGCAGGAAGCGCAGCAGGGAAGGTTCGAGGACGTAGATGCCGGCACTGACCAGGAAGGTGAGCCGCGGCTTCTCGCGGAAGTCGGTCACGCGCCGTTCTTCGTCGAGTTCCACCACACCGTGCGCGATGTCGATCTCCTGAGGGCTGAGCGCGATCGTGGCGGCGGCTTGCGACTTCCCGTGGTGGGACCACAGGTCGGCGAAGTCGACGTCGGTGAGCAGGTCCGCGTTCATCACGAGGGTGGACTCCTCGAAGGGCGGCAGCAGGGCGAGCGGACCGGCGGTGCCCAGCGGCTCCTCCTCCAGCGAGAAGTCCAGTTCCAGTCCGGACCAGCGGTTCCCGCCGAAACTGGCCCGGATCATGTGGGCCCGGTAGCCGAGGGAGAGCGTCACACGGGTGAAGCCCGCGTTCTTCAGCTGCGTGAGGATGATGTGCAGGATCGGTATGCCGTCGATCGGTATGAGGGGTTTGGGGACGGTCAGGGTGGCGGGCCGCAGTCGGCGTCCCTCGCCTCCGGCCAGTACCACTGCTCTCATCGGGCCTTCTCCGTTTGCTTCCGGGCGGCGATCAGCGTGCGGTAGACGGTGTGGACCCGGTCGGCGACCGCGTCCCAGCCGAGTTCTCGGCGCACCCTGTCGTGGCCGTACCGCCCCATGGCGCGGCGTTCCGAGGGCCGCGCGAGGAGCCGGCCGACCGCCTCGGCGACGGGCCCGGCGGCGGGCCGGGCGAGCAGGCCGTCCCGTCCGTGGGTGACGACCTCCCCGCTGCCGAGGAAGGTGGAGGCGACGACGGGCTTGCCGCAGGCCCACGCCTCCACGTAGACGAGGGGGAAGAGGTCGACGGTGGAGGGCACGCACACCAGCTCACAGGCGGCGAGCGCGCTGTGTTTGGCGTCCTCGTCGGCCAGGTCGAGTTCGATGACGCGGGGGTCGGCGTACTCCGCGAACCGCTGTGCGCAGTCGTCGTCCCAACGGGGTCCCATGAACACGAAGGAGGTGTCCGGGTGGTCCTCCCAGATGAGCCGGGTCGCCTCCAGGAGCGTGACGTAGCCCTTCGAGCGCATCTTGCGGCCGAGGAAGAGCACCATGGGCCCGTCGATGCCGTGTTCGCGGCGGAACCGGGCGGGGTCGGGGGTGCCGGGCAGGTGCGGTCCCTGGCCGATGATGTGCAGGGCCGAACCGCGGACACCGGCGTCGCGCAGCGTGTCCCGCTCCGCCGCGGAAAGCGCGAAGACGGCGTCCGCGCGCCGGCACGCGTCGAGTACGGCCGCCCGGTCCGGCCAGACCTCGGGCGCGGACGCGGGGGTGACGGCGAACGGCACGTCCCAGGCCCGTGCCAGGCGCAGGCCGACCGCGATGTCCTGCGGGTGGTAGGCGTCGAAGGCGTGGACCAGGTCCGCCGGGTCGGCGTCGTCGGGGGTGGCCGGCAACGGCTGGACCTTCACGCCGGTCTCCCGCATGAACCGCGCGGTGTCCTGGTCGACGTGGCCCGAGTACACGCCGACGTCCCATCCGCGCCGGCTCATCGTCGCGGCGAGGTACTGCGTCATCAGCTCGGCGCCGGCCCGCGCCGGGAAGTAGCCTCGGTGGACGTATCGCACGCGCAAGCCGCTCACGCCCCGGTTCCGCGCGCCGCGATGTCCTGTGCGTACCAGGCGCAGGTGCGGCGCAGTCCTTCGTCCAGACCGACCTTGGAGCGGTAGCCGGTCAGTTCGCGCAACCGGGTGACGTCGGGCAGGCGCCGGGCCGGGGACAGCGGGGGCGCGGGGTGGACGTCGACGGCCGGGTGGCGGTCCAGGGTGTCGAAGACCTTCCGGGCCAGGTCCCTGATGCGGATCTCCTCCTCGTCGTTGCCGACGTTGACGAGCAGGGGTTCCTTGGTCGGCAGGGCGGTCAGCGCGATGATCGCGTCGACGGCGTCGTCGACGTGGCAGAAGGCGCGGGTCTGGTCGGCGCCGTGGATCTCGAAGGGGTCGGCACCACGGAGCAGCCGCTCGACGAACTGCGGGATCACATGGTCGTAGCCCATGCGCGGGCCGTAGACGTTGTGGAAACGCACCATGCGCAGGGGGAAGCCGTGGGCGCGTGCGTAGGTGCGGCACAGCACCTCCCCGGCGATCTTGCTGAAACCGTAGGAGGAGCGGGCCACGGTGGGGTCGGGCAGCATCAGCGGAACGTCCTCGGCGGTGGGCACGGCGGCGAGGCCGGCCTCCACGCTGCCCGCGTACGCCTCGCTGGACGAGGCGAAGCAGAGGGTCGCGCCGGTCAGCCCCGCGAGCCAGTCGAGGAGGTGGACGGTGGTGAGCAGGTTGGTACGCAGCACCCGTCGGGGGTTGTCGTTGGACTCGGCGACTCCCACCACGGCAGCCAGGTGGTAGACCTCGGTGAAGTCGTCGGCGAGCAGCCCGTCGGGCACGGGGGTGGTCAGATCGTGTTCGACCAGCTCGACGTGGCCGAGCAGATCGGACAGCGCGGTGTCGGACCGGCCCCTGCTGAAGTCGTCGAGCAAGGTCACGTCGCTGGTGGCGGACAGTCGGCGGGCCAGGTGCAGGCCGATGAAGCCGGCCCCTCCGGTGATCAGGGTCTTCTTAGGCACGGCCGAGCCTCATCGCCTTCGTCGAGGGCGGGAGGACCCGCCAGGTGTCGTAGACCACGGCCGGCTCCGCCATCCGCGCCACCAGGTCCGCGGCGTCGATGTCTCCGTAGCGGGGGTGGTCGTTGAGGAGGACGGCCGCGTGGGCCCCGGTGAAGCCCTCGGTCAGGTCGACCGCGCGGACGCCCAGCGCCTCGATGCGGGCCGACGGCACCACGAAGTCGTGGCCGACGATCTCCTTGACGCGCTCCCTGAGGAACGGCAGCAGGCGCTCGTAGGGGGCGCCGCGCAGGTCGTCGGTCTCGGGGCGGCCCTTGTAGGCGAAGCCCGAGAGCAGGATCCGGGCGTCGGCCGGGTCCTGGCCGCGCTCCCGGAGCGCGGCCAGGACGCGTTCACCGACCCTGCGCGGCATGGACTCGTTGAGGCTGCGCGCGGCGGTGATCATCTGCGGCGTGTGGCCGTACGCGGCGACCGAGTGGGTGAGGAGGTAGGGGTCCTTGGTCAAGCAACTGCCGCCGACGAAGCCCGGCTTGTGGAGGGTGGGCCTCGGGTAGCCGAGGTTGGCGGAGTCGATGACCTCCCGCGCGTCCAGACCGAGTTTCTCGGTGAGGAGAGCGACCTCGTTGCCGAAGCCGTAGATCAGGTCGGTGTGGCAGTTGCAGACCAGCTTGACCAGTTCGGCGGCCTCCAGTGAGGAGACGGGCACCACCTGGTCGGTGAGGGTGGCGAAGAACTCCGCCGCCCGCTTGCCGGCCTCGTCGGTCAGGCCGCCGACGATCTGCGGCAGCGACAGCACCTCCGCGAGCGCCTGCCCCTGGATGGTGCGCTCGGGGCAGTAGGCGAGCAGTGGTTCGGCGGTCCTGCGGCGCAGGACGGGCAGCACCAGGTCTCGCGAGGTGCGTACCGGGACGGTGCTGCGCACGATGACCAGGGTGTCGTCGTCGGTGCCCGCCGCGATCGCCTCGGTGGCGGCCCGCAGATGGCTCAGGTCGGGCGTGGCGCCGCCGACCCGGATGGGTGTGCCGACGCAGATGATCACGACGGGCGGCAGTCTCCGCTCGCCGAGGTCGCCCGTGACGGCGAAGGCGCCGGACTCGACGCCGTCCCGGACGGCCTCCTCGACGCCCGGCTCGGCCACCTGGAGCCGCCCCTGGGCGAGTTCCTCCGCCACCGCCGGATTGTTCTCGTAGCCGAGGACGCTTCTGCCGGTGCTGAGCAGAGCGGCGGCGAGGGTGACGCCGACGTAGCCCAGCCCGACGACGCACACGTCGAATTCCTCGTACGGCCTGTTCGCTGGCATTGACATGACTCCCTGGATGTGGCGCGTGGGAAGATGGAGCGGCGGTGGGTCAGCCGACGACCCAGTGGGTCTTCTCGGCTCGGCCGCCAAGCTGCCGTTTCTGGTCGTCGAGGCCCTTCACCTCGGAACCGCCCGCGTCGACCTCGCGGATGCCGTGCCGCCACATCTTCTGGAACACGGTCAGCCAGACGTACTGGGGAATGGCGGTGAAGCCGGTGGGGTCCTTCAGGACGCCGGTCAGCCGCTCGGGAAAGCGCATGGTCATCGTGCAGTAGAGCGAGGCCCTGAGCGGGGCGGTGCGCTCGCCCGCGAAGAACAGCACGGGGATCTCCTCACCGTCCGGCAGGAAGAGGCCGCCGAGATAGGCGAAGTAGTCCCGCTCGTTCTGCCCGCCAGGGCGCTGGGTGATCAGCGCGCGGTAGTCCTCGGGGGTGGAACCGACCAGGGTGCCCTGCTCCCGGCGGGCGTCGAAGTAGCCCTCGACGATGGCGCGGGCCTTGCGCGTCTCCGGCTCGGTGTAGCCGTACGGGCGGATACGGAACTGCAGGTGGTCGTTGCGCTGGAGGAAGTTCTCGAACCGGCGGAAGGCGAGGCGGCTCTTGCTCTTGTACCGGCGGTGCTCCTCGCTCGGCAGGTTGCGCACGCGGAGGCTGCCGTCCGGCTGTTCGTCGAAGAGCGTGTCGAGGTAGTAGACGCGATTGGGGTGGGTCTCGTCCTCCTCGGGCGCCACCGGGTGCCACGGATCCTTGGTCACCGGGTCGAAGCCGGCGTCCAGGAAGGCGGCATGGTCCTCCGGCGTCAGGTGGCGGACGTAGACCGAGGTCAGGGCGAGCCCGGCCTCGCGGACGGCGGCGATGAAGGACGTGACGGCCGCCACCTTCCCCGGGCCCTTCGGCGCGACGAGGTGCAGGTGCTTGGCCGGGCCGTCCTCCTTGCTGAAGTAGCCGACGCCGAAGAGGTTCTCACCGTCGTGGTAGACCAGGCCGTTGGGATGGCGGGTGCTGGTGCCGCGCAGGTTGTAGCCGTTGGTGTACAGCATCAGCCCCAGGTGCCCCATCGCGAACGACCCGTCCTTGAATCGCTGGATGGCGTCGAAGGACTCCTCCACAGGGCGCAGCTTGTCCCCGAAGAGGCTCTCCAGGCGGGCTTCGAACTCATCGCGTTCATGGGGAGGCAGGCGCATGGGTTCTCCTCTGGTCGAAGGCGCGCGGTGCACGAGTACGGTCCTGCTCACGGGGACGCGGCGACGTGCCCGGGGCCGCTGGACGCGGCGGGCCGTCCGGCGGCGTCCCGGGCGGGTTTGCCCAGCAGTTCGACGATGCCGTCGACCAGGTGCCAGAACAGGCGCTCCCCCAGCTCGGCCGAGGCGCCGGTGGCGGAGGACAGCACGCCCTGGTTGGAGATCTTCTCGGCGTCGACAGGATGCCGGTAGACACCCGCGGGCGGCGGCGAGGCGTGGCTGGGCCGCTGAGCGCGCACGACGTCGGGGCGCAGGTACATCATCAGGCTCGTCTCGGTCAGCCCCGCGTGCTCCGCGTGCCAGCCGGGGAACCGCGGGATGTGCTCGCCGAGCCAGTCCTCGGTGACCAGGCTCCACCAGCTGAAGGCGACCACCTCGGTGTCGGGGAACACGGTGCCCGGCGCACACCCGTCGATCGCCTCGAAGAGCAGGCCCTCGTTCTCGTAGTGCCCGTTGATCACGACGAGCCGGCCGAGGCCGAGGCGGGACAGGGCCGTCAGGCAGTCCGTGAGGTACGCGATGAAGGTGGCGCCGCCGAGATGCACGGTGCCGGGGAAGTGGAGCCCGCCACCGCTCTGCGGCAGTGACCTCGCCGAGACCGGCTGGCCGGGCAGCAGCAGCCCGCCGACCTCCGCGGCCACCTGCCGGGCCAGCGCGTCGGGGATGTCCATGTCGACGGAGAGCGGAAGGTGGGGGCCGTGCTGCTCCAGTCCTCCCACCGGCCACACCAGGGTGGCGCCGCGCATGGCCGTCGGCACCTCCGGACTGGTCAGGTCTCCGTAACGGGGTACGTTCGTGTCGCGTTGCCGCATCGCCCTCACCTCATGACCTCTTGACACTGCGCCCGACCAGGTCCGCCACCGTGCCACCGTGTGCGCCCAGCCAGTCGTCGAAGCCCGCGCGGATGGCCCGGAGCGTGGCGTGCATGTCCCGGTGCAGTGCGGTGTAGACCTGGACGGCGTCGGCGCCCACGCTCAGGTACTCCGCCACGTCCTTGCCGTTCTCGACCCCGCCGCTGGCCATCACCGGCACCGTCAGCCCGGCGCGGCGCAGGCCGAAGATCTCGGCGAGCACGAGCGGTTTGATCCCGGGCCCCGAGTAACCGAACGCTCCTCCGAGGCGCACTTCACCGGTGTCCGCGTCGACGGCCAGTCCGGCGACGGTGTCGCTCAGGGTGATGGCGTCCGCACCGCAGGCCAGGGCCGCCTCGACGCGCTCCCGCACCCGCTCGCCGGCCGCCAGCTTGACGCTGAACGGCACCGGCGTCCGGCGGCGCACCGCATCGGTGTAGGCGGCGACGCGCTCCGGGGTGTCGTCCAGCCCGCCCTCCTCGTTCAGACAGGAGATGCCGAGTTCCAGGGCGGGGCTGCCCGCCTGCCTCACACGGTCGGCCAGCTCGGCGAGTTCGTCCGGGGACTCCGCGTGCACGGAGGCGATCACCGGCAGCCCGTCGTCGGCGAACCGGCGGAGCATCGCACACCAGTCACCGACCGGCCGACGGGAGTACGTGGTGCTGTTGAGCAGGCCGGTGGGCAGGCGCAGCAGACGTTCGTCGCCCGCGGGGCCGGGGTCGGGGTGGATGGTCTTGGTGACCACGGCTGACGCCCCGTCGTCGAAGAGGCGGCGGATGTTGCGCTCCTGGTCGGTGAGCAGACCGGAGCCCACCACGACGGGGGACGACAGCCGCAGCCCCAGAATCCGCGCGGTGCCGTTCACTCGGACATCACGGCCTCCCGGCCCAGCTTGTCGAGCAGCCGGAGCAGTTCGGCGGGGTGGGCGCGGGCCTCGGCCAGGTCGAACACCGTCACGTCGCCGACGGAGGGCAGCCCGCGCAGCAGATGGCTGGCGTTGGGCGCCATGGGCGTCGGCGTGACGACGACGATGGGCCTGCCGAGCGCGGAGGCCCAGCCGAGTTCGACGTGGGTGCCGTCGGTGCGCATCAGCTCGCCCGCGGCGTCCACCGGCAGCACCGGTACGAACACGTCGCAGCGGCGCATCCAGTCGTAGTCCCGGACACTGACCTGGTCCGGGGTGAACAGGGCGGTGTCGTCGCCGAACTTCTCGGCGACATGAGCGGAGAAGACCGTGCCGTTCGCGGCCGAGACGGCGTCGATGATGTCCCTGATCGCGTGCCGCAGCGGCTGGTGGAAGCCCTCGGCGCGGAGGGCGTGCTGGATGGGCCCGCCGACGAAGACACTGACTCCGGTCAGGTCGAGGCCCTCCGTCCTGTCGACGCCGGCCACCGTGGTGTCCCTCATGACATCTCCCGATCTGCTTGGCGAAGCGCGATGTGGCGCACCTTGAGCTGCGTGTACTCGTGAAGACCCCAGGGGCCGTACTCCACGCCGATCCCCGAGTCCCGATGGCCGCCGAACGGCACGTCGTGCCGCAGGACGCCGTGGGTGTTGATCCACACCGTTCCGCACCGCGGCCGGTCGGCCAGGGCCCGCGCCCGGTCCTCGTCGCCCCACAGGGAGCACCCCAGCCCGTACGGCGAGGCGTCGGCACGGTCGATCGCCTCCTGCGGGTCGTCGTACGGGACGACCGGGACGACCGGGCCGAACTGCTCCTCGTCCTCGAGGCGGGTGCCCGACGGGAGGTCGGTGACGACGGTGGGCGGATAGAAGTGGCCGGGCCGGTCGGGGACGAGGCCGCCGGCCAGGACCCGGGCGCCGGAGCGGACGGCCTCGTCCACCATGCCCGCGACGCGGTCCCGCTGGGCGCGGCTGACGAGCGGGCCGTACTCGGTGGCCGGGTCGAGCCCGTCGCCCACGACGGCGGCGCTCGCCAGGTCGGCCATGGCCGAGGCCAGACGGTGGTACTGCGTGCGGTGCGCGTAGACGCGTTTGACCGCGGCGCAGAACTGCCCGCTGTTCGTCATGGCCCGGGTGAACAGGTCCCCGGCGACGGCGTCGACGTCGGCGCCGGGGAGGACGACGGCAGGGTCGTTGCCGCCGAGTTCCAGCACGATCCGCTTGAGGCCGGCCGCGGCCTGCCGGGCGATGGCGCGTCCGGTGTCGACCGAACCGGTGAAGGACACCAGCCGGACCGCGGGGTGGACGGTGAGCCGGGCACCCGACTCCGTGCCGCCGCCCACGACCGCGAAGGTGCCGGCGGGCAGCACCTCCCGGAGGGTGTCGCCCATCATCAGGCTGGACAGCGGCGTGTCCGGGGAGGGCTTGAGGACCACGGTGTTGCCGGCCAGCAGCGCGGGCGCGATCTTGCACACGGCCAGCAGGACGGGGTAGTTGGAGGGCGCGATCGCTGCGACCACGCCGTGGGGGACGCGCTCCAGTGCGACGCGGACGGCGGGCTCGTCGACCAACCGTTGCGGACTCAGGTCCAGCCGGGCGGTATGGGCGAACCAGTCGGCCGCCAACCGCACTTCCGCCCGGGCGTGCCTCAGGGGTTTGCCCTGCTCCCGGGTGAGCAGGTCCGCCATCGGCTCCACGGCGGCCAGCAGGGCGCGGTGGCAGGCGAGAAGGTGCTCGCGACGGGTGTCGAGCGGCGTCGCCGCCCAGCCGGGGTGGGCGCGGAGCGCGTCGTCCAGGACCGCGTCGAACTGCTGGGGCGTGCACCCCGGGGTATGGGCGAACACCTCGCCGAGGGCGGGGTTCTCGACCGGTGCGGGTCCGTACCGCTCGGCCCCGACGCCTTCGGCCGGGGGTGTGCGGGTGACCGGCCCGGCGGCGCGGGCGTTCACCCGCAGCCCCCCGTCCGCTGCGGCACGCGGTCGAGACGGAACGCGGTTGGTCGGTGGGCGAGTCGGACTACGAGTACGGGCATATGCTCCCGCCAGGAGGAGGTCGCGTCGGGACGGTGGCCGAGGAGGGGAGGCGGACCGGTACGGGGTGCCGGGGCATCCCGCGGGCCGGGCCGGTCGGCGGTGGACGGTCGCGGTGGGCGCTTTCGCCGGGCATGCGCGCGGTGGCCGCCAGGACGGCGGGTCCGAGGCACTGGCCGGCGTCCGGTTGCGGGACCGCCGCGTTATTGCCTGACCTGACCTGTTCTGGGTGGCACGGAGAACAGTCTTGCCAGGGCGCGGTGAGGGTGCCACCCCCACTTTGGGCTATGGTCATCCGGCTACGCCGAACGCCCGGCCGGATGCGCCTGGCGGGTGCGGACGGGTGCGGGGACCATGAGGAAACGCGGATGTCCGCCGGCCACGCGCGCCTCAGCCGACGCGGGGACGCGCGAGGGGGCTCTCCGCTCTCCGGACTCTTCGCGGCCTCTGGAGGCGTGCACCGCACGTGTGCGCCGGAGTTGCCCATCGCTTGTCTTCCGTGCAGGCCTCTGCGGGGCATCGCCTTACCGCGCCTCACCGCGAGTCCGGACGACGGGTTGTTCCGGGGCACGGCCGCGCGAGCCACCGCACCCGGCACCACGGGCCGCGGCAGCGGGTCGGCGCAAGCGGCGCCCCGGGACGCGATGGCACCGGCAAGGCGGCCATGCCGCCGGAGCCTGCGGCCACAGCCCATGCGATGCGGTCCGGTGCCCTCGGCCGTGTCAGCCCGCCGGGGGGGCGAGGCCCGTCAGAGTCCGTCCGCCACCGCGTGTTCGGCGTGCTCGACGAGCGCGCGTTCGACGTCGTACAGGAAACCGCGGACCCCGGACGGCGTGAGCGCCCTGGCGTCGGCGTTGAGTACCAGCCGGACCCAGCCCGGTTCCTCGTCGTCGATCACCAGGAAGAAGGTTTCGCCCTCCTCGAACTCGTGGGACGCCACCACAGTGTCCGCCATCGCCATCCGCAGGGCGGCGCCGGACACGCGGCTCGCCCGGTCCCCTGCCGCCTCGGGCGGCCCGTGGCCCGCCCTGATGTCGTTGAAGCAATAGGACAGGTCGACGTGGACGCCCCGCTCACGGGTGGTGGCCTCGAACAGGTCCGACACCTCGTCCGGGTCGTAGAGACCGTTGGCGTAGGCGGCGGTGCAGGCGGCGAAGGCGCGGCGGGCGATGTCCTCGACGAGATCCCCCTCCAGGTCGACCGTCACGGCGACCTCGGCATGCAGGTTGGCGACGGTGCCGCGCAGCTCGGGGTCCGACCGGTTGGCCGTGAGCAGGCGCAGGGTGCACGAGGACGATCCGGCCCGCCGCCCGAGGAACTGGGCGACGACGGTCAGCAGCACCGCGGAGGTGCTCACCCGCCAGTGCCGCGCCAGCACCGGCAGTGCGAGTGCCACCGCCCGGGAGTCCAGAGCGGCGCTGTAGCGCACGGCCGCCGTGGATTCGCCGTCGGTGCCGGCCGACCGCCCGCCGGTCCCGTCCGGCACGGGGAACAAGGTGGCGGGCGCGCTCGCGAGTTGACGGCGCCAGTACGCATGGGCGCGACGCAGCAGGGCCTGGCCGCGCGGGGAACGCTCGAACCACGCCTGTTCGACGGGTTGCCGGGACGGCACGGCGGGCGGGAAGGGACGCCCGACGGAGGCGGCGTCGAGCAGCCGGGACGTCTCGTCGGCCAGCAGGCGCAGTGACATCAGGTCCGCCGCCAGATGGGACACGCAGAAGCCGGCGAGCACCGGTGCTCCGTCGGCGACGGTGACCATGAACCGGACCAGCGGGGCGCGAGCCGGCTCGAAGGGGGAGTGCCGCATGCGCAGCCGCCAGGCGTGCAGCACGCTCTCCTTGTCCTCACCGTCACCGATGGTCCACACCTCGGCCTCGAACTGCCCTGATGCGGCGACCCGTTGGACGAGGGCGCCGTCCGGGGTGTGGCTGAAACCGGTACGCAGCGACTCGTGGCGGCCCAGCAGTTCGGCGAAGACCGCGAGCAGCTCCTGCGCGGTGCCGCGGCCGGGCAGGTCGACCCAGTGGCACACGTTGTAGAAGGCCGCGTCCGGCAGTTGCCGCTCCATCAGGTTCCACATGTGCCGCTGGGCGCAGGTGGCCGGCGCTACGGCGGTCCGTCGCCCGCGGAACGGAACACGGTGCGTAACGGGCAGCGCCACGGCTCGCTCCTCTCCGGGGCTGTCACGGCCCCGCTCACCGTAGCTGCCGTCCGGCGCGGGCGGCACCGGTACATATGGCCCTGCCCGTTCGGGTACACCGGTCGTGCGCCCGCTTGAGACTTCCCCACGGAACGCCCGTCCCTGGAACATCGCCCCATGAACGTTGCCCGACGCGCCACGACGCGTGGTGGCCCGGTCACCGGGGCGGCGACCGGGCCGACGCCCCGTCCGCCACCCGCGACCACCGGGTGGGACCACCCGCGCCCGGTCACCGCGCCGCGAGACGGACGGCACGGTGACCGGGCGCGTGACGGGGACGCCCCCCGGCCGCTGAGGCCTGTCAGCAGCTGATGAGACCGTTCTGTATGGCCGTCACCACGGCGGCGGTCCGATTGGGCGCCCCCAGCTTCAGCAGCAGGCTGGCGACGATGCGCTTGACGCCATGGCTGGATATGCCGAGGCGCCGGGCGATCTGCTTGTTGCTCATGCCCTCGGCGAGCAGGAGCAGCACCTCGTTCTCCCGGGCGGTCAAGGAGACCTCGCGCTGCCGGTGGTGCCCCGACTCGCGGAGGCGGTGCAGCAGTCCTCTGGTGACGGAGGTGGGCATGGGCACCTCCCCCGCCAACGTCCGCCGAAGAGCGTCCTCGACCGCGGAGGCGGTCAACTCGTCCTCCACCAGGAACCCGTCGGGCACCGGGGGTCCGGCGAGTATCTCCTCGCGCACGTCGTCACTGCTGAGTAACAGCATTAACTTGGGCCGTCGGCGCCGGACGCCGGCGAGCACTCCGCGATCGCGGAGGTAATCGTCCTCGTGCAGCAGCAGGACGTCGACTCGACCCGCGCCCAAGGCATCCTCCACTTCCCTCCAGTCACCGCAGTGCCTGACCTCGCCCACGGAAGGGGCGTCCGACAGCACGGCTCGCAGCCCGAACCGCGGGGTTCCGTTGCGCACAAGAGTGGTCACCACGAGCTGGTCTCCTTGACAGGGGGGGTGGCACAGCGTCTGGCTCACTCGTACTCCTCCTCACTGCCGCCTTGCGCCTCTGGCCCCCCGGGAGAACGCGACTGCCCCCGTACCGGCGCGCCGGTACGGCCGAGTTGCCATGAACACGCAATAGCGACTCATGCTCAACAATGACGCTCACGGTACCCAGACGAATGGTTCCGGATCAACCATTCCCATGGTTTCGCGCGGGCGGCCGGCACGCCCCCTGCAATGCCCACCACGCACGCGATCCGCCCACTGTTTAATTTTCACCTACTTGCTGCATTTCACACCTCAGAGCCAGGCTTTCGTTTTTCTCGAAAAACAAGTAGCTTCCATGCCGAGGGAAGCCCGCACCCCATTGCACCGCTGCGGGAAAAACTCGACGACGCAGCCCGAACCTCGATCCACCACACCACAGAAACACCCTCTGAGCAGGGGCGACATCCGTCCGTCCCGGCGCGCCGCCATCCCGGCCACGCCGCCTCGTCACGCGCCGGATGAACACTCGCCTGCTTCGGCCCGCGGGTCGGCGCCCTGCTCGGATCTCCTGTACGCGGCCCTCCGCGGAACACATCGGAGAGCAGCGACCACTTCCCGCGGCGCCCGGCGACGCCCCGGTGCCATTTTCAAGCCAGGCTGGAAAACCCCGCGCGTCCGGGAGCCGCAAAATTCGGGAAGCAATGGCCGAAACCATGGGCCGATCATTTTTTCCGGGACCCGCCGGTTCGCATGTGACCCAGCCACCGACCCCTGAGAAGGAGTGCCGATGACCGCCGAGACCGTCCCCCCGGGGAAGGATCCGGCCGACACAGCGGGCCCGGACGGCGCCGCTCACGGTGCCGAGGCGCGGGCCGGCGTGGCCCGCTGGCTGCTGGCGCAGATGCGGCCGTTCCGGCCGTACATCGCCCTCCATCTGCTGGGCAGCCTCGTCTGGCAGTCGCTGAACGCGGCGATCCCCCTGGTCGTCGGCCTGGCCTTCGACGCGGTCCTCGACCACGACGGATCCGCACCCGACTTCGGCACCTTCCACGCCATCGTCGCCGTTCTGCTGGCGCTCGTGGTCGTCCGGGCGGCGGGCGGCATCGTGGCCACCTACTGCCTGGAGTCCTTCGCCAGCGGGCTGGAGCGCGAGGCGCGCGCCCAGGTCTTCGCCAGTCTGCTCCGCAAGAGCCAGGGCTACTTCAACCGACGCCGGATCGGCGACCTGTCCGCCCGTGCCACCGGTGACACCGAGTCTCTGAACCTGATGGTGTCGCCCGGCTTCGACATGGCGGTCGACCTGGCCCTCAACGTGCTGATGCCGATCGTCTTCATCGCCCTGGTGGACCCGCGGCTGCTGCTGTCACCGGTCGTCTTCGTCCTGCTGTTCGCGGTGGCCCTCGCCGAGCAGGGGCGGCGCCTGGAGCCCGTGTCGGACCTGGCCCGGGAGCGCTTCGGCGACATGACGGCCCAAACCACCGAGAGCGTCGCCGGGGTCGAGGTGGTCGAGTCGACGGGCGGCGTCGACCAGGAGCGTGACCGGTTCGCCGAACTGGCCACGGCCTACCGCGACGCCTCCGTGCGTCAGATCCGCACTCAGGCGCTGTCCTTTCCCCCACTGCTGCTGACCCTGGCCACCGCGGGCACCCTGGTGCACGCGGTGGTCCTGCTGCGTGGGGGTTCCCTGAGCATCGGCGAACTCGTCGCCGTGCTCGGTCTGATGGGCACCCTGCGCGCTCCCACCCAGCTCGCCTCCTTCAGCCTCGGGCTCATCCACCTCGGCATGGCCGGGGCCCAGCGGATCAAAGAGGTCGTCGACGACCCGGACGGCGAGGACGAGCGGGGCGGCCCGCATGCCGCGCCGCTCACCGGTGAGGTCGCCATGGAGCACGTCACCTTCGGTTACGAACCCGGCGAGCCGGTGCTGTCCGACGTGTCGTTCCGGGTGGCTCCCGGCAGCACCGTGGCCGTCGTCGGTGCCACGGGCAGCGGCAAGTCCACGCTCCTGCACCTGCTGAATCGCACCTACTCCCCCGACGCGGGGCGCGTGCTGGTGGACGGGGTCGCCACCACGGAATGGGACACCGGGTCGCTGCGCTCGCAGATCGCGGTCGTCGAACAGGACGTGGTGCTGTTCTCCCGCACCATCGCCGAGAACCTCGCGCTCGGCGCGGAGAGCGGCGTCGGCCGCGCCGAACTGGAGGCCGCGGCCCGTACCGCCCAGGCCCACGACTTCATCACGGCGACCGAGCATGGCTACGACACCGTCCTCGGCGAACGCGGGGTCACCCTGTCCGGCGGGCAGCGTCAGCGCCTGGCCATCGCCCGCGCGCTGGTGGCCGATCCCCGCGTCCTCGCCGTGGACGACGCGACCAGCGCCGTCGACGCCGTCACCGAGCACGATCTGCAACGCGCCATGCGGCAGGCCTCGGCCGGGCGGACCACGTTCCTCGTCACACCCAGACTGTCCCGTATCCGTGCCGCGGACCACATCCTCGTCCTGGACGCCGGCCGGATCGTCAGCCAGGGCAGCCACGAACAGCTCCTGCGGGACTGCTCGTTCTACCGACGGATCTTCGCGCCCTACCTGGACGAGCCGGCTTCCTCCGGCCCGCGCACCGTGGGCGACAGGAAGGAGAGCCACTGATGGCGCACTTGCTGGAGGGCATCGAGCAGGACGGCTACGACCGCCGCTACCGCGATCGCGAGCTGGCCCGCCGTATCGCCCCCTACTTCCGCAACAGGGGCGGCACGGTGGCGTTCGTGGCCGTCGCCGTGGTCGTCGCCGCCGCGGCGGGCAGCGCCGTACCCCTGCTGCTGGCCAGAACCGTCGACTCCGCCCTGGGTGACGACCGCGACGACCGGGTGGCCTGGCTGGTGACGGCGGTCCTCGCCGCGGGCACGCTCGCCTGGCTGTTCACCTACCTCCAGGAGCGGATGGCCGGCACCCTGGTCAGCGACGTCGTCCTCAGCCTGCGCCGACGCGTGTTCGAGGCGGCCATGCGACAGGACATGACGTTCCACGACACCTACGCCACCGGTGTGGTGGTCAGCCGGGTCACCAATGACACACAGGCGTTCGCGACGCTGATCAGCCTGGTCCTCAGCCTGCTCGGCCAAGTACTGATGATCGTCATCCTGCTGACCGCGCTGTTCCTGATCCACGTGCCGCTGGCCCTGGTGACGACGCTCGTCGCCGCGGTCGTCGTCGCCGTCAGCCTCGCCTTCCGGCGCGCCGCGCGCAGCGCCTCCCTGCGGCAGCAGGAGGCACTGGCCGAGGTCAACGGCTATGTGCAGGAAACCCTGCGCGGCATCGCCGTGACGCGCAACCACAGCCATCAGCGGACCGCGCAAGCCGGACTCGACGAGGTCAACCACCGCTGGTTCCGGGCGAGCGTGCGGTTGAACCGCATGTTCAGCGGCATCTTCCCGCTGTTGATCTCGCTGACCGGGCTGGGCACGGTCGCGGTGGTCCTGCTGGGCGGCCACGGCGTGGACTCCGGCAGTGTGACGGCGGGTCAGTGGGTGCTGTTCCTGGAGGCGCTGGTCCTGTTCTGGTCGCCGCTCACCAGCATCGCCTCCTTCTGGAGCCAGCTCCAGAAGGGACTGGCCGCCGGGGAACGGGTCTTCGCGCTCGTCGACCGCGAGCCCGCGGTGCGTCAGCGCGACAGCCTCCCCGTCCCGCGCCTGCGCGGCGAGATCACGCTGCGCGACGTCCGCTTCGGCTACGACGCCCAGCACCCCGTTCTCAAGGGTGTGAGCCTGACCGTCCCGGCGGGCCGCACCGTGGCGCTCGTCGGACACACCGGGGCCGGCAAGTCCAGCCTGGTGCGGCTGATCACGCGCGCGTACGAGTTCCAGGAGGGAAGCATCGAGATCGACGGGCAGGACGTGCGCACCCTGGACCTCGACCAGTACCGGCGCTGCCTCGGTGTCGTGACGCAGACCCCGTTCCTCTTCTCCGGGACGGTCGCCGACAACATCGCCCGCGGGCGGCCGGGCGCCACCCGCGACGACGTCGAGGCCGCCGCACGCGCGGTGGCGGACGGCGACTGGCTGGCCCAGCTCCCGCAGGGCCTGGACACCCCCACCGACGAGGGCGGACGCAATCTGTCCACCGGTCAGCGACAGCTCGTCGCCCTCGCCCGGGTCTTCCTCCAGGACGCTCCGGTGTTGATCCTCGACGAGGCCACGGCCAGCATCGACCCCCTGACGGAGGCACAGGTGCAGGAAGGTCTGGACGCCCTCGCCAAGGAGCGCACCACCATCGTCGTCGCCCATCGGCTGCCCACCGTCCGCAAGGCCGACACGATCGTCGTCGTCGACGACGGACGGATCACCGAGGAGGGCGACCACACGGCCCTGCTGGCCCGTGACGGTGCCTACCACCGCCTGTACGACCGGTACTTCCGCCACCAGGAACCTGACGACGACCCCGCCGACGACCCGCGTCTGCTGTCCGTCGTCGAGAGGAAGGCGTGAGCGATGGCCACCAAGTCCGGCACCGGGAAGGCACCCCTTCCCGTGACCCTCGACGACCTGCTCGACCGCGCGTCCCGCGCCCGTCCGGACGCCGTCGCGGTGCGCTGCGGGGGCCAGGCCCTCACGTACGGGGACGTGCACGCGAGGGTGCGGGCCACCGCGCGCCGATGGGACTCCCTCGGCCTCCCTTCGCACGGCACGGCGGCGCTGCTCCTGGAGAACACCCCGGAATGCGTCATCGCCTTCCTCGCCGCCGCGCGCCTCGGGGTACGCCTGGTCCCCCTCGAGCCCGGCACGACCCGGCCCCAACTGGCCGCCCTGCGGGCCGCGACGGGCCCTCTGTTCGTCGCGGGACACGAGGCGCAACTCCGCGCGCTCGGCGGCGGCGGCGAGGAGGAGGATCCGCTCGACGACCGCGTCCTCGTCTCCGTGGACGAACCGGCCGACGTCGCGGACACACCCGCACGGCGAGGCCCCACCCGTAGGCCCGACGACGAGCCGCGGACCGCCGAACCCGACGCCCCCTTCCTGTACCAGTACACGTCCGGCTCGACCGGGGAACCCAAGGCGGTCGTTCACACGCAGCGCAACCTCGTCAACGGCGGCGGGATCTACACGCGCGCCTACGGCGTCGGCGAGGACGACCGCGTCCTGGTCGCCGTCCCGCTGCTGCACTCCTTCGGCATGGTCGCCGGGCTGGTCACCGCTCTGCGGGCCGGGGCGCAGCTCGTTCTCCTCGGCCGCTTCACCCCCGCACGGCTCCTGAGTGCCCTGGACGAGCACGCCTGCACGGTGCTGGTCGCCGCCCCCATGGCCTACGACCTGACGACACGCGCGGCCGCCGCCTCTCGCCCCCCGCGACCGCCGCGCGCCCTGCGGCTGTGCCTCTCCTCGGGGGCCGCCCTGCCGCCGGCTGTGGCACAGCGGGCCCGGGAACGGCTCGGCTTGGACGTCCAGCAGGTCTACGGCTGCACGGAGGCCGGGGTCATCGCCGCGCACCGGCCCGAGGACGGCCCCGGCGCGGGCCACGGCGTGGGCCGCCCCCTGCCCGGCGTACAGGTCCGTGTCGTCGACGACCACGGGCAGGAGGTGCCGAGGGGCGAGGAGGGGGCGCTACTGGTCCGCACACCGGCGATGTTCACGCACTACCTCGGCCATCCCGAGGCCACCCGGCGGGCCTTTCGCGACGGCTGGTACGCCACCGGCGACGTGGCCCGCATCGCCCCGGAGGGCCACCTGCACCTGGTCGGCCGCAAGGACTCCTTCATCAACGTGGGTGGCAAGAAGGTGAACCCCCTTGAGGTGGAACGGGCCCTCCTCGCCCACCCGTCGGTCGCCGAGGCGGTCGTGTGGGGCGAGGAGACGGGTGACACCGGCGAACGCGTCCGGGCCGCCGTCGTCGCCCTGGCTCCGTTGCCCGCGGCGGAACTGACGTCCCACTGCCGTGCCCGCCTCCTCTCCCACCAGGTCCCCACCGCGGTCGACTTCGTCTCCGCCCTTCCGAAGAACTCCATGGGCAAGGTCCGGCGCGCGGCGGTCCGCGCCACCACCCCGGGCGTCGACGGCAACGGCGTGTAGGAGCGCCGTGCCGCCGAGATCAATCGATCAGGGGGTCGACGAACCCTTCCGCGAGGCTTCAGCGGTACCGCCGGCAGCTCGGGGGCGGCCGGCGGGGCGCCGTCGTACCCCTTGACCTCCCCGAACCGCGACCCTTCCGTCCAGCCCCGGCGGGCCTGGACGATCTCCTCCTGAGAGCGCCCGATCCAGCCTTCGGCTCCGTCCGGGAGTTGGGGAGTGCCATGGGTACCGTCTCGTCGTTCGGTCCCGTCACCGAGCACCACCCGAGCACCGGTGGATGGGGGTGTGGGCGCCGGTCAGGGAGGCGCCCGTGCCACCGTGGCGGGTCGCGACGATCTCGGCGGCGATGGACAGGGCCGTCTCCTCGGGGGTGCGGGCGCCGAGGTCGAGGCCGATGGGCGACCTGAGGCGGGCCAGCTCCCGGTCGCTCAGCCCGGCCTCGCGCAGGCGGGCCTCGCGGTCGAGGTGGGTGCGGCGGGAGCCCATCGCGCCGACGTACGCCACCGGAAGGCGCAGCGCCAGCCGGAGCAGCGGGATGTCGAACTTGGCGTCGTGGGTCAGAACGCACAGCACCGTGCGCGCGTCGACCTCGGTGCGCCCCAGGTACTCGTGCGGCCACTCGACGACGATGTCGTCCGCCCCTGGGAAGCGGACCGCGGTGGCGAAGACGGGACGGGCGTCGCACACCGTCACGTGGTAACCGAGGAACTTGCCGACCCGCACCAGCGCCGAGGCGAAGTCGATCGCGCCGAAGACGATCATGCGGGGGGCCGGGACGGAGGACTCGATCAGCAGGGTGAGCGGTGCTCCGCAACGCGAGCCCTGCTCTCCGATCTCCAGCGTGCCGGTGCGCCCGGCGTCCAGGAAGGCGCCGGCCTCGGCGGCCACCGTGCGGTCCAGCTCGGGGTGGGCGCCGAAACCGCCCTCGACCGTGCCGTCCGGGCGGACGAGGAGGGCGCGGCCCGTCAGCCCGGCCGGGCCGCTGACGATCCGCGCCAGCGCCGCCGCCCCCCGTGCGGCGGTGGCGAGCGCGGCGGCCAGCACCGGACGGGCGGGATCGTCCGCCCGTACCGGGGTGACGAGGATGTCGATGACGCCGCCGCAGGTCAGCCCCACGGCGAAGGCGTCCTCGTCGCTGTAGCCGAAGCGTTCCAGGACGGTTTCGCCGTCCTGGAGCGCCTGCCGGCACAGCTCGTACACGGCGCCTTCCACACAGCCGCCCGAGACCGAGCCGATCGCCGTGCCGTCGGCATCCACCGCGAGGGCGGCGCCGGGCGGCCGGGGCGCGCTGCCGCCGACGGCCACCACGGTGGCCACGGCGAAGTCACGGCCCTGCCCGACCCACCGGTCCAGCTCTTCGACGATGTCCAGCATCTTTCCCGGTCGCCTAGTCGGTTCCGGTCGGTGACACCCGGCGAGTGGCGGCCAGCCGTCCGGAGATGAGCGCCTCGGCCTCCGCCACGATCCGCCGCACGACGTCCCGGACGGTCGGGATGTCGCCGATAAGGCCCTGGGCCATGCCGGCGCTCCAGATGCCGGCGTCCAGGTCCCCGTCCTCGAACACCTTGCGCCCCCTGGTCCCGGCAACCAGCTCCCGTACGTCCGGGAACTGGCCCCCGCCGTGGAGTATGTCGACGACCTTCCTGCTGACCGAATTGCTCGCCACCCGGGCGGTGTTGCGCAGGGGACGGAAGATCAGCTCGGTGTCGAGTTCGCTGTTGGCGACGATCTGTTCCTTGACACGCCGGTGTACGGGGGATTCCGCGGTGCACAGGAAGCGGGTGCCCATGTTGATGCCCTCGGCGCCCAGCGCGAGAGCGGCCACCAGACCGCGGCCGTCCGTGAATCCGCCGGAGGCTATGACCGGAATGGACACCCGTTGCGTGGTCGCGGGAATGAGGACGAGGCCCGGGACGTCGTCCTCCCCGGGGTGGCCGGCGCATTCGAAGCCGTCGATGCTCACGCCGTCGACGCCGATCTTCTCGGCCTTCACCGCGTGCCGGACGCTGGTGCACTTGTGCAGCACCTTGACACCGTGGGCGCGGAACTCCGGAAGATGCTCCGCGGGGTTGAAGCCAGCGGTCTCGACGACCTTCACGCCGGATTCGATGATCGCACGGCGGTATTCGTCGTACGGGGGCGGGTTGATCGACGGCAGGATGGTGAGGTTGACGCCGAACGGCTTGTCGGTCATCTCCCGGCAGCGTGCGATCTCCTCGACGAGCGCCTCCGGTGTCGGTTGAGTCAGAGCCGTCAGGAAGCCGAGCGCGCCCGACTCGGCAACTGCGGCGACGAGTTGCGCCCGGCCCACCCACTGCATGCCGCCTTGGACGATCGGGTGTTCCACGCCGAACGTCTCGCAGAAGCGTGTGGTCAGCATCGCGGCTCCTACAGTCCGTAGGTCTTGCCGATGATGTCCCGCTGGATCTCGCTCGTGCCGCCGTACACCGTGGACACGACGGTCGAACGGAGCAGGGCTTCCATGCCGTACTCCGTGGCGTATCCGTAACCGCCCATCATCTGCATGCCTTCCAGGGTCACGTGTTTGGCGAGCTCGGTGCACTTGAGCTTCGCCATGGACGCTTCGCGCGCGAACACCCGGCCGGGTTCGGCGTCGATCGCGCGGGCGACGTCGTCGAGGAGCAACTGGGCGCATTCGAGTTCGGTGGCCATGTCGGCGATCCGGTGCTTGAGCGCTTGGAAGGAGCCGATGGGACGGCCGAACTGTTCGCGCTGGCGGACATAGGTGAGGGTGTCGTCGAAGGCCCGTCGTGCGACGCCCAGCATCAGGGCGGCGAGGATCATCCGTTCCAGGTTCAGCCCGGCCATGAGCTGCGTCCAGCCCTGTCCGGGCTCGCCGACCACCGCGGAGTCGGGCAGGAAGCAGTCGGTGAAGTAGAGGTCGTTGACGTCCCTGCCGCCCATGGTGTCGATGCCTCTGACCTGAAGGCCGTCGGCGTCGGCCGGCACCATGAACTGAGTGATTCCGTGGTGTTTCGACTCCCCTTGCTCCGTGCGGGCGATCAGCAGGATGTGGTCGGCGAAATGAGCGTTGGAGCACCAGGTCTTCTGGCCGTTGACCAGGTATCCGCCGGTGGTGCGTTCCGCACGGCAGGTCAGGGCGCCCACGTCGGAGCCGGCTCCGGGTTCCGACATCGAGATGGCCTCGACCCGGCCGGCGGCCACGCCTTCGAGTACGGTGCGCTTCTGCTCCTCGGTGCCGAACTTCTCGTAGGCGGAGGCCGCGATGACGGTGGTGCCGAAACCGCTGATGGGGGCCAGCCCGTACGAGGTCTCTTGGAGGAACAGGCAGAGATCGGTCATTCCCTGGCCCGCGCCTCCGTACTCCTCGGGGATCGCTATGCCGAGCCAGCCCAGGTGCGCCATCTTCTCGTACAGCTTCTGGTTGTGCTGCTCCTGACCGTTTGCGGTCAGCTTGTCGCGCTGTTCCTTTGTTCCGCACTCGCGGCGGCAGAAGTCGGCGATCGCCTTGACCAGGTCGCGGCGTTCATCTGACAGGACTCGGGGCATGGACTTCTCTCCTTGGCAGGGGCGCTGAAGGGTGGAGTCACTTGTCGCGCAGGGCGGGGTAGACCGTGTCGACCAGGTGGAGAACGGTGCGTGTGAGCATCACGTGCAGGTCGCTGCGGCTGAGGGTGCCGCGCACCAGCCATTCGCGGGAGGCGGCCTTGAGCATGCTGCTGTGGGCGCGGATCATCGCCCGGAGCTTCTCCCGGCCCTCGGTGACGTCGGCCATCATGGCGGCCTCGAGGACACGGTCGGTCGCGATCTCGTCGGCTTCGAGCATGATCTGGTCGATCTCCGGGTCGCTGCCGAGCGCTTCCAGGCCGATCGCGGACAGCCACATCTCCCGGTTGCGTTCCACGACCTCGAGCCACCGGTCGACGCAGATCGAAACGCGCTCTTCCGCGGTGGTCGGCGGCAGCCGCTGCGAGACGGACGCCGGCACGACCATCATCTGCCGGACCACCTCCAGGTACAGCTGCCGCTTCCCGCCGAAGTAGTGGCTGACCAGGGCACGGGCCACTCCTGCCTCGGAGGCGATGTCCGCGATGGACACCGTGCTGTAGCTCTTGGCCCCGAACAGCCTGCGGGCGACGCCGAGGATCTCGGCTCGCCGGGCGTCCGGCTCCATCCTGCGGCGCGGGGCCTGGCGCTGAACGCCCATGTGGTGGTTCCTTCCGTGGTCGCGGGTGTACTGGACCTATGTGTACATCGACTCGATCGTGGCGGCGTGCGCTTCGTCTATGGCGCGGCGGCGAAGGCTCAGCTTGGGTGTCAGCTCGCCGGTCTCGGCGGTCCAGGGGCCCGCGAGGACACGGTGATTCTTCACCTGCTCCGTGCGCGACAGCACCGCGTTGGCCTCGGCCACGGCCTGGTCGAGCGCCGCGTGGACCTTCGGGTGACGGGCCAGCGCGTCCACATCGGACGCGTCGGCGACACCGTTCGCCCGTGCCCACAGCGGGGCCGTCTCCTCGTCCAGTACCAGCAGGGCGGTGACGTAGCGCCGCCGGTCCCCGATGACGACGGCATGGGCGATCAGAGGGTGCGCTCGCAGGAGGGACTCGATCTTGGTGGGGGCGATGTTCTTCCCGCCGTCAGTGATGATGATCTCCTTCTTGCGGTCGGTGATGGTGACGAAGCCACGTGAATCGACCGCTCCCACGTCTCCGGTGGGCAGCCAGCCCTCCGCGTCGGTCGCAGGCTCGATGCCACCATCGCTTTGCAGGTAACCGGCGAACACGACCGGTCCCCTGACGAGGAGTTCGCCGTCATCGGCTGCCTTGACCTCGATGCCCGGTCCCGGCCTCCCGACCGAGCCGAGTGCGAAGGCCCCGGGGGTGCTGACCGTTGCCGCGCCGGTGGTCTCGCTCAGTCCCCACACCTCGTACACCGGCAGGGACACGCTCGCCAGGAACTCCAGTACGCGGGTCGGAATCGGTGCCGCGCCGCTGAAGGCCCTGTGGCATTCGTCGAGTCCGATCGCGGCCCGGACCGGCCGCATCACCCGGGTATCGAGTTGCTCCAACACCTCGGCGAGCTTTGCCGGGACGTCCTTGCCGTCGGAGCGGAGCAGGTACGCCTCCAGGGCGGTCTTCCGGGCCTGCTCCATGGCCGCGGACCGTTCCTCAGGCAGTGCCGCGAGCTTCGCCCGCAGGCCGGCGGCGAGCTTCTCCCACACCCGGGGCACGCCGAAGAAACCGTGCGGACGCACCGTGAGGAGCGTGGGCAGGAGTTGATCGGGCTCAGGGCAGATCGTGACGTGGCCCGCGTTGCAGATGGGCATGTAGATGCCCAGGACCCGCTCGGCGATGTGGGCCAGGGGAAGGTACGCGACCGAGCGCGGGTGGTCCGGCACCTTGACGAGCTGCTCCTGCATCAGGCACTCGTGGATCACGTTGCGATGGGAGAGCACCACGCCCTTGGGGTCACCGGTCGTACCCGAGGTGTAGGCAAGGGTCAGCGGATGGTCGGTGGTGACGGCGTCCGTGAGCTCTTCGAACCCGGCGTCGTCGGGAGGCACCGCGCCGCGTACGGCCGTGTAGCTGACGAAACGCGGGTCGTCGGCAGGAGCGGCGTCCCAGTCGAGCACGACGACGGCGCGCAGCTTCGGCAGGTCGTCCAGGACCGGACGCCACCGCCGCATCTGTTCCTTGCCTTCCAGGACGAGGACGGCAGCCGCGCTGTGCCGGGCCAGGGCGCCGATCTGCTCGGTGCTCAGCGTGTCGTACGTGCTGCAGGGCAGGGCACCGACATGGACCGCGGCCAGGTCGGCGATCCAGTGCTCCGCCCGCTTGGACATGGCGATGAGCATGCGATCGCCCCGGTTCAGTCCCAGGGCCACCAGGCCACGGGTGACCGCGGCGACCTCGGCGCGCAGCTGCGACCAGGTCAGGGTCCCGGCGTCCGGGCCGATACCGGTGGTCAGCGCCGGACGCTCAGCGTACTGATGGGCGTTGCGTCGTAGTAGTGCGGTGATCGTCAGCCCTTCGACAGACTCGTGCAACTGCTCTGCTGTGGCCATGACGGGTCCCCTCCCTCGCGAGACGTGAGCGGATTGCTGAGCGGACCCCACAGTGAACCGCTCTTGGCGACGAGTCAATAGAGGCGTACACCCGAGCGCTCAGCACCATCGCCGAACTCGCATTGCCTCTCACACTTCGGCCAGCACCAAGCGATGTGACGGTGCCTCAACGCTATTGACGGATAGCCAACAAACGCTCTTACTTGTCCCCACCGGATCCACCACCTGCACCCGGAGTGCCCGGATCGGCAGCACGTCGCCTGCCGACGAGAGGAAGTGCCAGGACAGTGACTGAAGCATTCATCTACGATGCGATCCGCACCCCGCGCGGTCGGGGCAAACGGGGTTCGCTGCACCATGTCAAGCCGGTCTCACTGGTGACGGGCCTGATCGACGAGATCCGCCGCCGTCATCCCGGTCTGGACCCGGACCGTCTGGACGACGTCGTGCTCGGCGTCGTCTCCCCGGTCGGTGACCAGGGCATGAACATCGCCAAGACGGCGGCGCTGGCGGCGGGACTGCCGGACCACGTGGCCGGCGTCCAGCTCAACCGGTTCTGCGCATCGGGGCTGGAGGCGGTGAACACGGCCGCGCAGAAGGTCCGTTCCGGCTGGGAGCGCCTGGTGATCGCCGGCGGCGTGGAATCCATGTCGCGCGTGCCGATGGGCAGCGACGGCGGTCCGATGGCCGCGGATCCCGAGACCGCCTTCGACACGTACTTCGTGCCGCAGGGCATCGGCGCCGACCTGATCGCGACCATCGAGGGCTTCTCGCGCGACGACGTCGACGCGTACGCGGTCCGGTCGCAGCAGCGTGCCGCTCAGGCCTGGTCCGGCGGCTACTTCGCCAAGTCCGTGGTGCCGGTCAGGGACCGCAACGGCGTCATCGTGCTCGCCCAGGACGAGCACATGCGTCCGGAGACGACGGCGGCGGCGCTCGGCGAGCTGAAGCCCTCGTTCGCGGACCTCGGCACCATGGCGGGCTTCGACGCGGTGGCTCTGCAGAAGTACCACTGGGTGGAGCGCATCGAGCACGTACACACCCCAGGCAACGCCTCGGGGATCGTGGATGGTTCGGCGCTCGTCCTGGTCGGTACGGAGCAGGCGGGAACGGAGTGCGGCCTGGTACCACGGGCGCGCGTCGTGGCGACCGCGGTCAGCGGAGCCGACCCGACGATCATGCTCACCGGACCGGCGCCGGCCACCCGCAAGGCGCTGGACCTCGCCGGTCTGACGGTGGACGACATCGACCTGTTCGAGATCAACGAAGCCTTCGCCTCGGTGGTCCTGCGCTACGTCAAGGACCTCGGTCTGCCGTGGGAGAAGGTCAATGTCAACGGTGGCGCCATCGCCATGGGACATCCACTCGGCGCCACGGGGGCCATGCTGGTGGGCACCGCCCTGGACGAACTCGAGCGCCGCTCCGCGCGACGGGCCGTGGTCAGCCTCTGCGTGGGTGGCGGCATGGGCATCGCCACCGTGATCGAACGGCTGTGACCCCCTCCCGGCCGCCCCGCGTGCCGGGCACGTACATCCCCTCGAAAGGAGCGCCGTACCGATGCTGGCGAAGAACATGATCCACTGGGAACAGGGGCCTGACGGCGTCGTCCTGCTGACCATGGACGATGCCGATCAGCCGGTCAACACGGTGAACCGGACCTACGTGGATTCGATGGAGGCCACCGTCACCCGCCTCGAGGCGGAGCGGGACAACATCACCGGGGTCGTCCTCACCTCCGCCAAGAAGAGCTTCTTCGCCGGCGGAGACATCGGCTTCATGAGCAGGGCACAGCCGGACAACGCCGCGGAACTCAGTGAGCTGTGCACGGTCCTGAAGTCACAGCTGCGTCGGCTGGAGACCCTCGGCAGGCCGGTGGCCGCGGCCATGAACGGCACGGCTCTCGGCGGCGGGCTCGAGATCGCGCTCGCCTGCCACCGGCGCATCGCCCTGTCCACGCCGAGCAGCCGCTTCGGCCTGCCGGAGGTGACTCTGGGCCTGCTGCCCGGCGCCGGTGGAGTCAGCCGGACCGTCCGTCTCCTGGGGCTCCAGGACGCGCTGACCGACATCCTGCTCACGGGGCGGCAGTACAAGCCCCAGGAGGCGCTCGCCAAGGGGCTGGTCCATGAACTCGCCCAGACGCCGGAGGAACTGCTCGCCAGGGCCAGGCAATGGGTCCTGACCCATCCTGAGGCCACTCAGCCGTGGGACGCCCCAGGTTTCCGCATGCCGGGCGGATCCCCTTCCCATCCGAAGGTGGCGGCGATGCTGCCGACCCTCTCGGCGCACCTGCGCAAGCAGCTCAAGGGTGCGAACGTGCCGGCGCCGCGCAACATCCTCGCCGCGGCCGTCGAGAGCGCACAGGTCGACCTGGAGACCGGGCAGAAGATCGAGACCGGCTACCTCGTGGAACTGATGACGGGTCAGGTCTCGACCAACATGATGCAGGCGTTCTTCTACGACATGCAGCACATCGGCTCCGGTGGAAGCCGTCCCGACGGCTACCCGCCCCACATCGTCCACAGGGTGGGCGTACTGGGCGCCGGCATGATGGGAGCCGGCATCGCGTACTCCTGCGCGCGCAGCGGCGTGCCGGTGGTACTCAAGGACGTCACCTACGATGCGGCGACGAAGGGCAAGGACTACTCCCGACAGGTCCTGGCCAAGGCCGTGGCACGCGGACGGCTCTCCCAGACCAAGGCCGACGAGGTGCTCGCACGGATCATGCCGACCGCCGACCCGGCAGATCTCGGCGGCTGCGATCTGGTGATCGAGGCGGTCTTCGAGGATCCGGACCTCAAGCAGCAGGTCTTCCGCGACATCGAGGACGTCGTCGCGCCG
Source organism: Streptomyces sp. NPDC041968 (assembly GCF_055589025.1). Classification (NCBI taxonomy): domain Bacteria; kingdom Bacillati; phylum Actinomycetota; class Actinomycetes; order Kitasatosporales; family Streptomycetaceae; genus Streptomyces; species Streptomyces sp. NPDC041968. The sequence goes on along the minus strand of NZ_JBVJCB010000007.1, from coordinate 376,740 downwards.
GACGCCGTGCTGGGGTCCAACACCTCCACGCTCCCGATCACCGGGCTGGCGGAGGCGGTCAAGCGCCCCGAGGACTTCATCGGTCTGCACTTCTTCTCCCCCGTGGACAAGATGCCCCTGCTGGAGATCATCACCGGGGAGAGGACCAGCGAGCACACCGTGGCGAAGGCGGTCGACATGGCGCGGCAGATCGGCAAGACGCCGATCGTGGTCAACGACAGCCGGGGCTTCTTCACGAGTCGCGTGATATCCAAGTTCATCGACGAGGCGGTGGCCATGATCGGCGAGGGACTGCCTCCCGCCTCGGTGGAGCAGGCCGGCTCGCAGGCCGGCTACCCCGCGCCTCCGCTGCAGCTGCTGGACGAACTGACGCTGACCCTGCCCCGGAAGATCCGTGAGGAGACCAGGGCCGCGGTCCTGGCCGAGGGCGGCGACTGGCGTCCGCACGGCTCGGAGCCGGTCATGGACCGCATGATCGACGAGTTCGGGCGGGGCGGACGTTCCTCGGGCGCCGGGTTCTACGAGTACGTCGACGGCCGGCGTACGCGGCTGTGGCGGGGCCTGTACGAGCACTTCGCCGTGCCGGGCCGTGAGATCCCGTTCGAGGACATGAAGGAACGGATGCTCTTCGCCGAGGCACTGGACACGGTCCGGTGTCTCGACGAAGGCGTACTGCGGTCGGTGCCCGACGCCAACGTCGGCTCCATCCTGGGCATCGGTTTCCCGGCCTGGACCGGCGGTGTACTGCAGTACATCAACGGCTACGCCGGCGGGCTCCACGGTTTCGCCGCCCGCTCCAGGGAGCTGGCCGAGCGGTACGGCGAGCGGTTCGAGCCGCCGCAATCCCTCGTGGCCAAGGCCGAGCGCGGCGAAAGCTACGAGTGAGGTGAGTGCGGTGGTCCGAGCATCGGCACGAGGAACTGCCGGGCCACCGCACGCAGCTGCTCATCGTCGTCGAGATCGATCACATGGCTGGGAATGACGAGGAACGACGCGGACATGCGCACCATCATCTCGGCCACCAGGTCCACCTGCACATGACCGGCGATGTTCCCCGCGCGCTGTTCCCGAAGCAGTCGCGATGCCACGAACTGCTGCACCACGGCCAGGGTGCGTCCTCCGTCACTGGTCATGGACGGGACCACGGCGTCCGGCTCGGCGGTCATGAGACCGCCGATGAGACGGTTGCGGCGGATGGCCCTGAGCGAACTCACGAACCCCACGACGACCCGGTCAGCGACGGTGTCGGCGTCCTGGATGTCCAGGATGAAGCGGTCGAAGTACCGCCGGAACTCACGCCGTACAACCTGCTCGACCAGTTGGTCCTTGGTAGCGAACCGGCGGTAGACCGTGATCCGGGAGACGCCGGCCAGCCGCGCCACGTCCGCCATGGTCGAGCGCTTGATGCCCATGCGGCAGAACTGCTCGTAGGCGGCGTCGAGCAGACGCTCCGAGACCTCGTCATCCCGCCCGGCACCCTCGACGGCCTCGGCGAACACGCTCTCCAGCACGGACGGAGCACCGGACGACGACCTCATGAGTGCCAACAGGACGGGTTCCACGACTGCCTCCCGGATTCTGTGAAGCCTCTGGCGTTCACGTCACGCATGTGCTCCCCTGTTGAAACAACGAAGCACTATGCGTTTCATCGTACCAACCCCTGCAGCGATGCCACGGAACTCAAGGAGGAGTTCGCAGCGATGGACGGACTCAGCAGGCGCAAGATGTTGTTCGCGAGCGGGGCACTGGGAGCCTCCGGGGCGCTGAGCCTGGCCTCGCCCACCCACGCACGGTCCCTGTGGACGTGGGCACCGAGCGGCTCGGTGGCGGGCAAGGGAGCCGGTCTCGACCCCGAATGGGTCTGGGACGAGGAGGTCGACCAGTTGGTCGCCGCCGTGATCGAGCGCGGCGACGTGGCCAAGACCAACGCAGCGCTGCGCTCTTGGACCCGCAACGACCAGGCGCTGCCGGCCGGACTCCCCGCGGACCTGCGCGACTTCATGGAGAAGGCCCGCCAACTGCCCGCCTGGGCGGACCGGGACAAGCTGGAGCGGGCGGCCGAGTTCAACAAGTCGAGGGGCCTGTACCTCAACCTGCTGAACGGAGTCGGCGGCGGCATGCTGAGCACCGCCATCCCTCGTGAGGCGCGCTCCGTCTACTACTCCAAGGGCGGCGCCGACATGGAGGACAGGGTCGCCAAGACCAGCCTGCTGGGTTTCGCGGTCGGGGACCTCAACGCGTTCCGGCCCGACGGCGACGTCATCGTGCAGGCCGTCAAGACCCGCCTGGTGCACGCGGCCGTACGGCACCTGCTGCCCCAGTCACCGGCCTGGACCCGGACCAGCGGCGGCCAGACGATTCCCATCAGCCAGCAGGACATGCTGGTCACCTGGCACAGTCTGCCCACCTACGCCATGCAGAAGATGCGCGAGTGGAAGGTACCCATCCCGGCCGCCGATTCGGCCGCCTACCTGCACGTCTGGCAGGTCACCGCCCACCTGCTCGGCATCCGGGACGAGTACATCCCCGCCACCTGGGACGCGGCCAACGCACAGTCCAAGCAGGTCCTCGACCCCATCCTCGCCCCCACGCGCGAGGGCGTCGAACTGACCGACATCCTGCTGCGCCAGCTCGCCGAGCAGACCAGCCCCGGCGGGATCGACCGCCCGCTCGTCAACGCCCTCGCCCGGTACCTGGTCGGCGACCAGGTCGCCGACTGGGACGGCATCCCGCGTGAGCCGTTCTGGGAGAAGGCCATCGCGACCGCCTGGCCGAAGCTGGTCGCCGCCCGGGAGAAGCTGATCCCTCTGCCCCTCGTACCGCCTCTGGCCTGGACGATCGACGAGGCGGCCCGGAAGTACATCCTCTTCTACCTCACCAAGGGACGCGGAACCCACATCGACATCCCCGAAACCAACCGTCCCGCCTGACCGAAGTCGACACCCGCGCGGATGGCCACGGCGGCCTCGGCGGAACTCAAGAAAGGGTTCTCAGCATGGACGACCTGAGCAGGCGCAAGATGCTGATCATGGGAGGAGCGCTCGGAGCGCTCGGAGCTCTGGGGGCCGCGTCACCGGCCCAGGCACGATCCCTGTGGACGTGGGCGCCGAGCGGCTCGGTGGCGGGCAAGGGAGCGGGCGTCGACCCCGACTGGGTCTGGGACGAGGAGGCGGATCCCGTCCTCGCCGCCGTGATCGAGCGCGGCGACGTGGCCAAAGCCAACGAAGCGCTCCGCAAGTGGACCCGCAACGACCAGCCCCTGCCGGCCGGACTCCCCACCGACCTGCGCGACTTCATGGAGAAGGCCCGCCAACTGCCCGCCTGGGCGGACCGGGACAAGCTCGCGGCCGCGGCCAGGTTCACCACGAAGAAGGGCATCTACACCGGGGCTCTGTACGGTCTGGGCAGCGGCCTGTTGAGCACCGCCATCCCGAGAGAGGCGCGCGCCGTCTACTACTCCAAGGGCGGCGCGGACATGAAGGACCGCATCGCCAAGACGGCCCAGCTCGGCTACGACGTCGGGGACCTGGACGCCTACCAGCCGCGGGGCGGGATGGTCGTGACCGCCGTGAAGACCCGGCTGGTGCACGCCGCCGTACGGCACCTGCTGCCCCAGTCACCGGGCTGGACTCGCACCAGCGGCGGCCAGACGATACCCATCAGCCAGGCCGACATCATGGTCACCTGGCACAGCCTGGCCACGTTTGTCATGCGCAAGCTAAAGGAGTGGAAGGTCCCGATCACCACCACCGAGTCGGACGGCTACCTGCACGTGTGGCAGGTCACCGCCCACATGCTCGGCGTCCGGGACGAGTACATCCCCGCCACCTGGGACGCGGCCAACGCACAGTCCAAGCAGGTCCTCGACCCCATCCTGGCGTCCACCCCCGAGGGCACCGAGCTGACCGACGTCCTCCTCGACATCGTCGCGGAACTCGACGCCGGCCTCACCAGGCCCCTCATCAACGGCTTCGCCCGGTACACCCTGGGCGACCGGACCGGTGACCTGATCGGGCTGGACAGGGAGCCGTTCTGGAAGCCGCTGATCAGCACCGCCTGGCCGCTCCTGGTGGCCTTCCGGGAAGGGCTCATCCCGCTGCCGCTGATCCCCCAGGCCGCCTGGACCGTGGAAGAGGCCCTCCGTAAGTTCGTCCTGCTCTTCCTCAGCGAAGGACAGGGCATCCACCTCGAGATCCCGGACGCCAACCGTCCCTCCTGAGCCACGTACGCCATCGACGACGTGGGGGTACGACGTCACCGGCGTACCCCCATCAGTGCACCCCACGTCCCGCTACCACACCGACGTCGAGAACGAGTTGAGACAATGACGACACCTCACGACAGCGAGACGACACGTTCGTGCTCGGCTCGGGCGCCCCACGCGCAGCCGCCGGCACCGGCCGCAAGGGCAGGAGACCGCCGGTGACGGACACCGATCACTCGTCCCGGCAGAACCCGAGCGCGCAGCCCTTCGCCAGACGCCGCTTCCTCGGGTACGTCCTGGCCGCTCCTACCTTGATGACGGCGGCCCAGCTCGTCCCCGCGTCCGAGGCTCGTGCGGACATACCCTCGCCGGAGATCACGGAACTGATCGACCTCAACGACGTGATGACAGCGGCGGCCCTGCCGACGTCCGGCCTGATCACGGTCGAGGTGAACACGGACGGCACCGTGTCCTTCGCGTTGCCGCGGACCGAGGTGGGGCAGGGCATCACCACGTCGACGGCCATGCTGATCGCCGAGGAACTCGGCATCCCCCTCTCCCGAGTGCACATCACTCTCGCGGAGGCGCGCCCGGAGTTGCTCTTCAACCAGCTCACCGGCGGATCCAATACGACGTTCTCCACCTACACCCCGATCCGGGTGGCCGCCGCCGTCGCCCGCAACCGGCTGCTTCAGGCCGCGGCCACCGAATGGGGAACCGCCGTCACCGAACTGAGCTGGGAGGCGGGACTCGTCACCGGTCCCGGAGGCCGGAAGGCCGACATGGGGGACCTGTCCCCGAAGGCGGCGCGCGCGCGGACCGAGGAGGTGTCGGTCAGCCTCAAGCCCCGCGACATGTTCACCGTCATCGGCAAGCCGCACAACCGCGTGGACGCCCACGCGGCGGTCACCGGACGCAAGACGTTCACGCTGGATCTGAAGGTTCCGGACGCCCTGCCGACCATGGTGTGCCGCCCGCCGACCATCAACGGCAAGGTCGGATCGGTGTCCAACCTGTCCGAGGTCCGTTCCATGCCCGGTGTCACCGACGTGGTCGTGATTCCGACCGGGGTGGCGGTGCGCGCCACCACCTTCGGCCGGTGCATCGACGCGGTGCGCGCCCTGCGGGTCTCGTGGCAACCCGGTAGCGCCGAGGGAAAGTCCGACGAGTCCGTGCTCGCGGAGTTGCGCGCCGCCGAACTGCCCATGGGGCTGCCGTCGGTGACGCCGAACGTGGAGGAACGCTTCACGTTCCACTTCCGCAGCAACAGCGCGCTGGAACCCAACTGCGCGATAGCCGACGTGCGCCCCGACCGTGCCGAGATCTGGTCGAGCCTCAAGGCTCCGATCGTCGCGAAGCAGGCGATCGCCACCAAGCTCGGCCTGCCGCTCGGGGCGGTGACCGTGCATGTCACGGAGGGAGGGGGCTCCTTCGGCCGCAAGCTCTTCTTCGACGCGGCGCTGGAGGCCGTCGAAGTCTCCCGGCGGATCCGCAAGCCGGTGAAGCTCATGTGGCACCGCGCCGACGACTCCCGCCAGGGTCGCACCCATCCCATGGCCACGTCGCGCGTGCGCATCTCCTACCTGGGCAACACCGTCCTCGGGTACAGACAGCGGCACACCAGCGTGTCCACCGACCTCAGCCACGGCCTCGGGGAGATCTTCACGGCCCTGGCCGCGAAACTGCCGGTGGGTGACATCGGATTCTCGGAGACCTTCTTCCAGCTCTCCCAGTCGATGCCCTACGACTTCGGTGCCAACAGCCGGCTCCTGAGCGAAACCGACAAGGGCTTCAACACCGGCAGCATGCGCAACGTGTACTCCCCCGACGTCACGTGCGCCCGGGAACTCCTGGTCGATCGGCTCGCCGGGAAGATGGGCAAGGACCCCTACCGGTTTCGGCGCGACTTCCTTCGGGACGACCGCGGCCGAGCCGTGCTGGACAAGGCCGCCGAAGCCGGGAACTGGGGCCGGAGCATGCCGGCGGGTACGGCGCAGGGCATCGCCTTCCACTCCGAATACCACTCCGCCAGCGCCGTCCTGGTGGAACTCGACTGCCGACCGGAGACCGTCGACCGCCCCGTCCGGGACGGTGTCGCCGGCCCACGCGTGACCAAGGCCGTCATCGCCGTGGACGTCGGCCTCGCCGTCAATCCGCGTGGCCTGGAAGCTCAGATGATGGGCTGCCTGATGGACGGCATCGCCCTGACCCTGACCTCCAGCCTGCACCTGCGCGACGGGCACTTCCTCGAAGCGAGCTGGGACAACTACTTCTACACCCGGCAGTGGAACACACCGCCCGAACTGCGGGTCATCGTCCTGCCGCCCAGCACCGGCAAGCCCGGCGGCGCGGGTGAACTCGGCGTCGCTGCGTCGATGGCCGCGGTCGCGTGCGCGTACGGCCGTGCCACCGGCACGATGCCCACGGTCTTCCCGATCAACCACGGCACCCTCTCCTTCGAACCGAAACCGACCGTCCCGCCCATCCCCGCGTCCCCCACCGATGGCCTGGACCACGTCCGCTGAAGCGCTGCGAAACATCTGGGAGTTCTCATGCCCACGCACACATTCCGCCTCAACGGTGAGCAGGTGACCGTCGATGCCCCGGACGACGAGCGGCTGCTGTGGGTCCTTCGCGACCTCCTCGGCGTCACCGGACCGAAATACGGCTGCGGCATCAACGTCTGCAAGGCCTGCACGAGCCACCTCAACGGCAGGGCGGCGAACCCCTGCGCCATCCCGGTGCGGGACCTGAGGCCGTCCGACGAGGTCACCACCATCGAAGGGCTGCCGGCCACCGTGGGAGCGGACCTGCATCCGATGCAAGAGGCGTGGCTCGACCAGGACGTGGCCCAGTGCGGCTACTGCCAGCCCGGCCAGATCATGGCCGCCGTAGCCCTGGTCCGCCGTGTCAAGGAAGAAGGCCGCACCATCACCGAGGCCGACCTGGACGGTATCCGCAACATCTGCCGGTGCGGCACCTACCCCCGCATCCGTGAAGCGATCAGAGCCGGCGCCGAGAACATGTGACCAGACAAGTGGAGGGAGGACGCCGTGTCCGCACGTCGTCCGTCGATCGTACTCATCACCATGGCCGTGATCCTGGTCGCCGCCGCGGCAGTCGTACGTCTCGTAGTGGCCCCGAACGCGACGAAACTGCCCGACGACACCGACCAGACGGTGCACTACGCGGGCGAGACCACCATGCTGGACGGCAAGGCCCTCCGGTCCGGAGACACCGCGCATGCGCTCCGGCCCGGCATCCCCGTCACCGCCGACCGGCGGGTGCGGGTCACCTCCACACACGGTGACACGGCCGTGCTCGAGGACACGATGACGGTCCATGCCGGTGAGCAGTCCCTACCCAGCTCGAAGACGTACGCCATTGACCGAACAAGCAGGAAGGGCGCGTCGCCACCGGCCTCGACATCGGCGGAGAACTCACGGGGCGCACTGAGTTCGGCCTTTCCGCCGGATGCCGAACAGGACGACTCCTACACGTACTACGACGCGACGACCCGTTCGATCGTGCCGGTTCGCTACACCGGAACCGCCCGACGGGAGGGCCGTGCCGTCAATGTCTACGAGATCAGGGTCTCAGCGCCCGTCAAGGACCCGGCGGTGCTCAAGCCGCTACCGACCGCTCTGCCGAAGAAGCTCGTCGCGAGCCTGGTGCCCGCTCTCGACTCCAGGACGCGGGCCCGTCTCACACCCACGGTGCTGGCCGCGCTGCCGGACCCCGTTCCGCTCACTTACCTGGGCCAGTCAACCCTGGTCGCCTACGTCGACCAGCAGACCGGCATCGCCGTGGACCAGACGGTGAGCCGGAGAACGGTGGCGACCACCTCCGTCGCCGGGGCTCCAACGCCTTTGCTGCCGGTGTCGGCCCTGACACTCGAGGTCACTCCCGAGAGCGTGCGAGACCTGGGCGACAAGGCGACATCAGCCGGTCGGATCCTGACCGCCCTGACCGTCCTCGCACCGCTCGCGATGGTCGTCGTCGCCGCCCTGCTCCTCTTGGCCACGTTCATCCTCGCGCGGAGGCGCCGACACCGCTCCCGAGTCCGGGGATGAGGCCCGCGGCACCCGTTCCGCCCGACCCGGCGGTCGCCGCCGCAGCCGAGGGCGTCAAGACTCCGCCACCGTCCACCTGAACAGCCACAACATGCACGGGTGTACTTGTCACGGGCTTGAAGCCGGTGGGGCCGGCATGCCGCGCCAGACGGTTTCGAACGCGGCCCGGCAACGCTCCTGGACGACGGGGTCTCGGCCGGGTCTTCTTCGAACTCGTCCAGCGCGACGGCGGCCACCGCCGTCGTCGTCCTGCACGGCTCGGGCCGGACCCTCCTCGACCTGTGCGACGGCACCCGCACGGTCGACGAGATCACCGCTCTCCCCTCCCCCGGCGGCTCGGATCCCCACCCCGCGTAGCTGACCGCACCGGCCCGAGCCAGGCGGCCGTCTGGACGCCTTCCGGCAGGCAGACGGAAGACAGCGGGATCGGCCCGACCGTCTTCCGTCTCGCAGCCACCAATGCGGACGTGTTTCCGCAGGTCAGCGCACCCTTCCCCGCGGCTTCAGCGGCATCGGCGGCAGTTCCGGTGCGGGCAGTGGCGCACCGTCGTACCCCTTCACCTCCCCGAAACGGGAGCCTTCCATCCAGTCCCGACGGGCTTGTACGATCTCCTCCTGCGACCGCCCGATCCAGTTCCAGAACATGATCAGCTCCTCCTCGAACGGCTCGCCGCCCAGGAGCATCAGGGCCGCGTCCGAGTCGGCGCGCAGGGGGAGTTCGTCGCGGCCGCAGCCGAGGTAGAGCATCGATCCCGGTACCAGCGGCACGCCGTCGACGTAGGCCTCGCCGGTCATGGAGAGGACGGCGTACTCGAAGTCCCGTTCCAGTGGGAGGCGGGCGTCCGTGCCGGCGGCGAGGGTCAGGTCGGCGCCGACGAGCGGGGTGTAGGTCGTCCCCGGGGAGGTGGTGCCGTCGAGGCTGCCGAGGAGCAGGGTGGCGGTGAGGCCGGGCGCCGTGACCCGGGGCAATTCGGCGTGGAACTCGAAGTGCGGATCGGTGTGGCGGTGGGCGTCCGGGAGGGCCACCCACAGCTGCGCGCCGTGCAGGTGGCGGGCGTGCGAACGGGGGCTCTCCTCGGAGTGGCTGATCGCGCGGCCCGAGGTCATCAGGCCCAGCTGGCGCGGGCGGATGGTCTGCAGACTGCCGGTCGAGTCGCGGTGCAGCACCTCGCCCTCGTGCAGCCAGCTGACCGTCTGCAGGCCCATGTGCGGGTGCGGGGGCACCTGCATGCCGGGCTCGTCGGCGATGTCGTCAGGGCCGTAGTGGTCGACGAAGCACCAGGCGCCGACCATGCGCCGGCCCAGGTTGGGCAGCAGTCGGCGGACCTCGGTGGACTCGCCGAGCCGCACCTGCCGGGGGCTGAGGAGTTCCCGTACGGGTTCCGCCACCACGAAGCCGCGGCCGCCGCACAGGGAGGGAACCGCCTCGCGATCGAGATTGCTCATGGCGCCCAACCTAGCCCCGGACGGCCGTCCGCGTCAGACAGTCCCACGGCCGTCCCCACGGTCGGCGGAGCCCTCGACCCGATGGTGGAATGTTGAACGACCTGGCGTGGTTGCAGCACACCGAAGGAGGTCACCAGTGGACACGACGTACTACGACCACGGAACGCCGACGGAGCGCTGGGAGCGCGCGCGGATGTTCTTCGACGCCAAGGACTACGCCGCCGCGGCGCGCGTCCTCAGCGGGCTGGTCGAGGAGGTGCCCGAGCAGTCCGGGCCGCGGCTGTTGCTGGCGCGTTCCTACTACCACTCGGCCCAGCTCCGGCGTGCGGAGGCGGAGCTGCGTCGCGTCGTCGAGCGCGACCCCGTCGAGCAGTACGCCCGGCTGATGCTGGGACGCACCCTCGAGCGGCAGGGGCGGCAGGAGGAGGCCGACGCGCAGCTGCGGATCGCCGCCGCCCTGGCGGGCGACTTCGCCGACCGCTGAGCGGCGGGGCAGGCGGCCGAGGGGCGGCGCGCCGGGAGTACGGTTCCGTGCTCCCGGCGCGCCGCCCCTCTCACCGTTTCGCCGTCGTCACGCCCGCGTACGTCCGCCGCCCCCGCCGGTGGGCGGTCTCGCCGAGCACCACGTCGACGGCGACGAACACGGCCAGCGGAACGCCCAGCAGCGGGACGAAGTAGCCGAGGACGGCGACGGCCGCCAGCAGCGGGACGAGGACCGCCGGTGGCACCTGCTGCCAGGCGCCGCGCGGGACCGGACGGCCGAAGACGGAGCCCCGCCCGCGCTGCCACCACATGCGGTAGCCGAGGACGACGAGCAGGATCAGACAGGCGGCCAGCGCCATCAGCCCGATCTGGTTGGCCAGGCCGAACAGGCTGCCCGTGTGCAGGTCGATGCCCCAGCGGCTGAGCTTGGCCAGGACCGGGTAGTCGGCGAAGCGCAGCACGTCCGTCACCTCTCCCGTCACCGGGTCGACGGCGACCGAGTCCTGCTTCTCGGGCCAGCTGCGCTGCACCTGCTTGACGACGTAGGCCGAGGAGGCGTCGGCGGGCGGGACCACCTCCACGGGGTCCCCGAGGCCTTCGGCCCGCGCGGCGGCCAGGACCTTGTCCAGCCCCACCCCGTGCGCGGCGTCGCCGCCGGCCCCCGCCGCCGCGCCGTGGCCCGCGTGCTCGCCGCCACCGGCGGCCGACGCCGACAGGGACGGGGTGGTCTGCCCGAGGGAGACGCGCAGGTCCTCGATGTTCGCCCCCGCGTACGTCGACCAGGTCAGGCCGGTCGCCGACAGGAAGACGAACCCGGCCGCGACCCAGGCGCCGACCGTGCCGTGCAGGCCCAGGGTGCGGCCCCGGCCGGCGGTGCCGCGCAGCTTGCGCCGGGACCGCCGGCGGGAGAACCACAGCACGAGGCCGCCACCCGCGATCACCCAGAGCCAGCTCGCGGCGAACTCGCTGTACAGACGGCCGGGTTCCCCGAGGTGAAGGTCCCGGTGGAACTCGTCGATCCAGGTGCGCAGCGGCAGCGCGCCGCTCGACCCGTACTGCTCGAGGGCGCCGCGCACCTTCGCGGTGTACGGGTCGACGAAGACCGCGAGCGTGTGGTTCGGGTCGACGCCCTCGACCCCGGAGAGCAGCACCCTGGTGGTGGCGTCCGCGTCCGGTGAGGGGCGTACGGCCGACACCGTGCCGTCGGGGTGGGCCTGCCGGGCGGCGGCGACCTGCTCGGAGAGGGGCAGCTTGCGCTCACCGGCGTCGGGGACGGTCAGTTCGTGCGCGTAGAGCAGCTTCTCCGCCTGGAACGAGGCGGCGTAGAGGAAGCCGGTGGCTGCCGCGACCAGCAGGAAGGGGGCCACGAACAGCCCGGCGTAGAAGTGCAGGCGCAGAACGAGCGGGCGCAGCGCGGCCCAGGTGCCGGGTCCGGGCGGCGTCGCCCGGCCCGGTGCCTCGTCCGTGGGGGGCGGGGAGGTGGTGGCGGTCATCGGTGTGCGCTCCGGGGACGTCGTGGGGGCGGGGTGGTACCAGTGGTCGGAGCGGGAGCGGGTCCGGTTCCCCGCCGCGGAAGTGGCGTGGGTCACGTTCGCGGGCCGGGTGGGTGCGCGGGCCGTGGCATCCTGAGGGCCATGGGAACTCCGAGTGACCGCGCGCCCCTTGCCGAGCGGGTCGAGGAACTGCTCGCCGGTGACGGACCGTTGCCGATCGTCGCGGCCGGCGATCCGGTGCTGCGCCGCCCCGCCGAGCCCTTCGACGGTCAACTGGAACCCGCGCTGCTGGCACGCTTCGTGGAGGCGCTGCGCCTCACCATGCGCGCGGCGCCGGGGGTGGGCCTCGCCGCGCCGCAGGTGGGGGTGGGGCTCAGGATCGCGGTGATCGAGGACCCGGCACCGGTCCCGGACGAGGTGCGGGTGGCCCGCGGCCGGGTGCCGCAGCCGTTCCGGGTGCTGGTCGATCCGTCGTACGAGCCCGTCGGTCCGGGCCGGGCCGCGTTCTTCGAGGGCTGTCTGAGCGTGCCGGGCTGGCAGGCGGTGGTGGCGCGCCACGCCGAGGTGCGGTTGGTGGCGCGCGACGAGCACGGGCGTGCCATGGACGAGGTGTTCCAGGGCTGGCCGGCCCGGATCGTGCAGCACGAGACGGACCATCTCGACGGCGTGCTGTACCTGGACCGGGCCGAACTGCGGTCGTTGGCGTCGAACGGCGCGATGGCCGAGCGGTGGGCGCAGCCGACGCCGCACCGGGCGGCGGCGGCGCTGGGGTTCGAGCTGCCCTGACGAGGCGGGGGGGCCGGCGCGTGGCGGGCAGGGGGACCGACGTTCCAGGAAGGGGCGTTCCTCCCGGAACGCCCCTCCGCCCGGACCATCCGGTCAGTTGTCCCGGTACGCCTCGAGCAGCCTCAGCCACACCTCGCTGATCGTCGGGTACGCCGGGACCGCGTGCCACAGGCGGCTGACCGGCACCCGCCCGGCGACGGCGACGGTCGCGGAGTGGATCAGTTCGCCCACGCCGGGGCCGACGAAGGTGACCCCGCGGACGATCTCCTCCTCCAGGTCGACGACCATGCGGGCGCGGCCCTTGTAGCCGTCGCCGTACAGGCTCGAACCCGCCACCGCGATGTCGACGTCGACGGCACGGACGCGGTGGCCGGCCTGCTCGGCCTCGGCCAGGGTGAGGCCGGCGGACGCCGCCTCGGGGTCGGTGAACACCACCTGGGGCACGGCGTCGTGGTCGGCGGTCGCGGCGTGCGCGCCCCAGGGGCCGGAGTCCACGTCCGAGCTCCCCGAGGCGCGGGCGGCGATGGCGGCACCCGCGATGCGCGCCTGGTACTTGCCCTGGTGGGTGAGGAGGGCACGGTGGTTGACGTCGCCGACGGCGTAGAGCCAGTCGTGCCCCTCGACGCGCAGGCTCTCGTCGACGGGGAGCCACGAGCCGGGTTCCAGTCCGACGGTCTCCAGGCCGATGTCGGCGGTGCGGGGCACGCGGCCGGTCGCGAAAAGGATCTCGTCGGCCTCGAGACGGTCACCGGCGTCGGTGACCGCGACGACGGTGCCGTCCTCCCGGGTGACGGACGCGACGGAGGTGCCCGTGCGGATGTCGACGCCGGCCTCGGTGAGCGCCTCGGCGACCAGTTCCCCGGCGAACGGTTCCATCCGGCCGAGCAGGCCCTCGGTGCCGCGCACCAGGAGCGTGACCCGGGAGCCCAGGGCCTGCCAGGCGGTGGCCATCTCCACGGCGACGACCCCGCCGCCGACCACGATCAGCCTGCCGGGCGCCGCCTGGGCGCTGGTGGCCTCACGGCTGGTCCAGGGGCGCACGTCGGCCAGTCCGGGCAGGGCGGGCAGGGCGGCGGCGCTGCCGGTGCAGACGGCGACCGCGTGGCGGGCGGTCAGAACCCGCCGGGTGCCGTCGGGTGCGGTCACCTCCACCGTGCGCGGCCCCGCCAGCCGGCCCAGGCCGCGGTACAGGTCGGCCCCGATGCCCTCCACCCATTGGACCTGACCGTCGTCCTTCCAGTGGGAGGTGAACTCGTCGCGGCGGGCGAGCACCGCGGCGGCGTCGAGGGGTTCTCGCACCGACCGGCTCAGACCGGGCAGGCGGCGGGCGTCCGCGCGGGCGAGGACGGGGCGCAGCAGGGCCTTGCTGGGCATGCACGCCCAGTAGGAGCATTCGCCGCCGACCAGTTCGCTCTCCACGATCGCGGTCGCCAGTCCGGCCGCACGGGTGCGGTCGGCCACGTTCTCCCCCACGGGGCCCGCGCCGACCACGACGACGTCGTACGCGATGGAATCCGATTGCGTCATGGGGCCAGTGTGGTGGGTGGTGTGCCACGTGGCCACATGGGTACGTGCGCGGAATACGCACCAGGTCGGCAGTGTTGTGCCGACGGCTTTGCCCCGAACCCAGGAAGAGGGTCACACCATGAGCAGCACCGTGGAGCTCACCAAGGAGAACTTCGACCAGACGGTCACGGACAACGAGTTCGTCCTGATCGACTTCTGGGCGTCGTGGTGCGGTCCGTGCCGTCAGTTCGCCCCGGTCTACGAGAAGGCGGCCGAGGCCAACCCCGACCTGGTGTTCGGCAAGGTGGACACCGAGGCGCAGCCCGAGCTGGCCCAGGCCTTCGGTATCCAGTCGATCCCGACGCTGATGATCGTCCGGGACCAGGTGGCCGTGTTCGCCCAGCCCGGCGCGCTGCCCGAGGAGGCGCTCACCGACGTCATCGGTCAGGCCCGGAAGCTGGACATGGACGAGGTCCGCAAGGCGGTCGCCGAGCAGCAGGCGCAGGCCGAGGGCCAGGCCGGGCAGGACGGCCGGTAGCCGGACCCCGCGGACCCGCCCGAGGTCAGGTCGACTCGCGGCGCACGACCGCCGCGCCCAGCACCTCGTGCCGCTCGGGCGCGGCGCCCGGGTCGTGCACCGCACGGTCGACCAGTGCGGCCAGGTCGCGGCCGGAGGGAAGTTCCAGGTGGACGGTGCTCAGCCGGGGCCTCAGCAGCCGTCCCAGCATCAGGTCGTCGGAGCCGATCACGGCGGTGTCCGCGGGCACGTCGACGCCCGCGTCCTGCAGGGCGCGCATCAGCAGCATCGCGTACTCGTCGTTGTACGCGAACACGGCGTCCAGACCGAGCGATCCCCAGCGGGCGGCCAGCCGTGCCGCGTCCCGCTCGTCATAGGCGAGCGGCAGCGCGGTGACGGTGGCGTCGGTACCGCGGACGGCGCGCCGGGCACCCTCCAGACGCGGCGCCGAGAAGACCTCCAGGCCGTCCTCCACGGGGACGACGACGCCGATCGCGCGCCGGCCCCGGTCGTGCAGGTGCCGGGCCGCGCGGTGGCCGACGATCTCGTGGTCCATGAGCAGGGCGTGCGCCCCCTCGACGGCCTCCGGGCCCAGGGTGACGACCGCCCGGGCGCCTGAGCGCTTGAGGATCTCCACGCCCTGCGGGCCGAGGCCCGAGCCGGGTACGAGGACCGCGACCGGGCGCAGTTCGGCCCAGGCGCGGGCGGCCTCGTCGCCGTGCGTGCCCGGGGTGCCGTACTGGACGACGGTGTAGTCCAGGCGGCCGAGGGCCCCCTGTAATTCGGTGAGGAAGCGGCTGAAGAGCGGTCCGGCGGGGAAGGACGGCGCGGGCATCAGGACCGTACGGCTGCGCCCGGCGCGCAGCCAGCGGGCCGCCGCGTGCGGGACGTACCCGAGCTCCCTGGCGGCCTCGCGGACACGGCGGCGGGTGGGTTCGCTGATGCGGACGGCGTCGGCGTTGTTGAGGACGTAGGAGACGGTCGCGCGGGAGACGCCGGCCAGACGGGCCACGTCGGCGCTCGTGGGGACGGAACCCGGTGCGAGGGGCTCGTCGGCGGGGGGGTTCGGTATCTGCACCATGAGGTACGGCATCTTGGCAGAGCCCGGCGACCGGGCGGCGGCCGGGGCGACGCGTTCGGGACGGACGTGGCGGCCTGTGCCGGGGGGGCGCTGCGGCCTGTACGGCGGGCGCGGTGAACCACACGCGGGTGCGGTGACCCCACCCGGCGGGCGTGCAGAGCCCCCCGGCAGGCGTGGCGGCCCGATGGGTGCGATGGCCTCGGCAGTGCGGTGACCCCGCCCGATGGGCGTGAAGGCCCGGCAGGCACGGCGGGGCACTGCGGGCGCGGTGGTCCGCGCCGGTGCGGTGCCTCCGCCCGTGACGGGCGTGGAGATCCGCCCCGGTGGGCGCGGACATCCGCCCGAGCGGGCAGGGTGAGTCGCCCGGTCGGGCACTGCGGTTGCCCGGTCGGGGCGTACCGACTGCCCGGCGGGACGTCGAGATCCGCCCGGCAGGACGCAGAAGCCCTCCCCGCCAGGCGCAGAGATCCACCCACCAGGACGCGGAGACCCTCCCGCCCGGGCACCGTCGTCCCGGGTTCGGGCCGGGTCAGGCCGGGGGTTCGGTGCGGGTCACGCGCGCGACCAGGTCCAGCCAGCCCGCCTCCAGCCGCACCGGAGGCATCCCGCACTGCTCGGTGAGGTGGTGCACCAGCGCGGGGTCCAGGTATGCCATCAGCGTGTGCGAGAGCAGCTCGCTGTCCGCCTCCGGGACCGCCTGGCGCAGCAACAGGGCGACGTGTCCGCGCAGGAAGCGGCGCGGCGCGGAGGTGTAGCGGCGTTCGGCGCTGGGCTCGGCGGCCAGCTGCAGTTCCAGCTCGTCGACGCAGCGGCGCAGCGTCGCGAGGCCGAAGGCGCGCAGCCGCTCGACGGACGGGGCCCCGGGCCCCAGCGGCGGGGGCCCGCTGAGCAGCGCGGCCTGGAAGTTCTTCTCGGAGTGGTCCAGCAGCGCCGTGAGCAGACCGGTGCGGTCACCGAAGCGCCGGAAGACCGTGCCCTTGCCGACGGAGGCCGCGGCGGCGACCGCCTCCATCGTCAGACCCGCCGCGCCGTGCTCGGCGACCAGCCGGGCGGCGGCCTCCAGCAGCCGGGCCCGGTTGCGGGCGGCATCGGCGCGCAGGCAGGGCTCGTCCTCCTCGGTCCACGGCCCGAGCTGCAGCAGCTCGGACGGACCGGCGGTCTTCTCGGGCTCCGGGAAGGGCGGCAGGGCGGCGGGCATGTCGCCAGCGTAAAGCATCGGGAAGAAACTGGACCGCGGTCCGGTTAAGGTGTTACACATTAACCGGACCCCGGTCCGGATCGTAACGGCAGTGTTTCAGCGGCGTCTGTCCCCCAGCGTCCGCGTCATCAGTGGGAGTACTCATGTCTGTTCGCATCCTTGCGCTCGTCGGCAGCCTTCGCGCCGGTTCGCACAACCGCCAGCTCGCCGAGGCGGCCGCCCGGTTCGCCCCGGAGGGTGCCGAGGTGCAGCTGTTCGAGGGGCTCGCCGACATCCCCTTCTACAACGAGGACATCGACGTCGAGGGCAGCGTCCCGGCCGCCGCCGCGAAGCTGCGTGAGGCCGCCCAGGCATCCGACGCCTTCCTGCTCTTCTCGCCGGAGTACAACGGCACCATGCCCGCCGTCCTGAAGAACGCCATCGACTGGCTGTCCCGTCCGTTCGGCGCGGGTGCCTTCGCCGGCAAGCCCGCCGCCGTGGTCGGCACCGCCTTCGGCCAGTACGGCGGCGTGTGGGCGCAGGACGACACCCGCAAGGCCGTGGGCATCGCCGGCGGCAAGGTGATCGAGGACATCAAGCTTTCCATCCCCGGTTCGGTGACCCGCTTCGCCGAGGTGCACCCGGCCGACGACGCCGAGGTCGCCGCCCAGCTGACCGAGGTCGTCGCCCGGCTGCACGGCCACGCCGACGAGGTCATCGCCGCCTGACCCGCCGCACGACGCCGCACGGGACCGGAGCTCGGCCGAGCTGCGGTCCCGTGGTGTGTCCCGGGGGCGGGTGCGCCGGACCCTGACATGTGCGAGGTTCCGGCACGAGCCGTCTTCTCCTTGACTGGTCCCGCAAGCGAAAACGCGCGACCTCATGGGGGTACACATGAACCGCAGGAAGAACCTCGTCGCCGCCGGGCTGGCCGCCACCGTCTCGGCCCTGGCGCTCACGCTGGCCGGTTCCGCCGTACCGGCGCAGGCCGCCCCGTCAGCGGCGGCGGCCGGCGTGGACTGCGACGGCTGGGTGCACAACAACAACCCGGACCACGGCATCGCCGGCTGCAGCAACAACACGGACCGCACCGTCACCTTCCGCGCCGAGATCGTCTGCGGCTGGGCGCCGGACGTGTCGGGACAGTGGGTGACGCTGGCGCCCGGCCAGTACGGCGAGTCCTCGGGCGTCTGCGCGATCTACAGCTCCGGCGTCGGCAGCGTGGGCTGGACCATCCAGTAGGCCCTCGTCAGACGCCCGGTCCCGGCGACCGCTCCTCCTCCCGCCCCTGATCCCGATCCCGCTCCTGGTCCTGCTTCCTCGCGGCCCACAGGCTCGTCGCCGTGGTGACCGCGAGGACCAGCACGATGAAGGCGAGCGAGAAGGGGATGCCGATCTCGGGGACGTGGACCCCGGACTCGTGCAGGGCGTGCAGGACCAGCTTGACGCCGATGAAGCCCAGGATGACCGACAACCCGTACGAGAGGTGCACGAGTCTCTTGAGCAGGCCGCCGATGAGGAAGTACAGCTGGCGCAGACCCATCAGGGCGAACGCGTTGGCCGTGAACACGATGTACGGGTCCTGGGTCAGGCCGTAGATGGCGGGGATCGAGTCCAGGGCGAACAGGACGTCGGTCATGCCGATCGCGAGCATCACCACCAGCATCGGGGTCATCACCCGCCGGCCGTTCTCCTCGATCCACAGCTTGGTGCCGTGGTAGCGGTCGGCGACGCCGAAGCGGCGCTCGATCGACTTCAGCAGCTTGTTCTCCTCGTACTCCTCGTCGTGCCCTCCCTTGCGCGCGTCCTGGATGAGCTTCCAGGCCGTCCAGATCAGGAAGGCTCCGAAGAGGTAGAACACCCAGGAGAAGGTGGAGATGATCGCCGCGCCGGCCGCGATGAAGCCGGCGCGCAGGACCAGGGCCACGAGGACGCCCACCATCAGCACGCGCTGCTGGTACTGCGAGGGCACCGCGAACTTCGCCATGATCAGGACGAACACGAAGAGGTTGTCGACGCTCAGCGACTTCTCGGTGATGTACCCGGCGAAGAACTCGCCGCCCGGCCCGCCACCGCCGAGCACGAGCAGTCCCACGCCGAACAGGGCGGCCAGGACCACCCAGACGGCCGTCCAGATGCCGGCCTCCTTGATCGAGACGTCGTGCGGCTTGCGGCCGATGAGGAAGTCGACGGCGATGAGGACGCACAGGCCCGCGACGGTCAGCAGCCAGACCGTGGGGGAAACGTTCACCGGGGCTCCTGACACTGGGGGACCGCGTACGGCTTCCTGGTCAGGGTGTTTCCGGTGAGCGGCGCAGGCAACCCGGCGCGGCCGCGTGTTCCCCGGATCAGCTGGCCCAGTCCAGCAGCCGGTCGCGGGTCTCGGGGGCGCGCAGGTGGTCGAGCGAGGCCTTCTCCAGCTGGCGGACGCGTTCCCGGGTCAGTCCCACGTGCTGGGCGACCTGGTGCAGGGTGCGCGGGCGGCCGTCGTGCAGGCCGTAGCGCAGGCTGAGGATCATGGCCTCGCGGGGGGCGAGGGTGCCGACGGCCTCCCGCAGCTCGGCCGCCAGCGCCTGGAACTCGGCGACCTCCGGGGCCTGGAGCACCTCCGTGTCCGGGATGAGGTCGCCGACGACGGTGTCCCCGGCCTCGTCGACGGGGGTGTCCAGACTGACCGCGTCCCGGCCCACCCGGCGGAGCCAGACCACCTTGTCGCCGTCGATGCCGCTCTCGGCGGCCACCTCGTCCGCGGTCGGCTCGCGGTCCAGGTGCCCGCGGAGCTTGCGCTCGACCTTGGCGAGCTTCTGCAACTGCTCGACGACGTGCACCGGCAGCCGCACGGTACGCGCGTGGGTCGCCAGGCCCCGCTCGATGGCCTGCCGGATCCACCAGGTCGCGTACGTGGAGAACTTGAAGCCCTTGGTGTGGTCGAACTTCTCCACGGCCCGGATGAGGCCGAGGTTGCCCTCCTGGATGACGTCGAGCAGCGGCAGTCCGCGGTGGGCGTGCCGTTTGGCCATCGAGACCACCAGCCGCAGGTTGGCCCGCACCATGTGGTCCTTGGCCGCCTGACCGTCGTGGACGGTCTCCTCCAGCGCGCGGCGGCGAGCGGGCGTCGGGGCGGGTTCGCCGGTGTCGGCCGCCTCCAGTTCCTCCCGGGCCCGCACCCCGGCCTCGATGCGGCGGGCCAGTGTCACCTCGTCCTCGGCGGTGAGCAGCGCGGTGGCGCCGATCCGGGCCAGGTACTGGCCGAGCAGGTCGGGTTCCTCGTCGGGTTCGGGGATCCGGCTGCGCAGCCGCGCGGTGCGGGTGGCGGCGCGGCGGTCCCGCGTGCCGGTCTCGGGGGTTCGTGCCTGGAGAGTCATCTCGTTCCTCCGTCCCCTCGTACCGCGTCGCCCGGGTGGGCCGGCGCGGCCGCCGTGCGGGCCGGTGGTCCGCGCACCGGCCGGCTCAGCCCAGGTCGATCAGGGCCAGGCCGATGTCGGGGCGGTGCTTCTTGGCCAGTTCGGCGGGGCTGTCCCGCACGACGACCTCCAGCGTCGGCCAGACCCGGCCGGACAGCAGGTGGCCGCCGCGGGTGGAGCCGTCGGAGAGGCCCAGTACGGCGTGCAGGTGCGGGGCCGGCCCGTCGTCCGCGACGGCGATGTCGCCGAGCAGCGACAGCACCTCGCACTGCTCCTCGACGGGGATGCGCCGGTAGTCCTTGGCCTCCCGGTCGAACCAGCCGACCACCGCCTCCGAGAAGGCGCCCACGGCGGTCACCTGGGACGCTCCGAGCCTCCGGTCACGGGCGAAGGCGGTGAGCTGGGCGACGGCGTCCTCGCCGGGGTCGAGTACCACCACGTACACCGCCGACGGGCCCTCCTGCACCTGCTGCCACTTCATGTGCGCCCGGGTACCCGACCGGTGCCGCGGCAACCGCCGGGCCGGGGGCTTCGCGCACCGGCGGACGGTGTGCGCGGCGACCGACGCGGCTCAGGTACCGAGTGCCCGACGGAGCTCGGCGAGCCATCCGTCGACCGGTCCGAAGGTGACCGTCCCGCTGCCCGCCCCGGCGAGTTGACCGGAGGCGGGCAGCAGCCGCCGGTACGTCCGCTCCAGGGCCGGGCGAGCGCCGAGCCGGAGGGCGAGCGCGGCCTCGGCGCAGCACAGCGCCTCGTAGAGGAGGTCGGGGGGCGGTTCCGCGAGGGCGTCCAGGGCGGCCCGGGCCTCGGCGTCACGCCCCTCGTCCAACAGGGCGAAGGGTGCGGCCCAGGGCCGGTACGGTCCCCAGTCCGCGCGCGGGTCCACCTCCGCCGGCCTGCCGTGGGCCAGTCGCAGGCCGAGCAGCGCCAGGGGCTCCAGCCCGCGGGCCAGGCCCGGCATCCCGGCGCCGTCGAGCCGTGCGGCGGCCGACCGGTAGGCGGCCACCGCGCTGTCGTACGGGCTGCCGGTGGCCGCCCGGCGCAGGGCCCGGTACCACTCGGTGAAGACACTCACGAGCGGCCGTTCATGCCGGTCGGCCAGGTGGTCCGCGGCGGCGGCGTGCTCGTCGGCGGCGGCGAAGTCGGCGAGGGCGGAACGGGCCTGGAGCCGGATCAGCCGACCGAGTACCTCATGGTTGACCAGACCGTGCCGGGCGGCGAGCGCGACGAGTTCGGCGCCGATCGCGTCCCGGCGCGGGGCCAGTCCGGCGGTGGTGCAGGACTGCATGAAGACCCCGTTGAGGGCGAAGGCGAGCAGCGCGGGGTCGTCCAGGCGGCGGGCGATCCGCTCGGCCTCGTCCGCCGCCCGGGGGCCGCGCGGGGAGCGGACGCCCCGGGACTCCAGGGCGATCGTGGCGAGCAGCCGGCAGCGCGCCGCGTCGGTGCTGGTGTCGTCCGGCAGGGCGGCGAGAGTGCGTTCGGCGGCCGCGACGATCCGCCGCGCCGGCTCCGGGTCGTCGCTGCGGGTCCAGTTGGCGGGCACGTCGTAGGCACCGATCACCCGGGCGGTCAGTTCCGCGTCGCCGGTCTCCTCCGCTGCGGCGACCGCGGCCGACCGGTGCTCGCGGGCCGCTTCCAGACCGCCGCCGCCGGTCACGGCGAGGTGGCGCAGCAGGCCGACGGTGGACTCCAGGCGGGCGCGGGCACCGGCGGCGACCGTGCGGTCGTACGCCTCGGTCGCGCGGGCCCACAGGCGGGCCGCGGCCTCCGCCGGTTCGCCGGGCGGGTCGAGGCCGGGGTCCTGGGCGAGGATGCCGGCCTCCAGGCGGCGCAGCCGGGGGCCGGGGTCGACGCCCAGGTGTCCGGCCAGCAGGTCGCGGGCCCGGCGCAACACCGCGAGGGCGTCCCCCTGGCGCCCGGTCCGGTAGAGGGCGAGGGCCAGCAGCCGCCAGGCCTCCTCGCGCCAGGGGTGCTCGGCCAGGTGGGCCTCCAGGTCGGGGACCGCTTCGACGGCCCGCCCCAGGCCCACCAGCAGCTCCGCCCGGCGTTCGACGGCGCGCAGCCGCAGCTCGGTGAGGCGCAGGCGCTCGCCGCGGGTCCACTCCGCCCCGCCGAACTCGGCGTAGGCGGGGCCTTGCCACTCCCCCAGCGCCGCTCGCAGCAGGTCCGGGGCGCGAGCGGCGGGCGTCCGGTCCGCCTCCGCGACGGCCTCCTCGAAGCGCCACGCGTCCACCGCGTACGGCGCCGCGCGCAGCGTGTACCCGGGGCCCTCGGTGACGAGCAGCCGGGCCGGGGCGCGCGGGGGACGGCCGGGTTCCAGGGCGCGGCGCAGATCCCCGACGAAGGTGCGCACGGAGCCGACGGCCCGCGGCGGCGGTTCGTCCCACAGGTCCGCCACCAGGCGCTCGAGCGGGACCATCCGCCGCCGGGCGACGAGCAGGCGGGCCAGCACGGCACGGTGCCGAGGGCCCCGGAGGGCGAGCGCGTCACCGGCACGCTCGGCCGTGACCGGTCCGAGCACGGTGAAGGTGACCGCTTCCATGTTCCGTCCGCTCCGCTCCGCCACCACCCGCCGGGCCTCCACGGTACGCGTGCTGATCCGTTGCTGATTCGCGCCCGGCAGGGTCGAGGACGTCACCGGCACGCCGCGGAACCGCCCCGGCGTGGAACAGAGAGGCCCGGCCCAGCCATGGCACCGACCATCCCCGACTTCACCCACGACCGCGTCGCGGTCGCCGACGGCGTCACCCTGAAGGTGGCCGTCGGCGGCTCCGGCAGCCCGGTCGTGCTGCTGCACGGCTTCCCGCAGACGCATCTGATGTGGCGGCACGTGGCCGCCGACCTCGCGGCCGACCACACGGTCGTCTGCCCCGACCTGCGCGGCTACGGCGACAGCGACAAGCCCGCCGACCCCGACGGCACCGCCTACGCCAAGCGGACCATGGCCGCCGACGTCGTCGCCCTCGCCCGGGCGCTCGGACACGAGCGGTTCGCGCTGGCCGGGCACGACCGGGGCGCGCTCGTCGCGGTGCGGGCCGGCCTCGACCATCCGGACGCGGTGACCCACCTGGCGGCGCTGGACGTGCTGCCGACCCTGGACATGTGGGACGTCCTGCGCGGCACCTCCGCGGCCGTGGGCTTCCACCTGTTCCTGATGGCGCAGCCGCCCGGGCTGCCGGAGCAGCTGATCGGCGCCGCACCGGACGCGTTCTTCGGCCACTTCCTCGACGGCTGGACCCGGGACCCGGACGCCCTGCCCGCCGACGTCCGCGCCGCCTACCTGAAGGCGTCCCGCGAGGCGGTGCCGTCCATCGTGGCGGACTACCGGGCCTCGGCCGGCATCGACGTCGTCCACGACCGGGCGGACCGCGAGAACGGCAACCGGCTGGGCATGCCGGTCACCGTCCTCCAGCAGGACTGGGGCGCCGCCCTCGGCTACGACGCCGCCGCGCTGTGGCGGGCCTGGGCCCCCAACCTGCGGCACGAGACCGTCGACTGCGGGCACTTCATGGCGGAGGAGGCGCCCGGCGAGGTCACCGGGGCACTGCGGGAGCTGCTGACGCGGTAGTCCGGGCAGGCGGCGGGTGGACGCCGTCACCGGGCGGCCACCGGCCGACGGGTGGCACCGCCGCGCGACGGTCACCGGGCGCCGAGGCGGCGACCCCCGTGCACAACCGGCGGTTGTGCTCCGCCACCCATCGGTTGTTTGATCGCGGGGGCCGTCGCTCGCTTGGATGGCGGGCGTGTCGATATCGGGTGGGTCGAGGAGCGGGTCGCTGGGGCGGCGGTTCGGATGGCTGTGGGGCGCGTACACCGTCAGCACGTTCGGCACCCGGCTCGCCTTCGACGCCTTCCCGCTGATCGCGGTCATGGTCCTGGACGCCGGTCCCGCCCGGGTGGCGGCGCTGGCGGCGGCCGGTCTCGCGGTGGGCGCGCTGGTGGCGGTGCCGCTGGGGCCGTGGGTGGAGTTCCGGCGCAAACGGCCCGTCATGATCGCGACGGATCTGGTGCGGTGCGCGGTGCTGCTGAGTGTTCCCGTCGCGTACGCGTTCGGCCGGCTCGGCTTCGCCCAACTGCTGGTGGTGTCGGTCGTCGTGGCCGCGGCGGACATCACCTTCCGGGCCGCCGCCGGTTCCTGCCTCAAGGCGCTGGTGCCCCGGGAGGACCTGCTCGCCGCGAACGGCCGTTTCGAGGCGACGACCTGGACCGCGACGATGCTCGGACCGCCGGTCGGCGGGGTGATGGTCCAGCTGGCCGGGCCGGTGGTGACGGTGGCGCTCGACGCGGTCAGCCATCTGCTGTCGGCCCTGGGCATCCGGGCCATTGGCGGCGGGGAGCCGCGCCCCCGGCGTGCCGACGGCGCACCGCGGCTGCGGGTCGGTGACCTGCTGGAGGGGTGGCGGTACGTCCTCGCCGCCCCCGGCCTGCGTCCGCTGTTCCTCAACTCACTGCTGGTCAACGGTCTGATCATGGCGACCGCGCCGCCGCTCGCCGTCCTCATGCTGGGCGACCTGGGATTCGCGCCCTGGCAGTACGGCCTCGCCTTCGCGGTGCCGTGCGTCGGCGGGCTGCTCGGGTCGCGTCTGGCCCGCCGGCTCGTGGACCGCTTCGGGGAGCACCGGGTGCTGGTCACCGGTGGCGTGCTGCGGGTCTGCTGGCCCGTCTGGCTGGCCTTCGTCGGTCCCGGCACCGGAGGGCTGGTCCTGGTGATGGTCGTCGAGTTCGGCCTGATCACCTGCATGGGTGTGTTCGGCCCGGTGCTCGCCACCCGCCGGCTCGAACTGACCCCCTCGGACCGGGTCGCCCGCACGCTGTCCGCGTGGACGGTCAGCGGCAAGCTGGCGACCGCGGCCCTGACCGCCCTGTGGGGTCTGCTGGCCGGTCTCGCCGGGCCGCGTACGGCGATCGCGGTCGCGGGGGCGCTCATGCTGGCGACCCCGCTGCTGCTGCCCCGGCACGACCACGCGTCGGGGAAGGGTCCCGGTGCCGCGCGGTCCAGCGCGGTACGGCGGCGGACCCGCCGGTGAAACTCCGTGGAACGCCGCGCCCGCCCCGTGCTTGCATGGAGCCATGGTGTCTCCCGACCGTCTGCTCGCCTTCGCGGCGCTGTCGCTGCTCCTGATCGTGGTCCCGGGTCCCAGCGTGCTGTTCGTGGTCGGCAGGGCGCTGGCGCGGGGACGCCGCGCCGCGCTGACCACGGTGGCCGGGAACACCCTGGGCTCCTACGTTCTCGTCGTCGCCGTCGCCCTGGGGGTCGGGGCGGTCGTCGAGCGGTCGGCCGTCGTCTTCACCGTGCTCAAACTGGCGGGCGCCGCCTACCTGCTGCACCTCGGCGTCCGGGCGTGGCGCGCACGCCGGCGTCCCCTGGCCGGGTGCGCGGGAGACGCGCCGAGCGACGAGGGCCTGCGGCGCACCTTCTGGGAGGGGTTCGCCGTCGGCGTGACCAATCCCAAGACCATCGTGTTCTTCGCCGCCGTGCTGCCGCAGTTCGTCGACCGGGACCGGGGCGGGGCCGCCGTGCAGATGCTGCTGCTCGGTCTGGTCTTCAACGCCATCGCGCTGGCCTGCGACAGTCTGTGGGGGCTGCTGGCGGCCACCGCGCGCGACTGGTTCGCGCGGTCACCGCGCAGGCTGTCCGCCGTCGGCGGGGCGGGCGGCCTGGCGATGATCGGTCTCGGCGTCACCGTGGCCACGACCGGGCACGGGGACTGAGCGGCGCCCGCCGCCCCGGCCGCGGCTCAGCCGGACTGGTCGCTGTCCTTCATCGCGCCCCAGCCGTGCCAGCGCTCGACCTCGACCCAGGCGTTGACCCGGGCGCGGACGCGGTCCGGGTAGGCGTTGCCGGTGTAGTGCCGGGAGAGGCGGTCGATGCCGGTCAGGCCCTCGTCGTCGCGGATCTCCGTGACCCGGCCGATCAGGGTGACGTGCGTGTACCAGTCGTCGCCCGCGAGGACGGTGAGGGTGACGCGCGGATCGCGGCGCACGTGCCTCAGCCGCACCCGGCCCTCGTCGAAGTTGACCAGGACCCGGCCGTCGTCCTCCCACAGGTACCAGGTGGGCGTGGAGACGGGCGACCCGTCCGAGCGGAGGGTGGCCATCACACACGGGTTGGGACGGCGCAGCAGCTCGACGGCCTCGGGCGGCAGGGGCGGCTTGGACATGCGGGCTCCTCTGATCTCGATGTGCGCCGAGGCTACGTCGGCGTTCCGGTCGTTTCGCTCACCCGGTACCCCGGGCGCGCTCAGTCGGACGTCTGCTCCGCCGTCTCGGGCGCCGTCTCGTCGAAACTGGCGAAGTACGCCGCCGCCATGTCCTCGTCGCCGTGCCCCTGCGCCGCGGCCCGCGCCAGGCGTTCCGCGCCGGCGGCGGCGACGTCCAGGCGGACGCCGTTCGCCTCGGCGGCCTCCACGATGAGCCGGGCGTCCTTCGCGGCGGTGGTGACCGCGAACTGGGCGGGTGTCAGGGCGCCGTCGCGGATCAGACCGGCCTTGGCCCGCAGGTAGCCCATGTCGAGCGGGCCGCCGGCGATGGCGTCGAAGAAGCCGTCCGGGTCCACGCCGAGTGCCTTGGCGAGCGCGAGCGCCTCACCGACCGCGTTGGTGGCGGCCAGCACCCAGCTGTTGGCCACCAGCTTCAGCCGGGTGGCGCTGCCGGCCGCTCCGTCCTCGCCGGTCCACACGGTGCGGGAGCCCACGGCGTCGAGGATCGGGGTCACCGCGTCGCGCGCGCCGGCCGGTCCGGCGGCCAGCACCAGCAACCGGCCGGCCTCGGCGGGCTGCCGGGTGCCCAGCACGGGGGCGTCGAAGAAGACGAGGCCGTGTTCTTGGGCGAGGGCGGCCAGGTCGGCGACCGCGTCGACGCCCGCGGTGGTCGACTGCACCCACGCGGTGCCGGGCCGCAGTCCCGGGGCGGCCTGCCGCATGACGTCGAGGGCGGCCGGACCGTCGTACAGCATGGTGAGGACGGCGTCGGCCCCGCGCACCGCCTCCGGTGGACTGTCGGCGACGTGCGCGCCGTCGGCGGCCAGCGGCTCGGCCTTGTCCCGGCTGCGGTTCCAGACGCGGACGGTGTGTCCGGCGCGGGCGAGGTTGCGGGCCATGGCGGCACCCATGATGCCGGTGCCCAGGACACTCACGGTGAGCTGGTCGGTCATGACGTCGGCTTTCTGTGGTCGTGCGGTGGCCGGCCGGGGCCCCGGGCGGCGCGGGGTCCGGTGATCAGCCTGCCACCCGGCCGCGGTGGGCGCGCATCGGCCCGACCCCGTATGCGGCGCGCGCATCGACCCGGCCGGCCTGTCCGCGCGGCCGCCCCGCCCCGCCCCGGACCGACCCTCGGGCCGCCCGTGGGTGTCCCGTACGGTACGGCCGTGAGCGCCTTCAGCAACGACACCGTCCCCGGCCGCCACGGCCCCTCCGCCACCACCGAGGCCGACCCCCGGAACGTGGGCCGGGTACGGACGGAGTACTCCCCCGCGCACGACGGGGACCCCGATCCCGGCGAGATCGTCTGGACGTGGGTGCCGTACGAGGAGAACGACGGGCGGGGCAAGGACCGGCCGGTGCTCGTCGTCGCCCGCGAGGCCGCCGGCACCCTGCTGGCCGTGCGGCTCTCCAGCAAACGGCACGTCGGGGACCGCGACTGGGTGCCGATCGGGAGCGGGCCGTGGGACCGGTCGGGGCGGGACTCCTGGGTGGCCGTGGACCGGGTGCTGCGACTGCACGACGCCGGCATGCGCCGCGAGGCCTGCGCCCTGGACCGGATGCGGTTCAACCTCGTGCGGCAGCGGCTGCGGGAGCGCTACGGCTGGAGCTGACGCCCCGGAGCCGCCCTAGCGCCCCCCTCGGGGAAGGCGCGCGCGAACGCCTCCCGGACCGTGCCGCCCGGCGTGCGGTCCAGGATGCCGAACGTGACCCGCCCGAAGGCACCCGAGAAACGTCCGCCGGGCCCGAGCAGCGCCCGGAAGGCGCCGGCGACCTGAGCGGGGTCGTTGCGGAACACTCCCAGCCCCAGGCGCCCAGCACGAGCGTCCGGTACCCGTGGGCCGCCGCCGTCTCCAGCACCCGCTCGGCGCGCACGGCCAGGGCGGCGGGCAGTCCCGCGGCACGCTCCGGGGCCGTGCGCAGCACCACGCCCGCGTTCGGCGCGGGGGAGGTGAGGAAGCCGGCGGTGTACGGCTCGTCCAGCAGGCGGCCGCGGTCGTCGCGGAAGACGGGGACGGCGGGCGAGTGGATGACCCGGTCCGTGTAGAACGGGTCGCGGTGGGCGCGGTGGTGGTCGTAGAACGCGCGGGCCCGCAGCAGGCAGGTGTGGAGCGCGGAGGACCGGCACAGCGCCTCCTCCTGCGCCTGGGCGCCGTTGAGGTAGCCGCCGCCGGGGTTCCGGGCGGAGGCGAAGTTCAGGACCGCGACCTCGCCGCCGAGGCGGTGGGCGGCCTCCAGACTGCTCTCGCCGGTGACCTCGAAGACCGTCCGCACCGACGCGAACGCAGGCACCTCCACGGGCTCCGGGCCGTACGTCCGCGTACCGGCCCGGGCCGCCTCGACCGCCGCCCCGATCAGCACCTCGCGCCCGTCGGGCGCGCGGTAGGCGCCCGCCGCCACGATCTGCTCGGTCTCCTGTGCGATGCCCCGCAGGCGCGCGCTCATGGCGCCACCCCCGTGGACGCCATGACCGCGCGCCGCGCGGTCTCCCCCGTCGTGCTCATG
The DNA here is from genome assembly GCF_055589025.1 of Streptomyces sp. NPDC041968. Lineage (NCBI taxonomy): Bacteria > Bacillati > Actinomycetota > Actinomycetes > Kitasatosporales > Streptomycetaceae > Streptomyces > Streptomyces sp. NPDC041968. The sequence goes on along the minus strand of NZ_JBVJCB010000007.1, from coordinate 347,865 downwards.
AGGAGATCCTGGGTGATGCTGGGGAGGCGGTGCAACGGAGTTTCCCGGCCGGATGACGCCGGGGGTATCCCCCGGAAACGGACGGGTCACGGAGTTTGTCGATCCGAAAAGCCCCGATATGCACCCTTGTGCGGAGCGTCGCGAGGGTCTTGGGTGGGACGAGTGTGCCGACCCGGCCCACCGCGCACGGGTCGGTGGCATGGATGGACCTCAGGAGGATCCCGACATGTCCGATACCACCAGTGGCTGTACCCGGCCACGCACCACCGCCACCGAAGCCGAGGTCGAGGCGCTGGTCCACGGCATCTGCTTCAAGACCGGCCCGCCGAAGCGCCTCGGCGTCGAGGTGGAATGGCTCGTCCACGAGCTGCGCGCCCCGCGGCTCCCCGTCTCACCCGAACGGCTCGACGCGGTCTACGCCGCACTGCGGGCCGTGCCCCTGCGGTCCGCGCTGACCGTGGAACCCGGCGGCCAGCTGGAGCTGAGCTCGCTTCCCGCCGCCTCCCTGACGGAGTGCGTCGACACCGTCTCCGCCGACCTCGCCGCCGTCCGCGCCGTCCTGCGCGAGGACGGTCTCGGCCTCGTCGGTTTCGGCCACGACCCCTGGCAGGCGCCGCGCCGCTACCTGCGGCAGCCGCGCTACGACGCCATGGAGGCCTGCCTCGACCGCGACGGTCCGGCCGGCCGCGCCATGATGTGCACCTCCGCCTCCGTACAGGTGTGCCTGGACGCCGGACACGAGGAGCCCGGCCCGCTCGGCCATGTACGCCGCTGGTGGCTGGCCCACCTGCTCGGCGCGGTCCTGCTGGCCGCGTTCGCCAACAGCCCGCTGGCCGGCGGCCGCCCCACCGGCTGGCGGTCCACCCGGCAGCTGCGGTGGGCCCAGATCGGCACCGCCCGGGCGGGCGGCCCCGCGCTGGACACCGACCCGCGCGGCACCTGGACCCGGCACGTCCTGGACGCGCCGGTGATGTGCGTGCGCGGGGACGGCGGGCCCTGGGACGTGCCGGACGGCCTGACCTTCCGGCAGTGGCTCAGGAACGGGCGGCCGCGGCCGCCGACCCTGGAGGATCTCGACTACCACCTCACCACGCTGTTCCCGCCGGTCAGGCCGCGCGGCCACCTGGAACTGCGCATGATCGACGCGCAGCCCGGGGACGACGGCTGGAAGGTACCGCTCGCCGTGACGGCGGCCCTGTTCGACGACCCGGAGGCCACCGAGACCGCCTACCGGGCCGTGAAGCCCCTCGCCGAACGCACCCTGGGCCGGCCGGCCCCGCACAACCCGCTGTACGAGGACGCGGCCCGCGACGCCCTCACCGATCCGGAGCTGCGCGAGGCGGCCGTCACCTGCTTCGGCGCGGCGCTCGCCGCCCTGCCCCGGCTCGGCGCCGGCGCCGAGGTCACGGACGCCGTCGCCAGGTACCTGGAGCGCTACGTGCGCAGGGGCCGCTGCCCCGCCGACGACCTGCTGGAGATGCCGGACGGCGCGAGCCGTGGCCCGCACGGGAGGGAGACCCGCCCATGACCGACCCCGCCATGGAGACCGCCACCGACACCGCCGCCGGCGGGCCCGTCGACGCCGAGACCCTGCGCGAGCGGGCCCTGGCCACGCTCGTCACCGCCCGCGACCGCACCACCCTGCTGACCAGTTGCGTGGAGGGCCCCGACCTGACCGCCCAGGTGTCGCCGCTGATGTCCCCGCTGGTGTGGGACCTGGCGCACATCGGCAACCAGGAGGAGCAGTGGCTGCTGCGCGCCGTCGCCGGGCAGGAGGCGATACGACCCGAGATAGACAACCTGTACGACGCCTTCGAGCATCCTCGTGCCGAGCGGCCCCGGCTGCCGCTGCTGTCCCCCGCGGAGGCCCGCCGGTACGCGGCCGACGTCCGCGGCCGCGCGCTGGACGTGCTGGAGGGCGCCGCGTTCCACGGGACGCGGCTGACCGAAGCGGGCTTCGCCTTCGGGATGATCGCCCAGCACGAGCAGCAGCACGACGAGACCATGCTCATCACCCACCAGCTCCGCAAGGGCCCGCAGGCCCTGACCGCCCCCGACCCGGAGCCCGTACCGCTGTTCACCGGCCCGGCGGAGGTCCTGGTGCCGGGCGGCCCGTTCACGATGGGCACGTCGACCGAGCCGTGGGCCCTGGACAACGAACGGCCCGCGCACCGCCGCGAGGTGGCGGCGTTCCACCTCGACACCACGCCGGTGACCAACGGCGCCTACCAGGCGTTCATCGACGACGGCGGCTACGAGGACCCTCGCTGGTGGGCACCGGCGGGCTGGGACCACGTCCGCCGGCACGCGATCACGGCCCCGTTGTTCTGGCGCCGCGACGGCGGGCAGTGGCTGCGGCGCCGCTTCGGCGTCACCGAGGCCGTGCCGGCCGACGAGCCGGTGGTGCACGTGTGCTGGTACGAGGCGGACGCCTACGCCCGCTGGGCCGGGCGGCGGCTGCCCACCGAGGCCGAGTGGGAGAAGGCCGCCCGCCACGACCCGGCCGGTGACCGCACCGCGCGCTACCCGTGGGGCGACGCGGACCCGGGCCCGGAGCACGCCAACCTCGGTCAGCGGCACCTGCGCCCGGCGCCCGCCGGCAGCTACCCGGCGGGCGAGTCGCCGCTCGGCGTACGGCAGTTGATCGGTGACGTCTGGGAGTGGACGTCGAGCGACTTCGCCCCGTACCCGGGTTTCGAGGCGTTCCCGTACAAGGAGTACTCGGAGGTGTTCTTCGGGCCCGAGTACAAGGTGCTGCGCGGCGGCTCGTTCGCCGTGGACGCGGTGGCGTGCCGGGGCACGTTCCGCAACTGGGACTATCCGATCCGGCGGCAGATCTTCTCCGGCTTCCGCACCGCCCGTTCGGCGGAGGCCTCCTGATGTGCCGTCACCTGGCCTACACGGGTCCTGCGGAACCGCTCGGCCGGCTGCTCGTCACGCCGCCGCACGGCCTGTACCGCCAGTCCTGGGCACCTCGGCACCAGCGGTACGGCACGGTCAACGCCGACGGGTTCGGCGTCGGCTGGTACGCCGAGGACGACCCGGTGCCGGCGCGGTACCGCCGGGCCGGGCCCATCTGGGCGGACCGGTCCTTCGCCGACCTGGCCCGGGTGGTGCGCACCGGGGCACTGCTCGCCGCCGTGCGGGACGCCACGCTCTCGGGGGCGGACGCGGAGGCCGCGGCGGCGCCGTTCGCCGCGGGGACCTGGTTGTTCAGCCACAACGGAGCCGTGGCCCAGTGGCCCGGGTCGCTGGCGCGGGTGGCCGGGACGCTGCCCCCGGAGGATCTGCTGGCCCTGGAGGCCCGCAACGACTCGGCGCTCGTGTGGGCGCTGGTGCTGGCCCGGCTGCGCGCCGGGGACGACGCGGGCCGGGCACTGGCCGAGACGGTGCTCGAGGTCGCCGCGGCGGCCCCCGCCTCCCGGCTCAACCTGCTGCTCACCAGCGGGGACACCATCACGGCCACCACCTGGGGCGACACCCTGTGGTACCTGACCCGCCCCGGCGGCGGCACCGTCGTCGCCTCGGAGCCGTACGACGACGACCCGCACTGGCGGGAGGTTCCCGACCGCACCCTGCTCTCGGCGAGCCGCACGGACGTGCAGCTCACTCCGCTCAAGGACCCGGGCGCCAACGCCCTCGCAGACGCTTTCGTCTCCCCGAAGGAGCCCCGCACGTGAGCCCGTTCCGCCTCACCCGCACGCTGCCCGAGGACGCCACGGACGCCGCCCTGCGCGCCGATGTCCTGGCCGGCCTGACGAGCACGCCCAAGTGGCTGCCGCCCAAGTGGTTCTACGACGCGCGGGGCAGCGAGCTGTTCGAGGAGATCACCGCGCTGCCCGAGTACTACCCGACCCGGGCCGAGCGGGAGATCCTCGTCGACCGGGCCGGCGAGATCGCCGCGGCGACCGGTGCCCGCACCCTGGTGGAACTGGGCTCCGGTTCCTCGGAGAAGACCCGGTTCCTGCTCGACGCGCTGACCGGTCTGCGCGCCTACGTACCGGTCGACGTCAGCGGGAGCGCGCTGACCGGGGCCGGGGAGGCGCTCGTCGCCGAACGGCCGGACCTCCAGGTGCACGCGCTGATCGCCGACTTCACGGGAGGGCTGACGCTGCCCGAGACGCCGGGTCCGCGGCTGGTGGCGTTCCTCGGCGGCACGCTCGGCAACCTGCTGCCCGACGAGCGCGCCGCGTTCCTGGCCGGCGTCCGCGCCCTGCTCTCCCCCGGCGACGCCCTGCTGCTGGGCACCGACCTCGTCAAGGACGAGCGGATACTGGTCCGGGCGTACGACGACGCGGCCGGGGTGACCGCCGCCTTCAACAGGAACGTGCTGTCCGTGATCAACCGGGAGCTGGCAGCCGACTTCGCGCCCGCCGCCTTCGAGCACGTGGCGCTGTGGAACGCCGAACGGGAGTGGATCGAGATGCGGTTGCGCTCGCGCGCCGCGCAGACGGTCAAGGTCCAGGCGCTCGACCTGGCCGTAAACTTCGCGGACGGGGAGGAGCTGCGTACCGAGGTGTCCGCGAAGTTCCGGCGGGAGGGCGTACGGGGCGAACTGGCCGCGGCCGGCCTGGAGCTGACCCACTGGTGGACGGACGGCGAGGGCCGTTTCGCGCTGTCCCTGAGCAGGGTGCGCTGAGGACGGTGCGCTGAGCACCGGGGCCCGCGCACCGGGGGCCCGCGCGCCGGGCGTCAGCCCGCGTCGAGGTCCAGCAGTGCGGTGATGCGGTCGGAGGCCCGCCCGGCCTCCGACTCCGCGTCGGCCCCGGTGAGCACCTTCGTCATGTAGTCCTTGATCGGGTTGTCCGCCTCGACCGCGCCCCACCGGGGCGTGCCGGGGGTCGCCCGCCCCTGCGCGGCACCGGCCGCCATGGCGGCGACCCCCTCCTCGCCCGCGACGGCCTTGGCGAGGGACTTCTTGTTCGGCACGTAGTTCATGGTGCGGGCCAGCTCGGTGTTCCACTTGGTGCCCACGAGCGCCTCCACCACGGCGAGCGCGCCCTCCCGCTGGTCGGTGTTCTTCGGGACGACGAGGTCGGAGCCGCCGGTGAAGACGGCACCGGGCTTGTCGGCGGTCTTCCCCGGCACCGGGAAGAAGCCCAGCTTGTCCTCGAGGTCGGGGTTCTCGCGCACGATGGACTGGGCGAGCCCGGGCACCGCGACGATCTGCGCCACCCGCCCCGCGGCGAACACGCCGGCCTGCGGGGGGTGTTCCTCGTCGGCGTCGACGGGCCCGTCGCCCAGTGCCTGCAACGCGCGGTAGAAGTCCATGCCGCGCAGGGCGGCTTCGGAGTCCAGGGCGCCCGTCCAGACGCCGCCGTTCTGCGTGGCCAGCTCACCGCCCTCGTCCCAGATGAACCCGGACAGGGTGTACCAGTCCTGGCCGGCCAGGTAGATGCCCTGGTCGGCGACCGAGTCCAGCGCTTCGGTCGCGGTGAGCCATTCCTCGCGGGTGCGGGGCGGCTCGGTGATGCCGGCCTGCTCGAACAGGTCCTTGCGGTAGATGACCACGCGGTTGGCGGCGTACCAGGGGATGCCGAACTGCTGGGACAGCCACTGCCCCGGTTCGGCGAGGCCGGGCAGCCAGTCCCGGATGCCCCAGTCCCGCATCGACTCCAGCGTCAGGTCCTGCAGCCGGCCGCCCTCCGCGTACTCCGGGACCTGGGTGTTGCCGACCTCGATGACGTCGGGCCCGTTCGTGCCGTCGGCTTCGAGGGCGGTCTGCACCTTGTCGCCGATCCCGGTCCACTCCTGGATCCGGACGTCGAGGTCGAGGCCGGTGTGCTCCCGCTCGAACTCCTCGGTGAACCGGTGCAGGAAGTCCTGCGAGGCACTGTCCTTCATCAGCCACACGGTGACGGTGCGCCGCTCCCCGCCGCCGTCCTGCGACGCCAGGCCGCAGCCGCTGAGCAGGGAGGCGGACACACAGACGAGGGCGAGCAGGCGACGTCTCACGAAGGGGTCCTTCTGTCTGACGGACAGGGCGGAGCGGACAGGAAGGTCCTGCGCACGCGAAGGGAGACCCGACGTGGGGGCACGAGCCCGAGGCTCGAACGGGTGTCTGAGATTTTGGTATGGACCAATGCGGAGGTCAAGGGGGCGGCGAGGCCCGGTCGCCGACGTCTCGCGCTCCGTCGCCGCTTGGGGCACGGTGGAGTGACGCACGGCACACCGCTGCCCCGCGGAAGGGAGCACCCGCATGTCGAACCACACCTACCGGGTCACCGAGATCGTCGGCACCTCGCCCGACGGCGTCGACCAGGCCGTTCGCAACGGCGTCAGCCGCGCCTCGCAGACACTGCGCAACCTGGACTGGTTCGAGGTGACCCAGGTGCGCGGCCAGATCGAGGACGGGGTCGTAGCGCACTGGCAGGTCGGCCTGAAGCTCGGCTTCCGCCTGGAGGAGTCCGACTGAGGGCGCGGCAGGCGCCCCGCTCCCGGCCCGTCCGGACGGGTCAGGTGCGGCCCTCGCGCTCCTGGGCCGCCCTCAGCTCGGCCGACCGGGCCGCCCAGCGTGCCCGGACGACGGTGAAGCCGGCGCGCTCGGCGTCGTCGCAGACCAGCTCGTCGTCGTCCACGAGGACCCGGACCTCGCGGTTGCGCGCGAGCCGCCGCAGGATCTCCAGCTTGGTGCGCCGGGCGGGCCGGCGGTCGGCGTCGCCCCGCATGTGCAGGGGCCCCGCCGGCAGCCCGTGCGCGGCCAGCCAGTCGAGCGTGTCCCGCCGGCAGCGCTCGGGCCGCCCGGTCAGGTAGACGATCTCGCATTCCTCGGCGTGCTCCCGCACCAGCGCGACGCCCTCCGCGAGCGGCGGGTCGTGCGGCGCGGCGGCGAAGAAGGCGTCCCAGGCGCGCGGCCGGCGCTCCAGGAACCGCTGCCGGTGCGCGGTGTCGGCGAGGGTGTTGTCCAGGTCGAACACGGCCACCGGAGGCCTCTTGGTGTCGCTCACCGCTCCACCCTAGAGCGGGGCGCCGGGAATCCTGGCGCCCCGCGGACGTTGAACCCGGTGTGAGCTCAGCGATCGCGACCACCCGATTCTCCGTCCTGGACCGCTCCCGCATCCGCGAGGGCCGCAGCGCCCAGGAGGCGCTGCGCGACACCGTGGAGCTGGCGCGGGAGGTCGAGCGGCTCGGCTACCACCGCTTCTGGGTGTCGGAGCACCACGGTGTGCCGGGGGTGGCCGGCTCCGCGCCGACCGTGCTGGCCGCCGCCGTGGCCGGTGCCACCCGGACGGTCCGGGTCGGCACGGGCGGCGTGATGCTGCCCAACCACCGGCCGCTGGTCGTCGCCGAGCAGTTCGGCGTGCTGGAGTCGCTCTTCCCCGGCCGGATCGACATGGGCCTGGGCCGCTCGGTGGGCTTCACCGACGGGGTGCGCAGGGCGCTGGGCCGGGACAAGGACGACGCCGAGGACTTCGGCGCCCAGCTGGCCGAGCTGCTGGGCTGGTTCCGGGGCACCTCACCGACCGGCGCGCACGCCCGGCCCGCGGAGGGACTGACCGTCCCGCCCTTCGTACTGGCCATGGGCGAGGGCGCGGCGGTCGCGGCCCGGGCCGGCCTGCCGATGGTCATCGGGGACCTGCGCGACCGCGACAGGATGCGCCGCGGCATCGACCGCTACCGGGCCGGTTTCCGCCCCTCCGAGTGGAGCGCCGAGCCGTACGTCGTCGTCTCCGGCACGATCGCGGTGGCCGCCACGCCCGAAGCGGCCCGGCGGCTCCTGGTGCCGGAGGCCTGGTCGATGGCCCACGCCCGTACCCGCGGCACCTTCCCTCCCCTGCCCCCGGCCGAGGAGGTCGAGGCGCGGACGATGACCGCGAAGGAACGGGAGCTGTACGAGGCCGGGCTCGACGGCCACCTCGCGGGCACCGAGGAAGAGGTCGCCGAGGAGCTGGAGGCGCTGGTGGAGGAGACGGGAGCGCAGGAGGTCCTCGTCACCACCAGTACGTACGACCGGGCGGCGCTGCTGGACTCCTACCGGCGGCTCGCCCGCGTCACCGGCACGGGAACGGCCGCCGCACCGGCGTAGGATCGCGGGGTTTGTCCCACCCGCCGCGACCACCCGCCGCCGGCACCGGCCGAGACCCCGGCGGCCGCGGCCGAAGAACGTACGGAGTTCCCCGCGATGCACAGCCCCCACGACCCGTACGTTCGGGTCCGCGACGCCCGTGAGCACAACCTCAAGGGCGTGGACGTGGACGTCCCCCGGGACGTGGTGGCCGTGTTCACCGGCGTGTCGGGCTCCGGGAAGTCGTCGCTGGCGTTCGGGACGGTCTACGCGGAGGCGCAGCGGCGCTACTTCGAGTCGGTCGCGCCGTACGCCCGCCGGCTGATCCAGCAGGTCGGTGCTCCGAAGGTCGGCGAGATCACCGGGCTGCCGCCCGCCGTGTCGCTGGAGCAGCGCCGCGCGGCGCCGACGTCCCGTTCCTCGGTCGGCACGGTCACCAACCTGTCCAACTCCCTGCGGATGCTGTTCTCCCGCGTCGGCGACCACCCGCCCGGCGCCGAGCGGCTCGACTCCGACGCCTTCTCGCCCAACACGGCGGCGGGGGCGTGCCCGGAGTGCCACGGACTCGGCCGGGTGCACCGGACCACCGAGGAGCTGCTGGTCCCGGACCCGTCGCTGTCGATCAGGGAGGGGGCGATCGCCGCGTGGCCGGGCGCCTGGCAGGGCAAGAACCTGCGGGACGTCCTGGAGGCGCTCGGTCACGACGTGGACCGGCCGTGGCGCGAGCTGCCCGCCGAAGAGCGCGAGTGGATCCTGTTCACCGACGAGCAGCCGGTGGTCACCGTGCACCCGGTTCGGGACGCGAACCGCATCCAGCGGCCGTACCAGGGCACGTACATGAGCGCCCGACGGTACGTGATGAAGACCTTCTCCGACTCCAGGAGCGCCACCCTGCGGGCGAAGGCGGAGCGCTTCCTGACCAGCGCGCCCTGTCCCCTCTGCGGCGGCGGCAGGCTGCGGCCCGAGGCCCTCGCGGTCACGGTCGCCGGGCGCTCCATCGCCGAGCTGGCCGCGCTGCCGCTCAAGGACCTCGCCGGGCTGCTGCCGACGGACGGCGAGACGGCGAAGGTGCTCACCGCGGACCTCACCGCGCGGATCGCGCCCGTCGTCGAGCTGGGTCTCGGGTATCTCAGCCTCGACCGCCCCACACCGACGCTGTCGGCGGGCGAGCTGCAGCGCCTGCGGCTGGCGACGCAGCTGCGCTCGGGGCTGTTCGGGGTGGTGTACGTGCTGGACGAGCCGTCCGCGGGGCTGCACCCGGCGGACACGGAGGCGCTGCTGACGGTGCTGGGGCGGCTGAAGGCGGCGGGCAACTCTGTCTTCGTGGTGGAGCACCACCTGGCCGTGATGCGGGGTGCCGACTGGATCGTGGACGTCGGCCCGCGGGCGGGCGAACACGGCGGACGGGTGCTGTACAGCGGTCCGGTCGACGGGCTGGCCGGCGCCGCGGAGTCCGCCACGGCCCGGTATCTCTTCGGCCGCTCGCCCGCACCCGTCCGCGAGCCGCGAATGCCGCGGGGCACGGTGACGGTCGGGCCGGTCACCCGGCACAACCTGCGCGGGGTGACCGCCGGGTTCCCGCTCGGCGCGCTGACCGCGGTCACGGGCGTCTCCGGCTCCGGCAAGTCGACGCTCATCGGCGAGATCTCGCAGGAACTGCCCGGCGTGGGCCGACTGGTCTCCGTCGACCAGCGCCCGATCGGCCGCACCCCGCGCTCCAACCTGGCCACGTACACGGGGCTGTTCGACGTCGTACGCAAGGTCTTCGCCGGCACCGACCAGGCGCGGGAGCGGGGCTACGGGGTGGGCCGGTTCTCCTTCAACGTGCCCGAGGGGCGCTGCGAGACCTGTCAGGGCGAGGGCTTCGTCAGCGTGGAGCTGCTGTTCCTGCCCAGCACGTACGCGCCGTGCCCCGACTGCGGCGGGGCGCGGTACAACCCGGGGACGCTCGAAGTGGCGTACCGGGGGCGGAACATCGCCGAGGTGCTCGACCTGACGGCGGAGGGCGCCGCGGAGTTCTTCGCGGACACGCCGGCGGCGGCACGCAGCCTGGCCGCGCTGCTCGACGTGGGACTGGGCTATCTGCGGCTGGGCCAGCCGGCCACCGAGCTGTCCGGCGGGGAGGCGCAGCGCATCAAGCTGGCGAGCGAGTTGCAGCGGGGACGGCGCGGGCACACCCTGTATCTCCTCGACGAGCCGACGACCGGTCTGCATCCGGCCGACGTCGAGGTGCTGATGCGGCAGTTGCACGGTCTCGTGGACGCCGGGCACACCGTGGTGGTCGTCGAACACGACATGACGGTGGTGGCGGGCGCGGACCACGTGATCGACCTGGGTCCGGGCGGCGGTGAGGAGGGGGGCCGGATCGTCGCCGCGGGGCGGCCGGCCGAGGTGGCGCGGGCGGGTGGCAGTGCGACGGCACCGTATCTGGCCCGGGTCCTGGAGGGGGTCGGGGAGCGCCGGTGAGGGCCGGTCACCGGCGCTCACGCCCGCGGCGTGGCCGGGGCGGTTACTCGCGGCCCCGACGGGGTTCGTCGTCGGGGAAGGACTCGGTCTCGGCCTCGATCCGCTCCTTGCGGACCTGCCCGCGTACCGTCTGGTCCTCGACGTGCTCCTCCGTGGTCATCCGGACGCGTTCCACCGGCACCGTCTCGGTCTCCACCACGGGCCGCTCCTCGTGCAGCGTGACCTCGTGCTCGGCCTCGCCGATCTCCGGCCCGGAGAGCGCCTCGTCACGGTTGGCGTCCGTGATGGGCTCGCGTTCCACCCGCACTTCCTCGTGGCTCACCGGAACGGTCTGCTGGACCTCCTCGGTGACCACGTACTTGCGCAGCCTGGCGCGGCCGGACTCGCGCCGTTCGACGCCGACGTGCATCCGCTCCTCGGAGCGGGTCATCGCGTCGTCGCGCATGCCCGCGCGGTCGGTGTCCTCCTCGTACTCGGTCGTGCCGCCCGCCGTGCCGGCCAGGCCGGCCGCTCCCATGCCGGTGCCGAGGTGGGTGCCGGCGGTGCCCATGTCCGTGCCGGTGCCGGTGCCGGTGCCCATGTCCGCGTTCTGGCCCGGGCCCGCGGCCCAGCGGCCGTCGTCGGTGCGCTCGGCCTCGGACAGGACGCTGTCCCAGTTGATGCCGTAGTAGTCGTAGAGCCGGTGCTCCTCGGTCTCCGACAGATGCCCGCCCGCGTCGACGTCGACATTGGGCGCGCCCTTGACCTGGTCCTTGGCGTACGGGACCTCGAGGTGGTCCTGCACCAGCGCGGCGTCGCGGATGGGCACGAAGGACTCGTTGGAGCCGAACATGCCCGTCTTGACGCTCACCCACTCGGGGCGGCCGGTCATGTCGTCGAAGAAGACGTGCTTGGCCTCGCCGATCTTGTTGCCGTCCCCGTCGTAGACCGGGTGGTCCAGGACGTTGGCGATCTCTTCACGGGTGATCATCTGGCATCACCCTCCTTCCGGAGTGCCTGTCTTCCGGATGTCCGGATCAGCCATACGAAAACGGTACACAGGTAACAAAGGGCGCATACTTTTCGAAGGTGCTTTCCGTGGGTGACCGTGCCGGCCCGTCGACGGCCGGCAGTACGGCGGCTGGGCGGCGTCGGCCAGGGCGCGGCGATCGTGGTGGCGGCCCGGTGGCACGACGGGACGGACCTCCACTTCGGCGGTGATGGCCCCGCGCGCCGACGCCACCCGCCACAGGGAGGCGAGCAGGGTGTCGTCGCCGACGAACGCGGGCGCCGTGCTCACCGCCCGCCCCCCGGTCCGGTACCGGATGCGGACCGGCTGGACCGGGACCCGGGCGTCCAGGGCGGCCTGGAAGACGGCCCGGCGGAAGCGGCCGTGCGCACGTCCGCACCAGGTGCTGCCCTCGGGGAAGGCGGCGACGGCCCCGCCCGTGCGCAGGGTCCGCGCGATCGCGGCGACCGTGTCGGGCAGGGCCCGCAACCGGTCCCGTTCGATGAAGAGCACGCCCGCACGGGCGGCGACCGCGCCCGCCACCGGCCAGCGCCGGACCTCGCTCTTGGCCAGCATCCTGGCCGGGCGTACCGCCGCGAGCAGGGGGATGTCGAGCCAGGAGACGTGGTTGGCGACGAGGAGCAGCCCGCCGGAGGGCACGGCGGCGCCCGAGACCCGCACCCGCACACCGGCGGCCCGTACGATCCCCCGGCACCAGCACCGCACCACGGCGGCGGGCACCAGCCTGCCGAGCGGCGTGAGCACGGTCGCGATCCCGGCGAGGAGCAGCACGGCGACCACGGTGAGCCGCAGCACGGCCCGCGGCACGGCGGTCGCGGGCCGGGACGGCTCCACGCACCCCGCGGGGGTGCAGGGCGCGGCGGGCAGCCAGGCGCTCATCAGGCGGGAACGAGCGAGAGGAAGTGCCGCAGGTAGCGGGGGTCGACCCGGCTCATCGGCAGCAGTACGTAGAGGTCGGCGACGCCGAAGTCCACGTCGTGCGCGGGCTCCCCGCAGACCCAGGCGCCGAGGCGGAGGTAGCCGCGCAGCAGGGCCGGCAGTTCGGTGCGGCCGGCGGGCGCGGGGGTGCGCGGGACCCACGGGAGCAGCGGCCGGACCCGGTACTCCTCCGGCGCCAGGTGCTTGGCCCGCACCCGGTTCCAGGTGCCGGCGGCGAGGGCTCCGCCGTCGGCGAGGGGGAGGGAGCAGCAGCCCGCCAGCCACGCGTGGCCCCGGTCGGTCATGTAGCGGGCTATGCCGGCCCAGATCAGCCCGATGACGGCGCCGTCACGGTGGTCGGGGTGCACACAGGAGCGGCCGACCTCGACCAGCCCGGGACGGATCGCGTCCAGGGCCGCGAGGTCGAACTCGCTCTCCGCGTACAGCCGTCCGGCGACCGCCGCGCGCTCCGGGGGCAGCAGCCGGTACGTCCCGACCACCTGCCCGGTCGTCTCCTCGCGCACCAGCAGGTGGTCGCAGTACGCGTCGAAGGGATCGATGTCGTGGCCCGGCTGGGGGCTCGCGAGCAGTGCGCCCATCTCGCCGGCGAAGACCTCGTGCCGCAGGCGTTGCGCGGCCCGCACGTCCGCCTCGTCGCGGGCGAGGGTCACGGTGTAGCGGTGGGGCGCGGCGGGCTTGGGCGGACGGTCTGCGGTCAGTACGCCGGTCATGGCACTCTCCTGGTCACGGGCCGGGGCGGCGACGGCGGACCGAGGGTGTGCGGTCCGCCGCACCTGTTCTTCCGCTCCCGGTTGGCCGGTGCGTGACCTGGGCCGGGAGAGTGGATGTGCGGCTGCTGAATGCCAGGAGCGCGTGGAGACGGGGCCGGGAGGAGCACCTCTCCCGGCCCCGTCCGTCCGCACCTGTCGGCGAACGTTCTCGGGGCTAGCGCCTCGCCGCCTTGCGCGTGGCGCGCAGCCACTCCTTGTTCATGCTGGTGATGGACATCAGCGGGATGCCCTTGGGGCACGCCGTCGCGCACTCGCCGGCGAGAGTGCAGCCACCGAAGCCCTCGTCGTCCATCTGCGCCACCATGTCCAGCACCCGGGTCTCCCGCTCGGGCGCGCCCTGCGGCAGGACGTTCAGATGGTTCACCTTCGCGGAGGTGAAGAGCATCGCCGCTCCGTTGGGGCAGGCCGCGACGCACGCCCCGCAGCCGATGCACTCGGCGTGCTCGAAGGCGAAGTCGGCGTCCGGCTTCGGGACCGGTGCGGCGTGGGCCTCCGGCGCGGCGCCGGTCGGAGCGGTGATGTAGCCGCCGGCCTGGATGATGCGGTCGAAGGCCGAGCGGTCGACGACCAGATCCTTCACGACCGGGAAGGCCGCGGCCCGCCAGGGCTCGATGTCGATGGTGTCGCCGTCCTGGAAGGACCGCATGTGCAGCTGGCAGGTCGTGGTGCGCTCGGGGCCGTGGGCGTCGCCGTTGATGACCAGCGAGCAGGCGCCGCAGATGCCCTCGCGGCAGTCGTGGTCGAAGGCGACGGGGTCCTCGCCCCTGAGGATGAGTTCCTCGTTGAGGGTGTCGAGCATCTCCAGGAAGGACATGTCCCGGCTGATGCCGTCCACCTCGTACGTGGACATCGCGCCGTCGGCGTCGGCGTTCTTCTGCCGCCAGACGCGCAGGGTGAGCTTCATGCGTAGCTCCGCTGGGTGGGGTGGACGTACTCGAAGACCAGGTCTTCCTTGTGCAGGGTGGGAGCCTCGCCGGTGCCGGTGAACTCCCAGGCGGCGGCGTAACCGAACTCGTCGTCCCTGCGGGCGGCCTCGCCGTCGGGGGTCTGGGACTCCTCGCGGAAGTGGCCGCCGCAGGACTCGGCGCGGTGCAGCGCGTCGAGGCACATCAGCTCGGCGAGTTCCAGGTAGTCGACGATGCGGTTGGCCTTCTCCAGCGACTGGTTGAACTCCTCGCCGGTGCCGGGGACCTTGATGCGCCGCCAGAACTCCTCGCGGATCTGCGGGATGCGCTCCAGGGCCTTGCGCAGGCCGGAGTCGGTGCGGGCCATGCCGCAGAACTCCCACATCAGCTCGCCGAGTTCGCGGTGGAAGGAGTCCGGGGTGCGGTCGCCGTCGACGGAGAGCAGCAGGTGCAGCCGGTCCTCGGTCTCGGCCAGCACCTCCTGGACCACGGGATGGGTGTCGTCGACCTCGTCCCGGTGCGGGTTGCGGGCGAGGTAGTCGTTGATGGTGGCCGGCAGGACGAAGTAGCCGTCGGCCAGGCCCTGCATCAGCGCGGAGGCGCCGAGCCGGTTGGCCCCGTGGTCGGAGAAGTTCGCCTCCCCGACGGCGAACAGGCCGGGGACGGTGGTCTGGAGGTCGTAGTCGACCCACAGTCCGCCCATCGTGTAGTGCACGGCGGGGTAGATCCGCATCGGCACCCGGTACGGGTCCTCGTCGGTGATCCGCTGGTACATGTCGAAGAGGTTGCCGTACTTGGCCTCGACCGCCTCACGGCCCATCCGCGCGATGGCGTCGGCGAAGTCCAGGTACACGCCCTGGCCGCCGGGCCCCACTCCCCTGCCCTCGTCGCAGACGTTCTTCGCGGCGCGGGAGGCGATGTCGCGGGGCACCAGGTTGCCGAAGGACGGGTAGATGCGCTCCAGGTAGTAGTCGCGCTCGTCCTCGGGGATCTCGTTCGGCGGCCGGTCGTCGCCCTTGGCCTGGGGTACCCAGATCCGGCCGTCGTTGCGCAGCGACTCGCTCATCAGGGTCAGCTTGGACTGGTGGTCGCCGGTGCGCGGGATGCAGGTCGGGTGGATCTGCGTGAAGCAGGGGTTGGCGAAGTACGCGCCGCGCCGGTGCGCCCGCCACACGGCGGTCGCGTTGGAGTTCATGGCGTTGGTGGAGAGGTAGAAGACGTTGCCGTAGCCGCCGCTCGCCAGGACCACCGCGTCCGCGTAGTACGTGTCGATCTTCCCGGTGATCAGGTCCCGGGCGACGATGCCGCGCGCCCGCCCGTCCACGACGATCAGGTCGAGCATCTCGGTGCGCGGGTGCATCTCGACGTTGCCGGCCGCGATCTGCCGGCTGAGCGCCTGGTAGGCGCCGAGCAGCAGCTGCTGGCCCGTCTGCCCGCGGGCGTAGAAGGTGCGGGAGACCTGGACGCCGCCGAAGGAGCGGGTGTCGAGGAGGCCGCCGTACTCGCGGGCGAAGGGCACGCCCTGCGCCACGCACTGGTCGATGATCTCCACGGAGATCTGCGCGAGGCGGTGCACGTTGGACTCGCGGGAGCGGAAGTCGCCGCCCTTGACGGTGTCGTAGAACAGCCGGTGGACCGAGTCGCCGTCGTTGCGGTAGTTCTTCGCGGCGTTGATGCCGCCCTGCGCGGCGATGGAGTGGGCGCGGCGCGGCGAGTCCTGGTAGCAGAACTGGACGACGCGGTAGCCCTGTTCGGCGAGGGTCGCGCCGGCCGAGCCGCCCGCAAGGCCGGTGCCGACGACGATGACCGTCTGCTTGCGCCGGTTGGCGGGGTTGACCAGCTTGGCCTCGAAGCGGCGGGTGTCCCAGCGCTCGTTGACGGGTCCGGCCGGGGCCTTGGTGTCGGCGACCGGCTCACCGGTCGTGTAGTCGGCGTAGGTCGTCATTTCAGCTCACCACTCCGGTCATGACGCCCACGGGGACGGCGACGAAGCCGACCGTGAGCAGCAGCGCGAGGACGTTCGCGGTCGTCTTCAGGACCCGGTCGCGGGTGCGGCTGCCGGCGCCGAGGGTCTGGGCGGCGCTCCAGAAGCCGTGCCGGACGTGCAGACCGACGGCGAGCACCGCGACGATGTAGATGAGGTTGCCGTACCAGGTGGAGAAGGTGTCCACGACGTTCTGGTAGGGCTTGCCGGTCTCGAAGCCGCCGGAGTGCACGGTGCCGGTGGTCAGGTCGAGGATGTGCCAGACGATGAACAGGGCGAGGATGATCCCGCCCCAGCGCATGGTGCGCGTGGCGTAGCTCGCCCGCTT
This sequence comes from Streptomyces sp. NPDC041968, assembly GCF_055589025.1. NCBI lineage: Bacteria > Bacillati > Actinomycetota > Actinomycetes > Kitasatosporales > Streptomycetaceae > Streptomyces > Streptomyces sp. NPDC041968. The sequence continues at coordinate 331,459 of NZ_JBVJCB010000007.1, read as the reverse complement.
CTTCCTGTGCACGTACTTGCTGGGCCGCGCCTTGATGTCGCGGCGGCTGAGCTGGTAGGCGGAGACGGCGTGGGCGACGACGGCGACGACCAGCACGACGCGGACCAGCCAGAGCGTCCACTCGTAGTGCATGAACGGCTCGCCGACCGTGCGCAGCCAGTGGGCGTAGTGGTTGAACTCCTCGGTCCCGAAGAAGATCTTCAGGTTTCCGATCATGTGGACGACCAGGTAGAGCAGCATGACGAGACCGCTGACCGCCATCACTGTCTTCTTGCCGACGGTCGAGTCCCACACGGTGCGCGCCATGGACGGCCGTCGGTCCGTCCGCGTTGCCAGAGCCATGTCACAGGACGCTACGGGGCCGAGGGCCCATCGGTCCAAGACATGGTCCGCCTCGTTTCCATAGGCTTTCTCTATGAGTGTCGTACGCTCGCGGTATGCAGCTGCACCAGCTCCGGTACTTCGTGGCGGTCGCCGAGACCCGGCACTTCACCCGGGCCGCGGAGGTCGTCCACGTGGCCCAGCCCTCACTGTCCCAGCAGATCAAGGCGCTGGAGCGGGAGCTGGGCGCCGACCTGTTCCTGCGGGCGCGGGGCAATATCACGCTGACCGACGCCGGGGAGGCGCTGCTGCCGCTGGCCCGGCGCATCCTGGCCGACGCGGACACCGCGCGGCACGAGGTCCTGGAACTCGTGCAGCTGCGGCGCGGCCGGGTGCGGCTGGGCGCCACCCCGAGCCTGTGCACCGGGCTGCTGCCGGACGTGCTGCGCGCTTTCCACGACCGGTACCCCGGCATCCAGCTGATGATCGAGGAGGGCGGCTCGCACGACCTGGTCCGGCAGCTCGCGCGCGGCGCGCTCGACCTGGCCCTGGTGGTGCTCCCGCTGCCCACCGCGTCGCCTTCGCTGACCACGGTGGAACTGCTCCGGGAGGACCTGGTGGTGGTGTCCTCGCCGGAGTCGCCCCGACCGGGCGGCGGGCGGCGGGCGGTGCGCGTCGCCGACCTGGAGGGCGAGCGCCTGGTGATGTTCCGGCACGGCTACGACCTGCGGGAGCTGACCGTGGCGGCGTGCCGCGCGGAGGGCTTCGAGCCGGACTTCGCGGTCGAGGGCGGGGAGATGGACGCGGTGCTGGGGTTCGTACGGGCGGGCCTCGGGATGGCGGTCGTCCCGCGGATGGTGGCGGCGCGGTCCGGGCGAGGGCTGCGGGTGACCCCGCTGGTCCGGCCCGGTCTGCACCGGACCATCGCCCTGGCCCACCGCAGCGACGTGGCTCCGCCGAGGGCGGCGCGGGAGCTGCAGCGGATGCTGCTGGAGCGGTGAGCCGCGTTCCGCGGACCGGCCGGGCGCGGCCGGCGGAGTCCCGCTCCGCGTCGACCGCGGCCCTGGTCCGCACGGCCGCGGCGGCCGGGGCGGCCGCCCGGGACGGAGCGGGGGCCGTCCCGGAGCCGGACTCCCGTCAGCCCGTGGCGTCCACCAGGGCCAGTTCGTGCAGGCGCTCCGGGGGGCCCGGACGGGCGTAGTACCAGCCCTGGGCCGTGTCGCAGCCGAGTATGCGCAGCTGCTCCGCCTGGGCGCCGGTCTCCACGCCCTCCACGGTGACCGCGAGGTCCAGGCTGTGGGCCAGGGCGACGATGCCCTCGACGATCTTGAGGTCGACGGGGTCGGCCGGGAAACGCTGCATGCTCTGGGTGAAGGAGCGGTCCAGCTTGAGCACGCTCACCGGCAGCCGGCGCAGGTTGGCGAGGTTGGAGTAGCCGGTACCGAAGTCGTCCAGGGCGATGTCCACGCCCATCTCGGCCAGTCGGCGCAGCGGCTTGAGCAGGTCGTCGTCCGCGCCGATCAGCGCCGACTCGGTCACCTCCAGGCAGAGCGCGTCGGGCGCGACCCCGGCCCGCTCCAGGATGTCCACGGTGTCCTGCACCAGCCGGGGGTGGGTGAGCTGGCAGGGCGAGAGGTTGACGTTGATGCGCAGCGGGCCGGCGGCGGTGCTCTCGCCGTACCGCTCCCGCCATACGCGGGCCTGCCGCACGGACTGCTCCAGCACCCAGCGGCCCAGCGGCACGATCAGCCCGGTGTGCTCGGCGAGCGGGATGAAGCGGTCCGGGCCGAGGACACCGTGCTGCGGGTGCAGCCACCGCACCAGCGCCTCGGCGCCGTGCACACTGCCGTCGCCGAGGTGCACCAGGGGCTGGTACTCGATGAAGAACTCGCTCCGCTCCAGGGCCGCCGGCAGGGCGGTCGTCAGGCCGTGCCGGGTGATGACGCGGGCGTCGGCCTCCGGGTCGGCCAGCTCGTAGCGGTTGCCGCCCGCCGACTTGGCCCGGTACATGGTGATGTCGGCGCTGCGCAGCACCTCGGCCGGACTGCGTTCCCCCGCCGGGCCCTCGACGATGCCGATGCTGCCGCGGACCGTGAGTTCGCGGCCGTCGACGCTGATCGGGGCGAGCAGCGCGTTCATGATCCGGCCGGCCAGTTCGTCGACCTCGCGCGGGGTGTCCGGGCCGGTGGTCAGCGCCACGAACTCGTCGCCGCCGAGCCGGGCGACCATCTCGCCGGGTGCGGTGGCACAGGACTGCAGGCGGTCGGCGACCTCCACGAGGAGCCGGTCGCCGGCCGCGTGGCCGAGACTGTCGTTGACCGTCTTGAAGCCGTCGAGGTCCAGGTAGCACAGACCGTACCGCTGGCCCGGTCCCGCGTTCAGGGCCTTCTCCAGGCGTTCGAAGAAGAAGCTGCGGTTGGGCAGGCCGGTGAGCGCGTCGTGGGTGGCCTCGTAGCGCAGCCGCAGATTGAGCAGCCGGCGCTCGGTGGTGTCCTCCATCAGCGCCAGCTGGTACTGCGGGCTGCCGTCGGCGTCACGCAGCAGCGAGACGGTGAGGTTGGTCCACAGGACGGTGCCGTCGGGCCGGTAGAAGGCCTTCTCCAGGTGGTAGGCCTCGCGTTCGCCGCGCACCAGCTCGTCGTAGAGCCGCCAGGTCTGGGGCGCGTCGTCGGGGTGCGACCACTCCCGGACGTTGCGGCCGCGCAGCGTCGGGCCGGCTACGCCGAACATGCGCATCAACGCCCCGTTGACCTGGAGGACGTTGCCGTCGAGGTCGGCGATGCAGATGCCTATGGCGGCACCTTCGAAGACCGCGCGGAAGCGGGCCTCGCTGGCGTGCAGCGCCTCCGCCACCACGCCCTGCGCCCTGAGGGCGGCCTGCGCGATGGCCTCCTGCTCGGCCAGGGTCCTGGCGCGCAGCGACCCGGCGAACCCGGCCGCCATGGCGTGCTGGAGCCGGGCCGAACGGGCCCGCAGGTGCTCGGGGTCGCCGTCCTCGCCGCAGTAGAGCACGAGGTAGGCGTCGATGCAGTCCAGCGTCCGGGCGAGCGCCTCCGGGTCGGTGCAGTGCGCGTCGACGAGCGCGGCGCCGACCGCTCTGGCGTCCTCCGCCTCGAAGCTCCGCGCCCGCAGCACCTCGCTCAGCCGGCGGGCCAGCGGCAGCAGTTGCTCCTCGAACTCGGGGCGGGTCGACGACGTCGAGGTCACCGGGAAGACGGCGCGGCTCCAGATCGTCGCGAACCGGCGCAGTCTGTCCTCCGCCCCGTCCGGCTCCGCGCTCACGCCGTACGTCCCACGCCGGCGAAACCGGAGAACGCGTACGGGTCCTCGTCCTCCGGCGCCCCCTCGGGCCGCCAGCGCGGCATCGGAACCAGTCCGGGTTCCACCATGTCGTACCCCTCGAAGAACCGCGCGATCTCCTCGCGCGAACGCATGATCAGCGGATTGCGGATGTCCTTGTACACGCCCACCGCACCCCCGGCCCGCTCGGCGGGCAGCGGGATCCCCTCGTACGAGGCGTGCGTGAGGACGAGCAGGCTGCCCGGCGCGAGCGCCCGGCTCAGTTCGGCCACCGCCGCACAGGGGTCGTCCGCGTCTTCCACGAAATGCAGTATGGCAAGCAGCAGCAGGGCCACCGGCCGATTCAGGTCGATCAGCCGCTCCACCCGGGGGTCGGTGAGGATGTCCCGGGGCTTGAGGAGGTCGCCGCCCACGACGTCCGCCCGGTCGTCGCCCGCCAGGACGGCCTCGCTGTGCGCGACCGCCACCGGGTCGTGGTCGACGTACACCACGCGCGCCCCGGGCCGGGCGGCCCGCGCCACCTCGTGGACGGTGCCGAAGGTGGGGATGCCGGAGCCGATGTCCAGGAACTGGTCGATGCCCTCGCCGGCGGCGAAGCGCACGGCCCGGCGCATGAACGCCCGGTTCGCCTGCGTGATCTTGGGCAGTCCCGGCATGAACTCCATGGCCTTGCGCGCCGCTTCCCGGTCGACCTCGAAGTTGTGCGAACCGCCCAGGTAGAAGTCGTGGATGCGGGACACGCTGGGCACCGTGATGTCGATGCTGCGAGGGGCCCAGGCGGGACGCTCCATCTAGCTCTCCAAGGCATTGGCGGTCCGGTGTTCGAGCAGAGGCTACTGATCGCCCGCCGACTGGGCGAGCCCAACCGGAAATTGACCATCCGTTACCGGTCACTGCCTGCGGCACGTGCCGTGCGCCGCCGGCGTCGCGGCGGGCGGCGCCGCGCCGGAGCGCACGAGCAGGACGGCGCACGACGGGACAGCGCACAAACGGGACGGCGCACGAACAGGACCGTCCCCTCCGCCTGGGTGCGGAGGGGACGGCCCGCTGTCGCGCGCCGGAGGCCGGCGGACGCGAGGTCGCTACTTCTTGGGCGCGCCGACCGGCTTTCCGTCGGGCGAGACGGCGTACCACGTTCCGCCGACGCCCTGACCGTTGGTGTCGCCGGCCTTCTTGTCGCCGGCGAACGTGTAGATGGGCCAGCAGTCGACCGTCTGCTGCTCGGCACCGTCGGGCCGGGTGAAGGTCATCAGGTCCTTCTTCACGACGCCCTCCGTGTCGTTGGGCTCCACGGGCGCCACGACCGGCCACTTCTCCAGGCAGGCGCCGGTGCACGCCGAGACCGGCTTCGGCCAGGCCTCGTCCTTCATGAAGCGGTAGACGGTCATGCCGTTCTTGTCGACGACGATCTCGCCGAGCTTCGGGTCCTCACGCGTCGACAGGGCCGCCGACTCGGCCGCCTGGGCCTTCTTGCCGTCGGCGGCGAGCGCGTACCACTTGCCGCCCACGCCCTGGCCCTTGACGTCGCCGGCGGCGGTGTCCTTGGCGTAGCGGTACGCCGGCCAGCCGCCGATGGTCAGCTGCTTGGTGCCGTCGGCCCGGGTGACCTCGCCGAGCAGCGCCTCGTCGATGCCCTCGCCGGCGAGGGCGTCGTCGGCGGCCACGGGCGGCCAGGCGGTGGCGCAGTCGTTCTCGCAGGTCGTCTTGGGCGGCTTCGCGGTGTCCGCGTCGAAGCGGTAGAGGGTGCGTCCCGCGCCGTCGGTCACCAGCTCGCCGATCTCGGCGTTGGTGGAGACGGACAGCTTGCCCGCGGGCTCCGCCGCGCTCGCCGACGCCTGCGCGCCGTTCGCGCCGGTGCCCAGTCCCTCGCCGGCGCCGGCCCCGATGTCGCCGACGTCGCCGGGCGCCGCGGTGGCGCCCACGTTCTGGCTGCCGGTGGTGGTGCCGCCGTCCTGGCCGCACGCCGTCGTCAGCGCCAGCACCGCCGCGGCGCTCACCACGAGTGAGGCGCTCCGCCAGGAGGTCTTCATCGTCAATCCCCGATCGTCACGAAGGTGTTGGGACGGCAGCCGCGCCGCCGCACGACACTGGGTACGCACGGGAGAGCCGGTTGTGTTCAACGCGGGCGCGCCTTTTTCTTCTCGGCGGTGGACGCTCCCGCGCTCCGGACCCCTGCCCGTACGCGAGTTCGAGTCCGGCCGCGGGCGGGTGTGCGCCGGTCAAACCCGCGACCGCTCCATGTCCCTCCTTCGGACCAATCATCCGGTGATCGGGTGTGGCGGGGCCCGCCAGGCTTCATGATCTGCGTCGTGTATGGACCCGAACCGTCCCGATCCGTCCCTTCCGGACGGGTGTTGGCCCTGGTGACGCTGACGTTCACACTCGTCGGCGCACCGATCGGCCCGGCGCAGGCGGACGCCTGCGCGTATGCGTCCACCGGACCGGGTGGCACGCACGCGGTGGCAGTCGCCGGGAACGACACCTGGCCCGACTTCCCGCCGTGCCCCGAGCCGACTCCGACACCCACACCCACGCCCACGCCCACGCCTACGCCCACGCCCACACCGACACCTCCGCCGCCGCCGAAGCCCCCTCCCCCACCGCCTCCCGCCCCGGAGCCTCCCAGGAAGCCGCCGGCCCCGAAGCCCGAGGCGCCTCCCGCACCCCCTCCGCGACCGGCACCGAAGCCGCCCGCGTCCACGCCCACGCCGACTCCGACACCCAGCCCCACACCGGCGCCGGCCCGTCCCGCGGCTCCCGCGCCCGCCCCGTCGGCGACGCCCGCGCCCCGACCGTCACTGAGCCCGGTGCACTACCCGCGCTACCGCGCCGCCCGGCCCCAGCAGCGGACCTCCCGCGGGACCACGTCACCGCTCGTCTTCGTCCTGCTCATCACGGTGCCCGCGGTGGTCGCCGTCGCCGCGCTCCGAGCGCGCTGATCCCTGGAGCCCCCTTTGCCGGAATGGCTTGTTCTCACCCTCGCGATGCTGGCCGCCTGTGTCGTGGTGGTCATCATCACCCTCGTACGGCACCGCCGGGCCTCCGACGACGAGGACATCACCGAGACCCCGGACGTCATCGAGTACATGACGATGTGGATCGGTGTGGTGTACGCCATCGTCCTGGGTCTGGCCATCGCGGGCGTCTGGGAGGCGCGCAGCGCGGCCCAGGACCACGTGCAGACGGAGGCGGTGGCGCTGCACGAGATCTCGGAACGCGTCCGGGTCTATCCGCCCGACGTCCGTGACCGCATCCGGGAGGATGTCAACGCCTATGTCGGACACGTCGTGTCCACCGAGTGGAAGGTCATGGCCGACCGCGGCGAGATGACCCAACGGGGCGCCGAACTGCTCGACCGCGTCCGCGCCGACGTCACGGACTACGAGCCGAAGTCGGACTTCGAGGCGCAGGCGTACCAGCCGCTCGTCGACCAGGTGACCGCCGCGGACCAGGCCCGCATCGCCCGGGCGGAGTCGATGGGGGCGACCATGCCGGGCGTGGTGTGGTTCGGGCTCATCACGGGCGGCGTCGTCACGGTCGGGATGGTCTTCGCCCTCCAGATCCGGCGTACGCCCCGCGAGTTGATCCTCGCCGGGCTGTTCTCGGCGCTGATCGCGTTCCTGCTCTTCCTGATCTGGGACTTCGACGCACCGTTCAGCCGCGGCGTCGCGGCGTCCACGGACCCCTTCGTCAATCTCTTCCCCGGGGCCGGGGACTGAGGGGCGCCCCCCTCGGCGTCCCCTCGGCGCCCGCACGCGTCCGCGCCCCTCGGCGGCCCCGGCACGGGGTTCCGCCGGGGGGCGTCCGACGCTCCGGCCCCGTCCCCCGACCGGCCCACACGCTTACCCCGTTCGCCCTACAGAGATCGCGCCGGGGTGTCCGCCTTCCTAGCGTTCCGACCATCGAGGTGCACTCCAGGCACGTGCGGAACAGGTCCGCCGCCGCTCCTCGGGGACCGGAGGATTCACCATGCGCGCGATACCCGTCGCCTCGGTCGCACTGCTGGGCGCCGCCGCCCTCTCGGGCTGCGTACCGGCCGGGGCGGCCGCGGGCGGCAGTTCGACGTTCGGCTTCACCGTCAGTCCCGCCACCGTGGCACCGGGCGGCGAGGTCACGGTGGGGGTGGGCCGGGGTGCCGGCGGGTGCCACGGACGCGTCACGGTCGAGTCGCCGGTGTTCGACACGGTCACCGTCCCGCGGCACGAGTCGTCGGCGACCGCACGGGTCGACCGGGACGCCCGACGCGGAGCGGTCTACCAGGTGACGTTCGCGTGTGACGGCAGGACCGGCACCGTGGACCTGACCATCGCGGGCGGCCACTCCCACCACCCCTCCGGAGAGTCCGGCCACCCCGACAAGGGCGTGCACGCCGGCGAGGGGGGCAGCGCCGCCGGGTTCGACGTGCGGGAGATCGGGCTCGGCCTCGCCCTCGTCGCCGGTTCGGCCGGCGCCGCGTACCACCTCTGGCGGCGCCGTGCCGGCGAGGACGGCGTCTGACCCTCGCCTCGCCTGTGCGCGGCGCACCCGCACGGCTTCGCCCCGGACCCGCGACGGTCCGGGGCGAAGCCGTGTGCGTGCGCCGCGCGAGCGTGCACCGCGCGATACGGAAGGCGGGACACCGGCGCGGTCCGCAGGGACCGGACGGGACCGCCCCCCGAAGGCGGAGCCCGTCCGTCACGGCCGGGACCCGGTCAGATCCGCCGCTCGGCCCTGCGACGCATCCAGAACAGGCCACCGCCGGCGACGGCCGCGGCCACCAGCCCGCCGCCGATCGCGATGTCGGTCGGCGTCGCCCCGCTGGAGCTGCTGCCGCCGATGCCACCGCGGACACCGCCGATGACGGTGAAGGCGGCCGGCCGTGTGAGCCGCCGCCCCGAGCAGTTGACGGTGATGTCGTACGAACCCGGCCGGGCGTCCTGCTTGATGGTGGCGGTGCCCCTGGACGTCTCGTTGGCACCCCGGACCGGCGTCAGGTGGGTCGTGCGGAACGCGTCCGAGGTCATGGTGCCGCCCTGCGGGCAGCCGTCGACCGTCACGGTCATCTGGCCGCCGCGGGCGATCACGCTGGGCAGGGCGACGATGTTGCTCGGCTGGTGGTGGTCGCCGCCGGCGGTGGCCGTGGGGGCGGCCAGCCCGAGGACAGCGACCGCGGCGCCGGCTGCCGCGAGGGCACGAGTGTTGCGCATGTGATCCTCCGCGGAAGACGCCCCGGGACCCGTCCCCGGTCGATCGGCGAGAAAGCGCCTCCCAGAAAGACCCTCAGTTGCCGTGCGCGGGGCCGCATTTCGGGAATGGTCCGTCCTGGTGAGGGACGTGCCGGGCCGGAGCCGCGCGACCGGATATCGCCGCAGGTCACGGACCGTCAGAAATTTCCTGCCGGACCGTCCCGGATGGCTCACGCGAGGGCGGGGCACCACCCGTTCGCCGCCGCCCCGTCGCCGGTCGGACGCGCTGCGCTTAGCGTGCTCGTATGCGCGGACGACCGGGCGACGGCCGGGTCGAGAGGGGATGGCCAATGGATGCGTCCGAGTGGGCCGAAGAGGAGGAGCGGCGGAGGAAACGCGCTCCCTGGGGCGTGATAGCGCTGGTCCTGCTGACCGGGCTCGCGCTCATCCGCAACGGTTCCGGGGAGTTCGACCAGGGCCCGCCGCAGCCGGCCTCGGCCGCGGCCTCGGACAGCCGCGTCGCGCCGGGTGAGGGCGCCGCCCCTGGCGTCGCCCCGCTGCCCTACGCGGTACCGGAACAGGTCACCATCGGCGCCATCCAGGTGGACGCGCCGATCATGCCGGTCGGTCTCGACGCGGACGGCTGGGTCGACGCGCCGCCGGCCGAGGACCCGAACCTGGCCGGCTGGTTCACCGGCGCGGTCTCCCCCGGCGAGAAGGGCACCGCGGTGGTGGTCGGCCATGTCGACAACCAGCAGGGGCCCGCCGTCTTCTACGGGCTCGGTGCGCTCAAGAAGGGCAACACGGTGGAGGTGCGCCGTCAGGACGGGAAGACGGCGGTCTTCGAGATCTACGGCATCGAGGTCTTCGAGAAGGACGACTTCCCCGGCGACCGGGTCTACGCCTCCAAGGGCGGCCCGGAACTGCGGGTCATCACCTGCGGCGGCGGTTTCTCGAAGCAGAACGGATACGAGGGGAACGTCGTCGCCTTCGCCCGCATGACCGGGGTCCGCTGAGCGGGCCCCGGCCGGGCGGGCGCGACGGGCGTCAGGCGTACCGGCGCCGGGGGACGGTGAGGCGGTAGCCGGAGTCCAGCAGCTCGGGCAGATAGGAGCGCAGGGCCCGGACGGTCTGCGAGCGGTCGCCCCCGGCGTCGTGCGAGAGCACCACGACGCCGGGGGCGGCGCCGTCCTCCACCCGTTCGACGATGGTGCCGGTGCCGGGGGTGGTCCAGTCGAGGGTGTCCACGGTCCAGGCGAGCGGTTCCATGCCGAGTTCGGCACCGAGCTGGAAGGCGGCGCGGTTCCACGCCCCGTACGGCGCCCGGAACCAACGGGGCGGCTCGCCGAAGGCCCGTTCGACGACCTCGCTCGTGCGTTCCATCTCGGAGCGGATGCGCCGCCGGGTGAGGCGGGTCAGCAGGGGGTGGGACCAGGTGTGGTTGCCGACGACGTGTCCCTCGTCGGCCATCCGGGAGAGCAGGCCCCGGTTGTGGTCCGCCATCTCCCCGCACACGAAGAACGTCGCGCGCACGTCGTACTTGGCCAGGGTGTCGAGGATGTCCGGGGTGAAGCGGGGGTCGGGCCCGTCGTCGAAGGTGAGCATCATGGTGCGGCCGAGGCCCGAGACCCGCAGGATCGGCTCGCTGCGCACCGGTGGCCGCCGCGGCGCGGCGCGGGGCGCGCCGTATCCGGTCAGGGGCTGCAGGCGGTAGGCGGAGGAGTGGAGCGGGCGGCGGACCGCGGGGCCCGGGGCGGGGGCGACCGGCCGGGCCGGTCCGCCCCCCGTGCCCACCGCGAGCGCGCCGGCGGTGCCGGCCGCCCCCACGGCCGCGGCGCCAGCGAGCAGTGCGCGGCGTCGTGTGAGCAAGTGATCCTTCTTCATGACTCATCAGTCGCCCGGCCGCGGACCGGCGCACCGGAGAAACACCGGCGTGGCGGCACGAGACCACCCGCACGGCCGAGGACCACGGGTGACTCCGATAGCCTCACCGCGTGACGGAACAGCACTCCCACCAGTTCGAACGAGGCACGGACGGGCCGAAGGTCATCGTCGCCGGCGTGGACGGCTCCGACTCCTCGCTCCGGGCCGCCGCCTACGCCGGCGGTATGGCCCGGCGGCAGCGCGCGCTGCTCGCCGTGGTGTACGTGCAGCCGGTGCTGGCGGCGGGCGCCTCGCTCGGGGCTCCGGTGGCGGAGACGACCGACGAGATCGCCGAGGACCTGGTGGCGCAGATCCGGGACGCGACCGAGCGGGTCAAGGGGATATTCGACCTCCGCTGGGAGTTCCACACCTTCCGGGGCGATCCCTACAACGGCCTGGTCAAGGCGGCCGACGAGCTGAAGGCCGACGCCGTCGTCGTGGGCGCCTCCGAGCAGGCGGGGCACCGGATCGTCGGTTCCGTCGCGGTACGGCTGGTGAAGGCGGGGCGCTGGCCCGTGACGGTGGTGCCGTAGCGTCCGTACGGGGCGGTGCGTGCGTCGCGGCTTCCGTCGCGGGCGGGTGTGGGTCATCATGATCCACCGTCAGCCGTTTGCCGTTCACAAAGAGGTGGGGCGCATGGCCGGTTTCCGTATGGGCGAGGGCGTTCTCCGCCGCAAACCCATCGAGCGCATCGAGCGCATCGAGGACACGGAGGGCGGGGAGGGCGGCGGCCTGCAGCGGACGCTGGGGCTGTGGCAGCTGACCGCGATCGGTGTGGGCGGCATCATCGGGGCGGGCATCTTCACCCTGGCCGGTACGGTCGCCAACGGCACGGCGGGGCCGGCGGTCCTCATCTCCTTCCTCATCGCGGGCGCCGCGAGCGCGGCGGCGGCACTGTCGTACGCCGAGTTCGCCGGACTGATCCCGAAGGCGGGCTCCGCCTACACCTACGGATACGCGGTCCTCGGTGAGCTGGTGGGCTGGTTCATCGGCTGGGACCTGCTGCTGGAGTACACGGCCATCGTGGCGGTGGTCGCGATCGGCATCTCCGGCTACTTCAGCTTCCTGGTCGGCGAACTGGGTGCCGACCTGCCGAACTGGATGCTGGGCGCGCCCGGCACCGGCGACGGCCACAAGGTCGACCTCTTCGCGGCGGTGCTCTGCCTGCTGATCGCGTACCTGCTGACGCTCGGCATCAAGAACGCGGCCCGCTTCGAGATGGTCGTGGTCGTCCTGAAGGTGCTGGTGGTGCTGCTGGTGATCGCGGTCGGCGTCTTCCACATCAGCACCGCGAACTACGAACCGTTCTTCCCCTTCGGGGTCGGCGGAGCCTTCACCGGGGCGGCGACGGTCTTCTTCGCGGTCTTCGGCTACGACGCCATGTCGACGGCGGCCGAGGAGTCCAAGGACGCCCAGCGGCACATGCCGAAGGCGATCATCTACTCGCTGGTCATCTCGATGGTGCTGTACGTGGCGGCCTGCCTGGTGCTCACCGGCATGCAGGACTACAAGGACATCGACCCGGAGAGCGGATTCTCCACGGCGTTCAAGTCGGTGGGGCTGAGCGGCCTGGCCGACGTCATCGCGGTGGGCGCCATCATCGGCATCCTCACGGTGATGTTCACCTTCATGCTCGGCGTGACCCGGGTGTGGTTCTCCATGTCCCGGGACGGGCTGCTGCCCAAGTGGTTCGCGAAGACGCACCCGACGCGGCACGTGCCGACCCGGGTCACCTGGATCGTCGGGGTGGCGTCGGCCGCGATCGCCGGGTTCCTGCCGATCGGCGAGGCGGCCGAGCTGACCAACATCGGCATCCTGCTGGCGTTCGTGGTGGTGTGCGCGGCGGTGATCGTGCTGCGCTACCGGCAGCCGGACCTGCCGCGCACGTTCCGGACGCCGTGGATGCCGGTGGTGCCGGCCCTGGGGATCGTCTTCTCGATCTGGCTGATCACCTTCCTGCAGTGGCAGACCTGGGCGCGGTTCGCGGTGTGGCTGCTGCTCGGACTGGTCATCTACTTCGGCTACTCGTACCGCAAGTCGGAGCTGGCGCGCCGTTAGCCACCGACGGGCGGCAGTCCGCCGAGGAAGTCGAGGAGGATCTCGTCGAAGGCCTCGGGCCGCTCCATGTTGGGGTAGTGCGCGGCGCCCTCGACGGTGGCGGAGCGGCCCTCCGGGACCGTGCGGGCGAGCCGTTCCGCCTCGGCGATCAGGTCGGCGGCGTCCAGGGAGCCGTTGACGGTGAGCACGGGGACGTCGATCTTCGGGACTCGGGCCCAGGTGCCGGTCAGGGGCACGTGGTGGTTCTCCTCGTCCGGGGTGTGTTTGGCGAGGGTGCCGGAGGCCATCTCCCGCAGCCGGCGCAGGACGGCCGGGTCCACGTCGTCGAGGTCGCGGTGCTCACCGGGGACGAAGCGCAGGAACGCCGTGAGCCAGCCCTCGACGTCACCCGCTGCCAGTGCGCGGGCCTGGTCGGCCTGAACCCGCCGCACCCACGGGTCGGTGTACTCGAACTCGCTGGTGGCCGCGCCGCATGCCACCACCGCGCGGACCAGCTCCGGGTACTCCAGCACCGTGTCGGTGGCGATGGCCCCGCCCATCGACACACCGACGAGCACCGCGGGGCCCGCGTCGAGGTGGCGCAGCAGGGCGGCGAGGTCGTCGGCCCAGCGGAACGGCCGGGTCGCGTTGGCCGAGGAGCCGTGACCGCGGACGTCGGGTGCGACGACCCGGTGGCCGGCCGCCAGGACCGGGATCTGGGCGTCGAAGACACGGTGGTCGGCGAAGCCGGAGTGGAGCAGGACGACGAGGTCGCCGGCCCCGGTGTCGCGGTAGGCCAGGTCACCGTCGGCGGAGGCGAGGAAGCGCAGGTCCGAAGCAGCCATCATGACAACCAAGGTGTCATGATGCCGCGAGATTGGCAACCCGGGTGTCATGATGGAGGCGTGAAGGACATCGACGCGCCCCTCTCTCCGGACGCCCTCGCCCGGCGCCTCACCGAGGTGTACGACCTGGTCGGCCCCCTCTACCGGCGCGCGCAGCGCAGCGTCGAGCAGGGCCTGGCGGCGGACGGCCTGTCGGTCGGCGTCCGCGCCGTCCTGACCCTGTTGCACCGGGGCGGGCCGATGACCGTGCCGCAGATGGCCCGGGCCCAGGCGATCAGCCGTCAGTTCGTGCAGCGGATGGTCAACGAGGCCGCGGCGCAGGACCTGGTGGAGAGCGTCCCCAACCCCGCGCACCGGCGGTCCTCACTGATCCGGCCCACCGACCGGGGGCGGCAGACCATCACCGCCGTCCTGGACCGGGAGCACCGGATACTGCGCCAGGTCGGCGGTGGTCTCACCGACGCGGACGTCGGAACGTGCCTGCGGGTGCTCGGGGCGATGGTGACCGCCCTGGACCATGTGGACGAGGACTGACCTACTCCCCCATCACCAGCCCGTCCTCCGCCGCGCCCCGGCTGAGCACGACGTCGCGGATGCGGTCGCGCACGGCCCGTACCTCGGCGCCCTTCTCCAGCGCGCGGTTGAGGTTCACCACCCGGCCGGCGTCGACGTCGAAGAGCTGCGGGACGAACTCGGCCTTGGTCACCCGCCAGCGTTCACCGGAGCGGGCGGGCGGGGCGAAGGTGAAGCGGCCGATGGTCGACTGGTTGCCGCGCGGGTCGCGCTCTCCGTCGCCGTTGATCATCTCGCCCGCGATCTGGTCGCCCATCCCGTAGATCACCCAGGTGCCGTTGACCTTCTCGTACGCCTGCGGGACATGGGCATGGGTGCCGAGGATCAGGTCGATGTCGGGGCGTTCGCCGCTGCGGGCGGCGGTCAGGTTCTCGGCCAGGGTCAGCTGGTCCTGGTCGGGCTCGTCCTGCCATTCGGTGCCCCAGTGCAGGGACACGGCGACGATGTCCGCGCCCGCCGCACGCGCGGCCCGGGCGTCCGCGACGATCTGCTCCTCGTCGATCATGCCGACCGCCCAGGGCTGTCCGTCGGGCACGGGGTGGCCGTTGGTGTGGAGGGTGTAGGCGAGGTGGGCGACCTCGGCCCGCCCCGCGCGCAGGACCGTCACGGTGCGCGCCTCGGCCTCGGTGCGCGCGGTCCCGGCGTGCCGCACGCCGGCGCGGTCCAGCGCGTCGAGGGTGCGGCGGATGCCGTCGGCGCCGTCGTCGACGCTGTGGTTCGAGGCGGTGGAGCAGCCGTCGTAGCCGGTGGCGGCGAGGGCCTCGGCCACCTCGGGCGGGGACTTGAAGAGGGGGTAGCCGCTGTAGTCGCCGTGCGCGCCGTACACGGTCTCCATGTGGCACAGGGCGAGGCCGGCGCGCGAGACGACGGGCTTGGCGCCCGCGAGCATGGGGCGGAAGTCGTAGCCGGTGCCGCCCGCGTCGAAGCGGGCCCGCTCGATGATCGAGTCGTGGGGCAGTACGTCGCCGGAGGCGACCAGGGTGAAGACGCCGGTGTCCGCCGCGGACGGGGCCGGGGCCGGTCGTCGCGGCGGCTCGTGGTCGCGGGCCTGGCAGGCCGCGCCCACGGTGAGGAGGGCGGTCAGGGCCAGGGCCACCTGCCGACTGCGTGTGATCATCCGTTCGCTCCGCTGGGGTCGCACACACCGATGATTAGTCACATTTACCTACGAACAGGAAATGAGGTGCGCGCCGCCCCGTGCGGCTCCGACACGCTCATTAGCCCGTCCGGTGTGCGCGAACGGGGTGCCCCGACCGTTCGTCGAACCGTTCGTCGACGCGATCGACCGTCCGTCGCACATCCGTGCGCGCGCCCTGTCCCCCGACGACGCCCTGCGATGCCATACGGCCATGACGGCCGGAATCACCCTGAGGGACAGGACGCACGGGACGACCGCCGAGCACGAGCTCGCCGCACTGCAGCGCGAGCACGGCCGGCCCCTGTTCGCGCTGCTGCTGCGGCTCAGTGACGGCGACCGGCAGCGCGCGGAGGACCTGGTGCAGGAGACCCTGGTCCGCGCCTGGCAGCACCCCGAGGCGCTGCGCGCCGACGACTTCGACTCCGTACGGCCCTGGCTGCTCACGGTGGCGCGGCGCCTGGCCATCGACGCGCGCCGGGCCCGGCAGGCGCGGCCCGCGGAGGTCGGCGACGCCGTGCTGGAGAACGCGCGGGTCTGCGCCGACCACGCCGAACGGGCCGCCGCGGCCCTGGACGTGCGCGAGGCTGTGAAGACACTCACTCCGGAGCACCGTGAAGTCCTGGTGCTGGTGTACTTCCAGGGGGCGAGTGTGGCGGAAGCCGCGGCAGCCCTCGGCATCCCGCCCGGTACCGTGAAGTCCCGCGCGTACTACGCGCTGCGCGCCCTGCGCAGGGTGCTACCGGGTTACGCCGCCGACCTGCGGTGAAACCGACCTTTTGGTCAAGCCTCCGTAAAGCGCCTTGCCGTGGACCCCGGTTGAGTAATCGGCTGTCCTCATCCGTGTTCCGGACGGGGGCCCATGACCCGGGTCGGGCGACGCGCACGCACCGGAGGAAGGCAGGAAGGGATGCCGCACAGAGGCAAAGAGAGCACGGACGGTCCCGCCGGAGGCGAACTGGCCGTCCCCATGGCGTGGTTGTACGCCGAGTACATCGCCGACGAGCTGCTGCGGACCGGCGACCTGATGCCGCCCACGTCCTTCGAGTTCCGCGCCGGGCGCGACGCGCTGGCGCTGACCGTCTTCCTGTCCGACACGGAGGACGAGCTCAGCGGCATCCGCGTCATCACCCGGCTGGAGACCTGGCTCTCGCTGACCGCCTACGACCAGCCCTGGCACGCGTGGGTGCGGGAGCGCCTGGCCGAGCTCACGGCCGACACGGCCGCCGCCGGCCGGCACTCCCCGGACCTGGAACTCGCCCGGGCCGCGTGGCGCTGGCTCCAGGACACCGAGCTGCTCGCCCCCGACCTGAACGCGGTGCCGGGCGGGGCGGCGGCCGGGGAGGACGACGGGCCGAAGGTGTGGACGCCGGCCTGGCAGCTGGGCCTGCCGCTCGGCCACCTCGCCATCCACCTCTTCTAGGCGTCGCGGCCGGTCCACCGATTTCTTTCGGGCGGCGACCAATCCACGGTCCGTTCCGCTCCGAACCCCTTGGTCGCGATTCTGTCCGGGCCTTGAATGAATCGGCGGTGCGGTGCGTACGGGTGGGAGCAAGGAGTAACCCCACCCGCACCCAACGGTACGAGGATTCGGCATGAGGTCCCTGGAGAGGCATCGCGACGTCGGCGCCTACGCGCTCGGCGTGCTGGACGAGGCGGAAGCGTTCCGCTTCGAGGACCACCTCATGGAGTGCCCCCGGTGCGCGACGCAGGTGACCGAGTTCGGCCCGGCCACCCGTCAGCTGATGCTGTACCGGCAGGCGACACCACGGCTCGTCACCCCGGTGACCCGGCCCGGACCGCGGCTGCTGGACCGCCTGCTGTCCGAGGTGGCCGCCCGCCGCCGGACCGTTCGCAGGCGGGTGCTGTACGCCGTGGCCGCGGCGCTGGTGTGCGCCGTGGCCGGTCCCGGGGTGGCGCTCTACGCGAGCCGGGCCGACGCGGCGGTACGGCTCACCGCGACCGACGAGCGGTCCGGGGTGTGGGCGCGGATCACCACCGAGGACGAGGCGTGGGGCACCGGGGTGCGGCTCGAGGTCATGGACGGGGCGGGTCCGCGCTCCTGCCGCCTGATCGCCGTCGGCCGCGACGGTACGGAGCAGACGGTCACCAGCTGGAACGCCACCGGGCACGGCGCCGGGCCGAGCGCCATGCACGGCGGAGCCGCGCTGCACCCGGACCAGATCGCCCGCTACGAGGTGCGCACCGCGGACGGGGAACGCCTCGTGACCCTCGCCGCCGGCTGAGCGGGGACACGACGGCCGCCCTACTTGAGCAGCCGGGACAGCCTCCGGTCCGCCAGCGGCTTGCCGCCGGTCTGGCAGGTCGGGCAGTACTGGAGCGAGGAGTCGCTGAAGGAGACCTCCCGGACGGTGTCGCCGCACACCGGACACGGCTCACCGGTGCGGCCGTGCACCCGCAGCCCGCTCCTCTTCTCGGCCTTCAGTCGGCCGGCCGCGACGCCCCGGGACCGCTCGACCGCCTCGGTGAGCGTGGTGCGCAGCGCCTCGTACAGCTGTGCGGTCTCCGCGTCGGTGAGGGAGGCGGCGAGCTTGAAGGGGGACATCTTCGCGGCGTGCAGGATCTCGTCGCTGTACGCGTTGCCCACCCCCGCGATCAGGCTCTGGTCGCGCAGGGCGCCCTTGAGCTGCCGGCGCTCACCGCCGAGGAGGGCGGCGAAGCGGGCCTCGTCGAAGTCGTCGGCGAGCGGGTCGGGGCCGAGTCGCGCCACCCCCGGCACCTGCTGGGGGTCGGCCACGACGTACACGGCGAGACGCTTCTGGGTGCCCGCCTCCGTCAGGTCGAACCCGGCGCCGGTGTCCAGGGCGACGCGCAGGGCCAGGGGGCCCTTGCCGGGGCGGGGCGGGCCGGTGGGGAGGCTGTCCTTCCACTGCAGCCACCCCGCGCGGGCCAGGTGGGTGACCAGATGCGGGCCGCCGCCGGTCTCGACGTCGAGGAACTTGCCGTACCGGTGCACGGCGGCCACCCGGTGACCCTCCAGAGCGGAGAGCGGAGGGTCGTACGTCTTCAGCACGCTGATCGCCACGGGCAGCACGCGGACGATCTCACGGTCGACGAGGTGCTCGTTCAGGAAGTCCCTGAGCGCCTCGACCTCGGGCAGTTCGGGCATACGTCAAGAGTGCCACCGGGGACCGACAGCGCCAGCGGGACTCAGCCCCGGCGGTGGGAGACGACGAACTCGGACCACACGCACTTGCCGCGCCCGCGGGCCTCCACGCCCCACTGGTCGGCGAGCGTCTCGACCAGGAGCAGCCCTCGTCCGGAGACCCCGGAGTCCCCGGCGTCGCGGCGGCGGGGCAGGGCGCTGGAGGAGTCCTCGACCTCGACCCGCAGCCGGCGGTCCGTCCCGGTGAGCAGCCGCAGGGTGACGATCGCGGAGCCCTCGGTGTGCATGAGGGCGTTGGTGACCAGTTCGTCGGCGACCAGTTCGATCTCGTCACTCTGCTGCCCGGCACCCCAGGCACGGACCGCGGCGCGGATCATGTGCCGGGCCTCGGTGAGGGCCTCGGGGTCGCCCGGAGACACGTGCTGCTGGAGCCGGCCGAAGGTCCGGGGCGTTCCCAGCCCGTGCCGGCGCAGCAGGAGCAGCGCCACGTCGTCGTCGCCGCGGCGCTCCTCGGCCACGTCGATGAGCCGGTCGGCCAGGTCCCCGACGTCCTGCGGACCGGAGGCCACCAGCGCCGTGAGCGCCTGTATCCCCTCGTCCACGTCGGCACCGGGCTCCTCGACCAGGCCGTCGGTGCACAGCAGCAGGGTGTACCCCGGGTCCAGCTCGACGGTGGAGACCGGGTAGGCGAGGCGCCCGAACTCGGCGGACAGGCCGAGCGGCAGGCCACCCTCGACGGGCACCCGGCGGCAGCTGCCGTCGCCCGCGCGCAGCAGCGGGTCGAGGTGCCCTGCGCGGACCACCTGGACCACGCCGGTGGCAAGGTCGGCCTCCGCGTACAGGCAGGTCGCGAAGCGGTCGGTGTCGAGTTCGTGGAGGAAGACCGAGGCCCGCGCCATCACGGTGGCCGGGGGGTGGCCCTCGGCGGCGTAGGCGCGCAGCACGATGCGCAGCTGGCCCATGACGGCGGCGGCGTGCGTGTCGTGGCCCTGGACGTCGCCGATGACGGCGCCCACGCGTCCGCCGGGCAGCGGGATCAGGTCGTACCAGTCGCCTCCGATGTCGCGGCCGAAGGCGCCGCCGATGGTGGCCGCGCGGTAGCGGACGGCGATGTCGCAGCCGGGCACGCTGGGGATGGTGCGCGGCAGCATGGCCTGCTGGAGTCCCTCGGCGAGGTCCATCTCCTGCTCGTAGAGCATGGCCCGCTGCAGGCTCTGCGCGATGCCGCTGCCGAGCGCGACCAGCACGTTGCGGTCCTCCGGGGAGAAGCCGCGCCGGTCGCTGTAGAGGAGCCCGATCGCGCCGATCGGCCGGGCCTGGGCGATCAGCGGCAGGTAGGCGGCCGCGGTGATGTCCAGGTGGGTGATGTGCTGCCACAGGAGGGGGTAGCGCTCCGCGAACTCCTCCGGCGACTCGATGAAGCGGGGGCTGAGGGTCCGTACGGCCTCGCTCATCGGGTACGGCTCGTCGATCCGGGTGACGCGGGTGCCGGGGACGAAGCTGTTGTCGGGGCCGTCGGCGACCAGCCGGATGCGGCCGGCCTCGACCAGGCCCATGACGAGGCTGGTGGCGCCGAGGCGGGTGAGGCCGTGGGTGTCGCGCAGGACCTCGATGACGTCGTCCACCGTGCGGGCGTGCGCGAGGGCGGCCGTGGCGAGCTGGACGACGTTGGTGAGGCGCCGGCGGGCCTCGTCCTGCGCGGCCTGCTCGCGGCGGGCCTCGATGTCGCCGACCTCCTGGGTGGCGTCGCGGACGATGCCGATGATGCGGCGGGGGCGGCCGGTCCCGTCCCGGCGGATGTACCCCTGGGTGCGGGTCCAGCGCAGGGTGCCGTCGCGCGTGCGCAGCCGGAAGTAGGTGCCGTAGTTCTCGCTGCCGTCCTTCATGGCCCGGGCGACGATGGCGTCCAGACGGCTGCCCTCGGCCGCGGGGACGCGGACCGCGAGGGACTCCGGCCGCCCGTCGTACTCGTCCGGGCGCAGATCGAACACCTCGTGGGCCTGGGCGTCCATGTGGAACAGTCCCGTGTCCAGGTCCCAGTCGAAGCTGCCCATGCGGTTGAGCGCCAGGATCGGGTCCGGGTGGGCGGGCCAGTCGTCCGGGAGTGACGAGGCACTCGCTCCCCGATCAACCATGGGCCCCACCTTGCCAGGGTTTGCCCGATTCTTCGACTCCTGTCCGCCGCCCGGGTCGTGGGAGGGGCCAACCGCCCACCGGGGTACACGGAGCGTGATCGTACGAGAGGAGCGCGGCCGTGGAGTGGTTCACCGCCCCCGACTACTGGCTGAGCAGGCTGGTCTTCCAGCGGGCCCTGGCCGTGATGTACCTGGTCGCCTTCCTGACCGCCGCCCTGCAGTTCCGTCCGCTGATCGGCGAGCGCGGCATGCTGCCCGTGCCCCGCTTCGTCGAGCGGGTGCCGTTCAGGCGGGCGCCCAGCCTGTTCCAGCTCCGCTACTCGGACCGCCTCTTCGCGTGCTGCGCCTGGGCGGGCTGCGCGGTGTCGGCGGCGCTGGTGGCGGGGCTGGACTCGCTGCTGCCGCTGTGGGGGGCGATGCTGCTGTGGCTGGTGCCGTGGGCGCTGTACCTGTCGGTCGTCAACGTCGGGCAGACCTGGTACTCCTTCGGCTGGGAGTCGCTGCTGCTGGAGACCGGCTTCCTCGCGGTGTTCCTCGGCAACGACGAGGTGGCGCCGCCGGTGCTGGTCCTGTTCCTGCTTAGCTGGCTGCTCTTCCGCGTGGAGTTCGGGGCGGGGCTGATCAAGATGCGCGGCGACGCGTGCTGGCGGAAGCTGACCTGCCTGGACCACCACCACGAGACCCAGCCTATGCCGGGGCCGCTGAGCTGGTTCTTCCACCGCCTCCCCCGGCCGCTGCACCGGGTGGAGGTGGCCGCGAACCACGTCACGCAGCTCGTGGTGCCCTTCCTGCTCTTCACGCCGCAGCCCGTCGCGACGGCCGCCGCGGCGCTGATGATCGTGACCCAGCTGTGGCTGGTGCTGTCGGGCAACTTCTCCTGGCTGAACTGGATCACCATCGTGCTGGCCCTCTCGGCGGTGCGGTTCCCGGCCGATCCGCCGTCCGTGTCCGCCGCGCCGCTCTGGTACGAGGTCGTGGTCCTCGCGGCCGCGGCCCTGCTGCTCTTCCTCAGCCACCGGCCCGTCCGCAACATGGTCTCCCGCCGCCAGGTGATGAACCGCTCCTTCGACCCGCTGCACCTGGTCAACACCTACGGCGCCTTCGGCACCGTCAGCCGGGTCCGCTACGAGGTGGTGATCGAGGGCACCTCCGACGAGGTGGCCCGGGAGGACGCGGACTGGCGGGAGTACGAGTTCAAGGGCAAGCCCGGGGATCCGCGGCGCTGGCCGCGCCAGTTCGCGCCGTACCATCTGCGGCTGGACTGGCTGATGTGGTTCGCCGCGCTGTCGCCCTCGTACGCCGGCCCCTGGTTCGGCGTCCTGGTGGAACGGCTGCTGGAGAACGACCGCGCGACGCTGAGGCTGCTGCGCCGCTCCCCGTTCCCGGCGGACGCGCCGCCCCGTTTCGTCCGCGCCCGGCTGTTCCGGTACCGGTACACGACGTGGCGCGAGCTGCGGGAGACGGGCGCCTGCTGGGAGCGGACGTACGTGCGGGAGTATCTGCCGCCGACCCGGCTGGCCGGGGCGCCACGGTCGTAGCGGCCCCCGGTCCGGCTCACCGGGGGCCGGTGGGCCGGACCGGCGCGCGCTACGCGCGGGCGATGCGCAGGGTCATCAGCTGGAACGGGCGCAGCCGTACGGTGATCCGCTCGCCGTCGGCCTCGACCGCGGGCGCCTCCTCGGCCCGCGGGCGCTCCAGCAGGTCGGTCACCGCCACCCGCGCGACCGGGAACCCGGCCGTCAGGGTGGCCCTGGCCCGGCCGCCGTGGGCCTCGTGGAAGCGGATCACCACGTCCCCGCTGCCGTCGTCGGCCAGCTTGACGGCGGTGACCACGACCGCCTCGTGGTCGACCGTCACCAGTGGCGCCACCTCGCCCGCGCCGGTCAGCCGCCGTTCGGGCAGGTTGATCCGCCAGCCCTCGCGCACGGCGTCGCCGATGTCCGCGCCCGGCACCAGCGCGTGCCGGAAGCGGTGCACGCCCTGGTCGGTCTCCGGGTCGGGGAAGCGCGGGGCCCGCAGCAGCGACACCCGCACGGTGGTGGTCGTACCCGCGTCGCCACCGGTGCGGACGGTGCGGGTCACGTCGTGGCCGTACGTCGAGTCGTTGACGACCGCCACGCCCCAGCCGGGCTCCTCCAGGTGGACGAAGCGGTGGTTGCACGCCTCGAACCTGGCCGCCTCCCAACTGGTGTTGGTGTGGGTGGGCCGGTGGAAGTGCCCGAACTGGGTCTCCGACGCGTACCGTTCGGCATGCAGGTCGAGCGGGAAGCCGAGCTTGAGGAACTTCTCCGTCTCGTGCCAGTCGACCTCGGTCTCCACCTCCAGTCGCCGCTCCCCGGGCGCGAGCCTCAGTGTCTGGGTGACGCGGGAGGAGCCGAAGCCGCGGACGACCCGTACCGAGGCGCCGTCGTCGCCGGGTGCCAGCTCGTCGGCGTCGGTCAGGTCGGTGACGGTGTTGCGGTAGAACGCGTCGACGTCCCAGGCGTCCCACTTGTTCGGCAGATCGGGGTGCAGCTGGAGGAGGTTGCCCGCCCCGCCCGGCGCGATCGTCTCGCGGTCGGCGGCGAGGTCGTACACCGACACGACCAGGCCGCGGCCGTCGATCCCGACCCGCAGCAGCCCGTTGTCCAGGACGTGGCCGCCCCCGGGGCGCGGGGTGAGGGCGGTGCGGCCCGCGGAAACGGGGGCGGCGGCGGCGCCGGCCGGGACGCCGGTGCGGGGGTGGGGGGCGGCGTTGAAGACGAGCGGGGTGTCGCCCTCACCGGCCAGGGCGCGTTGGGCGGCGTCGATGATGCCGTTCAGCTCCCCGGCGACGCGGTCGTACGTGGCGCGCGCCTCGCGGTGCACCCAGGCGATGGAGGAGCCGGGCAGGATGTCGTGGAACTGGTGGAGCAGGACGGTCTTCCAGATCCGGTCCAGGTCGTCGTGGGGGTAGGCGAATCCGGTGCGCACCGCGGCCGTGGCCGCCCACAGCTCGGCCTCCCGCAGCAGGTGCTCGCTCCGTCGGTTGCCCTGTTTGGTCCGGGCCTGGCTGGTGAGGGTGGCGCGGTGCAGTTCCAGGTACAGCTCGCCGACCCAGACCGGCGGCTCGGGGTTCTCGGCCTCGGCCTTGGCGAAGAAGGCCCGCGGGGTCTCCCAGGTGACGGTCGCCGACCCTTCGAGGTCGCGCAGCCGGGCCGCCCTGGCGACCATCTCGCGGGTGGTGCCGCCGCCGCCGTCGCCCCAGCCGGTGGGGGCGAGGGAGTGCCGGGCCACGCCCTTGTCCCTGAAGTTGCGGGCCGCGTGGGCGATTTCGTCGCCCCGCATGGAGCAGTTGTAGGTGTCGACGGGCGGGAAGTGGGTGAAGATCCGGGTGCCGTCGATGCCCTCCCAACGGAAGGTGTGGTGCGGGAACCGGTTCGTCTGCGACCAGGAGATCTTCTGCGTCAGCAGGTACTTGGCGCCGGCCTCCCTGATGATCTGCGGCAGGCCGGCGGCGAAGCCGAAGGTGTCGGGCAGCCAGGCCTCGTCGTTCTCGACGCCGAACTCGTCGAGGAAGAAGCGCTTGCCGTGCACGAACTGCCGGGCCATCGCCTCGGAGCCCGGCATGTTGGTGTCCGACTCCACCCACATGCCGCCGGCCGGCACGAACCGGCCGTCGGCCACGGCCTTCTTCACCCGCGCCCACACCTCGGGCCGGTGGTCGCGCACCCACGCCCACTGCTGGGCCTGCGACATGGCGAAGACGAAGTCCGGCTCGTCCTCCAGCAGGGCGGTCATGTTGGACGTCGTGCGCGCGACCTTGCGGACGGTCTCGCGCAGCGGCCACAGCCACGCCGAGTCGATGTGGGCGTGACCGACGGCGCTGATGCGGTGCGCGGACGCGGCGGCGGGGGCGGAGAGGACGCCGGTGAGGCGGGAACGGGCCGCCTCCGCCGTGCCGTTGACGTCCTGGAGGTCGACCGCGTCCAGCGCCCCGTCCAGGGCGCGGAGGATCTCCCAGCGGCGGGGCGAGTCCACCGGCAACTCGGCCATCAGCTCGCCCAGCACCTCCAGGTCGAGCACCAGGTTCCACACCGTCTCGTCGAGGACGGCGAGGTCCATGCGGGCGAGGGTGTACAGCGGTGCGTCACCGGCGGTCTCCTTGTCCCCGAGCGGCGTGGGCACGAAGGGGCGGGGGCCGAAGATGACGGGGTTGGACGCCGCCTCGACGTGCAGGCGGACTTCCTCGCCGCCCTGGGCGGGGGCGGCGACGCGCACCCACTGGTTGCGCGGGTTGAGGCCCTTCACCGGGGTGCCGTCGGGCCGGTAGACCAGGCCCTCGCACTGGAAGCCGGGCATGCTCTCGTCGAAGCCGAGGTCGAGGATCGCCTCGACGGTCCGGCCGGCCCACTCCTCGGGCACGGTCCCGGTGACGCGGAACCAGCTGGTGCCCCAGGGGGCGCCCCAGCGGGCGCCCACCTCGACGGGTTCGGGGTCGGCCGCGAGTCCCTCGGCGACCGGCACGGGCTCGCCGGGCGCGTGCCACACGGCGACGTCGAGCGGCACGGACTCGGGGTACACGGCGGGGCGGATGCGCTCGTCGAGGACGCGCTCGAGGCGGGCTTCGACCAGGCTGCGGTCGTCATGCATGCGGGGTCCTCCGTGGTCGGGGGCGGGTGTCGGGGCGGCCCGCGGCGGGCGGGGCGGCTCGGAAGTCGGCGGGGCGGCTCGGGAGTCGGCGGTTCAGCGTCGGTGGGTCGCGGTCACTGGGGCGGACGTGGTGTACAGCTCCCCCACCGCGCGTCCCGCGAACCGTGCGCGTCCGCCTCTCGACGCGGCGGCGTCCGGGCGGGCAGAGTGCTCACGTACTCGTCAGTAGTCCCGTTTCCGGTGAGTGCCCTCTCCGGTAAGCCACCTTTCCGCACCCCGAGGAGCCCCTTCCGTGACCAGTTGGGCCGGCCGGACCGCCGCCGACATCGCCGCCGCCGTCCGCGAGGGGCGCGTCACGCCCCGCGAGGTGGTGGCGGCGCACCTCGCCCGGATCGAGCGGCTGGACGGCCGCGTCGGTGCCTTCCGCACGGTCCGGGCCGAAGCGGCGCTCGACGAGGCCGACGAGGTGGGCGCCCGGAGCGGCCTGGCCGAACTCCCGCTGGCCGGCGTGCCGGTGGCGGTCAAGGACAATCTCGCGGTGCGCGGCGAGTCGAAGCGCGTCGGTTCCGCCGCGACGCCGGACACGCCCGCCGGGGCGGACCACGTCACCGTGGCCCGGTTGCGGGCGGCCGGCGCGGTGGTGGTGGGCCTCACCAACGTGCCCGAACTGTGCGTGTTCGGCACCACCGAGGGCGTGCACGGCACGTCCCGCAACCCGTGGGACCCGGTCCGCTCCGCAGGAGGTTCCTCGGGCGGCAGTGCCGCCGCGGTCGCCGCGGGTCTGGTGCCGCTGGCGCTCGGCAACGACGGCATGGGTTCGCTGCGCATCCCGGCGGCCAACTGCGGCCTGGTCACCGTCAAGCCGGGCCACGGGGTGGTACCGGCCGGCATCGGCGAGGGCGACTGGTTCGGCATGTCTGAGAACGGACCGCTGGCCACGACGGTCGAGGACGCACGCCTGATGCTGGCGGTCCTCGCGGGCGACCGCGCGGACGGCGGGCCGGCGCGGCGCGCGGACTCCGGCTCCCTCCGCATCGCGGTCTCCCCGCGCAGTCCCCTGGCCGGCGTCCCCGTCTCCCGCCCGTACGCGAACGCCGTCCGCGAGGCGGCCGAACTGCTCATGAAGGCGGGTCACCAGGTGCGCCGGGCCGACCCGCCCTACCCCGCCTCGCTGGGCCTGACCGCCCTGGTCCACTGGACGGCGGGCACGGCGGTGGACGCACGCGGCCTGGACCGGCGCCGGCTGGCCCGGCGGACCCGGGTGCACGCGGCCGTCGGGCGGGCCTTCGTGCACACGGCCGCCACCGGCCGGGGGCGCGAGGCGCTCCGCGCCCGCCTGGAGCCGTTCTTCGACGCGCACGACGTCCTGCTCACCCCGGCACTGGCCCGCCGCTCCCCCGCGGCCGCGCCCTGGCACGAGCGGGGCTGGCTGCGCAACATCGTGGCCGACACGGCCTACTCGCCCTTCACTCCGCCGTGGAACCTGACCGGCTGGCCCGCGATGGCGCTACCGGTCGGCACCCTGCCCTCGGGCGCCCCCTGCGCCGTGCAGTTGGTGGGGCGACCGGGTTCGGAGGCGGCGCTGCTGGAGCTGGCGGAGCGGATCGAGGCACTGCGCCCCTGGCGTCGCACGGCGCCGCTGGACTGAGCGCCCCGCCCGGCGCGGTCGGCGGGTTGCCCGTCAGAGGGCGCGGTACATGATGTGCAGGCCGACGCGCCCGTGCCGCGGGTGGTCGAAGGCGTCCGGCACCGTACCCAGGACGGTGAAGCCGAGGGAGGTCCACAGGCGTACGGCGGGGTTGGTCTCGACGACGGCGTTGAAGACCATGCCCCGGTACCCCTGGTCGGCGGCGGCGGCCAGGACGTGTTCGGCGAGGGCCCGTCCGGTGCCGCGGCCGGCCCGGTCGGGGTCGACCATGAAGCCGGCGTTGGCGATGCCCGCGGCGGGCCCGCCGTAGTTGGGGGTCACGTAGGCGGAGGCGACGACGGTGCCCTCGTCCTCGACGACGTAGACGCGTTTGGCGGGGTGGGTCCACAGGGCCCGGGCGTCCTCCTCGGACGTGTCCGGGTCCCAGGCGTAGGTCTCGCCGGCCGCGACGATGCGGTGCCAGATGGGCCAGATGTGCGGCCAGTCACCGGCCGTCGCTTCCCTGATCAGCATGGGCGCGAGTCTCGCACGCCCCTGCCTGCGGCGAATCCCGCGGGTCGCGCGTGGTCAGTCCACGCTGGGCAGGATGTGCGGCTCGGCGAGGTCCTCCTCGTAGCCCGCGAGGCGGATGGGGGCGGACCGGGCCCACACGTCGAGGCTGCCGATCTCTCCTGGCCGGCGGCCCCCGCGCTCGATGCGTTCCTTGGGGCGTTGCTCTGGATTCGTCGTCTCCGGTGTCACCGCGCACTCCTTATGTGTCGGGTCACCCTAGGGGCCTGTCGGCCGAGTCTGCTGTCCGGCACCAGACGCCCGCTGGGGTTTCAGTCGCATGCAGTTCGGACGCGGTGGCGCCGGTAACTCGGGCGAGAGCAGGCCGTTGTGAACCGGCTTGTCCCAAGACGGACATCGGGTGGGGGTGGAGCCCTGTGCTGTCGTCCGTCCGCTTTAGATTAACCAAATGAGCGGGGGCGCGCTCTATGGGGCCCAAAACATGGGGGAACCATTGCCCTTCACATCCTGCCCAGTTGGCCCGAGTATGCCGGTATGGACCCGTTTGCGCACCACAGGTGACTCACCCGTTCGGCCGATGCGGCCGACCGCTTCTTCGATTGCCGCCGACGGCCGGGGCGCACAGTTAAGTCGCCGTTGGCTGCGGCGCAAGACGGCCATGGTCTGCTGTCGGTCGGCAACGGCTGTCTCGTGGGAGGACCGAGGCATGGAACCGCGCAGCGTCGAGGAGCTGATGGACCTGCTGTACGCCTGCCGCGGCGAGGGGACCCTCGCGGAACGCGGCGGCGGGCGGGTGGACCCGCACGAGCACGCGCTGCGCACCGCCGCGCTGCTGCGCCGGCGGCGCCCCGCCGACAAGGAACTCCAGGTGGCCGGTCTGGTGGCACCCGTGGGCCGGCTGCTGTGGTCCGGCGACCCCGCCGGCCGGACCGCCGACGCGGTACGGCCGCTGCTCGGCGCGCGCGTCGCCCGGCTGCTGCGCCGTCACGCCCAGGCCGACGCCTGGGCCCACGACGACGATGCGGTCAGCCTGCGGCAGGCAGCCGAGGAGGCCCGCACCAGCGTGTTCGACGCCGGGGTGCTGGAGGACTGGCGCACGGTGCTGGAGCTGACGGCGGCACGGCACGCGCGGCTGGGGGCCGTCGACTGACCCGGACCTTCCGGATCAGGACGGCGCCCCGCCGACCGGCCGACGGGGCACGGCTGTTGGTCCGCCGGGACCGTCACCACTTGCCGGGCGCGTAGTCCTTGAGGAAGACGCCGTACAGGTCCTCGCCCGCCTCGCCGCGCACGATCGGGTCGTAGACGCGGGCGGCGCCGTCCACCAGGTCGAGCGGGGCGTGGAAGCCGGCCTCGGCCAGGCGCAGCTTGTCGAAGTGCGGACGCTCGTCGGTGATCCAGCCGGTGTCGACCGAGGTCATCAGGATGCCGTCGGTGTCGAACATCTCCTGGGCGCTGGTCCGCGTGACCATGTTCATGGCCGCCTTGGCCGCGTTGGTGTTCGGGTGGCCCGCCCCCTTGTAGCCGCGGGCGAAGACGCCCTCCATCGCGGAGACGTTGACGACGTAGGCACGCTTGGCGGTCGCCCGGCGCGCGGCCTCGGCCATCGCGGGACGCAGGGCGCTGATGAGGATGAACGGCGAGGTGTAGTTGCACAGCTGGGTCTCCAGCAGCTCCACCGGGGAGATCTGCTCGATGGTCTGGACCCAGGTGTTGGTGTCGACGACGTCGGGGACCAGGCCGCCCGCGTCGATGGCGGTGCCGTCGCGGTGCCGGACCACGCTGGCGTTGCCGGCGACCAGGGCGAGGTCGGCCACCTTCTGCGCGTCGAGCCCCGAGACGCCGACGGGCAGCGCCGTCAGCCCGTCCACCGCTCCGGAGTTGAAGGCGCCGATGACGTGGTGGGAGGGCAGCTCACCGGCGGGCAGCGGGGCGCTCTCGCCCTCGACGAGCGCGGCGTACGCGGAGGGCAGGCGGCGTACGGTCTGGGTGGCGTTGTTGATCAGGATGTCGAGCGGACCCTGCTCGGTGACCTGGTCGGCCAGCGCCACGGCCTGGGCGGGGTCGCGCAGGTCGATGCCGACGACCTCCAGGCGGTGGATCCAGTCCGCGGAGTCGTCCATGGCCTTGAAGCGGCGGATGGCGTCCTTGGGGAAGCGTGTCGTGATCGTGGTGTGCGCCCCGTCGCGCAGCAGCCTGAGCGCGATGTACATGCCGATCTTGGCCCGGCCGCCGGTGAGCAGCGCCCGCTTGCCGGTGAGATCGGCGCGGGCGTCGCGGCGGGCCCGGTTCTCGGCGGCGCAGCTCTGGCAGAGCTGGTGGTAGAAGTAGTCGACCTCGATGTAGCGCTGCTTGCAGATGTAGCAGGAGCGGGGGCGCTGGAGTATCCCCGCGATCCTGCCCTCCTCGGTGCGGGAGGAGGGCAGGATGCCTTCGGTCTCGTCGTCGATGCGTTCGGCGGAGCCGGTGGCGGTGGCCTCGGTGACGGCCTTGTCGTGGGCGGTCTTGGCGGCGCGGCGCTCCTGGCGGCGGCGCTGCTTGACCATCCGGTAGATGTGCGAGGTCGCCCGGCGGACCCGGACGGCGTCCGGGTGGTCGACGTCGAGTCCGTCGAGCTCCTCCAGCACGCTCAGGCAGACGGCGAGCCGCTCCGGGTCGATGCCCGGGCCGTACACCACCTCGTCCGTGGTCGCCGTGCCGTCCTGTGTCACCGTCATCGCCGCTGCCGTTCCTGATCACCGTCGCGGCGCTCCGACTCGCGCCCGCTTTCGAACGGCGGATTTTACTTCAGCGGCGGGCCGGGACGCCAAACGCGCCGGGTCAGGGACCGCAGGCCGTGAGCAGCGTCTCCACCTCCCGGGAGAGGGCCAGGGCGAAGCGGTCCAGGTCCGGCACGGCCTTCGCGTCGGCGACCAGGCCGTAGTGCACCTGCCCGCGGTACGTGGAGACGGCCACCGCCAGGGAGTGGCCCCGGGCCAGCGGCGCCAGCGGGTAGACCTCGGTGAGCGGATGGCCGCCGAGCCGCAGGCCCAGGCTGGGCAGGGGCACGCTGGTGACCAGGATGTCGAACCAGAGCCGGGCCGCCTGGCCGACCAGGGGCCCGCCGAGCCGGTGTCCGAGCGCGGGCACGTGGTCGGCGAGCAGGGCGACGGCACCGGCTCCGCGGCCCGGCCCGGCGTCCTTGTTGCGGCCCATGGCGGTGCGCACCGCGGCGAGCCGGGAGAGCGGGTCCGGATCGCCGACCGGCAGCCGGGTCAGGTATCCGGAGAGCCGGTTGCCCTGCGGATGGGCGGTACGCGGCCGGCGTTTGGAGACGGGGATCAGGGCGCGGGGCGCGACGCCCTCGCTGCCGTCGCCGCGCTCGTCCAGCCAGCTGCGCAGGGCGCCCGCGACGACCGCGATCAGAACGTCGTTGACCGTGCCGCCGGCGGTCTTGCGCACCCGGTGCACGTCGTCGAGGTCGACGGCGACACCCGCGGTGCGGCGGGTTCCGGAGGACGCGGCGGTGAGCGCGGCCGAGGAGCGCACGTCGAGGGTGGACAGGGCGGCGGCGGCGCCGATGTCGAGGGCCCGGCCGGCGTCGGACAGGGCGTCGCGCACCCGCTCCGGCAGTCGGCGCACGTCCGGCAGGAGTCTTCGGGCGGGCTCCTCGGGGCGCGGGCGCGGCGCGGGCAGGTCCATCGGGTCGAGGACCCCCGCGGCGAGGGTCAGCGCCCGCAGGCCGTCGGCCAGGGCGTGGTGGAACTTGAAGAGCACGGCGAAGGAGTCGCCGTCCGCACCCGGCAGCACATGCGCCTCCCACGGCGGCCGGCCGCGCTCCAGGGGGCGCTCCATGAGGCGGCCGGCCCGGGCGTGGAAGTCCGTCGTCGGGGGGTGCAGCCGCACGTGGTCGAGCGGGTCGAAGCCGGGGGCGGGCTCCCGGGTCGCGCCGCCGAACGAGAAGGGCGTCCCCAGGGCCGGCGGCTGCCAGGTGTCCCGGATGCGCATCCGCAGGCCGGGCACGCCGGGGGCGCGGGCCGCGAGCAGGTCCGCCGCGTGGGCGCCCGCGGTCGGCGAACCGGCCGCGAAGACGCCGAGCGCGCCGAGGTGCATGGGGTGCTCGGCGGAATCGATGTTCCAGAACGCCAGGTCGAGAGGAGCGAGCGGATCGGAAGTCAAGGGTGGGCCTCGCAGGGACGACGGATGGACAAGCAGTCAAACGCCCCGCGTCGATTACGGTCAAGTACGATCAAGCTACGCACAGTTAACATCAGGTTAAAGTCCCGCCCCCGTGACCGGGCCACGAGTGCGGTGCCCCATGGGGCCGCGGCGCCCGGAGCGGTGGGGACGGCGCCGCACGCCCCGGCGCGCGCCACCCGGACGGGTGCGGGCCGACCGTGCGGGCCGACGGCCGCCGGCCCCCGGACGGTGCCTCGTCCGCCCGCCGGCCGCGCTCCCGGCCGTCACGGCACCCGCTGCCCCTTGCCGAGCGCGATCACGCCGCCCTTGGAGACCGTGTACAGCTCCGAGTCCCGCTCCGGGTTGACGCCGATCGTCGCGCCCGGCGGCACTTCGACGTTCTTGTCCAGCACCGCCCCGCGCACCACCGCGCCCCGGCCGATGTGCACGTTGTCGTGCAGCACGGAACCCTGTACGACGGCCCCCGGGTCGATCACCACGCCCGGTGACAGCACGGACCGGGTGACCTGCCCGCGGATCAGGCACCCCGCGCTGATGATCGACTCACTGGCCATGCCGCCGGCGTTGAACCGGGCCGGGGAGAGCTGGGTGGAGTGGGTGTAGACCGGCCAGTCGCGGTTGTAGAGGTTGAAAGCGGGGCGCTCCGCGATCAGGTCCATGTGGGCGTCGTAGTAGGCGTCGAGCGTGCCGACGTCCCGCCAGTACCCCTGGTCGCGGGAGGTCTCCCCCGGTACGTGGTTGTCGCTGAAGTCGTACAGGGCGGCCTCACCGCGGTCGGTGAGCTGGGGCAGGATCGAGCCGCCCATGTCGTGCACGGAGTTCTCGTCCTCGGCGTCCCGGTGCAGGGCCTCGATGAGCGCCTTGGTGGTGAAGACGTAGTTGCCCATCGAGGCGAAGACGCACCCGGGGTCGTCGGGCAGCCCCGGCGGGTCGGCGGGCTTCTCCAGGAACCCGGTGACGGTCCGGCCGTCGGAGCCCGGCGTGATCACTCCGAACGAGGACGACTCGCCGCGCGGCACCCGGATGCCGGCCACGGTCACGCCCGCGCCGGACTCGATGTGCTGGGTCAGCATCTGGCGCGGGTCCATCCGGTACACGTGGTCGGCGCCGAAGACGGCCACGTAGTCGGGCTGTTCGTCGTGCACCAGGTTCAGGGACTGGAGGATCGCGTCGGCGCTGCCCAGGTACCAGCGCGGGCCCAGCCGCTGCTGGGCCGGGACGGGGGTGACGTAGTTGCCGAGCAGGCTGGACATCCGCCAGGTGGTGGTGATGTGCCGGTCCAGCGAGTGCGACTTGTACTGGGTGAGGACGCAGATCCGCAGGATGTCGCCGTTGACCAGGTTGGACAGCACGAAGTCGACCAGCCGGTACGTGCCGCCGAACGTGACCGCGGGTTTGGCGCGGTCCGCGGTCAGGGGCATCAGTCGTTTGCCCTCTCCGCCCGCCAGCACGATGCCGAGCACCGAAGGACCTCCACGACGCATGGCCGCTCCCCTCACCCTCGTTCACCCTCGGCTGCCCCGGCCGGGGCGGCCTAAGCCTGTTTGAGGATCTCCTCGTAGAGCCGCACGGTGCGACGGGCGACCGCGTCCCAGCCGAACTCGTCCACCGCGCGCCGCCGACCCGCCTCGCCCATCCGCCGGGCGCTCTCGGGGTCGCCGAGGACGGAGTCCAGCGCCCGCGCGAGGCCCGCCTCGAAGTCGGCGTCCCGGTCCCCGCTCACGCCGCCGTCCTTGGGGACGAGCAGCCCCGTCTCGCCGTCCGCCACGACCTCGGGGATGCCGCCGACCCGGGAGGCCACGACGGGCGTTCCGCAGGCCATCGCCTCCAGGTTGACGATGCCGAGCGGCTCGTACACGGAGGGGCAGACGAAGACGGCGGCATGGGTCAGCAGCTGGATCACCTCACGGCGCGGCAGCATGCTCGGGATCCAGTACACGCCCTCGCGGGCGCGGCTCAGCCCGGCGAAGAGGTCCCGGAACTCCCGGTCGATCTCGGGGGTGTCCGGGGCGCCGGCGCAGAGCACGACCTGAGCGGCCGGGTCGATGTCCCGCACGGCGCGCAGCAGGTGGGGCACGCCCTTCTGGCGGGTGATGCGGCCGACGAACAGGACGTACGGGCGGGAGCGGTCCAGGCCCGTCCGGTCCAGGGCGTCGGTGCCGGGGTCGGGGCGGTACAGGGCGGTGTCGATGCCGTTGTGCACGACGTGGACGCGGCCGGGATCGAGCGCCGGGTAGCAGGCCAGGATGTCCTCGCGCATCGCTCCGGACACGGCCACGACCGCGTCGGCCGCCTCGACCGCGGTGCGCTCGGCCCAGCCGGACAGGGCGTAGCCACCGCCGAGCTGCTCGGCCTTCCAGGGGCGCAGGGGCTCCAGGGAATGGGCGGTCACCACGTGCGGGATGCCGTACAGCAGCTTGGCGAGGTGGCCGCCGAGATTGGCGTACCAGGTGTGGGAGTGGACCAGTTCGCGGCCTTCGAGGGCGGCGGCCATGGCGAGGTCCACGGAGAAGGTGCGCAGCGCGTCGTTGGCTCCGTCGAGCGCGGACCAGGGACGGTGGCGCAGCACCCCGTCGGCACGGCCCTCACCCCAGCAGTGCACGTCCAGGTCGACGAGGCGCGCGAGCTCCCGCGCGAGGAACTCCACATGGACGCCCGCGCCGCCGTACACGTCCGGCGGGTACTCGCGGGTCAGCAGTCCCACACGCACCCGGAACCTCCCGTGCTCGTCGGCTGGTCCCTTCATGGTCACTCAGACGGGGCGCGTGGGGAAGAGCGCGGGGGCTGCGAAGATCGGGGAGGGCGGGGATCGCGAGGGGGACCGGGATCGCGGGGAGAGGGTGCGGCGCGGGCGGGCCGGGACGGGCCGGGGGTCGGTGGTACAGACAGCAGCCGGCCGCCGAGCGGGCGCAGTACCGTCAGGGCCCCTAGGGGGCGTTGGTCAGGGGCCGGACCGCGAGTCGCCCACCCTGGGGAGGACGGCACCGCCCTCGTACTCCATCGGCAGTAGGACTCAATGAGTGCTCAGGGACGACGACGGGAAGCTCCTGGGACGGCATCGTGTTGTGCATGGAAGACGACCGTTCGCCGCGTCGGGCCGAGAGCCCCCGCCTCACGCAGAGGAGCAGCCGATGAGCGCCCTCGCGTTGTCCGTGCTGCTGTCGCTCGTCTCCGCCGTGGCGTACGCGGGTGGAGCGATCGTGCAGGAGCAGGTCGCGGTCTCCTCCCCCGGTGCTCAGTACGCTCCCCTGCGCCGCCCCGCCTGGTGGGCGGCGGTCGCGCTCAACGGCCTCGGTGGCCTCCTGCACGTCGTGGCCCTCGCGCTCGGTCCGCTGAGCCTGGTGCAGCCGCTGGGCGCGCTCACCATCGTGTTCGCCCTGCCCATGGCGGCGCTCTTCGTCGGCCGCAGGGCCGGGGCGACGGCCTGGCGGGGCGCGCTCATGGCGACGGTCGGTCTCGCCGGTCTGCTCTCCCTGGTCGGCGCCGCCGACGCGCAGTCCCTGGACACCGCGCAGCGGGTGGGCGCGGCGGTCGTGACCGGCGGTGTGATCGTGGCCCTGATGATCGCCGGCCGGGCCGCGCACCGGCACCCGGCGGTGCGCAGCATCCTGCTGGCCGTCGCCTCCGGCATCGCGTTCGGCATGTCGTCGGTCTTCACCAAGACGGTGGCGGTCGACTGGACCGGCGGTGTCACGGGCGCCGACGTGCCGTCCCTGGCCGTGATCGGTGTGCTCGCCACGGCCGGCATGCTGCTGTCCCAGGCTTCCTACCGCGGTGCCGGTCTCGCGGCCCCGCTCGCGACGCTGACGGTCGTCAACCCGGTGGTGGCCGCGGTGGTCGGCATCACGATGTTCGGCGAAACCTTCCGCTACGGCACGACCGGCACCCTGCTCGCCCTGGGCTGCGGTGTGGTGGCCGCCGGCGGCCTGATCCTCCTGACGACGGAGCGGATCGCGCGGGAGGGCACCGGGGACTCCGCCGTGCCTCTTCCTGCCGCTGCTCCCCCGGCGACAGCTCTTCCGCCGGCGGTCCTCCCGGCCGTGAGTGAGCCGAGTGCCGTGCCGTCGGGGACCGCCCCGGCGGCCGAGGGCGCCCCGGTGACCGGGCCGCGGGTCGGCGGCCCGCCCGAGAAGGTCCTCGTGCCCTCCCCCGCGGCACCGCCGGTCCCGGACACCGCCCCCTCCGAGGAGCCGCTCCGGCTTCGGGAACTCTCGGAGAGGGTCGATCCGCCGGCGTTCTTCGGCCCGTTCCACAACGGCCCGTTCGTCCCGACGCCGGTACTGGACCGGCACCGGGTGCGGATCAGATCCTGACCCCGCCGGCCCGCAGATACGCCAGCGGGTCGACATCGGAACCGAACCCGGGCCCCGTCCGCACCTCGAAGTGCAGATGCGGGCCCGAGCTGTTGCCCGTGGAGCCCGAGCGGCCGATGCGCTGGCCGGCGCCCACCGACTGACCGTCCTTGACGGAGATCGCCGAGAGGTGCGCGTACTGCGAGTAGCGTCCGTCCTCGTGCCGGACGACCACCTGGTACCCGTAGGAACCGCCCCAGCCCGCACTGACGACCCGGCCCGCGGCGACCGACTTGACCGAGGTGCCGGTGGCGACGGGGAAGTCGACGCCGGTGTGGTAGCCCTTCGACCAGGAGGAGCCCGCCTGGTGGTACGGCGTGCCGGTGGGGGCGTCGACGGGGGCGACGACCGCGTGGCGCACGGGGGCCTTGTCGGTCTTGGCCGCCGTCTCCGTCCTGGCCTTGTTCTCCGTCTTGGCCTTGCCGCTGTCCGGGGACGACTTCTTCGGCTGCTTCCGCTGCTTCTGCTGGGGCTCGGCCGTCTTCGCCCTGGGCTTCTCGGCCGTCTTCCGCTCGGGGCGGGGTGCGGTGGTGGTCCCCTCGCCGCGCACCGCGAGGCGCTGCCCCGGCAGGATCAGGTCGGGGTCCGTTCCGATGGCGGCACGGTTGGACTCGTACAGCCGCTGCCAGCCGCCCCGGACCCGCTGGGTGTCGGCGATGCCCGAGAGGGTGTCCCCGGTGACCACCGTGTACATGCGTCCCTTGCCGGCCCGGGACTGCGGCGTGGTCTGGGGCTTGACGTCCTTCACGGAGTCCGGCTTCGCGCCGGACCGTCCGGTGCGCTCGCCCGACGACTTCTCGGTGGACTTCTCGGCGGACCCTCCGGTGCCCTTGGTGGGTCTCGCGTCCCCGGCCGGCCGGATGTCGGGCGTGTCGCCGCCCCGGGTGAGTCCGGCCCGCTGCGAGCAGACGGGCCAGGCACCGGGCCCCTGACCGTCCAGCACCTTCTCGGCGACGGCGATCTGCTGGTCCTTGGTGGCCAGGTCCGCACGCGGGGCGTACTCCGTGCCGCCGAACGCCTCCCAGGTGGACTGGGAGAACTGCAATCCGCCGTAGTACCCGTTGCCGCTGTTGATGTCCCAGTCGTTGGTGGACTCGCAGGCGGCGACCTTGTCCCAGGTCTCCACGTCGGCCGCGTCCGCCGTGCCGGTCCCCATCAGCGGGAGCGCCAGTCCCGCGCCGCCCGCGGTGACGGTCAGTGAGGCACGGTTGATCCTGTTCGGCTGATACCGGCGGTGCCGGCCGCGTACGGCCATGGAGGTCCCCCTCGACATTGCGTCAGGAGGGGCAAAAATATGTGCTGCTAACAGGCCATGACAAGACGGCAATCGGCCGGTTCGTCACCCCAAGTGGCGGAGAAGGGATGGCGGTTGCCGGGGAAAGAAGTCCGTCCGCTGAGGCGGCGGGGCCCTCTCCCGCGTATGGGAGTCAGCCGGACCACGAGGTGCGACCGGCGTACCGCCACGTCAGGATGGTCGAGCGCGACGATACTGGCGACATCGAGGATACCGAGGACACCGCCGCACCCCGGCCGCTACGGACGGCAGGCATCACGGACACCATAAGCACCACGGGCATCACGGGCACCACACATATCAGGGCACCAACGACACCAAGGTCACTAGGAGCCAAGCCAATGAGCACGACAGCGCAGATCGGCGTCACGGGGCTCGCGGTCATGGGCCGCAACCTCGCCCGCAACTTCGCTCGCAACGGCTACACGGTCGCGGTGCACAACCGGACCGCGTCGCGCACGCACGCGCTGGTGGAGGAGTTCGGGAACGAGGGCGCCTTTGTCGCGACCGAGACCGCCAAGGAGTTCGTGGCGGCGCTGGAGCGGCCGCGCCGCCTGGTGATCATGGTGAAGGCCGGTGACCCGACCGACGCGGTGATCCAGGAGTTCGCCCCGCTCCTGGAGCCCGGCGACATGATCATCGACGGCGGCAACGCCCACTTCGCCGACACCCGCCGACGGGAACGCGAACTGCGCGAGCGGGGCATCCACTTCGTCGGCACCGGCATCTCGGGCGGCGAGGAGGGCGCTCTCAACGGGCCGAGCATCATGCCGGGCGGCTCGAAGGAGTCGTACGACTCGCTCGGTCCGATGCTGGAGAAGATCTCCGCGAAGGCGGCGGACGGGGCGCCCTGTGTGACACACGTGGGCCCGGACGGCGCCGGGCACTTCGTCAAGATGGTGCACAACGGCATCGAGTACGCCGACATGCAGCTGATCGGCGAGGCCTACCAGCTGCTGCGTGACGTCGCCGGGTACGAGCCGGCCCGGATCGCGGAGATCTTCCGCACCTGGAACACCGGCCGCCTGGACTCCTACCTGATCGAGATCACCGCCGAGGTGCTCTCCCACGTGGACGCGGCGACCGGGAAGCCGTTCGTGGACGTGGTGGCCGACCGGGCGGAGCAGAAGGGCACCGGCCGTTGGACCGTGCAGATCGCGCTGGACCTGGGCGTGCCGGTGTCCGGCATCGCGGAGGCCGTCTTCGCCCGTTCCCTGTCCGGGCACGTCGCGCTGCGGGAGGCCTCGCGAGGGCTGGCGGGCCCGAAGGCGTCGCCGCTCGGCGAGTCGGAGGCGGCCGCGTTCGCCGACCGGGTGGAGCAGGCGCTGTACGCGTCGAAGATCGTGTCGTACACGCAGGGCTTCCACGAGGTCGCGGCGGGCAGCGAGGAGTACGGCTGGGACATCGACCTGGGCGCGGTCTCGGCGATCTGGCGCGGCGGCTGCATCATCCGCGCGGCCTTCCTGGACCGCATCCGGGCCGCGTACGACGCCCGCGCGGACCTGCCGAGCCTGCTGTCGGACGAGACCTTCGCGAGCGAGATCGCCCAGGCGCAGGACGACTGGCGGGAGGTGCTGGTCGCCGCGACCCGGCAGGGCGTGCCGACCCCGGGCTTCTCCGCCGCCCTCGCCTACTACGACGCCCTGCGCGCCGAGCGCCTGCCGGCCGCGCTGACGCAGGGCCAGCGGGACTTCTTCGGCGCGCACACCTACCGGCGCACCGACCGGGACGGCGCGTTCCACACGCTGTGGGGCGGGGACCGGGCCGAGGTCACCGCGTAGCGGTCGCGGGCGGCGGAGGGCCGTACGGTCATCCGCCGCCCGCCGCTCCCTTTGTCCCTACGGCCTGTTCCTACGGCGGTTCCGCGCGGCTCAGCTCAGCGGCGGCCCGGGCTCCGGGCTGGGGACGGGCTCCGGTCCCGGCGGGATCGGTGACGGGGAGGGGTCGGGGGGACCCGGGTGCGGGGGTGGCGGTGTCGGCCCCGGGGGCTGGGGTGTCGGCTCCGGACCGGGGCCCGGCGGCGGGGGCGTCGGTTGCGGACCGGGGCCCGGCGTGGGCACCGGGTCGGGGTGCGGCTGTGGCTCCGGGTCCGGACCGGGGGTGGGTCCTGGCGTGGGCCCGGGGGGAACGGGATCCGGATACGGGTTGGTCATGGCGCTGCCCTCCGGCCAGTCGGTCGACGTCGGCTCTGGATCTGTCCCCCGCCTACCCGAGGGCAGTCCGCCCACTCACTCCCCCGCACGAACGGCGGGTCCCGGGTGGCCGAGGCGGACCCTCACCGGGCCGCGACCGCAGCGGAGCCTACGGTGGCGGCGCTCAAGGTCACCGCGTGCCAGGCAACGGGCAACGCTGCCCGCGGGCCGTCGCCGCCTCCGCCGCCGCGGCCAGTCCCGGCGCGGGGCTGGCCAGCACCGGGACAGCGGTCCGGGCCCGCTCCCGGGCCGGCGCCATGGAAGCCTGGGCCAGGACGATCACGTCGGCATCGGTGACGGCGTCGGCGGCCTCGGCCACCATCCGCGCGAAGCCCTCGGTGTCACCGGCCTCGAACCGGGACCAGGCGCCGTCGACCAGGAGAGTCCGCACTTCTACGGGACGTCCGGCGCGCCGGGCCTCCTCCGCGATCAGCGCCGCGGTCGGTTCGAGGGTGCTCCGCAGGGCGCCGAGGACGACGACGCGCGGGCCGGCGGCCACGGCCGCGGCGGCCATCGGCCGGTCGACCCGCAGCACCGGCACGCCCGCGTCACCGGCGGCGGACTCGGCGACGGCGCCGATGGTCGAGCAGGTGCACAGAACGGCCCTCGCGCCCTCGGCGGCAGCCTTGCGCAGCACCGTCCGGACGGCGTCCGTCACCGCCTGGGGCCCTTCCCGGCGCGCCCGGTCCAACAGCTCGGCGTCGACGTGGTGCCGCAGCACCAGACCCGGGTGCGCCGCGTCACGCAGGGCGTCGAAGACCGGGACGTGGACGGGTGAGGTGTGCAGCAGCGCCAGCACGAGCGCCCTCCGATCGTGGTTGTGTCCGCGGGACGAGCCCCGGGCGGGCGCGCGCGGCCGGGTCGGTCCGCCGCCCCTCCTGGCGCGGGCCTCGGATCAGAACCGCTCCGGATGCGCCTCGAGCCACGCCTTCGCCGCGCGCAGCAGCTCGGCGTCGACCGCGGGCGCTTCGTCCGGGTGTCGTTCGGCCCACTTGACGACGTACGAGCACAGCGGCGCGACGGCCACACCCTCGCGTCGCGCGGCGGCGAACAGCTCACGGGTGAGCGCACCGGCGATGCCCTGGCCCTCGTGGGCCGGCTCGACGACGGTGTGCACGGGGACGAGGGCGCGCCCGGGGGCGTCCAGCACGAAGTACTCGATGCGGCCGACGACCTCGCCGGCACCGACCGCCTCCAGCAGGCCCGCCGCCCGGTCGTCCCGGATCTCGATGTCGCTCACCGCCACGCTCCTCGTCCCCGGCCCGGCATGTCAGGCCGACACGGCCTGCGGGCTGCGCTCCTGGTCCGATCCCGGTACCGGCTCGGACGGGTCGGCACCCAGGGCGACGATACGGTTGTCGCCGTCCACGTGGACGACGCTGGGCCGCAGCGACCGCGCCTCGGCATCGGTGACCTGAGCGTAACTGATGATGATCACGAGATCGCCGGGGTGCACGAGGTGAGCCGCGGCCCCGTTGATCCCGACCACACCGGACCCGCGCTCGCCCTCGATGACGTAGGTCTCCAGCCGGGCCCCGTTGGTGATGTCCACGATGTGCACGAGCTCACCGGGCAGCAGGTCGGCGGCATCCAGCAGATCGGCGTCGATGGTCACGGAACCGACGTAGTGCAGGTCGGCCTGGGTGACGGTGGCACGGTGGATCTTGGACTTGAACATGGTGCGCAGCATGTCTAACTCCTGGGTGACGGCTCCCCGCCGGCTTCTGCAGGTCAGGGGCGTCGCTCACTGTACATCGGCGGTATGGGGAGTGTCCCGGTCCCACGGTGAATCGGGCGGGAGCCGTGGGGCAAGGGACCTGGCCGAGAGTCGGGCGTAATGAAATCCATTTTCATGTAGGGTCGGCATCGTCACCCATCGCACCCGGAGGTCCTCATGGCCGTACCCAAACGCAAGATGTCGCGCAGCAACACCCGGCACCGGCGCGCGCAGTGGAAGGCCGTGACGCCTCGGCTGGTGACGGTCACGGTGGACGGTGTGCCGTACCGCGTCCCCCAGCGGCTGGCCAAGGCGTACGAGCGCGGCCTGCTGCGCCCGGAAGGCTGACGGCGGCGTGGGCTGATCGTCCACGACCGGCTCGTCGAGCCGCCTCCGCGACGGCCCCGCGTCCAGCTGGACGCGGGGCCGTCGGACCTTCCTGAGTGCTTGCCTCGTGCGGGACGGCGAGACCGTGTCCGCCGTCCGGTCCCTACCCCCGCCTGGGCCGGGTACGGCGTCGACGAGGGCTGGGCTCACGAGCCCCGGCCCTCTCCCCGGTCACCCTGGCGGGT
The DNA here is from genome assembly GCF_055589025.1 of Streptomyces sp. NPDC041968. Classification (NCBI taxonomy): domain Bacteria; kingdom Bacillati; phylum Actinomycetota; class Actinomycetes; order Kitasatosporales; family Streptomycetaceae; genus Streptomyces; species Streptomyces sp. NPDC041968. The sequence goes on along the minus strand of NZ_JBVJCB010000007.1, from coordinate 289,823 downwards.
TATCCGACGACCGCCCCTTCGGGGGCCGGTGACCCGTTCCACTCCATCCGCGACCAGGGGAGGGCCAGTTCGTCCCCACTGCGTACCGGACGGGGTGCCAGGTCGTCGATCCGGGCGGCCTCCCGGTGCCGGGCGAACACGGTGTCGACGTAGCGGTGGCCGGTGTCGGCGGCGATGAACAGGACCGTCCGGCCGGGCTCCTCCCGGCGTTCCCACCGGGCGGCGAGGTAGGCGGCTCCGGTGGACAGGCCCGCGAACACGGCGTGCCGGCGCAGCAGGTCGACGCTGCCGGCGAGGGCGGCGTCGAAGGCGAGCCAGTGCAGGACGTCGTAGAGGTCGTGGCGGACGTTGCCGAAGGGGATGGAGCTGCCGATCCCAGCGATGATGATCTCCGGGTCGGCGACGTGTTCGCTGCCGAAGGTGACGCTTCCGTACGGCTGGACGCCCGCGAGCCGTACGTCGACGGAGCGTTTCCTCAGGTAGTGGGCGAGGGCGCCGGTGGAGGCCCCGGAGCCCACTCCGCCGACCAGGGTCAGGGAGCCCCCGGCGGTCCGGGCGTGGATCTGTTCGGCGACGGCCTCGTAGCCGAGGTAGTGGATGTCGTCGTGGTACTGGCGCATCCAGTGGTAGTCCGGGTGATCCCGCAGGATCTCGCGGACGCGGGCGACGCGGCGGCTCTGGTCGAGCTTGAGGCTGCTGCTGGGCGGCATCTGCTCCAGGTGCGCGCCGAGGATGTCGAGCTGGGTGCGCAGGGTGTGGTCGACGGTGGTGGAGCCGACGATGTGGCAGCGCATGCCGTGCCGGTGGCAGGCCAGGGCGAGGGCGTAGGCGTAGATGCCGCTGGAGCTGTCGATGAGGGTGTCGCCGCGCCGTACGACTCCGGTGTCGAGCAGGTGGCGTACGGCTGCCAGGGCGGAGACGACCTTCATGGTCTCGAAACGCAGGCAGAGGAAGCCGTCGTCGAGGCGTATCAGGTCCGGGCGGCCGACGGCTTCCGAGATGTGTTCGTCCACGGGAACTCCTCGCTGATGGGGGACGCGAAGGTGGTGAAGGTGCGGGTCGGTGTGATGCCCTCGCGGTCCAGGGCGCGGGTGCAGCGGCGCAGTCGGTGGCGCAGGCCGGGCGTACGGGGGTCGAAGAGGATGCCGGCGACGTTGCCGCTGTGGGCGATCTGCACGCCGACGGCGCCCGTGCCGTCGGCGATGCCGGTGAGTGCGGGGAACTCCTCGTGGCGCAGGACGCGTTGGCGCAGGCGGGCGCTGGCGGTGCTGACCCGGCCGAGCAGACCCGTGTCGGTGGAGGTCACCGCGCGGCGGAGCATGCGGCGCAGGTGACCGTAGGCGGCGAGGTCGCCGTCGTGGTGGAGGGCGGGGAGGGAGAGGGTGTCGACCGGTGCTCCCTGGGCGAGCACGCACCCGACCACCACGGCGGGCGGCAGCGTGGAACCCAGGACCTCGAGGACGCGGCCCTCGCGCTGCGCGAAGAGCAGGGGGCGTGAGCCGTGCATCAGGGGGTCGCTGGCGCCTTCGGCGCGCACCGCGATCCGGGCGATCGTCTCCGACGGCAGCGCCATGCCCCAGGAGTCGGCGACCGCCCGTACCGTGGCGATGACGTCGCTGGTGGAGGAGCCCATGCCGAGGCCCACGGGGAGGTCTCCGGTGAGGGTCAGCTCCCCGCCGCAGGGTTCCGCGGCGCGACGTGCGGCGCACTCCCGTACCGCGAGGACGGCCGCCGCCCGCGCCTTGGTCCGGCCGGTCGGTGTCACCGTGACCTCGTCGGGCGCGCTGCCGGGGCGGGGCGTGAACCGGGCGGTACTGCCCGGTCCGTTCATCGGCAGGGTCACCAGGGCGTGGACGGGGCGACGCCGCTCGTCGAGGAAGACGCCCTGCAGGATCTCGCCGTGGTGGCAGGCGGCACGTCCGGTGCCCTCCGTGTCACGGGAGGGGGCCACCGGTCGGCGGGTGGCGGCCGTCATGCGTCGGCCGCCACCCGGTAGCGGTACAGGGTGGTGGGTTCGGCGCTGAACTGGGAGAAGGGGAAGGGTTCCGCGGACAGCGCGGTCACGCCCTGTCCGAGGAAGGCCCGCGCCACGGCGCTGCCGGTCTGGGCGTAGACCACCAGCGGCACGCCGCGTTCGCGGCAACGGCCCAGGACGGTGTCGAAGCTGCCGTTGCTGAGGGTCATGCCGGTGGCCACGACGGCGTCGGCGGCGTCGAGGACCTCGTGCATGTCGTCGGTGACCGGGTCGCCCCACTGGGTGGTGCGCAGGTTGAAGTCGCAGAGCAGGGGCGTGCCGCCGCGTTCGCGGATCGCGGCGACCAGGGGGTTGACCACGCCGATGAGGCCGACCTGGGCCCCGGCGTCGATGTCGAGGAGCCCGGCGACGGCCGCGTCCCGGGCCAGCGCCCGGGTCTCGGGGGTCCCGGCGGGCAGGGTGACCGGTTCCGCCTCGACCGCCTCCCGGTGCGGGCGGACGGAGCTGAGGTAGGCGTCGAGCGCGGCGATCCGCAGCGGCCTCGGCCCCTCGCGCAGCAGCGTGTCGACGGGGGTGCCGGAGGCTTCGCGGCACAGGGACGGGTCGACCTCACCCGCCTCGAAGGCGCAGCCACCGAAGGAGTCGCCCAGGCGGACGAGGATGTACTGGTTGAGGTAGGTGGTGTCGCCGCCTGCCAGCCGGGTGCCGTGGTGCGCCCAGAAGACGCTGGTGGCGACGAGGTCGGCGGGCCGGGGACCGTGCTCGCCCGCCAGGACGGCGGCCAGGAGTTCGTCGGTGTTCTTCATCGCTGTCCTCCGGTGCGGGGCGTGTCGTGGGTGATGCGGAAGAGGAAGGTCAGCACGCCGTCCTGCCAGTCGTGGAGATGGTCGACGCGCGGGCAGAGCCCGTGGTCCAGCGCGTGCTGGACCAGGGCGCGCAGGTCCGCGGTGTTGGAGGCGATGACGTGGATCTCGCCACCGGGGGCGAGCAGGTCCCTCTCCGTGATCTGGGCGAAGAACTTCGCCAGCAGGGGCGCGCCCACGCAGACGTTGCGTACGACGTCGGGGTCGTCGCTGACGGTCTGGCTGACGGCGGGCGGGTTGAAGGTGACGACGTCCAGCCGGACGTCGTCGGCCAGAGCGTCGAAGACGTCACTCACCGCGGGGAGGAACGCGGTGTCCGGGCGCTCGCCGACCAGGCGCCGGTAGTGGCCGGTCGCGGCGGCCACGCTCTCCGGGTGCACGTCGAGCGCGTGGATCTCCCGAGCGCCGCGGAGGCCGGCCGTCACGGCTTCGACGCCCAGGCCGACGCCCATGGCGGCGTACCGCAGGCCACGGGTCTCGATACGGCCGTCGAGCAGCCGCTCGTGGATCAGGCGGCTGGTCCAGCCGGGTATGAAGACGCCGGGCGGGACGTCGAACGTCCAGCCGTTCCACTCGTAGGAGCGAGTGCTGTGCAGGTCGGCCTTGGGCTGGTTGAGGGCGATGATCCGGTCGGCGGGCAGCGGCGGGGGCAACTGCTCCAGGAGAGCCTGTCCGATCGCGTGGCGGTCCATGGGGTCCTTTCCTTGTGTCGTACGACGGGGCGGTGCGCGCCGGTACGTCGGAGTCCGGTCCGGCGGACGGGGGTGCGCGCGGGCACGTCGAAGGCCGGTCCGGCGGGCGGGGGTGCACACCGTTTCGCCGGACCGTGGTGCGCGGTGGCTCAGCCCTGGAGTTCGCGCAGGTAGGTGGCGAACTTCTCCAGGCCGTCGATGTTGCGGGGCCCGCTGATGCCCTCGTTGTAGTCGAGGACGAAGAAGTTGTTCTTCCGCACGGCCGGGAGTTCCCGGGTGTGCGGGGACTTCTTCAGGAAGTCGATCTTCTTCTGGGCGGGCAGGTCGCCGTAGTCGAGGATGGCGATGACCTCGGGTTCGGCCTCGGCCACGGATTCCCAGTTGACCTGGGTCCAGCGCTCGTCGAGGCCGTCGAAGACGTTCCGGCCGCCCGCCGTCTTGATGATGTCGTTGGGCGGCACCTGGTTGCCCGCGGTGAACGGCTGGTCGGTGCCGGAGTCGTAGAGGAAGACGGGTACCGGGTCGCCCTGCGGAGCCTTGGCCTCGACCTCCTCGACGCGCTTCCTCAACCCGTCGACGACGTCCGCGGCCTTCTTCTCGACCCGGAAGATCTTCCCCAGTCGTTCGAGGTCGGTGTAGAGGGCGTCGAAGGGGGTCATCCTCTCCGGGTGGCCCGGGTAGTTGAAGCAGCTCTCGGTGTGCATGAAGCTCTGGATGCCGAGCTGGTCCAGGATCTCGGGCGTGATGCCCCGCTCCTGCTTGAAGCCGGAGTTCCAGCCGGCCACGACGAAGTCGGACTTGGCCTCGACCACGACCTCCTTGTTGAGGAGGTCGTCGCTGAGCATCTTCACCTTCGCGTACTCGGACGCCCACGGGGACTCGCTCACCGGCGGGTTCGCGGGAGGCATGACGTAGCCGTGCACGTGCTCGGTCAGGCCGAGGGCGAACAGCTTGTCCGCGCTGCCGCCCTCGTAGGCCACGGCGCGCTGGGGAACCGTGTACTCCACCGGTTCACCGCAGCGCTTGACGGTGACCTTGCCGGACTCCTTGGCGGCCGTTTCGACCTCGGCGCCGCATCCGCCGAGCACCAGGACGGCCGCCAGGGCGGAACCGAGTGCGGCAGGCCGGCGGGCCGGGGCGGGGGTTCGGGTTGTACGCATGCGTGAGCAGCCTTTCAGCGGGTGGAGTCGAGCGAATACAGGAGCTGGGGATCACCGGTCAGCGGGTGGGGTACGACGCTGGCCCTGACCCCGAAGACGTCACCGACGAGCCGGGTGGTGAGCACCTCCGCGGGCGGGCCGGAGGCGACCAGGCGGCCTCGGGAGAGCACGCCGAGCCGGTCGCAGGCCGCCGCGGCGAGGTTGAGGTCGTGCAGGACGACGAGGACGGTCAGCCCGGACTCGCGCAGGAGCGAGAGCAGTTCGACCTGGTGGCGGACGTCGAGGTGGTTGGTCGGCTCGTCCAGGACGAGGATCTCCGGCTCCTGCACGAGCGCGCGGGCCAGCAGGACGCGCTGTCGCTCACCGCCCGACAGGGTCAGCACGCCCCGGTGGGCGAGGTGTCCGATGTCGAGCCGGTCCATCGCCCGCTCGCACAACTCGCGTTCCCGGACGCTGAGCACCTGGTTGCCGCGGAGGTGGGGGGCGCGTCCGAGCGCGACGACCTCCTCGACCGTGAAGTCGAAGTCGACGCCGCCGTCCTGGGTCATGGCCGCGACGGTCCGCGCGCTGTCGCGCATCGGGAGCCGGGTGAGGTCCTGTTCGCCCACCCGGACGGTGCCGGAGCTGGGGCGCAGCGCCCGGTACACGCACCGCAGAGCGGTGGACTTGCCGCTTCCGTTGGGGCCCACGAGGCCCACGACCTGACCGTCCGGCACGTCCAGGGAGAGTCCCCGTACGAGACTCCTGCCGTCCGTCACCACGGAGAGTTCATCGAGTTTCAGGTCCACGTCAGCGCGCTCCGAAGGTGTAGCCCCGGCGACGCATCAGGGCGATGAAGACGGGGACCCCCACCAGCGCGGTGATGACCCCGAGCGGCAGCTCGCGCGGGGCGACCAGCGTCCGGGCCGCGAGGTCGACCCACACCATGAAGATCGCCCCGACCAGTGGGGCCACGGCGAGGACGCGGGCGTGGGTGGCGCCGACGACCATCCGCACCACGTGCGGCATGACGAGGCCGACGAAGGCGATGGCGCCGCTGACGGCGACCATGACGCCCGTCACCAGCGAGACGAGGACCAGCAGCACCTTGCGGTACCGGTCGGGATCGAAGCCGAGGCTCGCGGCGGTCTCGTCGCCGAGGGAGAGGACGTCCAGTGCCCGCCCGTACCGGTACAGGAGCACCAGGCCGGCCAGCACCACGAGGGAGACGACGGGCAACGCGCCCCAGGCCGCGGCTCCGAAGCTGCCCATGGTCCAGTACAGGACCATGCTGGTCGCCTCGCTGTCCGGCGCGAAGTAGATGATCAGGCTCATGACAGCCTGGAACCCCAGCGACATGGCCACACCCGTCAGCACGAGGCGCAGCGGCGACAGCGAGCCCTTGCTGGAGGAGGCGGCGTACACCAGGAGCGAGGCGACGAGTGCGCCGACGAAGGCGCCGGCGGAGACGGCGTAGAGGCCGAGCGCCGCGAGTCCTCCGGTGACGGTGACCCCGACAGCACCCACGGAGGCGCCCGAGGAGACACCGAGGACGAAGGGGTCGGCCAGCGCGTTGCGCACCATGGCCTGGATCGCCACACCGACCGCGCTCAGCCCGGCCCCCACCAGCGCCGCGAGCAGCACGCGCGGCGTACGGATCTGCCAGATGATCTGATACGTCGTCACCTCGTCCGCGCCGACCCGCCCGCCACTGAGAGCCGCCCACAGATGACGGGCCGTCTCCCCCGGGGTGACGACCGCGGGGCCCAGCCCGATGGCGACGACGACGGACACGAGCAGGACGGCGACCAGCGCCGAGCAGCCGAGCAACAGCCCCTTACGGGAGGCGAGTCGACCTCGCGGCCGGCCTCGCACGGCCTCCGCGGGCCGGGGCGCCGGCGCCTCGGCCGGGTCGGCCGGGGTCTCGACCTCACCGACCGAAGGCCCGGAGGCCGAAGGCGGAGGCATGTGCGGGACCTTCACTTTCCCTCGCTAATGAAAATCGTTTTCATATGGTGAACCTAGCACGCCCCCGACCCCGACAGACAGTCCGGACCGACGAGTGGAACGGGACACAGGGCCACGGCATCCCTCACGAGGCAGCGACCGGGAGCACTCTAATGGAAATGATTATCACTGCGATAGTGTGATGTCCGCGCCGCGCTGCCCGCCGCCTGCCGAGGCCGGTACCGCCGGACAACCTCCCAGTACGACAAGGGCGTTGCAGCCGGTCCGCGTTCGATCCACCGCCGCCGACAGGACAGGAGCGCCCCCTCGTGCCCAGCCCCTCCGCCCCTCCCGCCCCCGCCGGGTCCCCGCCCCGTGAGCAGCGCTCCATCCTGCTCGACCTGGCCTTCCTGCGCCTGTGGACGGGCGCCACCGCGTCCGGCCTGGCCACCTGGGCCCTGCCCTTCGTGCTGGGTCTCGCCGTCTTCGACCGGACCCTGACCGCCACCGACCTCGGCCTGCTGCTCGCCGCCCGCACGGTCGGCTTCCTCGCCGCGGTACCCGTGGCCGGGGTCCTGGCCGACCGGCACTCCCGCCGGGGTGTCGTGCTGTGGGCGGGGCTCGCCGCCGGAGCCGCGGCGCCGGTGATCGCCTTCGGCCTGGACCGCTCGGTGCTGCTGATGGCGGCGGCCGCCGCGGTGGCCGGAGCCGGCCAAGGCGCCTGCCGACCCGCCTACCAGGCCCTGACCGCCGAGGTGGTCGACGCCGGTCGCCGGCAACAGGCCAACGCCGCCATGACGTTGGCGGTACGGGTCACCACCCTCGTGGGCCCCTCCTCGGCCGCGCTGCTCGCCGTCTTCCTGGACACCTGGGCCCTGTTGGTGGGCATCGGGCTTCTCTGGCTCGTCGCGGCCTGCGTGCCCGGACGCGGCGCCCGGCCCGGGACCGGGGAGGACACGGCGGAGCCTTCGGCCGGGGCGGGCAGGGCGTCCCTCCTGGGCGAGTTCGCGGAGGGGGTCCGCGAGGCCCGCAGGCACCCGTGGTTCCTCGCCGGTCTGGGCGCCCTGACGGCCGTGATAGCCACCGGCTACTCCGCGACCGGCGTCGCCCTGCCCATGGTCAGCCGGGACGAGTACGGCACCGAGGTCGTTCTCGCGGGTGCGATGACCGCGTACACCGCCGGAGCGCTCGGCGGTGCGCTGCTCATCGCCCGCTGGCGTCCCCGCTCCCCCGGCTGGGCCGCCCTGGCCGGCCTCGCCGCCTACGGACTCGCCCCGCTCAGCCTCGTACTGCCCGTGCACCCGGCCGCCGTGATGGCCGCGTACGCCGTCGCGGGCGTCGGCATCGAGCTGTTCAACGTGCCGTGGTTCACCGCCGCCCAGCGCGAGGTCGCCCCGGACAAACTGGCCCGGGTCTCCTCCCTGGACTTCCTGCTCTCCTATGGACTCGCCCCGGTCGGGCTCGCCCTCATCGCCCCCGCCATCGACGCCTTCGGCGTCACGGCGGTGCTCACGGGCTGCGCGGTCGTCTGCTTCACGGCGCCCGCGGTCGCCGCCCTGGTGCCGAGCGCACGCACCTTCTCCGCCGCCCGAGGGCGCGACGACGCCCGCTGAGCGCCGCTGCGAAGGGGCCACCCCGGACGGGGGGCCCGAAGGTCCGTCGGACCGTACGGGAGAGGGCTGTGATAGCTTCCGGACGCCAGTCGCACTCGTGAACGCGGCCTACGCGTGCACGGGTCAGGGAATCCGGTGGGAATCCGGAACTGACGCGCAGCGGTGAGGGTGACGGGCGGGGCAGCAGCCACTGGACGACGGTCACGGCCGGGTCCGGGAAGGCGTCCCGCCGGGATGACCCCGAGTCCGAAGACCTGCTGGTGACCGATCGTTCGCACGGACCCCGCGCCTGGGTCCCGACGTTGAGGAAACCGACACCGTGCAGCTGTCACGTCCCGCCCGTTGTTCCGTCCTGCTCCTGACGGGGGCCCTGTTGCTCACCGCGTGCGGTTCCGGCTCGGGCTCCGGCTCGTCCGGGAAGCCCGCCGGCGCCCAAAAGCGCTCCGTCACGATCGACAACTGCGGGCAGAAGGTGACGGTCGAGGCCCCGCCCCAGCGGGCGGTGTCCCTGAACCAGGGCACCACCGAGATCCTGCTCTCCCTGGGCCTGGCCGACCGCATGGTGGGGACCGCCACCTGGACCGACCCGGTCCTGGAGGGTCTTGAGCGGGCGAACGAGAAGGTGCCCCGGCTCGCCGACAACCAGCCGTCGTTCGAGCGGGTCCTGGACGCCGAACCGGACTTCGTGGCCTCGTCCTTCACCTCCACCCTGGGCAAGGGCGGGGTGGCGCCCCGCGAGAAGTTCGAGGAGCTCGGCGTTCCCACGTACCTCTCGCCCGCCGACTGCGAGGGCAAGGACAACACCGGCGACGGCGACGGCTCCCGGAGCGAGCCCCTGACCATGGACACCGTCTACCGCGAAGTGCGGGAACTGGCGCGGGTCTTCGGGGTGGAGGAACGGGGTGAGAAGCTCGTCTCCGGGTTGGAGAGCCGGGTGGCGAAGGCCGCCGCCGGGACCGGCGCCGAGAACGCCACCGTCCTGTACTGGTTCGCGAACCAGGAGTCCCCCTACATGGCGGGCTGCTGCGGCGCGCCCGGCATCATCACGAACGCGCTCGGCGCGAAGAACGTCTTCGACGACAGCACGCAGGAGTGGCCCCAGATCAACTGGGAGACGGTGGCCGACCGTGACCCCGACCTGCTTGTCATCGGCGATCTGACCCGCAGGTCGCAGACCGCCGAGTCGGCCGCGAAGAAGATCGCGTTCCTGGAGTCGCATCCGGCGACGAGGAACATGAAGGCGGTGCAGGCGAAGCGGTACGTGCTGCTCAGCGGGCAGGCCATGAACCCCACGATCCGTACGGTCGAGGGCGTCGAGAAGGTGGCCGCGGCCCTGCGCGAGCACGGCCTCGGCCGATGACCACCGCGCTGCGGTCCTCCCGGAAGGTCCGGCCGCACGGCACGGCCGGTGTGCTGCGCGGCCTGGCCGGTGCGGGCGGCGGGCTCGCGGTGCTCGCCGTGTCCGTCGCCGTGGCCATCACCGTCGGGCCGGCGGACATCGGCGTGGGCGACGCCTGGTCGGTGGTCGCCTCCCGCCTGGGCTGGGGGACGACGGAGCTGACTCCGATCCGGGAGGGCATCGTCTGGAACCTGCGGTTGCCCCGTACGGTGCTCGCCGCGGTGTGCGGCGCCGGGCTCGCCGTGTGCGGTGCGGTGATGCAGTCACTGCTGCGCAACCCGCTGGCCGACCCCTTCGTCCTGGGCGTCTCCTCCGGAGCGTCGACCGGCGCCGTCGTCGTGATCGTCCTCGGCGCGGGCGGCGGCGCCCTGACCGTCTCCGGCGGCGCGTTCGTGGGTGCGCTCGGCTCGTTCGCGCTGGTGCTGCTGCTCAGCCACACGCTCGGCGGGACGACGGACCGCGTGGTGCTGTCCGGGGTGGCGGCGATGCAGCTGTTCGCCGCCCTGACGTCGTTCGTGGTGACGACGGCGGCCGACGCGGAGACCACCCGGGGTGTGCTGTTCTGGCTGCTGGGGTCGCTCAGCGGGGCCGACTGGACCGAGGTGGGGCTGTGCCTGGCCGTGCTGGTGCTCGCCCTGGTGGTGTGCCTCGGGTACGCCCGCACCCTGGACGCCTTCGCCTTCGGCCAGGACGCCGCGGCGACCCTGGGCGTCTCGGTCGCCCGGACCCGGCTGGTGCTGCTGTGCGTGACCGCCCTGCTGACCGCCGCGCTGGTCGGTTCGGCCGGCGCGATCGGTTTCGTCGGCCTGGTCCTGCCGCACGGCGCGCGGGCCCTGGTCGGCCCGGGGCACGCCCGGCTGCTGCCCGTCACCGCGCTCGCCGGGGCGGTCTTCCTGGTCTGGGCCGACACCCTGGCCCGTACCGTCCTCGATCCCCAGGAAGTGCCGGTGGGCGTGGTGACCTCGCTGGTCGGCGTTCCGGCGTTCGTCCTGGTCCTCTACCGCACGAAGAGGACGCGTTGACGGCCGGCGCCGGGCGGGGGACCGACGGGCGGACGACCCACGGGCCGACGTCCGCGGGGCAGCCGCCCGCCGAGCCGTCCACCCTCGCCGCCGATCGCGTGAGCCGTGCCCTGGGCGGACGGCTGGTCCTCGACGGCGTCGGCCTCGCCCCGCGACCCGGTTCCGTGACCGGGCTGCTCGGCCCCAACGGCTCCGGCAAGTCGACGCTGCTGCGGCTGCTGTCCGGCGTCCTCGCCCCCACCTGCGGGGTCGTCACCCTCGACGGGCGTCCCCTCGGCGACTGGGGCCGCCGCGCCGTGGCCCGGCGGGTGGCCGTCGTCGAGCAGCATGCCGACACCCTCGTCGAGCTGACCGTCCTCGACGTCGTACGCCTCGGTCGCGTCCCGCACCGCCGCGCCTGGACCCCCGTGACCGCGGCGGACGAGCGGGCCGTACGCACCGCCCTGGAGCGCACCGGCCTCACCGACCGCGCCGACCGGCCCTGGCACACGCTCTCCGGCGGGGAGCGCCAGCGCGTGCAGATCGCCCGTGCCCTGGCCCAGGAACCGCGCGAGCTGCTGCTGGACGAGCCGACCAACCACCTCGACGTCCAGCACCAGCTCGACCTGCTGGCCCTGGTCGCCGAGCTGCCCGTCACCAGCGTGATCGCCCTCCACGACCTGAACCTCGCGGCGATGTACTGCGACCAGGTCGTGGTGCTGCGGCAGGGCCGGGTGGTGGCCGCCGGCACCCCCGGCGAGACCCTGACCGAGTCCCTGATCGCCGACGTCTACGGCGTACGTGCCGCGGTCACCCGTCCCGGCCCCGGCGACCGGCCGCACATCCGCTTCCTGGGCACCGTGGCCGGGAAGTGACAGCGGGCGTGGTCCCGTGGTGCGGTGCCGGTTCCGGGGCCGGTGCCGGACGGTTTCAGAGGCGGGCCCTGGCCGCCGCCAGGGCCGTCTGTACCTCCCGCAGCACCCGGGCCGCGTCGTCGGGGTCGTTCACCACGTCGGTGCGGTTCATGTCGACGACGAGGACCTCACTGGCCGAGTAGTGCTCGTACACCCAGTCGTCGTAGCCGGACCACAACGTCCGGTAGTACTCGACGAGGCCCTCGTCCTGCTCGAAGTCCCGGCCCCGCAGCCCGATCCGGCGCAGCACCGTCGCGAAGTCCGCCTTGAGGTAGACCATGAGATCGGGCGCCTTGCGGTACGGCAGGCCGTCGATCTCGCGCATCATCTCGTGGAGCAGCCCCTCGTACACCCTCATCTCGAGGGAGCTGATCCGCCCCAGATCGTGGTTGACCTTGGCGAAGTACCAGTCCTCGTGGAGGGAGCGGTCGAGGACGTTGTCGCGCTGCTTGTACGCCTCCTTGATCGAGGCGAACCGTGTCTGCAGGAAGTAGAGCTGAAGCAGGAAGGGGTAGCGCTTCGCCCGGATCTCCTCGGGGCTCGCCGTGTAGAAGAGCGGGAGGATCGGGTTGTCCTCGACGCTCTCGAGGAAGACCTGGCTGCCCAGGCCCTTGGCGAGCATTTCGGCCACGCTCGTCTTGCCGATGCCGATCATGCCGCCGACGCAGATCACGGACGTACCTCGCTTCTTTCTCGGAATCTCCCCGCCCGGGCGGTACCGGGCGTGTCCCGAGGGGCCGGAGCCACTGCTCCGACGATGTCGCGCAGGGCGACGCGCCACCGCTCAGCAGGCGCACCGAAAAGGATAGATGACGCCCTCGCCGCGCACCGGCCCGGGACCGGCCCCGCGTCCCGGTACGCGCCGGCGACCGACCGGCCGGGCGTCGTCGACGAGCTGATGTCGGCCCCCTATGAAACAAGGTGATGGTTTCGGTATCTTCGACTCACAAGGGCGCTCCCGTCAGGAGCGTCGTCACCCACCACCCGTGCGCGCCGCGTCACCCGGCTCGCCGGCGGCCTCGTCCGGTACCCCGTGGGCCGGGCGTCGCCGTGCTCGTGTGTTCCGCGCGCCGGGACGCCTGGCGTCCGGGGCGGCAGGCGCGGGGCCTCGGGGCGCGCGCAGCCACCCCTTCGGCAGGGTCCGCGCCCGCCGCACCGCCCCCGAAGGGGGTCCTCCGGCGCGTTCGTCCACGCCATGCGCCCCGTCAGGAGACCCGATGACCGACACCACCCCGGCCACCGCACCGAGCGCCTCGACCTTCTCCACGTACTCCCCCGCGACCCGCGAGCCGATCGCCTCGCATCCGGTGGACGGCCCGGAAGAGGTCTCCCGCGCCGTCGACCGCGCCCGGACCGTCCAGGCCGGGTGGGCGGCGCTGCCCGCGGCCCGGCGCCGAGACCATCTGCTGCGCTGGAAGAAGGCCCTCGCCACCGACCTGGACGCCGTGGCCCGCACCATCGCCGAGGAGACCGGCAAACCGGCCGGCGACGCCGCGCTGGAGGTCGTCCTCACGCTGGAGCATCTGGGCTGGGCCGCCCGCAACGCCGAGCGCGTGCTGCGGCGGCGGAGGGTCGGTACCGGCCCGTTCACCGTCCACCAGCGGGCCTCGCTGGTGCACCGGCCGCTGGGTGTGGTGGGTGTGATCGGGCCCTGGAACTATCCGCTCTACACCCCGATGGGCTCCATCGGCTACGCCCTGGCCGCGGGGAACGCCGTGGTCTTCAAGCCGTCCGAACTGACCCCGGGCACCGGCGTGCTGCTGGCCCGGCTCTTCGACGCCGCCGTGCCCGGGCACGCGGGGCTGCTCACCACCGTCACCGGCGCGGCCTCCACCGGGGACGCCCTGGCCCGGTCCGGGGTGGACAAGCTGGCCTTCACCGGGTCGCCGGGGACGGCCCGCAAGGTGATGGCCGTGTGCGCCGAGACGCTGACGCCGTTCCTCGCCGAGTGCGGCGGGAAGGACGCGGTGATCGTCACCGCGGACGCGGACCTGGACGCGGCCGCCGACGCGATCGTGTGGGGGGCGCTGAGCAACGCGGGGCAGACCTGCGCCGGGGTGGAACGCGTCTACGCGGTGGCCGAGGTCCACGCGGCGCTGTGCGGACGGGTGGTCGAGCGGGCGGGGGCGCTGCGCCCCGGTGCCGGGCCGGACGCCTCCTACGGTCCGATGACCCTGCCGGGCCAGGTCTCGGTCGTCGAGCGGCATGTGACCGGCGCGGTCTCGGCGGGGGCGCGTGCGCTGCTGGGCGGGCCCGAGTCGGTGCGTGCCCCGTATGTCGCGCCGATCGTGCTGACCGGTGTTCCGGAGGACGCGCCGGCGATGGCGGAGGAGACCTTCGGGCCGGTGGTGGCGATCAACGCGGTGGCCGACGTGGACGAGGCCGTGGAGCGGGCCAACGCCTCGCGCTACGCGCTGGGGGCCGCGGTGTTCTGCCGCGGCGGACGCGCCGGTGCGGCGATCGCGGCGCGACTGAGGGCGGGGGCCGTGTCGGTGAACTCGGTGCTCGGCTTCGCGGCGGTGCCGGCCCTGCCGTTCGGGGGGTCGCGGGAGTCCGGCTTCGGACGGATCCACGGGGCGGAGGGGCTGCGGGCGTTCACGTCCGTGCAGTCGACGACGGTGCAGCGGTTCACCCCGCCGGTCGCCTTGACCTCCTTCGAGGTTCCGGCCGCCGCGCGGGAACGCGCGGTGCGGCTGGCCCGGGCCCTGCACCGGCGCCGCTGAGCGGCCGGACCGCGCACCGCCGGCCGAGTGCCCCGACGGCCATGAGCGCCGCGCCGCCCGGGCGGACGTCCGGCCGGTCAGGCGTCCAGCAGCGGGGCCAGGTAGCGGCGGGCGAAGGACCGGGCCTGGTCCTCGTCCTCCATCTCGATGCAACTGGCCGGGTTCAGCAGGAAGGACACCGCGACCCGCACCATCAGCTCGGCGACCGGGCGCGCGTCCTCGTCGGGGCGGCCCTCGACCTGCTGCGCCCGGCGCAGGTGGACCGTGAGGTACTCGACGGTGGCGGAGAGCGAGGAGCTGCCCTGCACGGTCAGATAGGGCAGTACCACCTCGGGTTCCAGGCGCAGCAGGCCGCCGAAGAGCGGATGGGCGCGGGTGTGGCGCAGGGCGACCACGAAGCCCTCGACGACCCGCTCCTTCATCGTCGGCTGCGCCGCGACCGCCGAGTCCAGCCGCTGGAAGAACCTGCGCAGCTCACGCAGCAGGGTGTCCTCGACCAGCTTGTCCTTGGTCTGGAAGCGCCGGTAGACGGTGACCCGGGAGACGCCCGCCCGCTTGGCCACGTCGTCAACGGAGGAACGGCGCAGCCCCAGCAGGGTGAACTGCTCCAGCGCCGCGTCGAGGATCCGCTGCGCCGTGCCGTCCTCCGGCTCCGGCTGGGCGAGGGCTCGGCCGAGCCACGGGTCGTTCGTGTCAGTTGTCATGGTGCGTCTCACGATACCGGCGCACGTCTCCCGGCGAGACGCTGACACATCTATCATCTCTTTGTAACTCACACCGTGTCCGCACGTGATCGAGCCGCCTGACCGGCATCCGCACCCCGGAGGACCTGATGGGTAGTCGCCTCACCGAAGAACAGACCGCTTTCGCCGCGGCCGTACGCGATTTCGCCCAACGCGAGTGCGGTACCCGGCAGCAGCGCGACGCGCTGACGAAGGGCGGCCGGGAGGCCCACCACCCGGGGTTGTACGGCCGGCTCGCCCACCTGGGCTGGCTCGGGGTGTGCCTGTCCGAGGAGTACGGGGGCTCCGGCGGCGGTCTGGCGGACGCCTGCCTCTTCCTGGAGGAGACCTCGTACGGGATGGTGCCGTGCGGAGGGTTCGTCACCACGGTCATCACCGCGAAGGCCTACGAGCGGTTCGGCACCGAGCGGCAGCGCAAGGAGGTGCTGCCCGGCGCCGTACGCGGTGACGTCCTGTCGATCGCCATGTCGGAGCCGGGTGCCGGGTCGGACGTGGGCGCGCTGCGCTGCCGGGCCCGTCAGGAGAAGGACGGCACGTGGGTGATCGACGGGCAGAAGACCTGGATCTCCAACGCGCACTGCGCACGGAGCATCCTGCTGGTGGCCCGCACCGGCGAGGACAAGCACGGCGGCCTGACCATGTTCCATCTGCCCGCCGCGACCCCGGGCGTGCAGGTGCGGGGCATCGACACCATGGGCGGCCGGGAGGTCAACGACGTCTTCCTCACCGGCGTACGACTGCCCGCGGACGCCGTCGTCGGACAAGTGGACGAGGGCTGGCGGCAGTTGATGGCCGGTCTGAACTACGAGCGGCTCTTCCTGGCCGCGAACATGCTGGGCCTGGCACGCCGCGCCTTCGACGACGCCGTCGGCTACGTGCGCGAACGGGAGCAGTTCGGCCGGCCCGTCGGCTCCTTCCAGGCCCTGCGGCACCGGATCGCCGATCTCGCCACCGAGATCGAGTGCACCCGGCTGCTGGTGCGCGAGGTGGCCCTGGACTGCGACGCGCGGCCCGACGAGCTGTTCCCCCGCGAGGCGTCCATGGCCAAGCTGAAGGCCACCGAGGTCGCCAAGCGGGCCGCCCTGGAGGGCATGCAGATGATGGGCGGCTACGGCTACACCACGGAGTTCGACATGGAGCGCCACCTGAGGGCCGCGGTCGTCTCGACGGTCTACGGCGGGACCAGCGAGATCCAGCGGGACGTCATCGGCAGGACCTACGGTCTCTGAGCCCCCGCCCGGTGTGCGGCCGCCCACCCCTCGCAAGGGGTGGGCGGCCGTGACCCCGCGCGGTGGCCCGGGGGTCCGCGGCCCGAGGGAGCCGTCCGCTCACTCCCGGTACAGCTCGGCCAACGCGTCGGCGTACTTGTCGCGGATGACGCGGCGCCGCATCTTCAGCGACGGGGTCAGCTCCCCGGTCGCCGGCCCCCACTCCTCGGTCAGCAGCTCGTACCGCTTGACCTGCTCGCTGCGGTTGAGCCGGGTGTTGGCGGCGGCCACCGCGCGCTCCACCTCCGCCCGGACGACGGGGTGCCGCGCCAGCTGGGCCGGGCCTCCTGCCGTCTCCACGCCGTGGGCCGCGGCCCAGGCCGGGGCGGCCTCCGCGTCGAGCACCAGCAGGGCGACCAGGTAGGAGTGCTCGTCGCCGTGCACCATCGCCTGTCCGATCAGCGGGTGTTCCTTGAGCGCGTTCTCCACCAGGGCCGGCGACACGTTCTTGCCGGTGGAGGTGATGATCATCTCCTTCTTCCGGTCGGTGAGCCAGAGGTAGCCGTCCTCGTCGACCCGGCCGATGTCGCCGGTGGCCAGCCAGCCGTCGGCGTCCAGGGCGGAGCGCACCGAGCCGTCCGGCTGAAGGTAGCCGGAGAACACGGACGTGCCCCGCACCAGGATCTCCCCGTCCTCGGCGACCCGGATCTCCACGGACCCCACCGGGCGCCCCACCGAACCGAGCCGGAAACCGGTCTTCGGGCTGTTGCTGGTGGCCACGCCGGTGGTCTCGGTCAGCCCCCAGGCATCCATGATGACGATGCCGAAACCGGCCCAGAACTCGACCACGTCGGCCGCCATCGGCGCCGACGCGCTGGCCGACCAGGTCACCCGGTCCAGCCCGCCCGCGGCCAGCATGGGCAGCAGCACGTCCTCGCGTACGCGGGTGTAGCGCTTCTCCAGCTC
Organism: Streptomyces sp. NPDC041968; assembly: GCF_055589025.1. Classification (NCBI taxonomy): domain Bacteria; kingdom Bacillati; phylum Actinomycetota; class Actinomycetes; order Kitasatosporales; family Streptomycetaceae; genus Streptomyces; species Streptomyces sp. NPDC041968. Next base: position 272,640 of record NZ_JBVJCB010000007.1, on the reverse strand, counting down.
GGCGGGCGGCGTCTCGCCGCGCTCGCGGTACCCGACGTGCTCGCGGGCGACCTCGAAGGCCTCGTCGATGACCGCCCGCTGGTCGGCCGGCATCAGCGACAGCACGGCCCGCACGGCGGCGGACAGCTTCTCCCAGATCCTCGGCACCCCGAAGAACTGCGCGGGGCGCACCTTGCGCACCACCTCGCCGACGCGCGTCGGATCGGCGCAGAGGCGGACGTGCGAGGCCCGGTGACAGGGCAGGTAGATGCCCAGCATCCGCTCGGCGATGTGGGCGAACGGCAGGTAGCAGATGTGCTCGACGTGCGGGGGCAGTTCGACCACGGCGTCGAGGGCCAGGGAGTTGGACATCACCGCGCGGTGGGTGAGGACGACGCCCTTGGGTTCACCGGTGGTGCCGGAGGTGTACACGACGGTCAGCGGGTCCTCGGGGCGGGCTGTGTCCAGTTGCGCGTCGAAGCCCTCCGGCACCGGCTCGCGCAGCAGGCCGGCGTACGGGACGTGGCGTTCCCGCGCACCCGCCTGGGCCACCACCAGTCGCTCCAGCGGGGTGTCGGCGTCGGCCAGCAAGGGCTCCCACACCGCGACCTGGGCGGCCCCGTCCACCACGGCCAGGGGGGCCCGGCAGTTGCGGGCGATGTGGGTGATCTGCTCGGGGGCCGCGGTGTTGTAGACGCTGACCGGTACCGCGCCGAGGCGGACCAGCGCCAGGTCCGACAGCCAGTGCTCGGGCCGGTTGGTCATCATCATCAGCACGTGGTCGCCGCGGCGGACGCCGAGGGCGTGGTAGCCGGCGGCGAGGCGCCGGGTGTGCTCGTGGATCTCCGCCCAGCTGAACGTCGTCCAGTGGCCGTCCGCGTCCTCCGGCTGCCAGGAGAGGCCGGGGAGTCGCGGGTACTCGCGTGCGTTGCGGGCCAGCAGGTGCGGCAGGGTCCGGTCGGCCGGGTCGTCGGGCAGGTCGGTGGCGGTGCCGGGAGCTGATGTCATCGGGGCCTCCTTGCTGATCGGAAGGGAGCGGCCGGCGGCGACCGGGGAGGGAGGGCCCGTGAGGGCGTGCCCGGTGGAGCCGGGGTGAAGCGGGGCGTACCGCCCGCGGGCCCCCGGGGGGCGGGGGCGAGGGGATGGGACGGGTCGGGGCGGGAGGGGCGGGGCAAGGGCTGGGGGCGGGGCCAGGACCGGGAGCCAAGGGAGGGGAGCCAAGGGAGGGAATATGGCGCCAGGGAGAATCGGCCCTGCCTTCGGGAGCCGGCCGACGCTCGGGACACGGCCGACACGTGGGAGCCGGCCGACGCTCAGCACACGGCCGACACTCGGAACCGGAAGTCACCGGGAATCGTCCGACCCCCGGGAACCGGTCGGCAGCCGCGCACTTCCGGCCGGAGCCACCGGGCGGGCCCCCTCTGACGGGATCAGCGGTCGGTGAAGGTCTCCCCCCGCTCGGCCTTGCGCAGCAGCAGTTCGGGCGGGGCGAAGCGCTCGCCGTGTCGTGCGGCCAGCTCCCGCGCGCGGGCCACGCAGCCCGGCAGCCCGGTCCCGACCCGGGCGCCGCCGTCATAGCCGTTGAGGTACTGCAGGACGCCGCCCGTCCACGGTGGGAATCCGATGCCGAGCAGCGAGCCGACGTTGGCGTCCGCGACCGAGGCCAGCACCCCCTCCTCCAGGCAGCGCACCGCGTCCAGGGCTTCGACGAGGAGCATCCGGTCCATCAGCTCGGTCAGGTCGGCCGGTTGCCTCGCCGGATCGGTGAAGTGTTCGCGCAGCCCCGGCCAGAGCCCGGTGCGCGTGCCGTCGACGTAGTCGTAGAAGCCCGCGCCGCCGGACCGGCCGGGGCGGCCGAACGCGTCGATCATGCGGTCCACCACCGCGTCCGCGGGGTGCGGCTGCCACGTGCGGCCCGACGCCTCGGCCGCCCTGCGGTTCTCCTCGCGGATCCGGCGCGGGAGGGTGAGGGTGAGTTCGTCCATCAGGCCGAGGACCTTGGCCGGGTAGCCGGCCTGGGCGGCGGCCTGCTCGACGGAGGCCGGCTCGATGCCCTCCCCCACCATGGCGACGCCCTCGTCGAGGAAGCGGCCGATGACACGGGAGGTGAAGAACCCGCGCGAGTCGTTGACCACGATCGGCGTCTTGCCGAGCCGGCGCACCAGGCCGAAGGCCCGCGCCAGCGCCTCGTCCCCCGTCTCCTCACCCTTGACGATCTCCACCAGCGGCATCCTGTCGACCGGTGAGGAGAAGTGCAGGCCGACGAGGTCCCGCGGCCGCCGGACCCCCTTGGCGAGGACGGTGATGGGCGGGGTGGAGGTGTTCGAGCACAGCAGCGCGTCCGGCGCGACGACCTCCTGCACCTCCTGGAACACCTTGTGCTTGACACCCGTGTCCTCGAAGACGGCCTCGATCACGGCGTCGCAGCCGGCCAGGTCCCGGACGTCGGTGGTCGCGGTGATGCGGGCCAGCAGGGCGTCCGCCTGCTCCCGGGTGACCCGGCCGCGGGACACCGCTCGGGCGCACAGCCGCTCGGAGTGCGCCCGGCCCCGCGCCGCCGCCTCGGCGGAGACGTCCTTCAGTACGACGTCGAGCCCGGCCCGGGCACAGGAGTGGGCGATGCCCGCGCCCGTCATGCCCGCCCCGAGCACGCCCACCCGGGTCACCCCGCGCGGTGCGACGTCCGCCGGCCGGCCGGCACCGGAGTCGACCGCCTGGAGGTCGAAGAAGTACCCCTGGATCCTGTTCTTGGTGATCTGCCCGGTGACCAGTTCCGTCAGGTACCCGGCCGCCACCACGAAGGCCGTGTCCAGGTCGACCGGTTTGGTGCCGTGCAGGGCCCCGCCGGCCTTGCCGCGTCCGCGCGGGGTGCGGATCGCGTCGTACACGTACGCATCGGTGCTCACCTTGGGTGCCTTCCGGGTCGGGTGGGTCGGAGGTCGCGGACACCGCGTTTGGGCGACCGGCGGTGGTGCGGGTCCGGTGCGGACTCAGTGGAGCAGCGAGCGGCCGATGATCTCCTTCATGATCTCGGTGGTGCCGCCGTAGATGGTCTGGACCCGGCTGTCGAGGAACGCCCGGGCGACGCGGTACTCGCTCATGTAGCCGTAGCCGCCGTGCAGTTGGAGACAGCGGTCGACGACGCGCTTCTGCAGTTCGGTGGCCCACCACTTGGCCATCGAGGCGTGCACGGCGTCGAGCCGTCCCTGGCCGTGCTCGGTGACGCACCGGTCGACGAAGGTCCGGGTGACGGCGGTCTCGGTGGCCATCTCGGCGATCTCGAAGCGGATGTGCTGGAGGCCGGACAGCGGTCTGCCGAAGGCCTCGCGTTCCTTGACGTACCGCGTGGTGACGTCGAGGATCTCCTCCGCCGCGGCGGCGGCGCCGATGGCGATGGCCAGGCGTTCCTGAGCCAGGTTGCCCATGAGGTAGGTGAAGGCCTGGTTCTCCTCCCCCAGCAGGTTCTCCTTGGGGACCCGCACGTCGTCGAAGAACAGTTCGGCGGTGTCCTGGGCCTTCTGGCCGATCTTGTCGAGGTTGCGGCCGCGTGCGAAGCCCTCCGTTCCGCGCTCGACGACCAGCAGGCTCTGTCCGCCGCTGCCGCCCTCGGGGGTGGTGCGGGCGACCACGACGACGAGGTCGGCGAGGATGCCGTTGGAGATGAAGGTCTTGGCTCCGTTGAGCAGGTAGTGGTCGCCCTCGTCGGTGGCGGTGGTGCGGATGCCCTGGAGGTCGGAGCCGGCGCCGGGTTCGGTCATGGCGATGGCGGTGACGAGGTCGCCGGAGGTGAAGCCGGGCAGCCAGCGGCGCTTCTGCTCCTCGTCGGCGAGCCGGGTCAGGTACGGGCCGACGATGTCGTTGTGCAGGCTCAGGGCCAGCCCGGAGGCTCCGGCGCGGGCGAACTCCTCGATGAGGACGGCGCTGTACCGGAAGTCGTCGGTGCCGCCGCCTCCGTACTCCTCTGCCACGGCCATGCCGAGCAGGCCCTGCCGGCCGGCCGAGCGCCAGACCTCGCGGTCGACGACGCCTTCCCTCTCCCAGCGTTCGTGGTGCGGGGCCACCTCCTTGGTGAGGAAGGCCCGCACCGTCTCGCGGAATGCCTCGTGGTCGGGACCGTACAGACGGCGTTCCAGTGTCACAGCCAACTCCTCACGCGCTCGATCAGCCGAGCGGGGTCGGGACCGACGGGGGTGACGTTGAGCATCGTCACGCCCGCCTCGCGGAAGACCTCGACGCGGTCGCGGACGTAGCCCTCGGGGCCGGCCAGGCACAGCCGCTCCAGCAGTTCGGCCGGGACGGCGGCCTCCGCGTCCTTCTTGCGGCCGGCGAGGTAGTGCTCCTGGACGGCGGCCGCGGCGGCCTCGTATCCGTAGGAGCAGAGCAGGTCGTGATAGAAGTTGCGGCCCGGCGCGCCCATGCCGCCGACGTACAGGGCGACGGTGGGACGCATCAGGTCGCGGACGGCCTCGGCGTCGTCGCCGACGGCGAGGAGCCCGCCCGCTACGACGGACAGCGGCCCGAGCGCGGGATCGCGCCGCGCGGTGCCCTCGGCGAGTGGCCCGCCCCAGACCTCGGCGGCGTGCTCGGGGACGTAGAGGAAGGGCAGCCATCCGTCGGCGATCTCGGCGGTCATCCGGACGTTGGCCGGGCCTAGGGCGGCGACGTGAACGGGGACGGTGTCCCGGACCGGGTGGTTCAGCAGCTTGAGCGGCTTGCCGGCCGTGCCTCCCTTCTCCGGCGGCAGGGGCAGGTCGGTGATGCCGTGGTGCTCGATCACCTCACGCCGCCAGATCCGCCGGGACAGCTCGATCACCTCGCGGGTGCGGCCCAGCGGGCGGTCGTAGCGGCGGCCGTGCCAGCCCTCGACGACCTGCGGCCCGGAGGCGCCGATGCCGAGCAGGGCGCGGCCGCCGGTGAGGGCGTCGAGTCCGGCGGCGGTCTGGGCGATCAGAGCGGGGGTGCGCGAGTAGACGTTGAGGATCGCCGAGCCGATCCGCATCCGCTCGGTCCGCGCGGCCAGGTACCCCATGACGGTCGGGGAGTCGAAGCCGTAGGCCTCGGCCACCCACACGGCGTCGAGGCCCGCGGACTCCAGGGCGGCGGCCCGGTCCGCGGCGGCGCGCGGATCGCCGGCGTAGGCGAGGGGGGAGGACAGTTCCATCAGCGGTGGTCCCTCAGCAGTTCGGGTACGTCCCAGTCGCGGGCCACATCGGGGGTGTGGGCACCGGGCACGGCCGGCGGGCGCCGGAGGGTGCCGGGGGTGCGGGAGAAGCGGGGGGCCGGGGCGGGCTGGGTGACGCCGAACGCCTCGGTGTAGGTACCGCGTCCGCTCAGGTGCGGGTGGCCGGCCGCCTCGTGCAGCGAGAGCACGGGTGCGACACAGGCGTCGGTGCCTTCGAAGACGGCCGTCCACTCCTTTCGGGTGGCGGTCTTGAACCGCGCGGTGAACAGGGCGCGCAGCTCGGGCCAGTTGCGCGGGTCGGCGCGGTCGGGCAGCTCCTCGCCGTCCAGGCCCAGGAGGGTTACGTACACCGCGTAGAACTGCGGTTCCAGGGCGCCGACGGCCATCCAGCCGCCGTCGGCGGTCTCGTAGACGCCGTAGTGGGGGCAGCCTCCGTCCAGCAGGTTGCGGCCGCGGGCGTCGCGCCAGGTGCCCTCGGCGAGCATGCCCCAGAACATGGCGGTCAGGTGCGCGGTGCCGTCCACGATCGCGGCGTCCACCACCTGGCCGCGGCCGGTGGCACGGGCGGTGAGCAGCGCGGCGAGGACGCCGGTGGCCAGGTAGAGGGAGCCGCCCGCGTAGTCGCCCAGCAGGTTGACGGGGAGGGCGGGTGGCCCGTCCGGTGCGCCGATCATGGAGAGGGCTCCGGCGGTGGCGATGTACCCGACGTCGTGTCCGGCCCGGGGCGCGAGGGGCCCGTGCTGGCCCCAGCCGGTCATCCTGCCGTACACCAGCGCGGGGTTGACGGCCGTGCACTCCTCGGGTCCGATCCCGAGCCGCTCGGCGACACCGGGACGGTACCCCTCCAGCAGGATCTCGGCGCGTGCGGCCAGCGCCCGCACGGTCCGCGGTCCCTCGGGAGTCTTCAGGTCGACCACCACGGAGCGCTTGTTGCGGTTGGTCACGTCGTGGGAGGGAGCGCCGCCGAGCGGCGAGGGGCCGGGGCGGTCCACGCGCACCACGTCGGCGCCCAGGTCGGCGAGGAGCATCGCGGCGAACGGGCCGGGGCCGATCCCCGCCAGTTCGACCACGCGCACGCCGTCGAGCGGTCCCGCCGTGCGAGGGCCGGGAGGGTCGGGGCGGTGAGGGCTCATGGGTTCCTTTCCCGGAGCACGGCGGACGCACCGCCGGCTCGACCGAGGACTTACTGAGCGTTCGCTAAAACGTAGGAGCGGGACGGCGACCGGTCAACTCCCCTGACAGGTCGAGTTTTCAAGGGATCACGTCGGGGAAGTGACCTCAGGCGGAGGGAGGTTCGCCGGAATCTCATGAACGATCGCTAAGTACCCTTGAGGGAGATTTTCCGCAGACGCGGCCGTACCATGTGGCCGACCGCCGTCCGTCCCGAGGAGAGCCGTTGAACACCGAGCCGAGCCAGGACCCCACGCCGGCGGCACACTGGCGCTCCTACGGACCGCTGGACCTGCACCCGATCCTGCTGCACGCCATGGAGGCCTTCAACGAGCAGGGCTACCACGGCACTTCGGTCCGGGACATCGCCGGCCGGGTCGGTGTCACCGTGCCCGCGCTGTACTACCACTACGCGAACAAGCAGGCCCTGCTGGCCACCCTGCTGGAGACCTCCATCAAGGACGTCCTGGACCGCTGCCGGTCCGCGGCCGGCGAGGGCGGGGACGACCCGCTGGCCCGGTTCAGCGGCATGGTCGAGTCGATCGTGCTGTACATGGCGCACCGACGGCGGCTGGCCTTCCTGGACACCGAGATCCGCAGCCTGGAGCCCGAGAACCGGGCACGCTACGTCGCTCTGCGCGACTACCTCGAACACATGCTGCTGGACACGGTCGAGGCGGGCCGGGCGCAGGGCGTCTTCACCACTCCGATCCCGGCCGACGCCGTGCGTTCGGTGCTCATCATGTGCCAGGGCGTCGCCAACTGGTTCCGCGCCGACGGCCCCCTCAGCGCCGAGGAGGTCGCCGAACGCCACGTCCTGCTCAGCCTCGGCACCGTGGGCCACCCCGGCGTGGTCACCGGCGCCACGACGCTGCCGCTCCCCCGGCGCTCCTCGCCGCGCGTCCCCTCCCCCGCCCCGGCTCCCGCCGACCGGGACACCGCACCGCCCGTGCCGCGCTGAGACGCGGGACACCGCGTCTCCCTTCCCCCCTCCCCCAAGACCCTCCGCGACTCCAGCCGAGAGGACACCCGCATGGACCTGCCCGAGGCCCGCGCCCGCTTCCAGCAGCTCAGGAAGGCGGACGGGCGCGTCGCCGCCGCCGAACTCGACGACATCTGGACCGTGTTGCCCACCGCCCGCCCCGAGGAGATCCTCGGTGAGTGGAAGGGCGGCGAGTTCGACACCGGTCACCCGCTCAACGGCGTGCTGGCGCAGGCCGACTGGTACGGCAAGACGTTCACCTCCGTGCACGACGCCAAGCCGCTGATCTGCCGCGACGCGGAGGGCGCGCTGTACTCCAACCGCGAGTTGGGCCAGGGCGAGGCCAGCCTGTGGACCGTCGAGTTCCGCGGCGAGGCGACGGCCACCATGGTCTACGACGGCAGGCCGGTCCTCGACCACTTCAAGTGGGTGGACGACACCACGCTGATGGGAATCATGAACGCCAAGGGAGTTCCGGCCGAGGGCCCCTACTACTACTTCTTCCTCGAGCGCGCTCCGGAGTCCTCGCACGAGGGCGCACGGGCCGGCGCGGGCTCGTGAGACGCGTCCGCGCGGCGGTCACCGCGGCGCCGGGCGCCCCGTTCGCCGTCCGGGACGCGGACCTGGAGGACCCGCGGCCGGACGAGGTGCTGGTGAGGATGACCGCGGCGGGGGTCTGCCACACCGACCTGGGGATGCGGGACGCCTGGCCCCGCCGGCTCACCCCGATGGTCTTCGGACACGAGGGCGCGGGCCGGGTCGAAGCGGTGGGCCCGGAGGTGACGGGGGTCGCACCCGGCGACCACGTCTGCCTCACCTTCGCCAGTTGCGGCGCCTGCGAGCAGTGCGCGGCCGACCAGCCGGCCTACTGCCACGACGCGCGGGCGAGGAACTTCTCCGGCGGCCGCCCGGACGGCACCACTCCGCTCTCCGTCGGCGGCGAGCCGCTCCGCGCGGGCTTCTTCGGCCAGTCCAGCTTCGCCACCCACGCCGTCGTCCACTGCCGCGGCGTGGTCAAGGTGCCCGCCGATCTGCCCGCGTCGGTGGTCGCGCCGCTGGGCTGCGGAGGCCAGACGGGCGCGGGCACCGTACTCAACCGGCTGCGCCCCGAGCCGGGCTCCTCCCTGGTCGTCCTGGGCGCGGGCGGGGTCGGTCTCAGCGCGCTGATGGCCGCGGTGGCCGTGGGCTGCGACCCGGTGGTGGCCGTCGACCCGGTCGCCTCCCGCCGCGCCCTGGCCACCGGGCTCGGCGCCGCGGCGGCCCTGGCCCCCGGGGACGGTCTGGTGGCGGCCCTGCACGAGCTGACCGGCGGTGGCGCGCACCACGTCGTCGACACCACCGGCCGTCCCGAGACGGCCCGCCAAGCCGTCGGCGCGCTGCGCCCGCGCGGCGCACTGGCCCTTCTCGGCCTGGGTGGTGAGGTGGCGTTCGACGTGGGGACGCTGCTCGCCAAGGGCGTCCGGGTGCACGGGCTGATCGAGGGGGACTCCGACCCCCGCCGCTTCCTGCCCGAGCTGATCGGCCTGCACAGGCGTGGCCTCTTCCCCCTCGACCGGCTGGTCACCACGTTCCCGTTCGAGGACATCGGCGCGGCCGTGGCGGCCATGGAGGACGGGAGCGTGGTCAAGCCGGTCCTCACCTTCGCCTGAGGCACCGTGCCGTCGCCGGGAGCCGCGGTACCGGGGTGCGCGTCCCGGCCCGCCCTCGGACGTCGGCACCGCGTCCTCCGGGCCCCGGACACCGCCCCTCGCAGAGGCCCCCACCTCGCGCCCCCGCGGGCATCGACACACGCCCCCGGAGCGGCCGGCACCGCACCCTCGTGACCGGCACGCGGTGGCCGTAGGGGCGTGCCCCGGGTGGTCCGTGCCGAGGGGGACGGACCGCTGACGGCGTGTGATTGACTGCTGCGCATGGCTCCCGCCTCCCCACCCGCCCGTCCCGGGGCGACCGCCGGTCCGGCCGCGGCCACGCGGCCCCGCAACCGCAAGCAGCTCATCGTCGACGCGGCGGGGCGGGTCTTCAGCGAGCGCGGCTACCACAAGGCGTCCATGGAGGAGGTCGCCGCCGGCGTGGGGATCACCGCGGCCGCTCTCTACCGGCACTTCCCCAACAAGTACGCGCTGTTCGCCGAGTGCGCCCATGTCATGGTGGACCGGCTGGTCGCCGCCCTCGACGAGGTGCCGGCCGAGGCGGCCCTGTCCGAGGTGCTCACCGCCATCACCCGGGTCGCCGTCGCGCACCGCGCTTCGGGCGGCGTGTACCGGTGGGAGGCCCGTTACCTCGACCGTGAGGACCGCCGGCGTCTCGGGGTGAAGTTCGCCCGCCTCGTCGGGCGGGTCGACGAGGCGGTCCAGCGCGAGCGCCCGCTGCCCGACGAGCGGCTGCGGGCCACGGCGGCCCTCGGTGCGATCGGTTCCATCTCGATGCACCACACGTCCATCGCCGGGCGGCGGGCCGAGAGCCTGCTGCTGGCCTCCGCGCTGCGGGTGGCGGCGACCGATCCGGTGGCCGGCCGGCCCGCCGCGCATTCCGTACGGCTGCCGGTCCGGCCGGTGCCGCGCACGCGCCGCGCGGAGATCCTCGCGGCGGCCATCCCGCTGTTCGCCCGGGACGGGTTCGCCAACGTCACCAACGGGCAGATCGCCGAGGCGGTGGGGCTGACCCCCTCCGCGCTCTACCGCCACTACCCCGGCAAGGTCGACATCCTGGCCGAGGCCTGCCTCCAGGCGGCGGGACTGCTGGCCCAGGGGGTGGAGCAGAGCCTGCACGAGGTGACCGACCCGCACGACGCCGTCGTGGCGCTGGCGGCGACGTACGTGGCCTACTGCTTCGAGTGCACCGAGCTGAACAGCGTCGCCGAGGCCGAGCTCGCCGGCGTGCCGGCAGACCTGCGGCGGCCCCTGGTCCTCGCGCAGCGCAACCACATCGCCGTCTGGGAGCAGCAGGTGCGGCTGACCCGCCCGGAACTGGATCCGCGCCAGGCCCGGGTGCTGGTGCACGCGGGGTTCGGGGTGGTGGTCGAGGCGGGGCGCAGACTGCGGTGGCGTGACAGCCCCGACCATCGTGCGGCCGTGACTGCCCTGGTCGTGGGTGCGCTGGGTGTGTGAACGCCCGTCGCGGCCAGGAGACGACGGGGCGGCGCGGGACGAGGACAGGGCGGCACGCGCGTGAGGCTCTCTCCCGTGCGAGCCACCCCGACGCCCGCCGCCGGTCCCGCCGCCGGTCCCGGTGCCGCGGGAAGGAGGCGGGTGGGCCGGACCGTCCGCTCAGCCCCGCCTGTTGCCGGTGGGGATCGTGATGGGGGTGGTCTTCCCCGAGGTCCCCTTGTTGAGGAACAGCATGGCCAGGGCGCGTACGAACTGGTCGAACATGTAGAAGGTGCCGGGCATCACGGGCGAGAGCCCTTCGCGGAACAGGATGAACGCCGGCCACGCGGTGCGGACCAGGGCCGCCGACGCGTAGTCGCGCTTCAGCCCCAGCCAGTCGCCGACGTCGTCACTGAGGACGTAGCGCACGAACTCGTTCAGGAACCCGCGCGTGACACCGAGGTCGATCTGCGCGGTCAGTCCGAGCAGTTCCTCGGCCAGCGCGATGCCCTCGGTCGACGGCGAGAGGATCGGGGTGAGCAGCTGCGCCGACTGCTTCTCGGCGGCCGCCCAGGTCCGGGGGATGTGCTCGTAGGGCACCCCCAGCAGGTGGACCGCGACCTGCCACGAGTGCAGGAACGCCTCCTGGTCCGCCGCCGGGTACGGAATCCTCCAGTCGAGCAGTTTCCGGTGGACGTAGGTGCCGAGGCTGTGGAAGGTGACCAGGATGTCGGCGGCGCTGATCGGTATGGTCTCGTCGGCGACGGCCCGCCAGTGCGGCGACTGCGGCAGCAGGTGACGGACCGCGGCGTGCACCACGCGGGTCTTGTTGGCGGTGACGACGAACTGGCCCCTGGGCTCGAAGGCGCCCAGCTCGGCCAGGTCGTAGCCGAAGGTGAACGTCTTGGCCGCCCGGTCCTGCATGTCGGCGCCGCCCGCCGACCAGTAGACGCTCTTGGCCTCGCGCGGGATCACGGTGCTCATGATGCCGCTGCCGAGGCCGTACAGCATGAAGAGGTACGTGTCCCTGCGCCGGTTGAAGTCGGCGGCGCGGGCCAGTTTGACGGGGTCCGCCCACGAGGGCAGCCGGTTGACCTGCCGCAGGTACGCGGTGAACTCGGCCGGCAGGCCCCCCGGCAGCGGGTCGTCGTTGTTCACCCAGGACGCCCACGCGGTGTTGATCGCCGGCACGTGTCCCTTGTCGAGCATCGAGGCCATCAGCGGATCCGCCGCCTCGTCCCAGATCCACTCCGGACCGGTCCCCGCGGCGGCTCTGCCCGCCGTGCCCGTCGACGCCCACGCCTGGACGGGGTTGGTCACGCCCACGATGCCGAGTGCGACGCCGAGCGACAGGGCCTTTCGCCTGCTGAGGTTCTCCATTGACTTACCTGCTTCCCTGAGGGGACAGATGGTTCCAGGTGCACTCGCAGACCTGCGATGTGCGCGTCCGAGGCGTGATGGCCCTCGCCGCACAGATGTGATTTCCGATTAACATAGCGAGGTGCGTTGCCGTCGGCAATGGTGATGACCGAGGGCTCGTCACCGACGGTTCGCGCGGCCGTCCGTCAGTCCGCGCCGATGACGACCACTTCGTCCCCGGCCGCCCAGCGGCGCCGCTCGTCCTTGGGCGGATTGATCCGCACTCCGTAGCCGGGGCTCGTCGTCGAGTCGTCCAGGCTCCGGTAGCCGATGGCGCATTCGCCGCGGCGCCGTGCCGCGGCCACCACCGTGGCGAAGGTCGTCTCGCGCCCGGTCGGCACGTAGTCCTCGGCCGGCCGCAGGCGGACCCCGGCGCCGTCCGCGGAGAACAGTTCCTCGAAGACCGCCGCCAGGTGCCGGTTCTGGGAGATCTGCGCCATGAGCAGGCCGATGAGCTTGCCGCTGATGATCACGTCGGCTCCCGGACCGATGGGGGCCAGGGGCCGGTTGCGGTCATCGATCAGCTCGGTGACCACCGGCAGTTCACGCCCGCTGGTCTCCTCCAGCCGGCGCAGCAGCAGGAGGGTGACGAGCGTGCGGTTGTCGGGGTCCTCCGACGGCTGTCCGCGGTCGGGGTCCCGGCCGAGCACGATCACGCTGTCGTAGGAGTGGACGTCCAGGCGTCGCAGGGTCTCCGGGCGGGTGATGTCGCCGTGGTGCAGCGTCAGGCTCAGGCCGGTACCGTCGCCCTCGCCGGACTCCCCCACCTGACGGCCCGTCACCTCGCCGGGTTCCGCCACCACGTCGATGACGGATCCGGGCAGGGCACGGCGGCGCAACTGGTCGACCATCAGCGGTGCCCGGCGGTTCCAGCCGAGCAGGAGGACGCGCTCGGCTCGGGCCGGCGTCGGCGGTCCGGAGGCGATCGCCGCCTCCTCGACCAGCTCCGCGCAGTCGGCCGTCCAGGCCGTGTCGTCGTCCTCGGTGATGACGACGAGCAGGTCGCCCGGGGCGAGGGACGTCTCGGGCGGCGGACTCAGCAGCGGGGTGCCCGCGCGCACCAGCCCGACCACGCTCGACGTGGGGTACGACAACAGCGCGTCACCGAACGGGCGGCCGGTCAGGGACCCCGCGCCGACCAGGTAGAACTCGTCGCCGGCGAAGTCGAGGAGTTCCTGGTGGACGAGGGAGAGCCCGGGGCGGCGGGCGGCCTGGACGATCAGCCGGGCGGTGACGGTGTCACTCTCCAGCACGATGCCGCCCGGCCCGGCGGCGAGACGGGCGGCCAGGCGGTACCGCTCGTCCCGGACGGCGGCGACGACGGGCGGACGGTGCGCCACCCCCGCCAGGGCCGCCCTGAGCGCCAGCAGCGTCCTGACCACCTCGGCGTCGGCCTCGGGCTCGTCATGCGGCAGGACCAGCACGACACCGGCCGTGGCCGGGCTGGTCAGGGGAAGCACGGCGGGGTCGGTGGGGGGACCGCTGCGGCAGATCAGCCGCGTACGGCCGACGGAGCCCAGCTTCGTGCTCAGGGCCTCCTCCATGAGGGTCTTGTCGCGGTCGGCCAGCACCGCCACCGCGGCCCGCCGCTGGTTGGCGTTGGCGGCCACCAGTTCGCTCACCACGGTGAAGACCTGCTCCGACCAGCCCAGGACCACGGCGTGCCCGTGTTCGAGCACGGTGGAACGGCCCCGGCGCAACGCGGTGAGGCGCTCCGTGAGCGCCGTCGTGACCAGGCCGACGAGCGTCGAGACGTACAGCAGGGTGACCAGCGCGAGCAGCACCGACATCATCACCCGCAGCGGCGTGCCCGTCGCCCCGCCCAGCCGCAGGGTCTCCCCGGTGAGCCGCCACACCTCCGCGAGCCGGTCCGCCGGGGACGCCGGCGCGTCGGGGTCGGTCCACACCACCACCGCGCTGGCCGGTACGACGACGGCCAGGCACAGCAAGGCCATCCAGCCGACGAGAGCGGCGGCGCCGCGGGCCAGCGTGCTGTCGAACCAGTAGCGGGCTCTGTCACCCAACGGAGTGCGCCGCTGCGCCACCCTTCCCCCTCCATCGCGTCGCACTCCCGCGGGCCGCGTCGGCCTCGCGTACGCGATGTGCCGCGCAGGCCCGCCGGAGTGCACGGCCTCGGTCACACCCGTCGCAGTGTGCGGGACCGGCCACCGCGTCCGACGGCGTTCGCGCGGCGTTCATCCCTTCGGGTTTCCCGGGACCCCTCGCGGCGGCCGACCAGCCATGACGTCAGGGCCCGCCACCGTTTAGCTCCTTCGTGTCAACGCCGGAGCGAAGGCCGGACGCCCTGGCACGGCCGCCGGTACAAAGGCCGCCATGACCGAAGATCACGCAGCGATGCGTTCAGACGGCGGCGTCTCCCGTAGGAGCTTCGCGGCGGTGGCCGGCGCGGCCACCGCGGCCACTGCCCTGACCGGCGGCGTCGCCGCGGCCCGGCCCGCACCGGCCGCACCGGCCGTCGGTGCCGCCCCCGCAGCGCCCGCCGTCCCTGCCGCCGGACGGGAGACCGACTTCGACCGGTGCCTGGCCGTCGCCCGCGCACTGCTCGTACTGGACGCCGACGACCGCCCGCTGGTCCCGCGCTACCGGAGCGTCCTCCAGAAGGGGCTGCCCGCTCAGCGGCGGACCCGACCGAAGAACGTCCTGGTCGTCGGGGCCGGCCCGGCCGGACTGGTGGCCGCCTGGCTGCTGCGGAACGCGGGCCACCGGGTGACGGTGCTGGAGGCCAACGGCAACCGGGCGGGCGGGCGCGTCAAGACCTTCCGCAGCGGGGGTCACGAGCGCGCCGAGCAGCCCTTCGCCGACCCCCGCCAGTACGCCGAGGCGGGCGCGATGCGCATCCCGGGCAGCCATCCCCTGGTGATGGAGCTGATCGACAGGTTCGGCCTGGAGAAGCGGCGCTTCCACTACGTCGACGTCGACAGCGAGGGACGTCCCGCCCACCGCACCTGGATCCACGTCAACGGCATCCGGGTCCGGCGCGCCGACTACGCCCGTGCGCCCCGGCGCGTGAACCGGTCCTTCGGCGTCCCCAAGGCACACTGGGACACCCCCGCCGCCGCCATCCTGCGCTCCGCGCTGGACCCGGTGCGCGACGAGTTCAGTCACCTGGACCGCGACGGGAAGCGGGTCGACAAGCCGCTGCCGGAGCGGCTGCGGGGCTGGGCCCGGGTGGTGCAGCGGTTCGGCGACTGGTCGATGTTCCGCTTCCTGACCGAGGAGGCCGGCCTGGACGAGCGGACCATCGACCTGATCGGCACCCTGGAGAACCTCACCTCACGCCTCCCCCTGTCCTTCATCCACAGCTTCATCGGCTCCTCCCTCATCAGCCCCGACACCCCCTTCTACGAGCTGGAGGGCGGCACGGCCGTACTGCCGGACGCCCTGCTGGAACGGGTGCGCAAGGACGTGCGCTTCGACCGCCGGGTCACGCGCATCCAGTACCACCACCCCGACCGCCCTTCGCCGGACGCCGGCCACGTCCGGGCCAAGGGGCCGCACGTGTGGGTGGACACGGTCTCCGAGGGCCGCGGCGGCCCCGTCGTGCGCGAGCAGTTCACCGCGGACGTCGCCGTGGTCACGGTGCCGTTCTCCGGGCTGCGCCACGTCCAGATCGACCCGCCGATGTCGTACGGCAAGCGGCGGGCGGTGTGCGAACTGCACTACGACAGCGCGACGAAGGTCCTCCTGGAGTTCAGCCGTCGCTGGTGGGAGTTCGACGAGGCCGACTGGAAACGGGAGCTGCGGGCCGTCGACCCGGGTCTGTACGACGCCTACCGCACCGGTCGCGCCGCCGACGACGGCAGTCTGCTCGGCGCCCATCCGTCCGTGCCCTCCGGGCACATCACCGCGGGTCAGCGCACCCACTACGCCGCCAACCGCTCGATCACGCGCGAGCAGCCGGAGGCGGTCGACGTCGTGGGCGGCGGCTCGGTGTCGGACAACGCCAACCGGTTCATGTTCCACCCCTCCCATCCGGTCCCCGGCAGCGCGGGCGGCGTGGTCCTGGCCTCGTACAGCTGGGCGGACGACGCCCTGCGCTGGGACTCCCTGGACGACGACGCCCGGTACCCGCACGCGCTGTGCGGCCTCCAGCAGGTCTACGGCCGCCGCATCGAGGTCTTCTACACGGGCGCGGGCCGCACCCAGAGCTGGCTGCGCGACCCCTACGCCTACGGGGAGGCGTCCGTGCTCCTGCCCGGTCAGCACACGGAACTGCTGCCCGCCATCCCCGCCCGCGAAGGACCGTTGCACTTCGCCGGGGACCACACGTCGGTCAAGCCGGCCTGGATCGAGGGGGCCGTGGAGTCCGCCGTGCGCGCCGCGTGGGAGATCCACACCGCATGAGCCGAGCGGCGTCCGTCCGGGGCCGTACGGCCCCGGACGGACGCCGCCTGGGCCGCCCCGGCGACCGCCACCGGGCCGCGCGGGCGCCCCGCGCACGACAGGGCGTCGGCAGGGCGACCGCGGAAGCGGGTGGCGGCCCGTTCCGTACCCTGGGTGCATGCGCATGCGTCCCACCTTGAGCTGGACCCCGACGGAGGGCCTGCCGCCGGGCACCGCGGACCTGGAACCGGTCGTCGAGGCGCTGGGCGCCGGGGGCGTGCTCGTGCTCAGCGGGGCGGGGATCTCCACGGAGTCGGGCATCCCCGACTACCGGGGAGAGGGCGGCAGCCTGAGCAGGCACACCCCGATGACCTACCAGGACTTCACGGCCGGCGCCCAGGCCCGGCGCCGGTACTGGGCCCGCAGCCACCTCGGCTGGCGCACCTTCGGCCGCGCCCGCCCCAACGCCGGGCACCGGGCCGTGGCCGCGTTCGAGCGGCACGGCCTGCTCGGCGGGGTGATCACGCAGAACGTGGACGGTCTGCACCAGGCCGCCGGCGGCGAGGACGTCGTGGAACTGCACGGAAGCCTGGACCGGGTCGTCTGCCTCTCCTGCGGCGCCCTCAGCCCGCGCCGCGAACTGGCCCGGCGACTGGAGGAGGCCAACGCCGGCTTCGCACCGGTGGCCGCCGGCATCAATCCCGACGGTGACGCCGACCTGAGCGACGAGCAGGTCGGGGACTTCCGTGTGGTGCCCTGCGCGCGCTGCGGCGGCGTCCTCAAGCCGGACGTGGTGTTCTTCGGCGAGGCCGTTCCCGCGGCGAGGGTCGAGCACTGCCGGGCCCTGGTCCGCCAGGCCACCTCGCTGCTGGTCCTGGGCTCCTCGCTGACGGTCATGTCCGGGCTCCGCTTCGTCCGCCAGGCGGCGCAGGCCGGGAAGCCCGTGCTGATCGTCAACCAGGACCCGACCCGGGGCGACGGCCACGCCCTCACCCGCGTCGCGCTCCCGCTGGGCGCAGCCCTCACCACCGTGGCCGACCGACTGGGCGTCCCCGTCGACCCGGCGGCGTAGCCCGGGCCCGGGCGGCAGACGACCCCTTGGCAAGACTCATTAATTAACATTTAATCGGGGCGCCTGATCGTTCCTCTCCCGACCCGGCTCAGGAGCCCCCATGAGGATCACCCGCGTCGAGACCTTCGCCGTCCCGCCCCGGTGGCTGCTGTGCCGGGTCGAGACCGACGAGGGGATCGTCGGCTGGGGCGAGCCGGTCGTCGAGGGCCGGGCGGCCACCGTACGCACCGCGGTGCACGAACTGGCGGAACTCCTCGTCGGACAGGACCCGTCGCGCATCGAGGACCACTGGCAGGTCATGACGAAGGGCTCGTTCTACCGGGGCGGGCCGGTGCTCTCCAGCGCCGTCGCGGGACTCGACCAGGCCCTGTGGGACATCGCGGGGAAGCGGTTCGGCGCGCCGGTCCACGTGCTGCTCGGCGGCCCGGTGCGCGACCGCGTCCGCGCCTACAGCTGGGTGGGCGGCGACGAGCCCGGCGAGGTGGCGGACGCCGTCGCGGCACAGGTGGAGGCCGGCTTCACTGCGGTCAAGATGAACGCGAGCGGCAGGATGAACCGGCTGGCCACCACGCGCGACATCGACGACCTCGTGGGGCGGGCCGCCGCGGCACGCGAGGTACTGGGACCCGACCGGGACTTCGCCCTCGACCTCCACGGCCGCTTCACGGTCGCCAACGCGCGCAAGGTGCTGCCGCACCTGGCCCCCTTCAACCCGCTCTTCGCCGAGGAACCGGTGCTTCCGGAGTACACCCACCTGCTGGGGGACCTGGTGGCCGGCTCCCCGGTCCCGGTCGCCACCGGCGAGCGCCTCTACTCCCGTACCGACGTGCTGCCCGCCCTCCAGGCCGGGGTCGCCGTCCTCCAGCCCGACCTCTCCCACGCGGGCGGGATCTCCGAGGTGCGCCGGATCGCCGCGCTCGCGGAGACCTTCGACGTACCCGTCGCCCCGCACTGCCCGCTGGGGCCGGTGTCGCTCGCCGCCAGCCTGCAGATCGCCTTCAGCACCCCCAACTTCCTCATCCAGGAGCAGAGCATCGGCATCCACTACAACCGGGGTGCCGAAGTGCTCGACTACGTCGTCGACCCCGAGGTGTTCCGCTTCCACGACGGCTGCTTCCTGCGCCCCACCGCGCCGGGCCTGGGCGTCGAGGTCGACGAGCGGGCCGTGCGGGCGGCCGACGGCAGCGCCCCCGACTGGCGGGGGCCGGTGTGGCGGCACCCGGACGGCTCGTTCGCCGAATGGTGACGGCCCCCGTCCCGTCGTACGCCCACCCGACCGTCCTGCCGCACCCGGTTGCTCGTTCGCACCCGGCCGTCCTCCCGCACCACACCGTCCCCCCGCACCGGAGCCCCTCATGGACCTCACCGACTTCACCGCCCGTCTGAGCCGCGACCGGCTCGCCGCCATCGTGCGCGGTCGCTCGGCGGACGCCGCCCTGCGCACCGTGCTGACGCTCGTCGAGGAGGGGGTCGGCCTCGTCGAGGTCTCCCTCACCACCGACGACGCCTGCGGCGTGATCGCCCGGGCGGCCCGCACGGTCGGCGACGACGCGTTCGTCGGGGCCGGCACCGTCGTCACCCGGGACGACCTGCTGCGCGCCCGGGACGCCGGCGCGACCTGGGTGGTCACCCCCGCCGGCGGCGAGGCGGTCACCGCCGCCGTGCAGGAGCGGCTGCCCGTCCTGGCGGGCGCCCTGACCCCCACCGAGGCCGTCGCCGTCATGGCCGCGGGAGCCACCGCGGTGAAGCTCTTCCCCGCCTCGTCCGCAGGGCCCGCCTACCTCAGGGCCCTGCGCGACCCGTTCCCCGACATGCCGCTGGTGCCCGTCGGCGGGGTCGACGCGGACCTCGCGGCGGAGTACCTCGCGGCCGGCGCCCTCGCGGTCGGCGTCGGGTCGCCGCTGGTCGGCGACGCCGCGCACGGCGGGGACCTGGACCTGCTCCGCGACCGGGCCCGCCGGTTCCGCTCGGTGTGCGGTGGACAGGAGCCGGGCGCATGAGGGCCGACGTCCTGACCTTCGGCGAGACGATGCTGTCCCTGCAGACCGAGGGCCCGCTGACCACCGGGAGCCCGGCCCGCACGGCGGTGGCCGGCGCGGAGTCCAACGTCGCCGTCGGCCTGGCCCGCCTGGGCCACCGCGTCTCCTGGGCGGGCCGGCTGGGCGCCGACGAACCGGCCCGCCTCGTCCTGCGGACCCTGCGCGGCGAGGGTGTCGACGTACGGCACGCCACCACCGACCCCGAGGCCCCCACGGGCGCCCTGATGCGCGAGCGCCTCGCGGGCGACGTCACGCGCGTGCACTACTGGCGCACCGGATCGGCCGCCTCGCGTCAGCGGCCCGAGCACCTGGCCGCCGCGCTGGCCGAGGGCGCGCGCGTCCTGCACGTCACCGGCATCACCTGCGCCCTGGGCCCCGGTCCGCTCGCGACGGTGGCCGACGCGGTCGAGTACGGGCGCGACCACGGCTGGACGGTGGTGCTGGACGTCAACCACCGGGCGCGCCTGTGGGCGGCGGAGGAGGCGGCGCGTGTCCTGCGCCGGCTGCGCGGCGGCATCGACACCGTGATCGCCTCGGACGACGAACTCCCGCTGATCGCCGGCGACGACGACGCGGACGAGGCCGCGCGGGTGGCGGAACTGCTGGCCGCCGGAGCCCGCGAAGTGGTCGTCAAACGGGGCGGCGACGGCGCCGACGCGTACGGTGCCGACGGCCGGCACCTCCACCAGCCCGCCCACCGCGTGCCGGTCGTCGACACGGTCGGTGCCGGGGACGCCTTCTGCGCCGGGTACCTCTCCGGTCTCCTGGACGGCCTGGAACCGGCCGCCCGATTGCGACGCGCGGCCACGACCGGCGCTTTCGCGGTCGCCGCTCGGGGCGACTGGGAGGGGCTGCCGCACCGCGACGAACTCGCCCTGCTCAACGCCCCGCCCGGCAGCGCCCTACGCTGAGCCCCGGCAAGCACCCGCCGGCCCTCGTCGTCCCGAGTCCACCACCAGGAGATCCGCATGGCGTCCTACTCCGGCCGAGGCGTGCACGGACAGGTCGTGCACCGGCTGGGCGCGCGCATCGTGGGGGGCGTCTTCGCCGAGGGCGAGATCCTGGACGTCGGCGCCCTCGGGGCGGAGCTGGGCGTGAGCCTGACCGTCATGCGGGAGGCGCTGAAGGTCCTGGCCGGCAAGGGGCTGACGGACGCGCGGCAGAAGCGCGGTACCTACGTCAGGGAGCGGGCCCACTGGAACCTCCTGGACGCCGACGTGATCCGCTGGCGGATGGAGACCGGTGACGGCGCCCAGTTGCTGCGCGACCTCGCCGACGTGCGTTCCGTCGTGGAGCCCGCCGCGGCGCGTCGGGCCGCCCTGCACCGGACCGACGCGGACCTGACCGCCCTGCGGGCCGCCCTGGAGGCACTGGGGCGGGCCCCGTCGGACTCCGCCGCGGTCGTCGAGGCGGACGCGGCCTTCCACCGGGCGCTGCTCGCCGCCAGCGGCAACGAACTGCTCGGCCGGATGGACCTCCTTCTCGAGCCCGGCCTCAGGGAACGCGACCGGCTGGTCCACGCGCACGGCGACGCCGACGACCCCGTGCCCAGTCACCGCGCGGTGCTCGACGCCGTCCGTGACCGGGACCCCGACCGCGCCGAGTCCGCCATGCTGGCCCTGCTCGCCAAGTCCGCCGCGGACACCGACCAGCTCCTGCCGACCGCAACCCGACCCCCTGGATGACGCGTCCTGGGATCAAGGACGAGCGGACGGGAACCGACGGTGCGGTGGATACGGGTGCGGGGCGGATCGCTCTGGACGCGGGGGCGGGTGCCCGCCGGGTTCGCGGTGGTCACGGCGGCTGTGCTGCTGTTCCACGGGCTGGTTCCCAACGCGGTGCTGGGGCTGGGCAGTCTGCTGGAGTCGTTCCTGCCGTGGCTCGGCCTCGCGGTCGTGGTGCCGCTCGCCCTCGCGCTGCTGCGCCGGTCCGCGCTCGCGCTGGTCGCCGCACTGCTCCCCGCGACCGCCTGGACGTACCTCTTCGGCGCGTCGCTCCTGCCCGCGCCCGAGCCGGACGCCGCCGACCTCGTCGTGGTGCAGCACAACGTCAGCGACGAGAACACCGACCCCGCGGGCACGGCCCGGGCCCTGGCCGACGCGGGGCCCGACCTCATCGCCCTGCAGGAGCTGGTCTCCCCCGCCCTCGGCGTCTACACCGAGACCCTGGCCGCGCGATACCCGTACCGGGCGGTGCGGGGCACGGTGGGCCTCTGGTCGAAGCACCCGCTCACCGACGTCCGGCCCCTGGACATCAAGCCGCGCGGCCTCACGCGGGAGTGGAACCGCGGACTGCGCACGGTGGTCCGCACGCCGCGCGCCGAGATCGCCGTGTACGTCGCGCACCTGCCGTCGGTCCGCGTCGGGGCCGGCGGCCTCGCGGCGTCCCTGCGCGACGAGAGCGCCGGTCTGCTGGGTGACGCCGTAGCGGCCGAGAGGCTGCGCCGGGTGATTCTGCTGGGCGACCTCAACGGCACGGTCCACGACCGTGCGCTGAAGCCGCTGACCTCACGGCTGGAGGTGGCCCGGCGGGGGGTCGCCCTCAGCTTCCCGGCCTCCTTCCCGCTGGCCCGGATCGATCAGGTCATGGCCCGTTCCGCGACCGTCGGCCACATCCGGACCCTGCCCGCCACCGGCAGCGATCACCTCCCGGTGGTCGCCCGCGTCAGGGTCGACTGAACCCTCCGTCACCTGCCGGACCGAAGCGGCACACGCCGCACGACGGGGCGTGGCGACCTCGCTCCGACCGACGAGCAAGCCGCTTGCGGGGCTTGCGTTAGCCTTGCGCCTGTGACGCGACGACTTGCTCAGGTGGCGAAGAAGGTCGGGGTCAGCGAGGCCACGGTCAGCCGGGTCCTCAATGGCAAGCCCGGGGTGTCCGAGGCGACCCGGCAGTCCGTGCTGAGCGCGCTGGACGTCCTCGGGTACGAGCGCCCGACGCAGCTGCGGGGCGAGCGGGCCCGGCTGGTGGGGCTGGTCCTGCCCGAGCTGCAGAACCCGATCTTCCCCGCGTTCGCCGAGGTCATCGGGGGCGCGCTGGCCCAGCAGGGGCTGACGCCGGTGCTGTGCACGCAGACCAAGGGCGGCGTCTCCGAGGCCGACTACGTCGAACTGCTCCTCCAGCAGCAGGTGTCGGGCGTCGTCTTCGCCGGCGGGCTCTTCGCCCAGGCCGACGCCCCGCACGACCACTACCGCCTCCTCGCCGAACGCAACATCCCCGTCGTGCTCATCAACGCCTCCATCGAGAACCTGGACTTCCCGTGCATCGCCTGTGACGACGCGGTGGCCGTCGAGCAGTCCTGGCGGCACCTCACGTCGCTGGGCCACGAGCGCATCGGGCTGGTGCTCGGCCCCGGCGACCACATCCCCTCCCGCCGGAAGCTGGCCGCCGCGCGGGAGGCGGCGCAGGCCATCGGCGCCACACTGCCCGAGGAGTTCGTCGAGCGGTCGATGTTCTCCCTGGAGGGCGGGCAGGCAGCCGCCTCCCGCCTCCTCGACCGCGGGGTCACCGGCATCATCTGCGCCAGCGACCCCCTCGCCCTCGGCGCCGTCCGCGCCGCCCGCCGACGCGGCCTGCACGTACCCCACGACGTCTCCGTCGTCGGCTACGACGACTCCGCCTTCATGACCTGCACCGAACCACCCCTCACCACCGTCCGCCAACCCATCGAGGCCATGGGACGCGCCGCCGTCGACCTCCTCTGCGCCCAGATCCAGGGCACCGAAGTCCCCCACGGCGAGCTGCTCTTCGAACCGGAACTCGTCGTCCGCGGCTCCACCGCCCAGGCATCCCCCAAGTAACGGGATCCTGCCCGCGATCTCCGCGCGTCGCAAATTTCTTGCAGGAACTGGCAGTGGCTTGCGGCCGTCCGACGCGGTCGGCGAAAGTCCCTGTTCCAGGCCAGTGCGTGGCCACCCGCATGTCCTCACGAGGACCGACGCGCCCCGCTCGGCGCTGATTCTCCGTGCCCGTCCTGTGGACGACTGGACAGTTCTCTGCAACTCTCTGAGCGCTTTCGCGTAAATGCCGAAGAACTTCAAGTGTCCACCTGATGAGCGCATCCGACTGAGCCGTGCCTCGTGGCCCTGCGGCGCGAGGCGGAGATCGGGGACAGAACAGATGAGAATCCGGAACTGGAGATCACGTGCCCTGTGCGCCGTGGTCGCCACCAGTCTCCTGGCGCTGGGAGGGCCGCTGCTGTCGGCCTCGGCGGCCGGGGGTCCCAACATCGCCGTGGGGGACCCCGCGTCGGCGAGCAGCTCGCACGGCGAGTACGGCGCGGCCAACATCACCGACGGCAACCAGGGCACGTACTGGCAGAGCGGCGGCGGCAGCCTGCCCCAGTGGGTCCAGACCGACCTCGGCACCAGCGAGCGGATCGACGAGGTCGTCCTGCGCCTGCCCGCCGGCTGGGAGAGCCGCTCCCAGACCCTCTCCGTGCAGGGCAGCGCCGACGGCACCAGCTTCGGCACGCTGAAGGGCTCGGCCGCCTACACCTTCAGTCCGGGGTCGGGCAACACGGTCACCGTGTCCTTCCCCGCCACCCGGACGCGCTACGTGCGGGTCGACATCACCGCGAACACCGGGTGGCAGGCGGCCCAGCTCTCCGAGCTGGAGGTCCGCGCGGCGGGCGAGTCGTCCGCGAACCTCGCCGCGGGGCGCACCTTGACGGCCAGCAGTTCCAACGGCCCGTACACGACCGGCAACGGCAACGACGGGAACCGGGCCACCTACTGGGAGAGCGCCAACAACGCCCTGCCGCAGTGGCTCCAGGCCGACCTCGGCTCCTCCCGCCGCGTCGACCGCGTCGTGCTCCGGCTGCCGGACGGCTGGCCCTCCCGCAGCCAGACCCTGAAGCTCCAGGCCAGTGCGAACGGCTCCACGTTCACCGACCTCACCGCGGCCCAGGCCTACACCTTCAGCCCGGCCGGCGGCCAGTCCGCCACCCTCACCTTCGACGCGACGACCACCCGGTACCTGCGCGTCCTGGTGACGGCGAACACGGGGCACCCCGCGGCGCAGTTCTCCGAGCTGGAGGTGTACGGACCGGCGACCGGTGACACCCAGGCACCCACCGCGCCCGCGAACCTCGCCCTCACCGAACCCGCCACCGGCCAGATCAGGCTGACCTGGAACCGGGCGACCGACGACACCGGCGTCACCGGCTACGACGTCTACGCCGACGGCGAGCTGCTGACCTCACTCGCCGGTGACGTGACCACGTACACCGACACGCGGCCGGCCGGGACGACGGTCACCTACTTCGTGCGGGCCAAGGACGCGGCAGGCAACCAGTCGGCGAACAGCAACTCGGTGACCCGGCGCGCCGACACCGGTGACACCCAGGCGCCCACCGCCCCCGCGAACTTCGCCCTCACCGAGCCCGCCACCGGCCGGATCAGGCTGACCTGGAGCGCCTCCACGGACGACCGGGGCGTCACCGGGTACGACGTCTACGCCGACAACCAGCTCCGCGGGAGCGTCGCCGGGGACGTCACCACCTACACCGACACCCAGCCCGCCTCCGCGAACGTGACGTACTTCGTACGGGCCAGGGACGCCGCCGGCAACCGGTCCGGCAACAGCAACTCCGTGACCCGCACCGGCAGCGGAAGCGGATCGAACCTGGCCGTCGGCAAGCCGATCAGCGCCTCGTCCGTCGTGCACACCTACGTCGCCCAGAACGCCAACGACAACAGCACGTCGACCTACTGGGAGGGGGCACCGGGCAGCTATCCGAACACGCTCACCCTGAAGCTCGGCGCCGACGCGGACGTCAGCCGCGTCGTGCTCAAGCTCAACCCGGACGCCGCCTGGTCGAAGCGCACCCAGACCGTCCAGGTCCTCGGCCGGGGACAGGACGCGTCCGGCTTCACCGGCCTGGTGGCCGCCAAGGACTACGTCTTCGACCCGGCGAACGGCGGCAACAGTGTGTCCATACCGGTCGAGGGCCGGGTGGCGGACGTCCAGCTCAGGTTCACCTCCAACACGGGGTCGACGGCCGGGCAGGTCGCCGAGTTCCAGGTCATCGGCACCCCCGCGCCCAACCCCGACCTGGAGGTGACGAAGCTGACCACCTCGCCCGCCTCCCCCGTGGAGTCGGACGCGATCACCGTGTCCGCCACCGTCCGCAACAGCGGTCCGGCCGACGCCCCGGCCGGTGAGGTCGCCCTGCGGCTGGGCGGCACGAAGGTCGCCACCGCCGAGGTGGGTGCCCTGCGGGCGGGCGCCGAGACCACGGTCGGCGCGTCCGTCGGGGCGCGCGAGGCGGGCTCCTACGAACTGAGCGCGGTCGCCGACGAGGCGAACGAGATCGTCGAGCAGAACGAGACCAACAACACCTACACCCGGCCCGAACCGCTGGTGGTCGCGCCGGTCCAGAGCTCCGACCTGGTCGCCGCGGTGACCACCTCACCCTCCGGCCCGGCCGCCGGCGACGACGTGAGCTTCAAGGTCGCGCTGAGAAACCAGGGCACCCGGGACTCCGCGGGCGGTGGCCACGCGGTCACCCTCACCCTGGTCGGCTCCGACGGCACCACGGTCAGGACCCTGACCGGCACGCACACCGGCGTCGTCGCCGCCGGCAGCACGGCCCCCGCCCTGACCCTCGGCCCCTGGAAGGCGTCCAACGGCTCCTACACCCTGAAGGTCTCGGTCGCCGCCGACGCCAACGAACTGCCGGTCAAGCGGGAGAACAACACCTCCACGCAGCCCCTGTTCGTCGGGCGCGGCGCCAACATGCCGTACGACATGTACGAGGCGGAGGACGGCACGGCCGGCGGCGGTGCGAAGGTGGTGGGCCCCAACCGCACCGTCGGCGACCTCGCGGGCGAGGCCTCCGGCCGCCGGGCCGTCCACCTCGACGCGACCGGCGAGTACGTCGAGTTCACCACGAAGGCCGCCACCAACACCCTGGTGACGCGCTTCTCGATCCCGGACGCTCCCGGCGGCGGGGGCATCGACTCCACGATCAACGTCTACGTCGACGGCGTCCTGAAGAAGGCGCTCCCGCTCACCTCGAAGTACGCCTGGCTGTACGGGAACGAGGCCGCGCCCGGCAACTCCCCCGGCGCCGGCGCGCCGCGCCACATCTACGACGAGGCGCACCTCATGCTCGGCGAGACCGTCCCGGCGGGCAGCCGGATCCGGTTGCAGAAGGACGCCGCGAACACCACCCACTACGCCATCGACTTCGTCAACCTGGAGCAGGTCGCGGCGGTTCCCAGCCCCGACCCGGCGGCGTACACGGTGCCGGCCGGCTTCACGCACCAGGACGTGCAGAACGCGCTCGACCGGGTCCGCATGGACACCACCGGCAAGCTGGTCGGCGTGTACCTGCCGCCCGGCGACTACCAGACGTCGAGCAAGTTCCAGGTGTACGGCAAGGCGGTGAAGGTCGTGGGCGCGGGACCCTGGTTCACGAAGTTCCGCGCGCCCTCGACACAGGACAACACCGACATCGGCTTCCGGGCCGACGCGAGCGCGAAGGGCTCGTCGTTCGCGAACTTCGCCTACTTCGGCAACTACACCAGCCGCATCGACGGTCCGGGCAAGGTGTTCGACTTCTCCAACGTGTCGGACATCGTGATCGACAACATCTGGAACGAGCACATGGTGTGCCTCTACTGGGGCGCCAACACCGACCGGGTCACGATCAAGAACTCCCGGATCCGCAACATGTTCGCCGACGGCGTCAACATGACCAACGGCTCGACCGACAACCTCGTGTCCAACAACGACGCCCGGGCGACCGGTGACGACAGCTTCGCGCTGTTCTCGGCGATCGACGCGGGCGGCGCGGACATGAAGAACAACCTCTACGAGAACCTGACGACGACGCTGACCTGGCGCGCCGCGGGGCTGGCCGTCTACGGCGGCTACGCCAACACCTTCCGCAACATCCACATCGCGGACACCCTGGTCTACTCGGGCATCACCATCAGCTCCCTGGACTTCGGCTACCCGATGAACGGCTTCGGCACCGATCCGACGAGCTTCGAGAACATCTCGATCGTCCGGGCCGGCGGGCACTTCTGGGGCAGCCAGACCTTCCCCGGCATCTGGGTGTTCTCGGCGTCCAAGGTGTTCCAGGGCATCCGGGTCACCGACGTCGACATCGTCGACCCGACCTACAGCGGGATCATGTTCCAGACGAACTACGTCGGAGGGCAGCCGCAGTTCCCGATCAAGGACACGGTCTTCACCGACGTCTCCGTCTCGGGCGCGCGCAAGAGCGGTGACGCGTTCGACGCCAAGTCCGGTTTCGGACTCTGGGCCAACGAGATGCCCGAAGCGGGGCAGGGGCCGGCCGTCGGCGAGGTCACCTTCAACGGGCTGAGGCTCGACGGCAACGCCGTGGACGTCCGGAACACGACGTCCACCTTCAAGATCATCCGCAATCCGTAGTCGGACGCGTTTTCCTGTCGGACAGTTCAACGACTGGCGCAAGCTCCTTGCAGGAGCTTGCGCTAGTCTTGCATGTGTGACGCGACGACTTGCTCAGGTGGCGAAGAAGGTCGGGGTCAGCGAGGCCACGGTCAGCCGGGTCCTCAACGACAAACCCGGGGTGTCCGAGGCGACCCGGCAGTCCGTGCTGAGCGCGCTGGACGTCCTCGGGTACGAGCGCCCGACGCAGCTGCGGGGCGAGCGGGCCCGGCTGGTGGGGCTGGTCCTGCCCGAGCTGCAGAACCCGATCTTCCCCGCGTTCGCCGAGGTCATCGGGGGCGCGCTGGCCCAGCAGGGGCTGACGCCGGTGCTGTGCACGCAGACCAAGGGCGGCGTCTCCGAGGCCGACTACGTCGAACTGCTCCTCCAGCAGCAGGTGTCGGGCGTCGTCTTCGCCGGCGGGCTCTTCGCCCAGGCCGACGCCCCGCACGACCACTACCGCCTCCTCGCCGAACGCAACATCCCGGTCGTGCTCATCAACGCGCCCATCCCCGACCTGGACTTCCCGTGCATCGCCTGTGACGACGCGGTGGCCGTCGAGCAGTCCTGGCGGCACCTCACGTCGCTGGGCCACGAGCGCATCGGGCTGGTGCTCGGCCCCGGCGACCACATCCCCTCCCGGCGCAGGCTCCAGGCCGCCGTACGGGCGGCCGGCGGCTCCGTGCGGGACGAGTTCGTCGAGCGGTCGATGTTCTCCCTGGAGGGCGGGCAGGCAGCCGCCTCCCGCCTGCTGGAGCGCGGGGTCACCGGCATCATCTGCGCCAGCGACCCCCTCGCCCTCGGCGCCGTCCGCGCCGCCCGCCGACGCGGCCTGCACGTACCCCACGACGTCTCCGTCGTCGGCTACGACGACTCCGCCTTCATGACCTGCACCGAACCACCCCTCACCACCGTCCGCCAACCCATCGAGGCCATGGGACGCGCCGCCGTCGACCTCCTCTGCGCCCAGATCCAGGGCACCGAAGTCCCCCACAGGGAGCTGCTCTTCGAACCGGAACTCGTCGTTCGGGGGTCGACGGCACAGGTGGCCGCCCGATAGCGGGAACCTCGACATCTTCAGCAGGCTGTCGAGCAATTACGAAAACAGCGCGAGATATTGCGTTCACTTGTTCACGGTGGTTGAGTGTGCGGCGCCCCACAACGCATCGGCGGTGGGGCGCCTTCCTCGTTCATGCCCGAAGGGGACCACCCATGAGAAGTGCTCGGTTCCGCCGTACCCGCCGTGCCGGCGCCATCACGCTCGTCTCCGCTCTCACGCTGACCGCTCTGGCCGCCTGCGGCACGAGCAGCAGTGATGACGGCGGCGGTTCCGAAGGCGGCAGCGGGTCCTCCGACCCGGCCGCTCCGCTGGACCCGAAGACCAAGGTGACGATCACCATCGACTGCATGCCCCCGGCGGCGAAGGCGGCCGAGCTGAAGGAGTGGAAGGAGGACGTCAAGGCGTTCAACAAGATCTACCCGAACGTCACCATCGACGGCCGCTCCACCCCGGGCCAGTGTCTGGAACCGCCGCGCTTCACCGCGATGCTCAAGGCCAAGTCCCAGCCCGACGTCTTCTACACGTACTTCACCGACCTGCCCCAGGTGCTGGACAACGACGGCGCCGAGGACATCACCGCGTACGTCAACGACAAGACGGTCCCCGCGCTCAAGGACATCGACCCGAACGTCATCGGCCAGCTCAAGCACGCCAACAAGCTCTACGGGCTCCCGGAGAGCAACTACACGATGGGGCTGCTGGTCAACCGGGGGCTCTTCGAGAAGGCCGGCCTCGACCCGGACAGCCCGCCGCGCACCTGGGCCGAGGTGCGCACCGCGGCCGAGAAGATATCCGGTCTGGGCGACGGCATCGCCGGCTTCGGCGAGTACAGCGCCGGCAACACCGGCGGATGGCACTTCACCGCGCAGATGTACAGCCTCGGCGGCGAGGTCGTCGACGAGAGCGGCAGGAAGGCGGCGTTCAACGACGCGATCGGCAAGCAGGTCGCCGAGAACCTCCACGCCATGCGCTGGGAGGACGAGAGCATGGGCAAGACCCAGCTGCTCAAGTGGGGCGACCTCCAGAAGCAGATCGCCACCGACAAGCTCGGCATGTTCCTCGCCGCGCCCGACGACATCACGTACATGGTGCAGCAGCTCGGCGCCGACTACGAGAACTTCGGCATGGGGCCGATCCCGGGTGAGAAGAACACCCTCGCCGGCGGCAACGGCTACATGATCAAGAAGGGGATCTCCGCCGACAAGATCAAGGCAGCCGTCGCCTGGCTGAACTTCAAGAACCTCACCGTCGGCAAGGGCCAGTTCGACTGGGCCCGCAAGAAGGCCGACAAGCTGCCGGTCGGGCTCCCCCAGCCCAACTTCTGGCTGAACGGCTCGAAGACCGAGGACGACGCGGCCCGGATCGAGCACGCCACCATGCCGGTCGCGAACTTCAAGGCGTTCATGGACGCCCCGGTCCCGGGCAAGGCCGAGCCGCCGAAGGCCCAGGAGGTCTACAAGGTCCTGGACAACGTGATGTCCGGCCTCCTCACCAACGAGGACGCCGACATCGACAAGCTGCTCTCCACCGCCGAGCAGCAGGTCGACCAGGTCCTGGCCACGCAGTGACCGGCTCCCTCGGGGGGCGGGCCGCATCGCCCCCCGGGGCCCATGAGATCAGTCCCAAGGAGCGACGATGTCGGCCCCCAGCCTGACCCCGAGCAAGGCGGCGGGATCCCGCCGCCCCCAGCCGTCGCCGGACCGCGCGCCCGCGCCCGGCGGGTCCTTCACCAGGAGCCTGCGGCGCAACGTCACCGCGCACGGCTTCCTCATCGGCGCGGTCCTCTGCTTCGCGTTCTTCTCCTGGTACCCGATGGTCCGGGAGTTCCTCCTCGCCTTCCAGACGACGGACCAGGGCGAGGTCTCCTGGGTCGGCCTGGACAACCTGCGCACGGTCTTCAACGACCCGGCCTTCTGGCAGGCCTGGCGCAACACCCTGCTCTTCACCGTCCTGGCCCTCGTCCTCGGCTTCGCGGTGCCCTTCGTCGTCGCGCTGGTCATCAACGAACTCCGGCACGGCAAGGGCTACCTGCGCCTGCTGGTCTACCTGCCCGTGATGCTGCCGCCGGTCGCCGCCGTCCTGCTCTTCAAGTACCTGTACGACCCCGGCTACGGCCTGCTCAACGAGCTGCTCGGTTCCGTCGGCCTGCCGGAGCAGCAGTGGCTCCAGGACCCGGACCTGTCCATGCTCTCCGTCGTCGTCGCCTCGACGTGGATGAACATGGGCGGCGCTGCCCTCATCTACCTCGCCGCGCTCCAGGGCATCCCCGGCGAGCTGTACGAGGCGGCCGAACTCGACGGTGCCGGCCTGCTGCGCAAGATCTGGCACGTGACGATCCCGCAGACCCGGCTCATCCTCGCGCTGATGCTGCTCATGCAGGTCATCGCCACCATGCAGGTCTTCGTGGAACCCTTCCTGCTCACCGGCGGCGCCGGCCCCGAGGGCTCGACCACCACCGTCGTCTACCTGATCTACCAGTACGCCTTCAACTTCAACAACTACGGCGCCGCGGCCGCCCTCGGCCTGCTGCTTCTCGTACTCCTCGCCGGTGTCTCGGCGGTCTACGTGAGGCTGACCCGCGCCGAGGACGAGTAGGCCGGGGGAAGAACCGATGTCCACACGCACCCTCATCTCGCCGGCCGTGCTCGCCCGGCCACGCGGCAAGCGCCTGTACTGGCTCACCTTCGGCCTGGTCGTCACGGTGTTCACCGTGGTCTTCCTCGGCCCGATGTACTGGATGGTGTCCAGCGGCTTCAAGGACACGCAGGAAGCGGTCCGGACCCCGCCGACGCTGATCCCCGAGTCCTTCGAGTCCGACAACTACACGCAGGCCTGGAACGTCATGGACCTGGCGGGCCTGCTCGGGAACACGCTGTACTACGCCTTCGGCGCGCTCGCCTTCCAGCTGGTGTTCGACGTGGCGGCGGCCTACTCGCTGTCCAAGCTGCGCCCGGTCCTCGGCAAGGCCATCCTCGGCATGATGCTGGCGACGCTGATGATCCCGGCGACGGTGCTGGTCGTGCCGCAGTACCTCACCGTGCTCGACGTGCCGATCTTCGAGCGCAACCTGCTGAACACCCCGTGGGCGATCTGGCTGCCGTCGGTGACCAACGCCTTCAACATCTTCCTGCTGAAGCGCTTCTTCGACTCGATCCCGAGGGAGCTGCTGGACGCCGCGTCCATGGACGGCGCCTCGCCGCTGCGTACGCTCCGGTCGATCGTCCTGCCCATCTCGCGGCCGATCCTCGGCGTGGTCTCCATCTTCGCGGTCGTGGGCGTCTGGAAGGACTTCCTCTGGCCCATGCTGACCCTGCCCGACCCCGCCAAGCAGACGCTGAACGTCGGCATCTACTCCCTGTCCAACGGTGTGCCCGTCAACGTGCTGATCGCCGCGCTGACCATGGCCTCGCTGCCGACCCTGATCATCTTCCTGATCTTCCAGCGCAACATCATGAGCGGACTCACCGCCGGCGGGCTCAAGGGCTGAGGCCCCACCCCGTCCGGACCGTCCCCGTCAGCCTTCGCCGCCGGCCCGTCCGACGCCCCGCCCTGTCCGGGCCGGCGGCGAAGATCCACCCTGCCCGAAAGGACCGTCACGTGGCAGCCCCCAACCCGCCCCGCACCGCCGACTGGTGGCGCGACGCCGTCATCTACCAGGTGTACCCCCGCAGTTTCGCCGACGGCGACGGCGACGGCACCGGTGACCTCGCGGGCGTCCGGGCGAGACTGCCCTACCTCGCCGAACTCGGCGTGGACGCGGTGTGGTTCACCCCCTGGTACGTCTCCCCACTCGTCGACGGCGGCTACGACGTCGCCGACTACCGCACCATCGACCCGGCCTTCGGCACCCTCGGCGAGGCCGAGAAGCTGATCGCCGAAGCCCGGGAGCTGGGCATCCGCACCATCGTCGACATCGTCCCCAACCACGTCTCGGACCAGCACGCCTGGTTCCGGGAGGCGCTGGCCGCCGGGCCCGGCAGCGCCGAGCGGGAGCGGTTCCACTTCCGGCCCGGCCGCGGCCCGAGCGGCGACCTGCCGCCCAACGACTGGCCCTCCCAGTTCTCCGGCCGCACCTGGACCAGGGTCCCGGACGGCGAGTGGTACCTGCACCTGTTCACCCCGGAGCAGCCCGACCTCAACTGGGCCCACCCCGAAGTGCGCCGGGAGCACGAGGACGTGCTGCGCTTCTGGTTCGAGCGCGGGGTCGCGGGGGTGCGCATCGACTCCGCCGCGCTGCTGGCGAAGGACCCCGCGCTCGCGGACTTCGAGGAGGGCGTCGACCCGCACCCGTACATCGACCAGGACGGACTCCACGACATCTACCGCTCCTGGCGGACCGTCGCCGACGCGTACGGAGCGGTCTTCGTGGGCGAGGTGTGGCTGCCCGACGCCGAGCGCTTCGCCCGCTACCTGCGCCCCGACGAACTGCACACGGCCTTCAACTTCAACTTCCTCTCCTGCCCCTGGGAGGCGGACCGGCTGCGCCGCACCATCGACGACACCCTGGCCGAGCACGCGCCGGTCGGCGCCCCCGCCACCTGGGTGCTCTGCAACCACGACGTCACCCGCACCGTGACCCGGTACGGCCGCGAGGACACCGGTTTCGACTTCGCGAGGAAGGCCTTCGGCACGCCCACCGACCTGTCCCTGGGCACCCGGCGGGCCAGGGCCGCCGCGCTGCTGACGCTGGCCCTGCCCGGGTCCGTCTACGTGTACCAGGGGGAGGAACTCGGTCTGCCCGAGGCCGAGGTCC
Source organism: Streptomyces sp. NPDC041968 (assembly GCF_055589025.1). Lineage (NCBI taxonomy): Bacteria > Bacillati > Actinomycetota > Actinomycetes > Kitasatosporales > Streptomycetaceae > Streptomyces > Streptomyces sp. NPDC041968. Next base: position 239,130 of record NZ_JBVJCB010000007.1, on the reverse strand, counting down.
CGCTGGACCGCATCCAGGACCCCATGCACTTCCGCTCCGGCGGCGTCGATCCGGGCCGGGACGGCTGCCGGGTCCCGCTGCCGTGGTCGGCCGACGCACCGTACTGCGGCTTCGGCTCGGAGACGGAGCCGTGGCTGCCGCAGCCGGAGGGCTGGTCGGCGTACGCGGCCGACCGCCAGGAAGCCGATCCGGAGTCGATGCTGTCCCTCTACCGCAGGGCACTGCTCCTGCGGCGCTCCACCGACGGTTTCGGCGACGGCCCGCTGCACTGGCTGCCGGCGCCGCACGGCGTCCTCGCGTTCCGGCGGGCGGCGGGCCTGACCTGTGTCGTCAACCTGTCCGCCGAGCCGGTGGCGCTGCCCGCACACGGCGCGCTCCTGCTGGGCAGCGGACCCCTCGACGAGGACGGGCGGCTGCCGCGGGACACCGCGGTGTGGCTGCGCGACTGAGGTGCTGCCGGTGGACCCTCCCGGGCGGGCGGGTCCACCGGGCCGGTCGTCGCCATCGCCGGTCTTCCGCAAGCAGGGCAGAATCGGGGGGAGGAGGCCCTGGGAGGAGGCGACGCGTGCGGGAACGACCCTGGCTGCGCGGGGCCCGTCGGCCACCCGAGCCCCTCTACGGCCGCCGCCGCGCGCTGAAGGCCGCGCTGCACCCGGTCACCGAGGCGGTGCGCGCCCGGCGCCGGCTGGCCTGGCTGAACGAGGCCGGCATGCGCATCGGGACCACCCTGGACCTGCGCCGGACGGCCGAGGAACTGGCCGGCTTCACCGTGCCGGAACTGGCCGACGGCTGCGCGGTGGACCTGCTGGAGTCCGTGCTCCGGTTCCAGGAGGTCGACCGCTTCGAGGGCTCGACCGGGACGCCCGAGCTGCGGGCCATGGCGGTCTCCGAGATCCCGGGGCTGGATCTCGCGCCGGACCTGGTCGGTGAGCTGTCCGTGTACACCGCCGACCGGCTGGTGCGTACGTGCCTGACCACGCGCAAACCCGTCCTGGTCGCGCGCATGCGGCCGTCCGACTTCGACTCCGTGGCACCCAGCCGGAAGGCGGCCGACCTGATGCGCCGCGCCGGCGTGCACTCGTACCTGGCGGTGCCGCTGATCGCCCGGGGGGTGCTGCTGGGCCTGGCCGACTTCGTCCGGGCCGGCAGCCGGACACCGTTCACCCAGGCCGACGTGGCACTGGCCACGGAGCTGGCGTCGCGGGCCGCCCTGTACATCGACAACGCCCGGCTCTACGGGCGCGAGCACGAGCACGTGGTCACGCTGCAGCGGGCCCTCCTCCCCCGGTCCAGCCCGAGCACACCCGGACTCGACGTGTCCTCGTGCTACGACCCGGCCGGTGACCCGGCCGCCGTGGGCGGCGACTGGTTCGACGTCGTCGCCCTGCCCAGCGGCCGGACCGCGCTGATGGTGGGCGACGTCATGGGCCGCGGCCTGGCCGCCGCCGCGACGATGGGCAGGCTGCGCACGGTGGCCCGGACTCTGATGGCGCTCGACATCGCGCCCGAACGGCTGCTGGCCCGGCTGGACCTGGCCGCCCGCGACCTGGAGGAGGACCAGGTCGCCACCTGTCTGTGCGCGGTCTACGACCCGTACGGCAGCACGTTCCGCATCGCCAGCGCCGGCCACCCGCCACCGCTGCTGACCGGGCCCGACGGCACCGCCTCGTTCCTGGACGTACCCGCCGGGGCGCCGCTGGGCGCGGGGGTGATCCCGTACGACCCGGTCGACTGCCCCGTGCCCGAGCGGGGCCGGCTGACGCTGTACACGGACGGTCTGATCAGGTCGCGCGCCGCCGATCTCGACACACGGCTGGACCGGCTGCGCGAGGCGGTCGGGGGTGGGACCCCGGGGGACGGCACGGCGGGCCGGTCGATCATCGAGCGGGTCGGCGGCGACCGGTCCGACGACGCGATCGTCCTGGTCGCCGGCGCCCGGCCGCTCGGTCCCGACGGCGCTGTGTACGTCCGGACGCTGCCGCCGGACGGCAAGGCCGCCGGACAGGCCCGCACCGCGGTGCGCGAGCAGTTGGCGAAGTGGGGCCTGCACGACCTGGTCGACACGACGGAGCTGGTGGTCAGCGAGCTGGTCGGCAACGCCCTGCGGTACGGGAACGCCCCCGGTGAGCTGCGGCTGCTGCGCGACGAGCGTCTCTCGGTTGAGGTCTCCGACTCCGGACCGGACCTGCCGCAGATCCAGCACGCGGACGTGAGCGACGAGAGCGGGCGCGGCCTCCAGCTGATCAACATGCTGTGCCGGCGCTGGGGCTCCTGCCGTACGCCCGAGGGGAAGGTCGTCTGGGCCGAACAGGACCTGCCGGCGCGGGCCGGGGCGGCCGGCCCCTGACTGCGGCCGCCCCGGTCCGGGCCCGCGCGGGCCCGGACCCTCAGGCCGCCTGCTCCGCCTCGTCCGGCGTCCGCCGTCCGAACTGGGTGCGGTGCAGCTGGGCGTATCGGCCGCCGGCGGTGACGAGTTCGTCGTGGGTGCCGCGTTCCACGATGCGGCCGGCCTCGACCACCAGGATCTGGTCGGCGGCCCGGATCGTGGACAGCCGGTGGGCGATCACCACGGCGGTCCGGTCCGCCAGGGCTTCGGTCAGGGCCTCCTGGACGGCCGCCTCGGAGGTGTTGTCGAGGTGGGCGGTGGCCTCGTCGAGGATGACGACGCGCTGGCGGGCCAGCAGCAGCCGGGCGATCGTCATGCGCTGACGCTCGCCTCCGGAGAGGCGGTAGCCGCGCTCGCCGACCACGGTGTCGAGGCCGTCGGGCAGGGACCGTACGAGATCGACCAGGCGGGCACGGCCCAGCGCTTCCCACAGCTCGGTGTCGGTCGCCCCGGGCCGGGCCAGCAGCAGGTTGGCGCGGACCGTGTCGTGGAAGAGGTGGCCGTCCTGGGTGACCATGCCCACGGTGTCGCGCAGGGAGCGCGCGCTCAGATCGCGGACGTCGACGCCGCCGACGCGTACGGTGCCGCCGTCGGTGTCGTACAGGCGCGGCAGCAGCTGGGCGATGGTCGACTTGCCCGCGCCGGAGGAGCCGACGAGCGCGACGGTCTGGCCGGGCTCGGCGCGGAAGGAGAGGCCGTGCAGGACCTCGGCGCCGCCGCGGGTGTCCAGGGAGGCGACCTCCTCGAGGGAGGCCAGGGAGACCTTGTCGGCGGACGGGTAGCCGAAGCGGACCTCGTCGAACTCGACGGCGACCGGGCCCTCGGGGACCGGGCGGGCGTCGGGCTTCTCGTCGATGAGCGGGATCAGGTCCAGCACCTCGAAGACCCGCTCGAAGCTGACGAGGGCGCTCATCACCTCGACGCGGGCGCCGGCGAGCGCGGTGAGCGGCGCGTACAGCCGGGTCAGGAGCAGCGCCAGCGCCACGACGGCGCCGGCGTCCAGGGTGCCGCGCAGGGCGAGGAAACCGCCGAGTCCGTAGACGAGGGCCAGGGCGAGCGCGGAGACCAGGGTGAGCGCGGTGATGAACGCCGCCTGGGCGGTGGCGGTGCGTACGCCGATGTCCGCGACGCGGCGGGCGCGTTCGGCGAACTCGGCCGACTCGTCCTCCGGACGGCCGAAGAGCTTGATCAGGGTGGCGCCGGGAGCGGAGAAGCGCTCCGTCATGCGGGTGCCCATGGCGGCGTTCAGGGTGGCGGCCTCGCGCTGCATGCGGGCCATGCGGCGGCCCATGCGCCGGGCGGGGAGCACGAACACCGGGAGCAGCACCAGCGCGAGCAGGGTGATCTGCCAGGACAGGGTGAGCATGACGGCCAGGGTGAGCAGCAGTGTGACGAGGTTGCTGACCACGCCGGAGAGCGTGTTGCTGAAGGCGCGCTGGGCGCCGATGACGTCGTTGTTGAGACGGGAGACCAGGGCTCCCGTACGCGTACGTGTGAAGAACGCGACGGGCATGCGCTGCACATGATCGAACACAGCCGTGCGCAGATCGAGGATGAGCCCCTCCCCGAGCACCGCCGACAGCCTGCGGGAGAGGATGCCGAGGCCCGCCTCCGCGACCGCGATGAGCGCGATCAACAGGGCCAGGCGCACGACCGTGCCCTCGTCGTCACCGGCCACGATCGCGTTGACGACCCGTCCGGCCAGGACGGGGGTGGCGACGGCGAGCAGCGCGGTGGCCACCCCGAGCAGGACGAACCGGGCGATGCGGCGGCGGTGCGGGCGGGCGAAGGCGATGATGCGGCGCAGCGTGGCGCGGGCGAGGGGCCGGCGTTCCTGCTCGGCGTTCATGACGCTGTACAGCTGGGTCCAGGCTGTGGTCTCCATGCTCATACGGGGGACCGTAGGACCTCAATCTTCCTTGAGGTCAAGGGCGCGGGGGCGGACCCGACGCCCGCGGCCCGTAAGCCCTCGTCCGCGCGTCGGCCATCCGTAGTTGGCGCGGCTGGGGGAATCTCTTGTGGTGTGACAGCGGTACAACTCCCCGAGAAGCCCGTCCCCGGCCTCCTTCCCGCTCCCGTCCCGGCCGCCGTGCGCCGGGAGGGCCGCACCCGCCTGGCCCGGCGGATCTTCTGTCTGCTCCCCCTGCTGCTGGTGGCCGTGGTCGCGGTGCGGCACCTGCCGGTTCTCTCCGAGGGCTTCGGCCATCTCGCCACCGCCCGCTGGCCCTGGCTGCTGGCCGCGGCCTGCGCGACCTGTCTGACCTGGGTCGCCGCGGCCTGCACCCGGCAGGGCGCCGTGGTGGAACGGCTGCCCCGCCGGCGCCTGGTCGCCACGCAGTTCGCCGCGGGCGCGGCGAACCACCTGCTGCCGACGGGACTGGGCGCGAGCGCGGTCAACCTGCGGTTCATGTCGGTGTGCGGGCTGTCGCTGGCCCGTTCCTCGGCCGCCCTCGCCCTGTACCTGCTGGCGGAGAGCGTCGGCCGGGTGGCCCTGCTGGGCGTCCTGCTGATCGCGTTCCCCGACGCGCTGCGGCTGGGCACCCTGCTGCCCGAGGCGGCCGTGCAACCGCTGCTGATCGCCGTCGGCGCCGTGCCGGTCGTGGCGACGGGCGTGCTGGTGCTGGTGCCCCGGGTGCGTGGAGCGGTGGAGTCCTTCCTGCGGACGGCGCTGGGCGAGGCGCGCTCGGTGCACGCCCGCCCGGCGCGGGCGCTGGCCCTGTGGGGCGGCGCGCTGGCCTTCCCGGCGCTCCAGGCGGCGGCGCTGGTCCTGGTGGGGCGGGCGCTGGCGTTGCCGGTGCCGGTGGCACACATGGCGGTCGCCTATCTGGCGGCGACCGTCGCGGTCGCGCTGGTGCCGACGCCCGGCGGTATCGGTTCCGTCGAGGCGGCGCTGGTGGTGGCACTGGTCGCGGCGGGCGGTCCGGCGGCCGTGGCCACGGCGGTGGTACTCGCCTTCCGGCTCCTCACGGTCTGGCTGCCGCTGCTGCCGGGGACCCTGACCCTGGCCGCGCTGGTGCGGATGCGGGTGATCTAGGGCGGTGGTCCATCGGCTCGAACGCGCCCGGCCGCGGGGTGCGCGGGAACGCGCTGGGCGGGGTACGACCGCCCGCTCCCCCGAGCGGTGCGAACCACCGCCTCGGATACGGCAGGATGAACGCTCGCGCCGGTCGAACTGTCTTGCGGACCGGTGTGATCGCACACCCCGGAATCGAGCAGGTGACGACGTGACGCAACTTCACATCCGGCTGTCGGCCAGGGCCTTCGCCCGCGCCGTATCCCCTGGAGGCGACCGGTGACGGACGACCTGACCGTGGACCACCTGGTGCCCGCCGCGATCGCGCTGGCCGCGGGCCTGGCGGGGGCGTTCCTGCTGCGCATGGCGCTGCGCTGGCTGGCCGGTCACGCCGACCGCACCCGGTGGGGCGGGGACGACGTCATCGTGGCCGCCCTGCGGACGGTGGTGCCGTGGGCGGCCGTCTCGGCCGGCGTGGCGGGTGCCGCGGCGGCGCTGCCGCTGAAGCGCGCGGTGCAGCACGGCACCAACCAGGTCCTGACGGTTCTGTTGATCTTCGTGGCGACGGTGACGGCCGCCCGGGTGATCGCCGGCCTGGTGCGGACGGTGACCTCGTCCCGCTCCGGGGTCGCCGGCTCGGCCACGATCTTCGTGAACATCACCCGCATCCTGGTGCTCGCCATCGGCTTCCTGGTGATGCTGCAGACCCTGGGCATCTCCATAGCGCCGCTGCTCACCGCCCTGGGCGTGGGCGGTCTGGCGGTCGCGCTGGCCCTCCAGGACACCCTGGCCAACCTCTTCGCCGGCATCCACATCCTGGCCTCGAAGACCGTGCAGCCGGGTGACTACATCCAGCTCAGCAGCGGGGAGGACGGCTACGTCGAGGACATCAACTGGCGGCAGACCACGGTCCGCGACCTGTCCAACAACCTGGTCGTGATCCCGAACGGCAAGCTCGCCCAGTCGAACATGACCAACTTCATGCGGCCCGAACAGCAGCTGACCATCATGGTCCAGGCCGGCGTCTCCTACGACAGTGACCTGGAGCACGTGGAGCGGGTGACGACCGAGGTGGTCGCCGAGGTGATGACCGAGATCGCCGGGGCGGTGCCGGAGCACGAGCCGGCGGTGCGGTTCCACACCTTCGGCGACTCGCGGATCGGTTTCACCGTGATCCTGGGCGTCGGCGAGTTCAGCGACCAGTACCGGATCAAGCACGAGTTCATCAAGCGCCTGCACCGGCGCTACCGCGAGGAGGGCATCCGTATTCCGGCACCCGCCCGGACGGTGGCGCTCCAGCAGGGCGCGGTGGTCTTCCCGCAGCAGCGGACGGGCGAGGACGCCGTTCCTTTCGCCTGACCCCGTACCGTTTCGTTCCCTGGTTCGACAGGGGCCCGTGCGGCCGGTTGTCCGGAATCACCGTGCGACCCCTGTCGAGCCGAGGTCGGTCACGAGATATCTTGATGTCGAGCAATGTTGCAGACGTGGAGCGGAGCACCCGGTGACTGACTCGACCATCATCTATACGCACACTGACGAGGCCCCGGCCCTGGCGACGTATTCGTTCCTGCCGGTGATCCGGGCGTACGCCTCGCAGGCGGGTGTCCCCGTCGAGACCCGCGACATCTCGCTGGCCGGCCGGATCATCGCCCTGTTCCCGGAGTACCTGACCGAGGACCAGCGCATCCCGGACGCCCTCGCGGAGCTCGGCGAGCTGGCCAAGACCCCCGCGGCCAACATCATCAAGCTGCCGAACATCTCGGCGTCCATCCCGCAGCTCAAGGCCGCGATCGCCGAGCTCCAGGACCAGGGCTACGCGCTGCCGGCTTACCCGGACGACCCGAAGACCGACGAGGAGCGCGACATCCGCGCCCGCTACGACAAGGTCAAGGGCTCCGCGGTCAACCCGGTCCTGCGCGAGGGCAACTCCGACCGCCGCGCCCCGGCCTCGGTGAAGAACTACGCCAAGAACCACCCGCACCGCATGGGCGCCTGGACCGGCGAGTCGAAGACGAATGTCGCGACCATGGGCGAGAACGACTTCCGCTCCACCGAGAAGTCCGTGGTGATCGCCGAGGACGGCGCGCTGCGGATCGAGCTGGTCGGCGACGACGGCACCACCACGGTGCTGCGCGAGTCGGTACCGGTGAAGAAGGACGAGGTCGTGGACGCCTCCGTGCTGCGCGTCGCTGCGCTGCGCGAGTTCCTCACGGCGCAGGTCGCCCGCGCCAAGGCCGAGGGCATCCTGTACTCGGTGCACCTGAAGGCCACGATGATGAAGGTCTCCGACCCGATCATCTTCGGCCACGTGGTCCGCGCCTTCTTCCCGAAGACCTTCGCGCAGTACGGAGAGGCGCTCGCCAAGGCCGGCCTCACCCCGAACGACGGTCTGGGCGGCATCTACAAGGGCCTGGAGTCCCTGCCCGAGGGCGCCGAGATCAAGGCCTCCTTCGACGCCGAGCTCGCCGAGGGCCCGGAGCTGGCCATGGTCGACTCCGACAAGGGCATCACCAACCTGCACGTGCCCTCGGACGTCATCATCGACGCCTCCATGCCGGCCATGATCCGCACCTCCGGCCACATGTGGGGCCCGGACGGCCAGGAGCACGACGCGCTCGCCGTCATCCCGGACTCCTCCTACGCCGGTGTCTACCAGGCCGTCATCGAGGACTGCCGCGCCAACGGCGCCTACGACCCCTCCACCATGGGCTCGGTGCCGAACGTCGGCCTCATGGCGCAGAAGGCCGAGGAGTACGGCAGCCACGACAAGACCTTCGAGATCCCGGCCACCGGCACGGTCCGCCTGGTCGACGCCGACGGCAACGCCGTCCTGGAGCAGACGGTCTCCGCCGGCGACATCTTCCGCGCCTGCCAGACCAAGGACGCGCCGATCCGCGACTGGGTGAAGCTGGCCGTCACCCGCGCCCGCGCCACCGGCGACCCGGCCGTCTTCTGGCTGGACGAGGGCCGCGCCCACGACGCCAACCTGATCGCCAAGGTGAAGGCGTACCTGCCGGAGCACGACACCGAGGGCCTGGACATCAAGATCCTGTCCCCGGTGGAGGCGACCAAGCTGTCCGTGGAGCGCATCCGCCGCGGTGAGAACACCATCTCCGTCACCGGCAACGTGCTGCGCGACTACCTGACCGACCTCTTCCCCATCCTGGAGCTGGGCACCAGCGCCAAGATGCTGTCGGTCGTCCCGCTGATGGCGGGCGGCGGCCTCTTCGAGACCGGCGCCGGCGGCTCCGCGCCCAAGCACGTGCAGCAGCTCGTGAAGGAGAACTACCTGCGCTGGGACTCCCTCGGCGAGTTCTTCGCGCTGGTGCCCTCCCTGGAGCAGTACGCCGAGGTCACCGGCAACACCCGTGCCAAGGTCCTCGCCGACGCCCTCGACCGCGCCACGGCGACCTTCCTCAACGAGGACAAGTCCCCGACCCGTCGCGTCGGCGGCATCGACAACCGCGGCAGCCACTTCTTCCTGTCCCTGTACTGGGCGCAGGAGCTGGCCGGGCAGAGCGACGACGCGGACCTGGCCAAGGCCTTCGCCCCGCTCGCCGAGACGCTCTCCGCGAACCAGCAGAAGATCGTCGAGGAGCTGAACGCCGTCCAGGGCCAGCCGGCCGAGATCGGCGGCTACTACCAGCCCGACCCGGCCAAGGCCGCCGAGGTCATGCGCCCGTCGGCCACCTGGAACGAGGCGCTGGCGTCCCTCGCCTGATCCTCGCGGCCGGACGCACGTCCCGGCGGGCACCCCGTTTCCGCGCGGCGGAGACGGGGTGCCCGTCTGTGTGCACCCCGCTGCGTCCACCCCGCTGTGTCGACCCCGCGACCCACGACCTCACGGAGCGGCCCCATGACCGACGCCCCGCCCACCTTCGAGCTGCTGCCCGGCGCCGCGGCGTCCCCCGTGATCCTCCACGTGCCGCACTCCTCGCGGGAGATCCCGGCCGACGTCCGCCCCGGCATCGTCCTGGACGACCCGGCGCTGGAACGGGAGCTGGACCACATCACCGACGCGCACACCGCGCGGATCGCCGAGGCGGCGGCCGCGCTGGCCGGGGTCACGCCCTGGCGGTTCGTGAACCTGGCGTCGCGGCTGGTCGTCGATCCGGAGCGGTTCCCGGACGAGCGGGAGGAGATGACGGCCGTCGGGATGGGCGCCGTGTACACGCGGACCACGCACCGCGAGGTCCTGCGGGCCGACGGCACCGACCCGGCGCCGCTGATCGAGCGGTTCTTCCGCCCCTACGCACGCGCGATGACCGACGCGGTCGCCCAGCGGCTCGCCGCCACCGGACGGGCCGTGATCGTCGACGTGCACTCCTACCCCGCCGCGCCCCTCCCCTACGAGTTGCACGGTCGCGGCCCGCGCCCGCCGGTCTGCCTGGGCACCGACCGTTTCCACACCTCGCCCGAGCTGCTCGCCGCGGCCCGGGCGGCGTTCGCCCCGTGCGGGGAGACCGGCCTGGACAGCCCGTTCAGCGGGACGTACGTGCCGCTGGAGTTCCACGGGCAGCGGCGCGAGGTCGGCGCGCTGATGGTGGAGATCCGCCGGGACACCTACATGAGCGAACCGGGCGGCCCGGCCGGGCCGGGACTGTCCCGCCTCGCCGCCTCGCTGGCGGCACTCGTGGACGCCGTCTCGGGCTGACCACCGCCCCTCAGGCGCGCAGCCACTGCGTCACGACCACCTCGCGGCCGGTGGCCAGTCGCAGCGCGAACGGGCCGCTGGGCGGGGCCTCGCCGGTGAAGCGGCCCATGGCGTCGGCGGTCAGTCGCGCGTGGGACCGGGGACCGCTGAGCACCTCGATCCGGGCCGGGCCCGGCGGCAGCACCTGTCCGATCAGACCCTCCGCCGTCACCTCGACGTCGACGGTCACCTCGTCCACGCTGAAGGTCAGCATGCGGGGCGGGTCGCTCGCCCCTCTGACCGGGATGGCGTCGACCAGCGAGTCGAAGGTCAGCTCGGCGACGCGGGCGTCCAGGTCGTGCAGGGCGAAGGCGTCGACGGCGATCCGCCGCAGCTCCGTCGGGACCGGGTCGAGGATCGCGGCCGCCTGCCGCAGTTCCTCCTCCAGCAGTCCGGTGTCCCACTCGCCGTCCGGGAAGGCCCCGTCGCCCGGCCCTGCACCGGGCCCTTCGAGGGGCCCGTCGTCGAAACCGTCGTGCATGTCGCTCATGATGTCCCCCGTGCCTCGAGTCGGGCCCGCAACCTGCGCAGACAGCGCTGGCGCGTCGGCCCGATGCTGCCCACCGCGATCCCCAGGGCGGCGGACACCTCCTGATAACTGGGTGGTGGCGAGGAGATCAGCACCCGGAGCAACTGGCGGCAGCGCTCGCCCAGTTCCTCGAACTCCTGCCACAGTCGCCGCACGCGCTCGGTCTGCGCGGCGGCCTCCTCGGAGTCGAGCACCGACTCCTCCGGCGTGCGTTCCTCGCTCGGCCGGTCCAGCAGCTGCGGATCGTCGGTCGGTGTCCACCGCTTCGACGCCCTGATCAGCTTCAGGCACTCGTGCCGTGCCGTGCTCGCCAGCCAGGAGCCCGTCTTCTCCGGTTCACGGATCCGCCCCAGGTGCTGGGCGAAGCGGAACCAGGCGGTCTGGTACACCTCGTGCGCGTCGGCGTCGGACAGCCCGTGGGCCCGCACGACGGACCACACCAGCGGGCCCAGCCCGTCCACCAGTGACTTCCACGCCGCCGCGTCCCCGTCGGCGGCCAACTGGACGAGCACCCCGACATCTGCACGGTCCACGGTCCCACCCCTCGTGTACGACACGTCATCGTACGCCGCGGAGCAGGTGGTTCCGCCCGGCACGGGGCCGCTCACACCCCGTCGGCCGGTGCCTCGACGGTGACCGGGTGCCAGGTGGGCGGCAGCAGCGCCGGCACGTGCGCCCCGCGCACCTCCGCGTACTCGGAGTTGGCCGCGAGCAGTTGCCCCCGGGCCGCACGCGGGTCCCGCTCCTTGTGCGCCGTCATGTGGGAGGCGACCAGGCCCGCCACCACGGGGGTGGCGAAGGAGGTGCCGCTCCACTGGGCGTGCCCCTCGAACATCACCTGGTCCGGCTTGGCGGGGGCCTCGCCGGGCTCGCTCAGCACCCCGTTGTGCCGGGGGTACTGGCAGGTGCAGGCGTAGGCGAAGCCGTACCGGCAGGCGTCGTAGGTGGAGTGCTGGTAGACGTACGGCACGGGCGTGCCGAAGCCGGTGAGGGCGCTGGTGAGCCGCTCGCCGGGGGCGTAGACCTTCACCCAGCCGCCGTGGTTGCTGAAGCAGGCGCCGAACTCGCCGTCGGCGCGCAGCGCGCCGACCGACAGCACGGACTTCTCCCAGCCCGGCAGGTCGGCGTAGGCGGCGGGCCAGAACGGGGTGGCGCTGGCGTTGTTGCCGGCGGCGGCGACCAGCAGGGTGCGCTGCTCGCGCAGTTCCTCCATGAAGGCGTGCACGCCGAGCAGCCCGTCGGTGCGGCCGTTGGAGGTGCCGGCGGAGAGGCTGAGGATCTCGGGCCAGCCGCCGCGGTCGACGGCCTCGAAGAGCTTCTCGCCCAGCTCGGACTCCAGGATGGCGCCGGCGTCGTTGAGCGTGTTGCGGACGGTCACGTCGGTGTTGGGCGCGACGGCCGCGACGAGCCCGGCGATGAAGGTGCCGTGGCCGACGTACTGCTGGAGGACGCCGTCGTCGTCGCACTCCCTGAGCTGGGCGTCGCCGTCGGTGTGCGCGAGCAGCGGGTAGGACCGGTAGTCGCCCATGAGGCCCGTGTCGATGACGAGGACGCCGACGGCGGTCCCCTCGTCGTAGGGGGTCTCGGCGGCGGCCGGGTTGGGCGGCTCGCTGATCGGGACGGGGATGGGCTCGTCTCCGGGACAGGCGTTGACCGCGATGGAGACGACGTGGTTGCGGCTGATCAGCCGGCGGCCGGCCCGCCCCTCCACCGTCCGCAGGGAGCGCAGGGCGTTGGCCACGGCGACGTCGCCGCTGCGGTCGCCCTCGCCCGGGTCGGCGACCCGGATGCGGGTGATGCCGGTGCGGTTGGTCTCGGGGCTCGTCCGGCGCACCTGGTCCGGGGTGAGACCGGCGAAGGTGGTGAAGTGGTCGCGCACGGTGTCCTCGACGAGGCGGGCCTCCTCGCCGTCGCGGGCGAGGACGACGCCCTTCTCGTAGAAGAACTCGGCGGAGTCGTCCGGCCCCATCACCAGCGGGACGTCCGGCATCGAGCGCTGGATCTGGTCGAACTGCTCGCGGAATCGCTGTGGTGCCATGGCATGTCCTCCACTGAGGCGGCGGCGGTGACGGTCGTGGCCGCGGCCGTGGCTGCGGTCGTCGCTGGGTCGTCGCTGGGTCGTCAATCAGAGTCCCGGGGTGGCTGATTGATACAGACACCCACCTGTGGGGCGTGGTTCCGGAGCACTACCATCCGTGGAGTGACAGCGGGAAACGAGTCGGTTCTCCAACTGCTGCCGATGGTGTTCGCCGCCCCCAACGAAGCGCTGACGCGGGCGGAGGAGCTGCTCGGGGCCGAGCCCGCGCCGCTGCACGCCTCGATCGCCCATCAGGTGATCGGCATCTGGCAGCGCGACTTCGGGGACACCCGGCAGGCGCTGGCCCATCTGCGGCGCGCCCGCGACCTGGCGGCCCGGGCGGACTCGGCCGAGCGGGAGGCGGACGTGCTGGCCACGCTCGGGGTGGCGCTGGTGCACTCCGGCCGCACCCGCGAGGGGCTGGCGGCGTTCGAGCGGGGCGTGGCACGCGGCAGCGGGCACACCCGGGCACGGGTGCTGTACCGGCGGGCGTACGTGTGGTGGGTGCTGGGGCGCCACCGGGAGGCGCTGGAGGACGTACGACGGGCGATCCCGGTGCTGCGGCAGGCGGACGACGTGATCTGGACGGCGCGGGCCCTCACCCTGCGGGCCACGGTGCACCTGGCGCTCGGCGCGGTGGAGCGGGCCGACGCGGACTTCACCGAGGCGGAGGCGCTGTGGGACACCACCGGCCAGGAGCACGACAAGGCCGACGCGGTGGAGAGCCGCGGCCTCGCGGCGTTCCGCTCGGGTGATGTGCCGACGGCACTGCGGCTGCTCGACGAGGCCGAGGAGCGGTACGCCAAGCTGGGCACGCCGACCTTCATGCTCACCATCCGGCGCTGTGAGGTCCTGATGGCGGCGGGGCTGGCCACGGAGGCGCTGGCCGAGGCGGACGGGGCGATCGCGGCGCTGGACGGGATCGGCGGGCAGTCCACCCGCAAGGCGGAGCTGCTGCTGGTCGCCGCCCGCGCGGCCCGGCTGGCGGGTGAGGCGCAGACCGCGCTCGCGCGCGCGGCCGTCGCGGTGCGGCTCTTCGCGGGGCAGCGACGTACCTGGTACGAGACACACGCCCGGCTGGTGCTGATCGAGGCCCGGGTCGCCACGGGGCACGGGTCGGGCCGGCTGGTCGCGGACGCGGCGGCGGTGGCGGAGCGCCTGGCCGCCTTCGGTGCGCCGGCCGCCCCGGAGGCCTCCCTGCTCGCGGGCCGGATCGCGCTGGACCTGGGCTGGACGGCGGACGCGGAGCGGCATCTGGCGGTCGCCGCGCGCAGCCGGCACGGCGGGCCGCCGCTGGCGCGGATGACGGGTTGGGCGGCGCAGGCGCTGCGGGCGCGCGCGGCGGGTTCGGCGCGGGGGGTGCTCGAAGCATGCCGTCGTGGCCTCGACGTCCTCGACGACCACCGCATGACACTGGGCGCCTCGGAGCTGCGGGCCCGGGCCACCGCGCAGGGCGCGGAGCTGGCCGCACTGGCGCAGCGGGCGAGTCTGGTCTCGGGCGGGCCGCGGCGGCTGCTGGTGTGGAGCGAACGCTGGCGGGCGACGGTGCTGACGGCGCCGCCCACCCGGCCGCCGGCCGATCCGGTGCTGCTGAGCACGATGACGGCCTTCCGGGAGCTGGCCGCCCGGGTGGACGACGCCCGCACGGGCGGCGGCCGGCCCGTCCCCGCCCTGGAGCGCGAACAGCGGCGCCTGGAGCGGGAGATCCGCTCCCGCACCCTGCACATGCGGGGTGAGGCCCCGGGCGACGGCGACCGCTTCGACGTCGGGCGGCTGCTGGACCGGCTCGGTGACGACGTACGCCTGGTGGAGCTGGCCGTGCTCGACGGGCGGGTGCACGTGCTGCTGTGCGGGCAGGGGCGGGTGCGGCGGTTCGAGGCCGGGCTGCTGGCGGAGGCGGAGGCGGAGGCCGAGCACGTACAGGCCGGTCTGCGGCGGCTCGCCCACCCCGGGGCGGAGGCCCGGCTGCCGCTGGTGGAGGCGGCGGGCGCGCGCCTTCAGGAGCTGCTGCTCGGCCCCGCCGCGGCGCATCTCGGCTCCGGTCCGGTCGTGGTGGTGCCGCCGGGCCGCCTGCACCGCGTGCCGTGGGCCCTGCTGCCCGTCCTGCGCGAACGGGTCCTGAGCGTCTCCCCGTCGGCGAGCAGCTGGCTGCGCGCCAGGGAGACCGCGCCTCCGCCCGGCGGCCGTCAGGTCCTGGTACGCGGGCCGGGACTGGCGAGCGACGGTGCCGAGGTCTCCGAACTCGCCGACCGCTACGGCGCGCGGCGCCCCACCGGAACGGTCGCACGGGGCGACGGCGCCCAGCACGCCGGGCCCCGGGACAGCACAGTGCGGGACGACGGCCGGGGCGCCGGGGGCGGTGCGCCTCGGGAGCCGGTGCGGGTGGGCCGGCCGACCGTGCTGGAGGGCGACGAGGCGCGGGTGCCGCGGGTGTTGCGGGAGTTGGACGGGGCGGCGTCGGCGCACATCGCCGCGCACGGCACCTTCCGTGCGGACAGCCCCTTGTTCTCGTCGTTGCGGATGGCGGACGGTCCGCTCATCGTGCACGACTTCGAGCGGCTGGACCGCAGTCCGTACCGGATCATCCTGTCCTGCTGCGACACCGCCCGGTTCGCCTCGGTCGGCGCGGACGAGCTGCTCGGCCTGGTCACCGCGCTGCTGCCGCTGGGCACCGCCGGGGTGGTGGCGTGCTGCGCACCGGTCAACGACGCCGCGGTGGTGCCGCTGATGCTCGCGCTGCACAAGGGCCTGGACGCCGGGCTGTCCCTGGCGGAGGCGCTGCGCGACGCGCGGGCCGCGCTGCCGGGCGACGCGGTGCACCAGGCGACGGGGTGGGCGTTCTCCGCGTTCGGCGCGGCCTGACGCCGGGCGGCTCACGCGGGCTGGGGTTCGGGCAGCTCCATCAGCCACGGCAGCGCGCCGCGGTCGCCGGCGCCCAGGCGGGTGTAGGCGCCGTAGAGGTGGTTGCCGACGGTGCGGACGGAGAGGGTGAGCCGCTCCGCGATCTGCCGGTTGCTCAGTCCGGCGGCGGCGAGCGTCACGATCTGCCGCTGCCGGGCGGTGAGTTCGCCGAGGGCCAGGCCGGAGAGGGCCGGGGTGCGGGCGCCCTCGCAGCGCCGGGCCAGGGCGACGGCACGGGTACGGGCGGTGCGGGCGGCGCCGGGGTCGCGGTGGGCGCCCGCCGCCTGGGCGCGGGCCTCGGCGGCGAAGAGCAGGAAGCCCCGCCGCTCCAGTTCTCCGGCCACCTCGTCCAGTGCCGGTCCGTCGCCCCGCGCGAGCGCGTCGGCGTGCGCGGCGAAGACGCCGGTCAGCCGGCCGACCGCCCGTTCGGGGGCACCGAGCCGGACGGCGTCGTACGGATCGCCGGCGGTGGCCAGCCGGACCGCCGCGTCCAGGTCACCGCGCGCGGCGGCGGCCCAGGCGGCGGCCGCGCCCCCGTCCTCCGCCGAGGTGTCGCCCGACTGGGCCGTCGCCAGGGCGAGTTCGTCCCGGCAGGACGCGTCGGCGGGGCTCGTCCGCAGCCCTTCGCGGGCCCAGGCCGCGGCCTCGCGGAGCAGACCGCCGAGGCGCGCGAGGCGGGCCCGCGACGCCGCGTACCGCGCCGGTACGGGCAGGCCCTCGGCCGCCAGCCACTCCCCCACGGGTGCCTCCGGCGCCCGTACGTCCCCCCGCTCGACGCGCTGCGCCAGCAGGGCCTCCTCCGCCGCCAGGGCGGGGCCGCACCGGTCCGGGGTGCGGGACAGGCGCCGGGCCCGCAGGCGGCCCGCGGCGGCGCGCAGCACCGGGCCGTGCAGGGGGTGGGCGAGCCGGGTGGCACCGTGGTCGTCGACGGCGACCAGGCCCTCGGCCTCCAGGCGTTCCAGGACGCCCGTGTCGAGGTCGTCCGCGTCGAGGGGCAGCGGCTCGGCGAAGGCGAGGCGTTCGAGCGTCTCCCGCTCCGCCGGGAGGGTGCGGTCGAGCACGTGGGCGGTGCGCTCCCGTACGGCCGCCGTGACCGGCACCGGGCCGCGCCACATCCGCCGGTCGGTGTCCGGGACCGGTTCGAGCAGGCCGCGCTCGCGCACCGCGGTCAGCAGTTCGCGCAGCAGCCGCAGGTCCCCCCGGCACAGGCGGTGCAGCCGGTCGGTGGTGAGCGGCTCCAGGGCGCCGCCCGCGCCGGCCGTGAGCAGTTCTGCGGTCTCCTCGCGGGGCAGCGGTTCCAGGGCGAGCCGCGGCAGCAGCTCGCCGGACCACAGCCGGGACACCGCCCCTGGTACGGGCACCCCCTCCGCGGCGACGACCAGGAGCCGGGTGCGGCCGTGCACGGCCAGCTGGTGCACGAGGGCGGCGGAGGCGTCGTCGAGCAGGTGCGCGTCGTCGACCACCAGGAGCCGCACGCCGGACAGGACGCGCACCGCGTCGTGCAGGGTGACGGTGCCGGGCAGCAGGTGGGCGAAGGCGGCGAAGGGAATGCCCCGGGTCTCGGGCGTCCCGGCCGCGACGGCACGGTCGGTGCCGCGGACGGCCTCGGTCACGAGCCGGGACTTGCCGCAGCCCGCCGGGCCCGTGACCACGATGCCGTTGCGTCCGGCGGTCAGGGACCGGCGCACCAGTTCCAGTTCGTCCGCGCGTCCGGTGAACGGCCAGGCGGTCTCCAGCGTCTTCGCGTCCCGCGGTGAAATCGTCACGGCAACATGAGTCGGCGTACTCATCCCTGATACAGGGTGACTTGAGTAGCCCCCGACTCAGGCGCCCGGAGCGGCCGGGACGGCAGTCTGGGGGCCATGACCGCACGTTACTGCTCGCTCGCGCAGCAGCCGGAGCCCGCGTTCGCGCCGGGGCTGGCCGCCGAGCGCCTCTCCGCGCTCGTGGGCGGGCAGCGGATGTGGGTCAACGGGACGGTTCTGCACTACTGCTTCCTCGGCGGCGACACCGACTCCTCCGTCGTGCCGATGCCGGGCACCGGCCGGCCGCGGCGGGCGTCCTGGGTGGGGACCGAGGAGCAGCGGGACGTGGTGCGCGACTGCTTCCGGGAGTGGCGCGACCTGGGCATCGGACTGGTGCTCACCGAGGTCGGCGACCGTTCGGAGGCGGAGCTGCGCATCGGCTTCCGGCCCGGCGACGGTTCCTGGTCGGCGGTGGGCAAGGACGCGCTCCGGGTGGGTCTGAACGACCGGACGATGAACTTCGGCTGGGACCTGACCGCGCCCGGGGAGCGCGCGACGGTGCTGCACCAGATCGGGCACGCACTCGGCATGCTCCACGAGCACCAGAGCCCGTTCGCCGGCATCCTCTGGGACGACGAGGCCGTGTACGCCGAGTTGGCGGGTCCGCCGAACCACTGGAGCCGGGACCTGACGTACCACAACATTCTGCGCAAGCTCGACACCGACGAGGTCAACGGCCCGGTCTGGGACCCCCAGTCGATCATGGAGTACCCGTTTCCGTCGGGGCTGATACTGGAGCCCGAGCACTACCGGTCCGGTCTGCACCCGCCGGGCACCCTCTCGGCGGCCGACAAGGAGTTCGCGCTGCGCTGGTACCCGCCGATCAGCCGGCCGGGGCCACTGGTGCCGTTCCGCTCGGTTCCGCTGGGTCTCGGGCCGGGCGAGCAGGCCGACTTCCGCGTGGACCCGCCGGAGACCCGCGAGTACACCGTGGGCACCTTCGGTGACAGCGACGCCGTCGTCGTGATCTTCGAGGTGCGGGACGGGGAGCCCCGCTACCTCGCGGGACGGGACGACGGGGGAACACCCCGCAACGCCACGATCAGGGCCCGTCTCGTCAAGGGCCGCCGCTATGTGGTCCGGGTGCGCCTGTACTCCTCGTGGGGTGCGGGGGAGACGGCGGTCATGTGCTGGTGACCGCGCGGCTCCGCGGCGCCCGGGCACCGCGGCCACAGACCGGCGCCGGGGACGGCCGGGAGGCGTCACCTTCGGGGGACGGTGTCCTCGGACACTGAACAGGGGTGACGCCCTCGGCCGACCGGGCCCGCCGCTTCGGGGGAGGTGGCGGGCCCGGTCACACGACGGAGGGCCCTCGCGAGCTGCTGCCCGCGAGGGCCCTCCGTCACCGTCGGGACGACAGGATTTGAACCTGCGACCCCTTGACCCCCAGTCAAGTGCGCTACCAAGCTGCGCCACGTCCCGGTGCGCGCCGCACGGCTGGTACATCCCCGGTTGCCCGGTTTCCGTGTGATCGCGCTGGTCAAGCCTACCTCATCCGCGCCTCGGGACAGCGCCGCCGCAGCCTGCCGACGGTCGCTGACGCGAACCGTCCCGATGATCACATCGCGAGACGGCTTTGCGCCACGCCGCCCGCCAGGCGTTTCCTCGCACCGTGCGAACCGAACGACCCGAACGCCTAAGCAACGACAGCAACGACGCCACCGGTGACCGCTCCGCGCGGCGCGCCGTCACCGTGTTCCCGATCCTCGTTCTCGCGGCCGGCGCCCTGGGCCTGCTGCTCCCCGGCGGTTTCAGCGGGTGGGGCGAGTCGGTGCCGTACCTCCTGGGCGTCGTGATGTTCTGCATGGGCATCACCATGACCCCGGAGGACTTTCGCGGGGTCGCCAGGCGCCCCTGGGCGGTGGCCCTCGGGCTGGTCGCGCACTACGTCATCATGCCGGGGCTCGGCTGGGCCGTCGCGCACCTGCTCGACCTCCCGCCGCAGCTCGCCGCCGGTGTGATCCTCGTCGGCTGCGCGCCCAGCGGCACGGCCTCCAACGTGGTGACGTACCTGGCCCGGGGCGACGTCGCCCTGTCGGTCTCCGTCGCGACCGTGTCGACGCTCGTCGCCCCGCTGGTCACCCCGCCGCTGACGCTGCTGCTCGCCGGTGAGTACCTCCCGGTGGACGCCGGGTCCATGGTCACTGACATCCTCAAGACGGTGCTGCTGCCGGTCCTCGCGGGGCTGGCCGTACGGCTGCTGGCGGGACGGTACGTGGAGCGGGCGCTGCCGGCGCTGCCGTGGCTGTCGGCGCTGACGATCTCGGTGATCGTGGCGGTCGTCGTGGCGGGCAGCGCCGATGCCATCAAGTCGGCGGCCGGGCTGGTGTTCGTCGCCGTGGTGCTGCACAACGGCCTCGGGCTGGCGCTCGGTTACGGCGCCGGCCGCATCGCCCGGCTCGGCGAACCGGCGAGCCGGGCCATGGCCTTCGAGGTCGGCATGCAGAACTCGGGCCTCGCGGCCTCCCTGGCCACCGCCCACTTCAGCCCGCTGGCGGCGCTGCCGGCCGCGGTCTTCTCCGTCTGGCACAACGTCTCCGGTGCCCTGACCGCCGCCTGGCTGTCGCGCCGCGGGCGGTGACCGCGGTCGACCGAGCCGGGCGGGGCCGGGGGGCACCGGTCAGGTCCGGGCCGGCGCGCGCACCATGAACACGTCCACCGGGGTCTCGGTCTCGACGGTGAAGCCGTGCCGCTCGTACAGCCGTCGGGCCGGACTGCCCCGCAGCACGTTCAACCGGACCGGGTCGCCGCCGCGGTCGCACCGGTTGAGCAGCGAGCGCAGCACCCCGGAGCCGATGCCACTGCCCTGGAGGCCGGGGGCGAGGTAGAAGTGCTCCAGCCACCAGGCGTCCGCGGCCGGTCGCAGCGCCACGCAGCCCGCGAACGCGCCCTCGACCTCGATCACCCGGGTGTGCGTCGGGTCGAAGCCGTCCCGCAGCCGCTGCCGCACCCGCCGCTCGTCGTACCGTCCGAGCCGCTCCAGGTCCGCCCTGAGCACGACGGCCCGCAACTCCGCGACCGCGTCGACGTCCGACTCCGACGCCGGCCGCAACTCCCACTGCGCCATGGCCGCCACGCTACAGCGCGGCCCCTCCCGGTCCGGGGCGGGAGGGGCCGCGGACGCCGACACCGACCGCCGCGTTCCCGCGGTGACCGGCACCCGTCCCCGTCCGCCCGGGGCGCTCGGGGCGGACGGGGCGGACGGGGCGCTCAGTGGGCGCCGATCAGCTTCTCCTGCGTACCGTCGGCAGCCGTCCGCCTGGCCGTACGCAGCGCTTCCCGTGCGAGGCGGCCGGGGTGATGGCGCCGCCCGCCCGCCACACGAAGTCCCCCGCGTGCGCGGTGACGACGAGTGTCGACCGTGGGGTGGCGGCGGGCGCGTTGCCGTGCGTCATGGGTGAAATCTCCCTGCTGGGCAGGTGACGGCCGCCTCGGCCGCCTGTGAGTTCCTGGCCTCGATCCCCTCGATCATGGCCAGGCGCTCGTTCAGGGATTGCTGGGGACGCCCGGGACGCAGCGCCAGCAGGAAGCGGTGCCGCACCAACAGGTCGATCAGGGCGGCCCGGATGCTGGCCCGGAGCACGCCGAACTGCTCGGCGAGTTCGGTCTCCACCAGCCGCTGCGCGGGTGCCATCTCGCCGCGCAGGATCGCCTGCCGCAGTTGCCCGAGCGCAAGCTGTTTCGCCCGGCACGGCGCGGCACGACGAAGTGTCCGCGCGTGCGGACCGACACGCCGCACTCTGTCGCCCCCGGAACACCGCGGACCCCCTCTAGCGTCACGGCATGACCCACAGCTTCGTTGTCCACGTCCCCGACGCCGAGCTCGAACCCGAGCCCCTCCCCCCCGAGCAGATCGTGTCCGGCGCCCCCGAGGTGACCGGCAAGGTGCTCTGGGAGTCGGCCGACGGCCGCCAGGTGCGCGGCGTCTGGCAGATCACCCCCGGGACCGTCACCGACACCGAGGCGGACGAGATGTTCGTCGTCCTCAGCGGTGCGGCCACGATCGAGGTCGCCGGCGGTCCGACGCTGACGGTCGGCCCGGGCGACCTGGTCGTGCTGCGGAAGGGCGACCGGACGACGTGGACGGTGCACGAGACGCTGCGCAAGGCGTACGCGATCAACCTCGGGTGAACGCGCGCGACCGGGCCGTACTTTGTCCTGTCAGAAGGTTGACATGATGCCTGTGCTCCGCCCAGGGTGGGCGGGACAGAGCAGGGACCGGTCCGTAGAGGGGCTCTCATGGTGGACGCACTCGGTGTCGCCGTCGTCGGTTTCGGCTGGATGGGCCGGGTGCACACCCAGGCGTACGCCCGGGTCCGCCACCACTACCCGGACCTGCCCGTGCGCCCGGAGCTGGTGACGGTCGCCGAGGAGGTGCCGGGCCGGGCGGAGGAGGCCGCCGCGCGGTTCGGGTTCGCCTCGACCACCCGCGACTGGCGCGAGGTGGCCGCCGACCCCCGGATCGGGGCGGTCAGCATCACCGCCCCGAACTTCCTGCACCGCGAGATCGCCGTCGCGATGGCCGAGGCCGGCAAGCACCTGTGGATCGAGAAGCCGGTCGGCCTGACCGCCGACGACGCCCGGGCGGTGGCGGAGGCGGTCGCCAAGGCCGGCGTCCAGGCCGCGGTCGGCTTCAACTACCGCAACGCGCCCGCCGTGGAGGCCGCCCGCGACCTGATCACGTCCGGCGCGATCGGCACCGTCACACACGTCCGCATCCGCCTCTTCAGCGACTACGCGGCGCATCCGGAGTCCGCGCTGACCTGGCGCTACGAGCGGGAGCGCGGCGGAAACGGGGTGCTCGGCGACCTGGCCTCGCACGGCGCCGACCTGGCCCGGTTCCTGCTCGGCGACCTCGCGTCCCTGACCGCCGACACGGCGGTCTTCGTGCCCGAGCGGGCCCGTCCGGCCACCGCGACGGCCGGTCACTCCCGCGCCGCGGGCGGTGAGCGCGGCCCGGTCGAGAACGAGGACTACGTCAGCTGTCTGCTGCGCTTCGCCTCCGGCGCCCGGGGTGTCCTGGAGGCCTGCCGGGTCTCGGTCGGCGAGCAGAACAACTACGGCTTCGAGGTGCACGGCACCACCGGGGCGGTCTTCTGGGACTTCCGCCGCATGAACGAACTGTGCGTCAGCAGCGGCACGGCGTACCAGGACCAGCCCGTCAGCACCGTTCACGTCGGCCCCGGGCACGGCGACTTCGCGGCCTTCCAGCCGGGTGCCGCGAACGCCATGGGCTACGACGACCTGAAGGTGGTCGAGGCCCACCGCTTCCTGCGCTCGATCGCCGAGGGCACCCCGTACGGCGCCACCCTGGAGGACGCCGTGCACAGCGCGGCGGCCCTGGACGCGATGGCGCGGTCGGCCGAGCGGGGCACCTGGGTCGAGGTGCGGCCGCAGGGGTGAGGCCGCGACACCCGGCTGGGTGCCGCCGGTACGCCCACCCCGGTCGGCACGACATGTTCCGCGCGCTCGTCGAGCGGCCCGACTCATCAAGGAGCAAGACCCGTATGCGCATCGGAATCCTCGGCCTCGGCCGCATCGGCGCCTTCCACGCCGAGACCCTCGCCGGACTCGCCGCCGTCGAGTCGCTCGTCGTCGCCGACCCCTTCGCTCACGCCGCCAAGGCCGCCGCCGAGCGGTTCGGCGCCGACATGGCGGACTCGCCCGAGGCGGTGCTGGCCGCGGGGGTCGACGGAGTGGTGATCGCGGCGGCGACCGACGCCCACCCGGGCCTGATCCTGGCCGCCGTGGAGGCGGGCCTGCCCGTCTTCTGCGAGAAGCCCGTCGCCCGCACCATGGCGGAGGGCGTCGAGGTGCTCAAGGCGGTGGCGGGCCGCGACGCGCCGGTCCAGATCGGGTACAACCGCCGCTTCGACGCCGGGTTCGTCGCCGCCCGGGCGGCCGTGCAAGGGGGTGAGCTGGGCAAGCTGCACACGGTGCGGTCGACCACGCTGGACCCGGCGCCGCCGCCGGCCGGGTACATCGCCGCGTCCGGGGGCATCTTCCGCGACTGCGCGGTGCACGACTTCGACGCCATCCGCTGGGTGACCGGCCGCGAGGTGTCCGAGGTCTACGCCGTCGGCGGCAACCGCGGCGCCGACTTCATCAAGGACGCCGGCGACGCCGACACCGCCGGCGCGGTCCTCACCCTGGACGACGGCACGATCGGCGTGGTGTCCAACAGCAGGCACAATGCGCGCGGTTACGACGTCCGGATGGAACTCCACGGCTTCGCGGACTCCGTCGCGGTCGGTCTGGAGGAGAAGCTGCCACTGCGCTCGGTCGAGCCCGGCGTGACCTTCCCGGGCGGTGCTCCGCACGACTTCTTCATGGACCGCTTCGCCGCCGCCTACCGCGCCGAGCTGACCGCGTTCACCCAGGTGGTCGCCGGGTCGCGGCCCTCCCCGTGCACGATCGAGGACGCCCTGGAGGCGGGCTGGATCGCGGAGGCGTGCGCCCTGTCGGTGCGGGAGCACCGTCCGGTGACGATCGCCGAGGTGCGACGGGGCTGAGCGGGGGCTGGCGCGGCGGGCTCGGGCGTCAGCTCGTCGGCTCGCCGATGTTCACCATCCAGGGGACGCCGAACCGGTCCGTGCACATACCGAAGACGTCGCCCCACATCTGCTTCTCCAGCGGCACGGTGACGGAGCCGCCCGCGGACAGCTTCTCCCAGTACCCGCGCAGCTCGGCCTCGTCGTCGCCGCTGAGGCTCACGGCGTGGGTGTTGCCCGGGCGGTGCTCCTCCCCCGGCGGCATGTCGGCGCCCATCAGGGTGAAGCCGCTCGGGGTCTGCAGCATGCCGTGCATGATGTTGTCGGCCTGCGGGCTGTCGGCCATGCCGAACGCGCCGAACGTGTTCAGCGCCAGGGTGCCGCCGAACACCTGCTCGTAGAACTCCATCGCCTGTCGGGCGTCGCCGTCGAAGCTGAGGTAGGGATTGAGACGTGAGGTCATGACTGCCTCCCGGAGCGGGACGAAGTGCCAGTTCCTGCACGCTAGCGCGCAGCACTGACAACGGCCCGCCGAGCGGCGCGCCGGCGGGACCCGCCCCGCCGGCCCGCTCGCCTCAGGTGCCTGTGTCTCAGGCGCCGCAGGAGCGCAGGAACCTGCGGGTGCGCACCGCGATGGGGAGCGGCCGGTCCGGCTCGCAGGGGTACATGTCCTGCTCCACGATGGCGAACAGGTCCACGCCCAGCTTCTGGGCGGCGGTCAGCACCGGGCCCAGCTCGGGCACCCCGGCGGGCGGTTCGCACATCACCCCGCGCTGCACGGCCGGCCCGAACGGCACCCCGCCCGCCCGCACCTCGGCGAGGATCTCCGGGTCGACCTGTTTGAGGTGCAGGTAGCCGATGCGCTCGCCGTAGGTCTCGATCAGCTTGACGCTGTCGCCACCGCAGTAGGAGTAGTGGCCGGTGTCGAGGCAGAGGTTGACCAGGTCGGAGTCGGTGGAGTCGAGGAAGCGCTCGACGTGCTCCTCGGTGTCGATGTGGGTGTCGGCGTGCGGATGGACGACGATGTCCAGGCCGTACGTCTCCCGTACCTGGTGGCCGAGGCGTTCCATGCCCCGGGTGAGGTGCGCCCACTGCTCGCCGGTCAGCTCCGGGGGCTCCAGGATCTCGGCGGTCTTGTCGTCGCGCCAGAAGGACGGGATGACGACGAGGTGCTTCGCGCCCATGGCCCGGGTGAGGGCGGCGACGCGGCTGACCTGTTCCCAGGTGGCGTCCCACGCCGAGGGGCCGCGGTGCAGGCCGCAGAAGATGGTGCCGGCGGAGACCCTGAGACCGCGCCGGGCCACCTCGTCGGTGAGCCGGGCCGGGTCGGTGGGCAGGTAGCCGTAGGGGCCCAGCTCGATCCACTCGTAACCGGCCTCGGCGACCTCGTCCAGGAACCGCTCCCAGGGCACCTGCCGGTCGTCGTCCGGGAACCACACCCCCCAGGAGTCCGGAGCCGAGCCGACGCGGATGCGGTCCAGGGCAGCGGTCATGTCAGGCCTTTCCCTTCGGCGGATGCGGTGGAGTCGGCGGACGCCACGGAACGGGGGGCTGCCGCGGGACCGGCGGCGTCGTGCGCCGCGCCGCCGGGTGCGGGTACCTCCGGCGCCGCCCCCGGCAGCGCGCCGACGTCGACACCGCCGTCCTGCGCCAGCTCGTGCTTGAGGGCGGCGAGTTCGGCGCCGCCCGCCATGTGGTGGGTGAGTTGTTCGAGGGTGATGTCGGCGCGGGCGGCGCTGAGTTCGAGGGTGCCCAGGCGCAGCACGCCGAAGTGGTCGCCGACCAGGTAGGCGTGGTGGGGGTTGTGGGTGATGAAGATGACGCCGAGGCCGCGTTCGCGGGCGGCGGCGACGTACTTGAGGACCACGCCGGACTGCTTGACGCCCAGGGCGGCGGTGGGCTCGTCGAGGATGAGGACGCGGGCGCCGAAGTGGACGGCCCGGGCGATGGCGACGCACTGGCGCTGTCCGCCGGAGAGGGTTCCGATGGGCTGTTCCAGGTCGTCGAGGACGATGCCCATGTTGCGCAGCTCCTCGTCGGCGGTCCGCTTCATGCGGGCGATGTCGAGGCGGCGGACGGGCCAGGGGCCCTTCGTCATCTCGGAGCCGAGGAAGAAGTTGCGCCACACCGGCATCAGGGGCACCGTCGCGAGGTCCTGGTAGACGGTGGCGATGCCCCGGGCGAGGGCGTCTCGGGGCGTGGCGAAGCGCACCGGTTCGCCGTCGACGAGGAGCTCTCCCTCGGTGTGCTGGTGCAGCCCCGAGATGATCTTGATGAGGGTGGACTTGCCGGCCCCGTTGTCGCCGAGCACGCAGGTCACCCGGCCGGGGTGGACGGCGAGGTCGACGCCGTGCAGGGCGCGGATGTTGCCGTAGGCCTTGCCGGCGCCGCGCAGTTCGACGATCGGCCGGTCCCGCTCGGGCGGGGTGTCCGCGAGGACGGCTCCGTGGGTGCCGGTGGTCTTGCTGGTCATTTCCGATCACCTCCGGGTCGCCGCGCGGCGGACCCACAGATTGATGAGGACGGCGCCGATGAGCATCACGCCGAGGAAGGCCTTGAACCAGTCGGGGTTCCAGCCGGCGTAGACGATGCCCTGGTTCACCATGCCGAACATGAAGGCGCCGAAGACCGGTCCGACGGCGGAGCCGTAGCCGCCGGTGAGCAGGCAGCCGCCGATCACCGCCGCGGCGATGTAGATCAGTTCCTGGCCGACGCCCTCGCCGGACTGCACGGTGTTGAAGGAGAACAGCTGGTGCATGCCGACGAACCAGGCGCCGAAGCCGACCAGCATGAACAGCGTGATCTTGGTGAACCTGACGGGAACGCCCACCGCGCGGGCGGACTCCTGGTTGCCGCCGACCGCAAAGATCCAGTTGCCGTACTTGGTGCGCAGCAGCACCCAGGTGGCCAGCGCCGCGAAGACCAGCCACCACACCACCGTGATCTTCACCTGGACGCCGCCGACGTCGAAGGAGGAGGCGAAGACCGCCTCGGCCTGGTCGAAGCCGTCCATGTCGCTGATGTCGTCGGTGGCGACGTTCCCGGTGACCAGCTTGGTGACCGCGAGGTTGACGCCCTGGAGGATCAGGAACGTGCCGAGCGTGACGAGGAAGCTTGGCAGTCCGGTCTTCATCAGCACCCAGCCGTTGAAGGCGCCGACGGCGAGGGAGACCACGAGGGCGACGATCACGCCCATCCACACGTTCATGGTCAGCTGGTAGCTGAGCATGCCCGCGGTGAGCGCCGAGGCGACCACGGCGACACCGGCCGACAGGTCGAACTCGCCGCCGATCATCAGCAGGGCCACCGGCAGCGCCATGATGCCGATGGTGGACGACTGGTACAGGACCGTCGCCATGGAGCTGCCCTCGCGGACCGAGGGGGCGGCGATCAGGAAGAAGACGAAGACGGCGACGGCGCCGAGGAAGACCCCGACCTCGGGCCGGGCGAGCAGGCGCAGCGCCATGGAGCGCTGCCGGGTCCGCCCGTCGGCCTCCTGGGGGCCGGGGGCCGGCGGTGGGGTCACCGCCGGCTCGGCCTGCTGGGCCGTGCTCATCACCGGGTGCCCTTCGCGGCGAACTCGGCGACGGTCTTCACGTTGGACTTGTCGACGAAGGCCGGGCCGGTCAGCACCGGCTGCTCGCCGCCGCCGCTGTAGTTGCCGTTGTTCTTGTAGAGCCACAGGCCGTCGACGGCCAGGTAGCCCTGGAGGTAGGGCTGCTGGTCGACGGCGAACTCGATGTCGCCCTTCTCGATGGCCCCGGTCAGTTCCTTGTTGAGGTCGAAGGTGGCGACCTCGGCCTCGCTGCCGCCCTCGTCCACCGACTGCACGGCGGTCATGGCGAAGGGCGCGCCGAGGGTGACGAGGTGGTCGATGTCCCCGTCCTGCTTGAGCTTGGCGGTGATGGTCGACTTCACCGAGGGCATGTCGGTGCCGTTGACGTAGAGGTTCTCGATGGAGCCCTCGAAGGTGTTCTTCACGCCCTCGCAGCGCTGGGTCAGGCCGACGTTGCCCTGCTCGTGGATCACGCAGACGGCCTTCTTCGCGCCGTCCTCGTTCAGCCGCTTGCCGAGCGCCTCGCCGGCCACGGTCTCGTCCTGGCCGAAGAACTCCATCAGGCCGAGCTTCTTCCAGTCCGCGAGGCCCGAGTTGAGCCCCACGACGGGTATCCCCGCCTTCTCCGCCTTCCCGAGGACACCGCGCAGGGCGTCCGGCTTGGCGAGGGTGACGGCGATGCCGTCGACCTTCTGGTCGATCGCGTTCTGCACCAGGTTGGCCTGGTTGCCCGCGTTCGGGTCGGCGGAGTAGACGAGCTTGACGTTGTCCTTGGTCGCGGCGGCCTCCGCACCCTTGCGGACGATGTCCCAGAAGGTGTCGCCCGGCGCCTGATGGGTGACCAGGGCGACGGTCATGCGAGGGGTGTTCGCCTTCCCGGCGGAGCCGCCCGAGCCGCCCTCCTCGTCGGCCTTCTTCCCTCCCGAGCTGCTGGAGCAGCCGGCGAGGGTCAGGGCCGCGGCGGCGGCGAGGGCCACGGCCGGAGCGAATCCACGGGGGCGGGCGTGCGAAGAGCGGTCCATCTTTCCTGCACCTCACTGTGCGACTGTGCGACGGGGAAGCCGTGTGCCAGACCAGAGAACGACGTCGGTCGCGCTGGGACGACGTCTGTTGCGCTGGTCCCGGATACAAGCCCTTGAGACGCCCGCTGTCAATACTTTGTCAAGACATCATTTCACGAACAGGTCCGAATGTAAGTACAAACTATTGACACGGTCGCCTCGGAGTCATACACCTGGGAGGCGGCAGGCCCCCGCCCAGCCCGAGGAGCGTCGCACATGGCCGAGTCAGTCCCGCGTTTCGATCTGATCACGATGGGCCGCATCGGGGTCGATCTCTATCCCCTCCAGACGGGTGTACCCCTGGCGGAGGTGGAGAGCTTCGGGAAATTCCTCGGCGGTTCGGCCAGCAACGTGGCGGTCGCCGCCGCCCGTCTCGGCCGTGCCGCGGCCGTCGTCACCCGCACGGGTGACGACCCGTTCGGCGCCTACCTGCACCGGGCGTTGCGGGAGTTCGGCGTCGACGACCGCTGGGTCACCCCGGTCGCCGCGTACCCCACCCCCGTCACCTTCTGCGAGATCTTCCCGCCGGACGACTTCCCGCTGTACTTCTACCGCCACCCCAAGGCCCCTGACCTGGAGATCCACCCCGACGAGCTGGACCTCGACGCGATCCGTGCGGCCCGCGTCTTCTGGGTCACCGGCACCGGGCTCAGCGAGGAACCGAGCCGCACCGCCACCCTGACCGCCCTCGCCCACCGCGCCAAGTCCAACGCCACGGTCTTCGACCTGGACTGGCGCCCCATGTTCTGGGCCGACCCCGACCAGGCCCGCCCGCACTACGCCGAGGCGCTGCGGCACGCGACCGTCGCGGTGGGCAACCTCGACGAGTGCGAGGTCGCCACGGGCCGGCGCGAGCCGCAGGCCTGCGCCGAGGCGCTGCTCGCGGCCGGTGTGGAGCTGGCCGTGGTCAAGCAGGGCCCGAAGGGCGTGCTCGCCGTGCACCGCGACGGCCGCCGGGCCGAGGTGGACCCCGTACCGGTCGAGGTGGTCAACGGGCTGGGCGCCGGCGACGCGTTCGGCGGCTCGCTCTGCCACGGTCTGCTCTCCGGCTGGGAGCTGGAACGGACCGTGCGGTACGCCAACGCGGCCGGCGCCCTGGTCGCCTCCCGTCTCGCCTGCTCCTCCGCGATGCCCACCGAGGCGGAGGTCGACGACCTCCTCGCGCGAGCCACTCCCTGAACGGAGCCACGTCTTGTCCCTCAGCATTCCCGACCTCACCGCGGTCAGAGCCCGGCATCCGGAGGCCATCGCGGAGGCAGCCGCCCGCCGGACACGCCGCCCGCTGATCGGCGGTTCCGGCCGCCTGATGATCGTGGCCGCCGACCACCCGGCACGCGGCGCGCTCGGTGTCGGCGACCGCGGACTCGCCATGGCCAACCGGGCCGACCTGCTCGAACGCCTGTGCACCGCGCTGTCCCGGCCGGGCGTCGACGGGGTGCTCGCCACCGCCGACGTGCTGGAGGACCTGCTGCTGCTCGGGGTGCTGGAGAACAAGGTCGTCATGGGGTCGATGAACCGCGGTGGACTCGCGGGCGCGGCCTTCGAGATGGACGACCGCTTCACCGGCCACCGTCCTGAGGACCTCGCCCGGCTGCGCTTCGACGCGGGGAAGCTGCTGCTGCGCATCGACTACGACGACCCGGGCTCCCTGGCCACCATGGAGACCGGTGCCCGTGCGGTCGACGCCATGGCCGAGCGGCGGCTGCCGCTCTTCGTGGAGCCGTTCATCTCCCGCCGCGTCGAGGGCCAGGTCCGCAACGACCTGTCCGCCGAGGCCGTGACCCGGTCCGTCGCCATCGCCTCGGGCCTGGGCGGGACCTCCGCCTACACCTGGCTGAAACTGCCCGTCACCCACGACCCCGACGACATGGGCGAGGTCCTGGAGACCTCCACGCTGCCCGCCGTCCTGCTGGGCGGCGACATAGGAGGTTCGCCCGCCGACCAGGCCGCCGCCTACGAACGCTGGCGCAAAGCGCTCAGGTTGCCCACCGTGCAGGGCATGGTGGTCGGCCGCTCGCTGCTCTACCCGGCCGAGGGCAGTGTGGAGCAAGCGGTGGACACCGCCGTGGGACTGCTGTGACGTACCGGGACCTCGGCGGCCGAGGAGACCCCGAGGGAGCCGAGGAGACCGAGGGAGCCGAGGAGAGGACGCGGAGATGAAATACCACCTGCCGGCCGGCCAGGCCGCGAGCGCTGACTGCGCCGTGGACCTGACGCCCGAGAGGGCCGGCTGGGACCACGCCGCCCTGCGCGTGCTGCACCTGCCGCCCGGCGGCGCCCACACCTTCGACAGCGGCGACAGCGAGTGGATCGTGCTCCCCCTGAGCGGCGGCTGCACGGTCGCCACGGCGGACGACTTCGGCCAGGAGACCTTCGAACTCACCGGCCGCACCGACGTGTTCAGCGGCGTGAGCGACTTCGCCTACGTGCCGCGGGACGCCCGTACGACCGTGACCTCCACGGGCGGTGGCCGGTTCGCGCTCACCGGAGCCCGCTGCACGCGCCGTCTGCCCGCGCGGCACGGCCCGGCCTCGTCGGTGCCGGTCGAACTGCGGGGCACCGGGAACTGCTCGCGGCAGGTCAACAACTTCGGCGCGGCGGGGGTGTTCGAGTGCGACCGGCTGATCGCGGTCGAGGTGCTCACGCCGGGCGGCAACTGGTCCTCCTTCCCGCCGCACAAGCACGACGAGCACCGCCCCGGCGAGGAGTCGGTGCTGGAGGAGATCTACTACTTCGAGTTCGCCGCCCACGACGGCACCCCGGGCCTCGGCTACCAGCGGGTCTCCCCGTCCGGGCGGGGGCGGGGCACGGACGTGCTGGCCGAGGTGCGCGACGGGGACGTCGTCCTCATCCCCGACGGATGGCACGGACCGTCGATGGCCGTGCCCGGTCACGACATGTACTACCTCAACGTCATGGCGGGCCCCGAGGCCGAACGTGCCTGGCTGATCTGCGACCACCCCGACCACGCCTGGATCCGCGACACCTGGCCGGACCGTCCCGTCGACCCCCGGCTCCCCCTCTACACCGCACCGGAGAGGTCCGCATGAGCGCCCCCACCCGCCGACTGACCACCGCCCAGGCCCTGGTGCGCTTCCTGGCCGCCCAGTACACCGAACGCGACGGCGTGCGGCACCGCCTGATCGCGGGCTGCTGGGGCATCTTCGGCCACGGCAACGTGGCGGGTCTGGGCGAGGCCCTCGTCGAGCACGCCACCGTGCCCGACGGGGGGACGGCTCCCGCGATGCCGTACCACCAGGGCCGCAACGAGCAGGCCATGGTGCACGCGGCCGTCGGGTACGCCCGGCACCTCGACCGCCTGTCCGCGCAGGCGGTGACGACGTCGATCGGCCCGGGCGCCACCAACCTGGTCACGGGCGCCGCCCTCGCCACGATCAACCGCATCCCGGTCCTCCTCCTCCCCGGCGACTACTTCGCCTCGCACGCCGCCGACCCCCTGCTCCAGCAGCTGGAGCACCCGACCGAGGCGGACGTGTCCGTCAACGACACCCTGCGCCCCGTCTCCCGGTACTTCGACCGGATCAGCCGCCCCGAGGCCCTGATCGCCTCGGCGCTGCGGGCGATGCGGGTGCTCGCCGACCCGGCGGAGACCGGCGCGGTCACCCTGGCGCTGCCCCAGGACGTGCAGGTGGAGGCGTACGACTGGCCGGAGGAGTTCTTCGTGGACCGGGTCTGGCAGGTGCGGCGACCGGTACCCGACCCGGTGGAGCTGGCCGGGGCGGTGCGGGTGATCCGCGCCGCCGGTCGCCCGCTGATCGTCGCGGGCGGCGGCGTCCACCACAGCCGGGCCGAGGAGGCGCTGCGGGCACTGGTCGACGCCACCGGCATCCCGGTCGCCTCCACCCAGGCCGGAAAGGGCGCGCTGCCCCACGACCACCCGGCCGACCTGGGCGGCATCGGCCACACCGGCACCGCCGTCAGCGACGACCTCGCCCGTACCGCCGACCTCGTGATCGGCGTCGGCACCCGGTACTCCGACTTCACCACGGCTTCGGGCACCCTCTTCCAGCGACCGGACGTGCGTTTCCTGAACCTCAACATCACGGCCTTCGACGCCCACAAGCTCGCCGCCGACACCCTGGTCTGCGACGCGCGGGCGGGGCTCACGGCGCTGGCCGGGGAACTGGCCGCGTACCGGGTCGACGCGGCGTACGAGGCCGAGTACCGGGCGGGCAAGAGCCGTTGGGACGCGACGGTCGAGGCGGCCTTCCGCGCGGACGACGACGGCGCCGTACCGACCCAGACGCAGGTGCTGGGTGCGCTGGACGCGGTGGTCGGCGACACGGACGTGGTGATCAACGCGGCCGGTTCGCTCCCGGGCGACCTGCACAAGCTGTGGCGCGCCCGGTCCCCGCGCCAGTACCACCTGGAGTACGGCTACTCGTGCATGGGCTACGAGATCCCGGCCGCGCTGGGCGTCCAGCAGGCCGCGCCCGGCACCCGCGTGTGGGCCCTGGTCGGCGACGGCACGTACCTGATGAACCCGACGGAGATCGTGACGGCCGTACAGGAGAACCTGCCGGTCAAGCTGGTCCTGGTCCAGAACCACGGCTACGCCTCCATCGGCGGCCTCTCCGAGTCGGTGGGCGCCGAGCGCTTCGGCACCGACTACCGCCACCGCGCCGCCGACGGCACCTTCACCGGCGCCCCGCTCCCCGTCGACCTCGCCGCCAACGCGGCCAGCCTGGGCATGGAGGTGCTGCGCGCCAAGACGGTGCGCGAGCTGCGCGAGGCGCTGGCGGCGGCCCGTGCGGCGACCCGCCCGACCTGCGTCCACGTCGAGACCGATCCGGCGCCGACGGCTCCCCCGGCCGAGGCCTGGTGGGACGTGCCGGTGGCCGAGGTGTCCGCCCGCGGGCCGGCCACCGACGCCCGCGCGCAGTACGAGCGGGCCGTCGCCGACCGCCGCCACCACCTCTGACCGCCCGTCACCCACTCATGGGAGGTACGTCCATGGCGAGAACCGGCGACCACGCGCGAGCCGTGACCGCCTCCGCGCTCGGCGCCCTGGACTTCACCCTGGACCGCGGCAGCCCCGTGCCCCTCTACCACCAGCTCGCCCAGCAGTTGGAGGCGGCGATAGCGCACGGCGCCCTCGCCCCGGGGAACCTCCTGGGCAACGAGGTCGACCTGTCCGTCCGCCTCGGCCTGTCCAGGCCGACCGTCCGTCAGGCCATCCAGTCCCTGGTCGACAAGGGGCTCCTGGTCCGGCGGCGCGGGGTCGGCACCCAGGTGGTGCACAGCCAGGTCAGGCGGCCACTGGAGCTGAGCAGCCTCTACGACGACTTGTCGGCGGCCGGGCAGGGACCCTCCACGCGGGTGCTGCGCAACGAGGGCGTCCCGGCCGGCCCCGACGTGGCGGCGGCCCTCGGCGTCCCGGAGGGCACCGAGGTCACCGTGGTGGAGCGGCTGCGCCTCACCCACGGCCGGCCGGTGGCCCTGCTGTGCAACCACCTGCCGGCCGCGCTGCTGGACCTGGACACCGCCCGGCTGGAGTCGACCGGCCTGTACCGGATGATGCGCGCCCGCGGCATCACCCTGCACAGCGCCCGCCAGACCGTCGGCGCCCGCACCGCCGGCCGGGAGGAGGCGGCACGTCTCGACGAGGAGGAGGGCGCCGCGCTGCTGACCATGCGGCGGACGGCGTACGACGACACCGGACGGCCGGTCGAGTACGGCACCCACCTCTACCGGGCGTCGCGCTA
This sequence comes from Streptomyces sp. NPDC041968, assembly GCF_055589025.1. Taxonomy (NCBI): domain Bacteria; kingdom Bacillati; phylum Actinomycetota; class Actinomycetes; order Kitasatosporales; family Streptomycetaceae; genus Streptomyces; species Streptomyces sp. NPDC041968. The sequence goes on along the minus strand of NZ_JBVJCB010000007.1, from coordinate 204,892 downwards.
TTCGTTCGACTTCCAGCTGCTGGTGCGCGGTTAGCCGTCCTGCCCGTACGCAGCCGAGGGGTGGGTGGTGGCGGGGGTGTCGGCCGGTACGCCTCCGCGGGTTCAGCTTCCCGTGTGCCATCGGTGGTCGGGCAGGAAGGTCACGTCGTACTGCCGCGGCACGGCGGCGAACCGGTGCGGTTCGGGTACGAACGGGCGCTGTGGTAGGCCGAGTTCGTCGGTGGCGGTGCCGAGGGTCTCGAAGAACCGCTCGAAGGTGCCGCCGGGACCGGCCGCGACACCGACGATCTGGCTGTGGTGGCGCTCGATGCGGTAGGCGTGCGGGCAGTTCTTCGGCACGAAGCCGAAGTCGCCGGCGGTGAGCAGCCTCTCCTCCTGCTCGCCCCGCAGGTCCTCCACGAACAGGCGGACCGCACCCTGCGTGACGAAGAAGACCTCGTAGGTGTCGGGGTGCGAGTGGGCCGGGATGATGTCGCCCTTGGGGCCCTCGCAGGTGAAGAAGTTGAAGGTGTTCTCGGTCTGCGGGCCGCCCGCGTAGACGGTGACGAGGTCACCGAAGAGGTGGGCGCGATCGCCCATGCCCTTCTCGATGAAGTACGGCGTGCCCGGTTCGGCGGGAATGAGGGAGGGGGAGCGCCTGGCGAATTCGATGGTCATGGAAGCCTCCGGCTCGGCGCGGCACAGGACGGAAGCGTCAGGCAACCTGACGCAACAACGTCAGGCTACCTGACGATCAAGAGGCCGATCGGCCCCCCACAGGAAAAGGGTCGAGGGCTCCGCGCGGCCGCGCCGTATGCTCATGGCCGAGACGTCCGAGGAGCCATGACGCGAGCCGAGCGAGCCGAGCAACCCGACGCACCCGTGGAAGCGGTGCGGAACCTGCCCCTGCTGCTGGCCGGAGCCAGGCGCTGGTTCGACGACGCCCTGATGGCGAGCATGCGGGCGGCGGGCGAGCAGCCGCTGAGCAGCGCCCAGGGCCAGGTCTTCGCCCTCCTGGACGCACAGGGCACCACGGTCGCCGAACTGGCCCGGCGTCTCGGCGTCACCCGCCAGACCGCCCACCAGGCCGTACACGGTCTGCTCGCGCTGGGGCTGCTCGAACAGGTCCCCGACCCGGCCTCCGCGCGCAACCGTCTGATCCGCATCACCGCGGAGGGGGCCCGCGTCCACCGGCGCGCGCAGGCGACCCTCGCCGTCATCGAGGAGGTCCTGGCCGACCGCATCGGCTCCCGGGAGGCCTCCGCGCTGCGCGCCGCCCTCACCCTGCCCCGCGGCGAGCCGCCGGTCGTGGTGGCCCCGTGACCAGGCGACGCCACAAGAAGCTGTCCCGGCGGCTCGTCGTCGCCGCGCTGGTCGGCGACCTCGCGGGGGTGCGAGCGGCACTGCGGGCCGGGGCTCCGGCCGAGACGACGGACACCGCTGGCTCCACGCCGTTGTACCTGGCCTCCGTGAACGGCACCGCCGACATCGTCCGCGTGCTGCTGGCGGCGGGCGCCTTCCCCGACACGGAGAGCGGGATCGGCTCGGAGGGCACGCCCCTGTGCGGGGCGGCCGCGTGGGGGCACACCGAAGCCGTACGCGCGCTCCTCGAAGGAGGCGCCGACCCCGATCTCCGGGAGGACCACGGCACCGGCCTCGCGCCGCTCGACTGGGCGTCCAGAGGGCCGTACCCCGAGACGGTCGACCTGCTCGTGGCCGCCGGGGCACACCCCAGTCGGTGAGCGGCGGGGCTCCGGCCCCCGAAACAGCTGAGAGGCCGTCCCAGATTCCTCTGGAACGGCCTCTCACCAGCGACTCTCTCGAGTCGGGACGACAGGATTTGAACCTGCGACCCCTTGACCCCCAGTCAAGTGCGCTACCAAGCTGCGCCACGTCCCGGTGTGCTCACGCACGGCGAACCGCGCGATCACGCGGACTGCACTTTACCCCACACTCCGGGGCACGCCTAAGCGGGCTGGACCGGGGGACAATCGGACCCATGAACAGTCCTGCCGACAGCTCCATGGACAGCACGGCCCCGGACCGGCCGGTGGGCGCCCGGGACCGCGACGACGAGGGCCGCGCGCGGAACGCGAGGCCGCGGGACGGGCTGGGACGCCCGCTGCCGTACGGCGCGGACGGCGTCCCCCGCCAGCCCGAGGGGGTGGTACGGCCGCCCGAGGAGACGGTGGCGCAGGCGCAGCGGCTGCTGGACGAGGGGAAGCCGTTCCACGCGCACGAGGTCTTCGAGGACGCCTGGAAGTCGGGGCCCGAGACGGAGCGGGAGCTGTGGCGGGGGCTGGCCCAGCTGGCCGTCGGACTCACGCACGCGGCCCGCGGCAATGCCACCGGCGGGGCCAGGCTGCTGCGCCGCGGGGCCGGGGCGGTGACGGACTGGTCGGGCTCGGCGTCCGGGCAGCGGCGGCCGTACGGGATCGACCTGGGCGAAGTCGCCGACTGGGCCCGGCGGCTGGCGGGGGACGTGGAGGACGGCGCCGCCGTGGACGCGGGGGCGCGGGCGCCCCGGCTGCGGGGCTGAGAGGGCGGCCGGCGCGAGCGGCACAGGACCGGGCCCGGGCGGCCGGAGGGTCGCGGGTGGCGTACGGCAGACTCGTGGCGTGCGGACCATTCATGTGATCGGTATCGGCGCGGGCGACCCCGACCAGCTGACCCTGCAGGCGGTCAGGGCGCTGCGGGCCACGGACGTCTTCTTCGTCCTGGACAAGGGCGAGGTGAAGGCCGACCTGGTGCGGTCGCGCCGGGACATGCTGGAGACGCACCTGACGCGGGGGACGTACCGGATCGTCGAGGCACGCGACCCCGAGCGGGACCGGGAAGCGGGCGGCGCGGCGTACCCCCCGGCCGTCGGGGACTGGCGCGGCGCCCGGGCCGACGTCTACGCGCGGCTGATCGCCGAGGAGCTGGGCGAGGACGAGAGCGGCGCGTTCCTGGTCTGGGGCGACCCCGCGCTGTACGACAGCACGCTGGGCATCCTGGAGGAGATCCTGGAGCGCGGCGAGGTCGCCTTCGAGTACGACGTCGTGCCGGGCATCAGCAGCGTCTCCTCACTCGTCGCCCGGCACCGGACCGGGCTGAACCGGGTGGCGCGGCCGGTGCAGATCACCACCGGGCGGCGGCTCGCGGAGGGCTTCCCGGAGGGCGTGGACGACGTGGTCGTGATGCTCGACGCCCACCAGGCCTTCCGGCGGTACGCGGACCAGGACATCGACATCTACTGGGGCGCTTATCTGGGCACCCCGGACGAGATCCTGGCCTCCGGTCCGATCGCCGAGGCCGGGCCCCGCATCGAGCGGCTGCGGGCCGAGGCCCGGGAGCGCAAGGGCTGGATCATGGACACGTACCTGCTGCGCCGCAACCCGGGTGACGGCTAGCCGGGGGGGCCGGCCCCCGGCGGAGCCGCGCACCCGGGCGGACCGCCCCCGCATGCGTGGCCGCTGCACCGGTGTGATCGTGACCGTGTGACAGTCGCCGAGGGAACGCCACCGACCGCCACCGCCCAGCCGCCCGTGCTGGACCGGCGCCGCCGCAACGTCGTCTTCGTCACGATCATGCTGGGCATGCTGCTCGCGGCCCTGGACCAGACCATCGTCGGCACCGCGCTGCCGACGATCGTGTCGGACCTGGGCGGCGGCGAGCACATGTCGTGGGTGGTGACCTCGTACCTGCTCGCGGAGACCGTGGCGACGGTACTGGTCGGCAAGTTCGGCGACATGTTCGGCCGCAAGGTCGTCTTCCAGGTCGCGGCGGTCGTGTTCATCACGGGCTCGTTCCTGTGCGGGCTGGCCACGAGCATGCCGCTGCTCATCCTCTGGCGCGCGATGCAGGGCGTCGGCGCGGGCGGGCTCATGGTGACGTCGATGGCGCTGATCGCGGACGTCATCCCGCTGCGGGAGCGCGGCAAGTACCAGGGCGCCATCGGCGCGGTGTTCGGCGTGGCCACGGTGGTCGGCCCGCTGCTGGGCGGGCTCTTCACCGACCACCTCTCCTGGCGCTGGGCCTTCTACGTGAACGTGCCCATCGCGATCGTCGTCGTCATCGCCGCCGCCCGCACCATCCCGGTCGTGAAGTCGGCCGCCCGGCCCGTCATCGACTACCTGGGCATCGCGCTGGTGGCGGTCGGCGCGAGCGCGCTGATCCTGGCGACCAGCTGGGGCGGCAACGAGTACGGGTGGGGCTCGGTCGTGATCATCGGCCTGTTCGCGGGGGGTCTGCTCGCGCTCGGACTGTTCTGCTGGGTGGAGACCCGGGCGGCCGAGCCGATGCTGCCGATGCGGCTCTTCGGCAATCCGGTGTTCCGGGTCTGCTCGATCCTCAGCTTCATCGTGGGTTTCGCGATGCTCGGCGCGCTGACGTACCTGCCGACCTACCTCCAGTACGTCGACGGCGACTCGGCCACCGTCTCGGGCGTGCGGACGCTGCCGATGGTGGCCGGGCTGCTGATCGCGTCGGTCTTCAGCGGGAGCGTGGTCAGCAGGACCGGGCGGTACCGGCTGTTCCCGATCGTGGGCACCCTGGTGATGGGCGTCGGCCTGTACCTGATGTCGCTGATGGGACCGTCCACGGGCGCCTGGCTGGAGTCGCTGTTCATGTTCGTGCTGGGCACGGGCATCGGTCTGTCCATGCAGGTGCTGACCATCGCCGTGCAGAACACCGTCGACTACTCCGACCTCGGCACCGCGACCTCCGGCGTCACCTTCTTCCGCACGCTGGGCAGTTCCTTCGGCACCGCCGTCTTCGGCACGATCTACGCCAACGCGCTCGGCCCCAACCTGCGCGACGGCGTGTCGGAGGCGGCGCGGACCGGGACCGCGGATCCGGCCGTGATCAGCGGGGCGGCGAGCAGTCCGGAAGGCGTGCACCGGCTGCCGTCGGAGGCGTCGGCGCCGATCGTCGGCGCGTACGCGGACACCATCCAGACCGTGTTCCTGTGGACGGTCCCGGTCGCGGCCCTCGGTCTCCTCGTCGCCCTGTTCCTCAAACAGGTGCAGTTGCGCGACAGTGCCCGCGCGGGCTCCACCGACATGGGCGAGGGCTTCGCCTCACCGCACGACGCCAGCAGCAGGCGGGCGCTGGAGGCCGCCGTGGGGAAGATCATCGGCCGTACGGAGCTGGACACCGCCCGCCGGATCGTGGCCGGCAGCGACACCCGGCTGGACGTCGCCGGCGCCTGGGCCGTCATGCAGGTCGAGCTGTTCACTCGGCTGGTCGGGCACGCGAGCCTCGGTCTGATCGCGGCCCGTCGCCGGATGCCGCCGGAGGTGCTGCTGCCGGTCTTCGACCGCATGGTCGAGGAGGGTTTCCTGACCCGTCACGGCTCGCTCCTGTCCCACACCGACGCGGGCGCCCGCGAGGCCCTGGTGATCGGCCGGGCCTGGTCGGCCTGGCTGGAGGACCGGGTGGAGCAGGACATCGGCCGCCCCTCGGACGCGGAGCTGCGGGCGGCGCTCGACTCGATCGCCAAGCGCCTGCTGGTCGAGGACCTCGGCAACGGCTTCCCCGAGCGGGTACGGCAGGCGGTCGGGGCCGGGGCCCGCTGACGCGGCGGCGAACCGGCGTACCGGCGCGCCAGGACGGCGTCCTCCGGCGCTCACCCGCCGCGCCGACGGGTCAGCCCAGCAGCAGTTGGAGGCCGCCCAGCACGGTCGCCGCGATCACCAGGCGCTCGAACAGGACCTGGTCGATCCTGCCCACGGCCCAGGTGCCGAGGAAGGCACCGGGCACCACGAACACCAGGAGCGCGGCGTCGAGCAGCAGCGAGCGGCCGTCGATCAGGCCGAGGCCGGCGCTGAAGGGCAGTTTGGCGACATTGACGATCAGGAAGAAGATCGCCGACGTTCCCAGGAAGCCGAGCTTCCTGAAGCCCGTGGAGAGCAGGTACATCGACATCACCGGCCCGCCCGCGTTGGCCACCATGGTGGTGAAGCCGCCCAGGACGCCGTAGGCGCGGGCTTTGGTCCGGCCCGCTCTGGAGGTGACCTCCCCCGGTTGCCCGGCCTGGTCCGCCCGCCGTCGGCGCCACACCGTCACGGCGGCCATCAGCAGCAGGATGGCGCCGATGGACGTCCGTACGATCGCGTCGTTCGCCCACACGAGGAAGACGGTGCCGACGACCACGCCGGCCCCGACCGCCGGGAACAGCCGCCACAGCGTGGGCCAGTGCGCGTGCCGCCGGTAGGTGAGGACCGCCAGGAGGTCGCCCGCGATCAGGACCGGCAGCAGGATGCCGGTCGAGGCGCGGGCGGGCAGGACCATCGCGAAGATCGCGAGGCTGACCGTGTTGGCCCCGCTCACGGCGGTCTTGGAGAAGCCGACGAGCAGCGCCGCGAAGGCGAGCGCGGCGAACTCCCAGCCGGTCAGGTTCCACAGTGTCATCGTGTTCATGGCGAAGATCGATGCTATGCGCACCTGCCTGGTGCCGGGCCCGCCCCTCGTAGAGGACCCGATCGGGGCGTCCGGAACCGGTGGGGCACAGGACGGTGCGACCGATCCGGTGAAATGAGGCGACACACGGAGGCCGGTTACCCAGCGTGGCTATATACGTATTATCTGCCACTCCTTCGCCCCTTCTGAGTGCATTGCGGCAGATCGTCACACCGGAGGCCGCAGTGAGAACGTTCACCAGGATCGAGCAGCGTTTCGAGTCTCTGATCAACGGCACTTTCGCCAAGGTCTTCAAATCCGCGGTCCAGCCCATGGAGTTCATCGGCGCGCTTCGACGCGAATGCGACGTCAACGCCAGGATCTGGAACCGGGACTCCACCATCGCGCCCAACGGCTTCATCGTGGAGCTCAGTCCGGGTGACCACGAACTGTACGGCGCGTGCCTCGTCATGATCGGTGAGGACCTGGTCCAGAGACTGCGCGAGTACGCCGAGCAACAGAACTACACGTTCGTGGGCCCGTTGAAGGTGCAGTTGCAGCGGTCGGAGAGCCTGAGGGCCGGCCAGTTCCGCGTCCGCAGCCGGCTCGAGGTGCCACCGGACGTCCAGTACGCCGTGCGGGCCGGCCGGCTCCACGGTGCGGCGTACGCGATGCCGGTCGGGCCCAGCGCCGACGAGGCCGCGGCCGTGCCCGCGGCGGCGCTCGTCCGGCGGGGGGACAAGCAGGTCCTGACGGCGGCGCAGTTCATATCCATGGGGCTGACGTTCGCCGAGGACGGCACGCTCGTCCGCGCCGACCCGCCGATCGCCCTGACCACGCCACCCGGGCCGTCGCGGCTCGTCCGCCCCGCGGTGGACGACGCGACCCCGGCCGCCCTGTGCCGCGGGGAGCACGAGCCGCTCGCCCTTCCCGCGGGACCGGTCGGGCCTCCCGTGCTCACCTCCCGGGGACACCGGACGCACCGGTTCGGGCGCGGTCCCGGCCGCCCGCTGACCGTCGGCTCGCCCGAACCGCCGGTCAGGGACCTGGCCTCGGCCCGCCCCCCGCTCACTCCCGTTCCGGTCGGCGGTCTGCGCCGCGCCGAGGCCCCAGACATGTGGGCCGGCGGCCGCACCGGACCGCCGGCCGGCCGGCACGACCCTCGGCGCGTCACCGACCCGGTGCCCGTCGGCTTCACCGTCTTCTCGAAAGGACTCATCGTGACCACCGATCGCGACATCTCCGTCGACAACTCTCCGCCCCCCGGGGCGCAGACGGCGCCGACGGACCCGGCCTCGCACCGGCCGGCCCCCGGTCCGTACGCCGCCGACGGTTCCCGGGGAGCCGTGCCGGCCGAGCCCGGCCCCGGCATCCCGGTGGCCCACCAGGCCGTGCCGCACCACGGTGCGACGGAGTACCACCCCTCGGCGCCCGTCATGCCCGGGCCCACCGCGCAGCCCCTGTCCAACTCCGATGCGCGGCGGGCGCACCTGCCGCAGGGCGCGTCCGCGGTGCCGCCGCACCTGCGTCCGCCGGCACCCCACAACCCCGCGCTCTGGCCGCCCGCGGACTCCGGCCGTATCGGTCACAGCGCCTCGGTCGAGCTCTCCTCCGAGCGCCTGCTGCGGGGCCGGCCGGGCGAGCGTCGGGGACTCAGCAGGCTGAAGATCTTCGGCAGGTCCGCGGAGCGGGAGCGGGAGCAGAAGCTGGCCATCCTCCGCACTCCGGTGATGAAATGCCACAAGATCGCCGTCATCAGCCTCAAGGGCGGTGTGGGCAAGACCACCACCACGACCGCCCTCGGCGCCATGCTCGCCACCGAGCGCCAGGACCGGGTGGTCGCCATCGACGCGAACCCGGACGCGGGCACGCTCAGCCGCCGGGTACGCCGGGAGACCGATGCCACGATCCGCGATCTGGTGGCCGAGATCCCTGCCATCGACAACTACATGGCCGTCCGGCGGTTCACCTCCCAGTCCCCGAGCGGCCTGGAGATCCTCGCCAACGAAGCCGACCCCACCCTGTCCACCGCGTTCGACGACGAGGACTACCGCCAGGTGGTCGGCTGCCTCGGGCAGCACTACCCGATCATCCTGACCGACTCGGGAACGGGCCTGCTGCACAGCGCGATGCGCGCCGTCCTGGACCACGCCGACCAGCTGATCGTGGTCGCCACACCGACCGTGGACGGCGCCACCAGCGCCAGCACCACCCTGGACTGGCTCAACGCCCACCACTACGAGGACCTGATGCAGCGGAGCATCACGGTGATCTCCGAGGCCCGCAACAAGAGCAAGAGGGTCAAGGTGAACGACGTCCTGGACCACTTCCGGGCCCGCTGCCGGGGCGTGGTCATGGTTCCGTTCGACGAGCACCTCGCCACGGGCGCGGAGGTCGACCTGGAGCGGATGAAGCCGCGCACCCGTGAGGCCTACTTCGACCTGGCGACGCTGGTGGCCGCCGACTTCCCGCGCAGCCAGCCCGAGGCCGTGGGCTGGGGCGCCACCTACCCCCACTCGGGATACAACGCGGCCAGCATGTTCGCCGCTCCCGCGTGGGGCTGACCCGCCGCGCGCCACGGAGCACCCCGCCCCGCCCCGGCCCCCCGAGGGGTCCGGGGCGGAGGCGTCCCGTCTAGCCCGCCGCGTACCGCACGCGCAGTTCCCGCTTGAGCACCTTCATGCTGGGGCCGAGCGGCAGCTCGTCCGCGAACTCCACGCGGCGCGGGTACTTGTACCTGCCGAGGTACTGCTTGGACCACTCGGTGATCCCGTCGGCGTCCCGGGCGGCGTCCGGCGCGGGGACGACCACGGCGCACACCTCCTCGCCGTGCAGCTCGTCCGGCAGCCCGATGACGGCGACCTGCGCGATGCCGGGGTGGCGCATCAGCACCTCCTCGACCTCCCGCGGGTAGACGTTGTAACCACCCCGGATGATGACGTCCTTCTTGCGGTCGACGATCCTGAGGAACCCCTCGTCGTCCTTGGTGCCGAGGTCCCCGGTGCGGAACCAGCCGTCGACGAGCGCCTCGGCGGTGGCCTCCGGCCGGCCCAGGTAGCCGGAGAACACGTTGTGGCCGCGGACGACGACCTCGCCCAGTTCCCCGGGCGGCAGCAGCTCGACCCGCCCCTCCACCTCGGCGCGGGCGATCTCCACGTCCACGCCCCACAGGGGGTGGCCGATGGTGCCGGGCTTGGCGCCGAACACGGGCTGGTTCACGGCCGCCGCCGGGGAGGTCTCCGACAGCCCGTACCCCTCGTAGATCTTCGCCCCGAACGCCTCCTCGAAGCGCTCCAGCACGGCGACGGGCAGGGAGGCGCCACCGGAGACGCACACCCGCAGGTCGGGCAGGGTGTCGGCACCGCCCGCGGCGGCGGCGAGGGCGACGAACATGGTCGGCACACCGTGGAAGGTGTTGACCTTCTCCTTCACCATCAGCTCGATCGCCCGCGCGGCGTCGAAGCGCGGCAGCAGGACGAGGGTGGCTCCGGCGCGCCAGGTGGAGTTCAGGGAGACCGTCTGCCCGAAGGCGTGGAAGAGCGGCAGCGCGCCGAGCGCGACGTCGTCGGGCCGGATGTCGTTGGCGTCGAAGGCGTTGACGGTCGCGTTCATGACCAGGTTGAAGTGACTGAGCACCGCGCCCTTGGGCACGCCGGTGGTGCCGCTCGTGTAGAAGACGACGGCCGGGTCGTCGGCGTCCCGGGTGACGTACGAGTGCAGCGGCTCGGCGTCCGCCGCCAGCTTGTCGAACTCGTCGCCGAGGGCAACCATACGTACGCCCGCCTCGCGCGCGGCGGCCGCTCCGGTCCCCGCCTGGGCGGGGTGGCACAGCAGCAGCGTGGCGCCGCTGTCGCGCAGGACGTGCTCGACCTCGCCCGCCGACAGCAGCAGGTGGACCGGCACGACGACGCCGCCGGTCGCGGCGATCGCGTAGTACGCCTGCGGGAACTCGGCGGTGTTGGGCGCCATCAGCGCGACCCGGTCGCCCGGCCGCACGCCCAGGCCGGTGAGGGCGCCGGCCTGGGCCCGGGCCCGCCGCCAGACCTCGGCGAAGGTCAGCCGCAGGTCGCCCTCGACCAGCGCCTCCTTCTCGGGGCGGCGCCGGGCGTTCTCGGCGAGGACGGCGGCGACGGAGAGGGTTGCCATGAAGTATTGCTCCGTTCCTTGCTGCGGCTGTGCGAGGTGGGTGGCGTACGGGCCCGGCTCGGGCCTGTCCGGCCATTCCCGCCCGCCTCGGGGCGACGACGCGAATGGCCGGACAGGCCCTAGTGCCGTTCGACGAGCACCGCGCTGCCCTGCCCCACGCCGACGCACATCGTGGCGAGCCCGCGGGCTCCTCCCGTGCGGCGCATGCGGTGGAGCAGCGTGGTCAGGATGCGGGCGCCCGAGCAGCCGAGCGGGTGGCCCAGCGCGATGGCGCCCCCGCTGGGGTTGACCAGGCCGGGGTCGATGCCCAGCTGGTCGACGCAGGCGAGGGCCTGGGCGGCGAACGCCTCGTTGAACTCGGCCTCCGCGAGGTCGTCGACGCTCCAGCCGGCGCGGGCGAGGACCTTGCGGGTGGCGGGGACCGGACCGATGCCCATGACGTCCGGGTGCACGCCGGCCGAGCCGCCCGCGACATAGCGGCCGAGGGACTCCAGGCCCAGCTCGTTCAGTGCCTCCTCGCTCACCAGGAGGAGGCCGGCGGCCCCGTCGTTCATCGGGGAGGCGTTGCCCGCGGTGACGGTGCCGCCGGGGCGGAAGACCGGCTTGAGCCGGGCGAGCTTCTCACCGGAGGTGTCCTCGCGGACGCACTCGTCGGCGTCGACGGTCACGCCGTCGGGGCGCTCGACCGGGAGCAGCTCGTCCTCGAAGTGGCCGCTCTTCCGGGCCTCGGCGGCCAGGCGGTGGCTGCGCAGGGCGAACTCGTCCTGGCGCTCGCGCGGGATCCCGTACCGCTCGGCGACCTCCTCGGCGGTCTCGCCCATGGCCAACAGCCCGTGCAGCTCCTTCATCGCGGGGTTGACCAGGCGCCAGCCGAGCCGGGTGTCGGCGGTCTCGATGCGGTGCGGCAGCGCCTCGTCGGGGCGGGGCAGCACGAAGGGGGCGCGGCTCATCGACTCGGAGCCGCCCGCGAGCACGATGTCGGCCTCGCCCGCGGCGATGGTGCGGGCGGCGGTGGTGACGGCCTCCAGTCCGGAGGCGCACAGCCGGTTCACCGTGGCACCGGGCACGCTCTCGGGCAGGCCGGCCAGGAGGGCCGCCATACGGGCGACGTTGCGGTTGTCCTCGCCGGCCTGGTTGGCGGCGCCCCAGTAGACGTCGTCGATCCGGGCGGGGTCGAGCGCGGGCACGTCGGCGATCAGGCCCCGGATCACGGTGGCCGCGAGATCGTCGGGCCGCACGCCGGACAGGGCACCGCGGAGCTTGCCTATCGGGGTGCGGCGGGCGGCCGCGAAGTGGACGGGACGCACAAGAGCTCCTGACCGTCGTCGCTCGGTCGCCGGGCGGTACACCACCGTCCGGCGGGCCTCCACCCGGCTGGACCCGGGAGGCGGGAGCCGCGGAGGCCGTTAATTAGCACTGCTAGTTTTGGACTATAGACCGTCGGCGCCCTCCCTGGGAAGATCCTCGGGTGACCTTCACCGACCCGGCCGGAGGAGACATGACCGAGGTCCGCGAGCACGTCCTGACCGGAACGCGGGGGCGGCTCGCCACGCGCGAGTGGGCCGCCGGGACGCCCCGGTACGTGGCGCTGCTGGTGCACGGGTACGGCGAGCACGTCGGCCGTTACGACGAGGTGGCGGGCGTCCTGGCGGCGCACGGCGCGGCCGTGTACGGCGTCGACCACATCGGGCACGGGCGGTCGGACGGCGAACGGGTGCTGATCGAGGACTTCGAGGACGTGGTCACCGACGTGCGCACCGTGGCGGAGCGGGCCAAGGCCGCTCACCCGGGGCTGCCGGCGGTCATGATCGGCCACTCCATGGGCGGCCTGATCGCCTCCCGCTACGCCCAGCGCCACGGCGGCGGGCTGACCGCGCTGGTGCTGTCGGGGCCGGTCATCGGCGACTGGGAGCTGCCGCGCCGGCTGCTCGCCCACGACGAGATCCCCGACATCCCCATCAGCCCGGCCGCGCTCTCCCGCGACCCCGCCGTAGGAGCGGCGTACGCGGCCGACCCGCTGGTGTGGCACGGCCCGATGAAGCGGCCGACCCTGGAGGCGTTCGTGCGGACCCTCGCGACCGTGGCCGAGGGCGGCGACGTCGGGCGGCTCCCGCTGCTGTGGGTGCACGGCGACGACGACCGGCTGGTGCCGCTGCCCGGCAGCCGTGTCGGCGTCGAAGCGCTCAGCGGCGGTGACCTGACCGGGCGGACCTATCCGGGCGCCCGGCACGAGGTGTTCCACGAGACGAACCGGGCCGAGGTCTTCGCGGACCTCACGGGCTTCCTGGACGGCGTGCTCGCCCGCTGAGGACGCACCGGCGTTTGCACCGGCCGCCCCACGGGCACCCGCGCCCCCGTGGAGCGGCCGGGCCGTGCCTTCTCTCCGGGACGGACGCCCCGCTCCGCTCCCTACGGAAGACCACGGAGTACGCACGACGGAATGAGGGGCCCTGATGGCCGACGCCCTCGAACTCGACGCGCTGTGGGAGGACTTCCACCGCGTGGTGAACATGACCTCCGCGGAACTCGCGGACTGGCTCCGGGTGCGCGACTCCGGCGAGCCGGCCGAGCCGCTGCCGGACGACGCCGGCCCGCCGCTCGGCCGGCACGTCCTGGCGATCCTGCGGAAACGGCGCACCGACCTGACGGACGACGACGTCCGCGCCATGGCCGAAGTCGTGGAGACCGTGACGACGCGGGCCGACCTGGAGAACGAGCCCCGTGCCGAGGACGCCGGACTCCGGCACCGGCTGATGACGGTCGGTCACGACCCGCTCAAGCCCTGACCGTGAGCCGCGACCCGGGGCGCGTCCTGCGTGAGCTCCTCGACGCGCACGGGCGGACGTACGCCGAGGAGGCGGGCATTCGGCTGCGCGACACCCCTCAGCCGCTGTACCGGCTGCTGGTCCTCGCCCATCTGCTCAGCGCCCGCATCCGCGGCTCGATCGCCGTGGCGACCGCCCGTGCCCTGCACGAGGCGGGCCTGCGCGACCCGCGCCGCATGGCCCACGCCGACTGGCAGGAGCGGGTGGACGCCCTCGGCCGCGGCGGCTACCGGCGCTACGACGAGCGGACCGCCACCCAGCTCGGCGAGGCCGCCGAGCTGCTGACCGAGCGGTGGGGCGGAGATCTGCGCCGGCTGCGCGAGCAGGCGGGCGGCGAGGTGCCCGAAGTGCGGCGGCTGCTCCAGGAGTTCCCCGGGATCGGCCCGACCGGGGCGGACATCTTCCTCCGCGAGGTCCAGCGAGTCTGGCCCGCGACCGCTCCGTACCTGGACCGCAAGGCCCTTCAGGGCGCGGAACGGCTCGGTCTGCCGGGCGACCCCGACCGCCTGCTCGACCTCGCGGGGCCGGCCGATCCCGCCGTCCTCGCGGCGGCGCTCGTCCGCGCGTCGGTGGACCGCGCCGTCCTGCGGGACGCCCTCGACCGCGCCGGGTGAGCCGTCGGGGGCGACACGGGCGCACGCCGGTGCGGGGTCGGCCCCCGCGCACCGTCGCCGCCGCGGTGGGTCCCGCTCCGGGACGGTCACCCGGACAGCCCCGTGCGCTGGTGCGCGCGGGGACGCGGTGATGCGCTGAGGACACCGTTTCCCGTCCCAGGAGGCATCCCGCGATGAGCCGTCGTCCGTCCCGCCCCGTCCGTCTCCTGGCCTCCGCCCTGGCGGTGGGCACGCTGCTGACCGCGGCGGCGTGCTCGGACGGGGGAGGCGGCTCGGAAGCCGCCCCGGACACCGCCGCCGCCCGGGCCGCCGAGCGGGACGCGGCGGAGCAGGCGCCCACCGGCTCTCCCACCGGCTCCGCCAGCGCCTCCCCCGCCTCCCTCACCGAGTCCGGTGCGAAGGCCGCCCTGCTCACCGAGGCCGACCTGGAGGGCGGCTGGAACCAGGTGCAGGACGCGGACAGGTGGCGCGACCGGCTCCTCGTCGGAGAGGTCGACGTGTCCGACTTCCTCACCGCGAGGACCGACGCCACGGACTGCCAGGAACTGCTCGACGGGCTCTACCGCGACAGCCTGCTGGGCGAGCCGTCGGGACCGTCGGCGCTCACCGGCTTCGAGCAGGGCGGCTCCCGCCTGCTGGAGCAGGTCGCCGGCTACGACCGCGCCGGGCTGGACGCCCGTCTGAAGTGGATGGGCACCCTGCCGGACACGTGTGACCAGTTCACCGCGACCGGCTCCGCGGGCGGGACGCGCACGGTCCAGGTGACCGAGGCGTCGGTGCCCGGGACCGGCGACGCCCGGCAGGGCCTGCGCGTGACGGTGCAGGGGGACGCCGCCGGCAACCCGGCCACGCTCACCCTGGACATCGCCGCCGTGCGCGTCGGCACCTCGGCCCTCACCGTCACCGGCGGCGGCCTGGACGGTGGCCAGGAGTCCTCCGTGGAGCAGGCGGTGCGCCAGGGCACCGAGCGGCTGAAGACCGTCCTGGACGGCGGGACCCCGTCGCCGCAGCCCACCCCCATGGACTGACCGCCCCGCACAGCCGGCTCCGCCACCGGGCTCCGCGGCGCACCGCCCGGCCCACCGCGATGTGCGCTTCTCGGGTGAAACCCGGACAGGACGATCGCCGAACGGCACAATGGTGCGCGTCGGACGGCGCACGCGCGAAGGAGCCGAGACGTGAGCGAGAGCGACCCCGTCCCCGGCGGACGTCCGGGTGAGGTCGAGCGGGCCACCGCACTCGGCGGGGAGCTGTCCGGGCAGGACGTGCACGGTGTCGTGCCGGCCTACGTGGACACCGCGGGGATCGCCCGGGTGAAGACCGTCCCCACCGCGAAGTTCGCCTCGGCCGCGGACCTGGGGCGTCGGCATGTCCCCGGTGTTCGACACGTTCCTGGCGCACGACGCGACCGTCGCCACGGACGTCCTCGGCTCCCCCGACGGCGATCTGCGCCTCCATCCCGACCTCGACCGGCTGACCGGGCGTCGTGGGTGTGAAGTCGGTGGCGGCCTACCGCACCGGTTTCGACCTGGACCCGGCCCGCCCCTCGCCCGAGCGGGTCACCGAGGCCGCCCGGCGGTGGTTCGCCCGGGGGCTGGCCGGACCGCTCCAGGAACGGCTGGACGCCGACGAGATGTCCCTGCCGGACGCGCTGCGCCTCGCGCGCTGGGCGGGGCGCGACGACGCCCGCCGGGTCCACCGGCTGCCCGGCGGCCCGGCCGACGACGGCTGAGCGGCGTGGGACCCGTCACAGTCCCGGAGCGCCGCCCGGGAAGCAGGAACGGCTGAAAGTATGATCAAGCGATGTCTGACATGACCGAAACCACGCCGGGCTGGCTGACGACCGACGAGCTCGAGATGGCCCGCGCACGCATGCCGATCCTGTACGTCGAGGCCGTGCCCGTACGCGTCGACGACAGCGGGGAAGTCACGAGCGTCGGCCTGCTCCTGCGCATCGGGCCGGACGGGACGGTCAGCCGGACGCTGGTCTCCGGCCGGGTGCTGCACCACGAGCGGGTCCGGGACGCCCTGCTGCGCCACCTGGAGAAGGACCTCGGCCCGGTGGCGCTGCCCCGGGTGCCGTCCTCGCTCCAGCCCTTCACGGTGGCCGAGTACTTCCCCACGCACGGTGTCACGCCGTACCACGACCCCCGGCAGCACGCGGTCTCGCTCGCCTACGTCGTGCCGGTGACCGGCGACTGCCGTCCCCGTCAGGACGCGCTGGACCTGGTGTGGTTCAGCCCCCAGGAGGCGCTGTCCCCGGCGGTGCAGAGCGAGATGCCCGGCGGGCACGGGGTGCTGCTCAAGCAGGCGCTGGCGCACGTGGGCTGCGTGCTCTGAGCAGCGTCCGGAGCTACTCCTCGGGCCGCTCCCCGGGGCTCAACTGCGGGTCGAGGTCGTCCCGCAGCAGGCCCCGGGACCCGGTCTGCCCGGTGCGGTAGGCGGAGCGTGCCACCAGGTGCGAGGCGACCGGGCTGGTCAGGAACTGGAAGAACACGATGAGCGCGAGGGTGCCCAGGTCGATGCCGTGCCGCAGCCGCAGCGCCACCCCGGTCAGCACCAGGAGGATGCCGAGGGTCTGCGGTTTGGTGG
This sequence comes from Streptomyces sp. NPDC041968, assembly GCF_055589025.1. NCBI lineage: Bacteria > Bacillati > Actinomycetota > Actinomycetes > Kitasatosporales > Streptomycetaceae > Streptomyces > Streptomyces sp. NPDC041968. Next base: position 188,355 of record NZ_JBVJCB010000007.1, on the reverse strand, counting down.
CGGCGTGGCTGCGGGAGAGCACGTCGGGGAAGCGCAGCATCCCGATCACACCGAGCAGGCACTGGAGGCAGCCGAGCAGCAGCAGCGCCGCCCCGACCAGGTCGGCGGCCTCGGCCCAGGCGCTCACCGGTGGTCCTCCGTGCCGTCCGCCCGCAGCGAGGGCCGGTCGCGTACGGCGATGAACCGGGCGATGCCCACGGAGCCCGTGAAGCCCAGGAAGGCGAGCACCAGCATCACCGGGAAGTAGAAGGAGTCACCGTCCTGGGCGGCCTTGACGCCGATGCCGGCGATGATGAGGGCCGCCGCCACGTCCAGGGCGACGGCGCGGTCCAGCATCGACGGCCCGTACCAGATGCGGTACAGCAGCAGGGCCCCGGCGATGAGGACCATCACCACGGAGGTGGCCAGCATGGCGTCCTCCACGGCGTTCAGGGTGGTCACGGTGAGGAGTCCCCTTCCGGTACGGGCCGGGCGGCGTGGGCGATGTCCTCGGCGGTGCCGAAGGCGCGGGCGACGAGTTCCTCCATGCGCCACACCGACCGCCGGGCGCTCTCGATCTCGCCGGGGTCGTCGGCGTCGAGGACGTGCAGGAACAGGATGGCCGTCGACCGGCGCACCTCGATCACGGAGCCGCCGGGGACGTTGGAGACGGCCACGGCGGTGGCGGTGAGCATGAGGTCGCTGCGCACCCGCAGCGGGACGGCGACGACGGCGGCGTGGTACGGACCCTTGGCGAAGATCTGCCGGGTGACCTCGACGCTGGAGGAGAACATGTCGTACAGCAGGTAGGCCACCAGCCGCAGGATGCCCAGCGGGCGCAGCCGCAGGCCGATGTCCACGGCGGGCAGCGGGAAGGCGAGGCACAGGCACACCGCGACGAGGACGCCGTTGACGAGGTTGGCCCAGGAAGGGGTGCCCCACAGCAGGGCCCAGACGACGGCGAGCCAGGCGACCAGGGGCAGGTCGAGGACGCGCCGGCCGCGGCCCAGGCGGAAGGACCAGCTGTAGGGGGAGCGGTCGCGGAAGAGGTTGCTCACCGGCCGAGCACCGCCTCGATGTAGGGGGTACGGGCGAGGAGTTCGGCGGCGGCGGCCTCGGTGAACGTGGTGAGGGGGCCGCCGAGCACGGTGTAGAGCAGGCCGAGGGAGACGGCGGCGCCGGTCGCCACCAGCATCGGCCAGGGCAGCCGCTTGGTGGTGGTGATGGACTGCCCGAGGAAACCGGCGGGGACCACCGCGCCCGCGGGCACCGGCAGTCCGGAGCCGGCCGCCGCGCCGTGCCCGCCCGTTGTCTCCCCGGCCTCGCCGTCCTTGCCGTCGCTGCCATCGCTGCCGTCGTCGTCCGGCTCGTCCTCCGCGGATTCCAGCACCACGCCCTCGTGCTCGGCGCCGGGCGGCGCGTCGCGCCAGAACGCGAGGTTCCAGACCTTCGCCATGACGTAGAGGGTGAGCAGGCTGGTGGCGGCGGACCCGGCGACCAGCGCCCAGGCCCAGCCGCCACCGTTGTCGACGCCCGCCCGCATCAGGCCGAGCTTGCCGATGAAACCGGAGAGCGGCGGGATGCCCGCGAGGTTCATGGCGGGCACGAAGAACAGCACGGCGAGCAGCGGTGCCGCCCTCGCCAGGCCGCCGAGGCGGGTGAGTTCCGTGGTGCCGTCGCGCCGCTCGATGAGCCCGGCGACGAGGAACAGGGTGGTCTGCACGGTGATGTGATGGACCACGTACACGATCGCCCCGCTGATCGAACCTCGCCCCGCGAGCGCGATCCCGAAGACCATGTAGCCGATGTGGCTGATGAGGGTGAAGGAGAGCACGCGCTTCAGGTCGGTCTGGGCCACCGCCCCCAGGATGCCGATCACCATGGAGGCGAGCGCGGCGAGCATCAGCAGGTCGCCGAGACGGTGCCCGGGGAAGAGCAGGGTCTGGGTGCGCAGCATCGAGTACACGCCGACCTTGGTGAGGAGGCCCGCGAAGACGGCGGTGACCGGCGCGGGCGCGGTCGGGTAGGAGTCGGGCAGCCAGGCCGCGAGCGGGAACACCGCCGCCTTGATCGCGAAGACCGTCAGCAGCATCGCCTCCAGCAGGGTGCGCACCCCGACCGGTACCTCCTGCAGCCGCACCGCGAGCTGGGCGAGGTTCACGGTCCCCGCCACCGCGTAGGTCATGGCGATGGCGACGAGGAAGAGCACCGAGGAGAACAGCGAGATGATCACGTACGTCGATCCGGCCCGGATACGGGTCGCGGTGCCGCCGATGGTGAGCAGGACGAAGCTCGCCACGAGCATGATCTCGAAGCCGACGTAGAGGTTGACGAGGTCTCCGGCCAGGAAGGTGCAGGAGACGCCCGCCACGAGGATCAGGTAGGCGGGGTGGAAGACGCCGACCGGCGTCCGGTCGTCCCGGTCGGCCATGCCCTGGCCCAGTGAGTACAGGTTGACGAGCAGGGTGACGGCGCTGGACACGGTCAGCATCAGCCCCGCGAGCCGGTCGGCGACCAGGGTGATGCCGATCGGCGGTGCGAAGTCGCCGAGGTGCACGGTGAGCGGGCCGTGGCGGTCGGCGGCCACCATGAGGAGTACGGAGAGCACGAGGACCGCGCCCAGCACGGCGAGGGTGATGAAGCGCTGGAACCGCTGGAGTCTGGGGCCGATGGCCAGCTTCAGGCCCGTGACGCACAGGGGCAGCAGGACGGGGAGCGGGACGAGCGCGTTCACCTGGGGTCCTCCGTGCCTTCCGTGCCGTCCGTGCCGTCGGTGCCCTCCGTGCCCTCCGTGCCCGCGCCCCCGGGGTCGTCGGGCTGGTCGGGCACCGGGTGGCAAGAGTCCTCGCCGGGGTGCGAGTCGGGTTCGCGGCCGGTCTCCCCGGGGTCGTTGGAGGGCCCCGCGTCGCGGGCCGGTGCCGGCGCCGGCCTGCCCGCCGCGTCGGTGGAGCCCAGTTCCCGGCCCTCGCGGTAGTCCTCCGGGTCGGCGCCGAGGATGTCGTTCCACAGGTTCCCGGAGACGTCGTTGGCGCGGGCCTGGTAGGCGCGTTCCTCACGGACCCGCCTGCGCAGCCGTCTGCGGGCGGCGCGGTAGCGGGCGCCCAGCTCGGGGTCGGTGCCGGGCTCGGCGCGGGCCTCGCGGTAGCGGTCGCGCAGTTCGCTGCGCCGGTCGAGGAACTCGGCGCGCAGGGCGACCAACCGGTCCTCGGTGTCGTCGCTGATCTCGTCGGAGCCGGTGACCTGGTGACTGCGGTAGGCCATGGCGAGCAGGAACGCCGTGGTGGCGAGGGTGATGACGATCGCGGTCAGGGCGATGGCCTGGGGCAGCGGGTCGGTGACCCGGTTGCGGATGACGTTCGGGTAGAGCAGCGGCGCCTCGCCCGCGCTGCCGGTCGAGGCGAGCACCAGCAGGTTGACGCCGTTGCCGAGGACGACCGCGCCGAGCAGGATCCGGGTCAGGGACCGGGTCAGCAGCAGGGTGGCGCCGACGGCGGCGAGGACGGCGGCGGTCCCCAGCAGGGCGAGGCTGACGGTCATGCGGGGCCCGCCTCTCCGTGCGGGGCGCTGCGCGCGGCGGCTCGTTCGATGTGCCGGTCGATGCGTCCGCCGAGGGCCCGCACGATGTCCAGGACCACGCCGAGGACGAGGAGGTAGACGCCGCAGTCGAAGAGGACGGCGGTGGACAGGTGGGCGTCGCCCCACACGGGCAGGTGCCCCTTCCAGGTCCAGCCGTGCAGCACCGTGCCCTCGGCGAGGCCGCCCAGCGCTACCCCGGTAGAGACGAACAGGCCGAGCCCGGTGAACAGGCCCGGTTTGAAGGGCACGGCGTCGGCGAGTTCGTGCCGACCGCCCGCGAGGTAGCGGGTGATGAAGGCGACGCCCGCGGTCAGGCCCGCGACGAAGCCGCCGCCCGGCAGGTTCTCCGCGCACATCAGCAGGTAGACGGAGAGGACCAGGATGGGGTGGAAGATCAGCCGCGCGACCACCTCCAGGACGAGGGAACGGCGCTCGGGGGCCAGCGTGGAACTGGCCGCGAGCCAGGTCCGCTCGGGCCCGCCCTCGTCACCGCTGGGCAGGCCCGCCGATTCGTACGGGGTCGCCCGCCACGCGGTGCGCAGGCCGGCGTGCGGATGGTCCCCGGGCAGGGGCAGCACGGGCTGCTCGGCGCCCTCGGTGCGGCGGTGCAGGTAGATGAGGCTGGTGACGCCGATCGCGGCGGCGGCGAGCACCGCGGACTCCCCCATCGTGTCCCAGGCCCGCAGGTCGACGAGGATCGTGGCGACGACGTCCTTCAGACCGTGGTGGGCGGTCTCCTCGACCATCGCCGCCCCGGCGCTGTCGGCCCGGCGGTGCCCCGCCATGATCCAGACGACGACGGCGACGCAGGCACCGCCCGCGAGCGCCACCGGCATCCGCAGCAGGCGTCGCGACCGGCTGTAGTTCTCCTCGAAGAGCACCGGCATGCGGCGCAGCACCAGCACGAAGACGATCATCGAGACGGTCTCCACGCAGAACTGGGTCAGCGCGAGGTCGGGGGCGCCCTGCAGGACGAAGAGCAGCGCGGTGCCGTAGCCGGTGAGCCCGGCGAGCACGACGGCCTTCATCCGGCGCCGCACGCCCAGACACAGCAGGGCCGCGGCGCAGGTCAGCACCGCGACGCCGGCCTGGGCCGGGTGGTCCCACCCGCGCGGGGCGGGCACCGAGGCCCAGGGCTCGTCCGCGAGGAGCACGGCGAGCTGACCGGCGAGGACCACGCTCATGGTCGTCACCAGGTACACCGACAGCGAGCCGCGCTGCACGAAGCCGGTGCACTGCAGGGCGGTGCGCTCCAGGGCGAGCAGGCACCGTCCGAAGACCCGGTCGGCGGAGCGCCAGGCGAGGACCTGTCCGACCCGCAGGACGGGGTTCGCGGCGAGGAAGAGCAGGACACCGCCGGCCCAGGCCGCGCAGGACAGGCCGAGGGCGAGGCCCGCCCCGTGCCACAGCGCCAGGTGGTAGGGGTGGTCGGGCGCGGGGAACTGCCCGGCGTAGGTGCCGAGGAGGCCCTGGAGCCAGGACACGCCGGGTCCGAGGACGAGGCAGGCCAGGGCCAGGACGGCGGGCGGTGCGAGGAAGGCCGCCGGGACGGCGTGCGCCTGCGTGTCCGGGACGCCGGGTTTGCGGGCGAAGGCGCCCCAGAGGTAGCGCAGGGTGTAGGCGGTGGTCAGGGCGGAGCCGACGACGGTCGCGGCGAGCGCCCAGCGGTCGGCGGCGTCTCCGTCCAGGAGGGACTGGAAGGCGGCCTCCTTGGCGGTGAAGCCGAGCAGCGGCGGCACGGCGGCCATGGACAGTCCGGCGGTCGCGGCCACGGCGCACACGGCGGGCAGCCGGCGGCCGAGCCCGGAGAGCCTGCGCAGGTCCCGGGTACCGGTGGCGTGGTCGATGATCCCGGTGACCAGGAACAGCGGGGCCTTGAACAGGGCGTGGCCGAGGATCATGGCGGTGGCCGCCAGGCCGGTGTCGTGGCGGCCCGCGCCGGTGAGGACGGTGAGGAAGCCGAGCTGGCTGACGGTGCCGTGGGCGAGGACGAGCTTCAGGTCGTTGAGGCGCAGCGCCCGCCAGCCGCCCAGCAGCATCGTCGCGGAGCCGAGGACGAGCAGGAGCGGCCGCCAGGGCGTGACCTCCGCGAACGCGGGGGCGAGCCGGGCGATGAGGTAGACGCCGGCCTTCACCATCGCGGCGGCGTGCAGATAGGCGCTGACCGGGGTGGGGGCGGCCATGGCGTTGGGCAGCCAGAGGCTGAACGGCCAGATCGCGGACTTGGAGAGGGCGCCTACGAGGATCAGCACGATCGCCGTGGACAGCGCCGCCGACGCGGCCGGCGGGTCGGCGAGGATCTCGGAGATCCGGTAGGTGCCCGCCTCGTGACCCAGGATCAGGAACCCGACGAGCATGGTCAGTCCGCCGAGTGTGGTGACCGTCAGGGCCTGCAGGGCGCTGCGCCGGTTGCGTTTGTGGTCGCTGCTCTGGCCGATCAGCAGGTAGGAGAAGACGGTCGTCAGTTCCCAGAAGATGTAGAGCAGGACGAGGTCGTCGGCGAGGACCAGGCCGAGCATGGCCCCGGCGAAGGCGAGGAGGGTCCCGGCGAACCTGCCGAGGTGCCGCGACCGCTCGTCGAAGTAGGAGGCGCAGTAGAGCAGGACGAGCGTGCCCACTCCCGCGGCGAGCAGCACCATGAGTTCGGCGAGGGCGTCCAGCCGCAGCGCCCAGTCCACGCCGTAGGCGGGCAGCCAGGCCCACTCTGTGGTGTCGGCACCGCCCACGGCCGTCGTGCTCCACCGGGTGGCCGCCCAGAGGGCCGCCACCGCGGGAGGCAGGGCCAGCACGAGGAAGGCGCGCGTTCCCCAGCGCCTCACCAGCGGCGCGGCGAACAGGGCCAGCCCGAAGTGGCACAGGACGAGCGCGGTCATGCGGGTCCGCGCGAGGGCGGGGTCACAAAAGGTGAATGATCAGGGCAAGAGGGACAGAACACCTGACAGTGATATATCGGGCGCCCCGGTGGGGCGCCCAGGCACGCCGCAGCGGCGGCACGACACCTGTCCGCACGCTCGCCTCACCGGGTGCCGCGCCCGGAAGACTCACCGGCGGCGGAAAAACGATCGAGGGCGGTTCCGGATCTCTCCGGAACCGCCCTCGAACCGCGACTGTCTCCAGTCGGGACGACAGGATTTGAACCTGCGACCCCTTGACCCCCAGTCAAGTGCGCTACCAAGCTGCGCCACGTCCCGTTGCCCGTCTGACCTGGGGTTTCCCCCGGTCGAACGCGCAGGAAAACCATACCGCACTCGGGCCGGTGGTCGCGCATCGCTTTCCGGGCTCCTCGGCTCCGCCGGACGGTCTCGAGCGGTCCTCCGGCGGGCCTCAGCCCCCGCTCGGCAGTCCCAGCCGGGGATGCGCGTCCAGCAGCCGGGTCGGGGCCGCCTGGCGCCAGGAGTCGGCGAGGATGTCGCGCAGCTCGTCCTCGCCCTCCAGGACGGCGAGCCGGGCCCGTACCCAGGCGAACTGGGCCTCGTGGCCGGCGATCCAGAACTTCTCCGGCTCGGCCAGCACCAGCTCGTCCCGCTCCTCCTTGGGGCACCGCACCGCCAGGGACGTCTCGTCCTCGGGCAGGGTGGCGAACATCTTCCCCGCCACCCGGAACGTGGGCATGTTCCAGGCGGTCTTCTCCGTCGTGTCCGGCAGGGACAGGGCGATACGGCGTACGTCTTCTGCGTCCGGCATGTCAGGCACCGTAGCCGCCGCCACTGACAATCACCCGGCGGTCGCGGGCGCGCCGATCCGCTTGAAGTAGAGCGTCGTGGGGCGCAGTTCCCCGCGCGGGTCAGCCGCGTAGTCGGGAATGGTTCCGGCGCGGGTCCATCCGGCGGACCGGTACAGGTGTTCGGCGGGGCTGCCCGTCTCGGTGTCGAGGTGGAGCAGGGTGATGCCGGCGGCCGCGGCCGCCTCCTCGGCGGTGGTCAGGAGCCTGCGGCCGAGGCCCAGGCCACGCGCCTCCCGGCGGACCATGAGCTTGACCAGCTCGGCACGGTGCCGGCTGTTGGGCTTGTCGGGCAGGGCGAGGCTCACCGTTCCGGTCACCCGCTCCCCCTGGTGCGCCACCCAGACGGCGAGGCGCCCGGCGGCCACGGCGGCGGTCCGGTCCCGCCACCAGGCGAGGGCCTCCGCCCGGCCGAGCGGCGCGAGGAAGCCGACGGAGGCGCCGCTCTCGACGGTGTCGGTCAGCAGGCCGGCCAGGGGCGCGAGCAGTGCCGTCAGCCGGTCGGCGTCGACGCGGGACACGTTCACGGCAGCACCACCGCCAGCGCGTACCGCGCGCCCTCGGGACCGGCGCACCGGAACCTCGTCGGCCCCCACACCCGCATCCGCAGGCAGTCCCCGGTGCCGAGGTGGTGCTCGACGTCCTGGGCCGTCACCTCCAGGGCTCCTTCGAGCACCCAGACGTGCTGCTCCAGACCCGGCACAGGGGGCCGGTCGTAGGAGAGGTCGGCACCGGCGGCGAGGCGGCCCTCGACGAGTTCGCCGCGCAGCCCCGCGTGCGGCGGGGACACGGAGCGGCGGACGAACCCCGCGGACCGGTCCTCCCACCGCGGCTGCTCGGCCGCGCGCACCAGCAGGGCGGGTTCCGCCTCGACCTCGCTGAGCAGCCGGGACATGGTCCGCCCGTAGACCGCGCACAGGCGGTTGAGGAGGGAGGCGGTCGGGCTGGTCTCCGCCCGCTCGGCCCGCGACAGGGTGGACCGGCTCACCCCGCTGCGCTCCGCCAGCTCCCCCAGTGACCAGCCGTGTTCGGCCCGCAGCTCGGCCAGCCGGGCGGCGAGCCGGGCGTCCACGGGGTCGGGGACGTCGTCCGTGTCTCTCATGTGCGGCACGTTATCCCGTATATGAGACGCCCTTGTTACGGGAGGCTCACGCCCGGGCGGCCTGGTCGAGTGCGTCCAGGACGGGACGGATCAGCGGGTGCTCCTCGGCCCCCCGGCGTACGGCGGCGAAGACGCGGCGGGTGGGCGCGACGCCGTCGACCGGCCGGACGACCACGCCCGTGAGGTCCGTGCCGTGCAGCGCGGAACGCGGGACGAGCGCCACGCCGACGTCGGCCGCGGCGAGGGACACCACCGCGCGGAAGTCGTCCGAGGAGTGCTCCATGCGGGGCTGGAATCCGGCGCTCTCGCAGGCCAGGACCACCACGTCGTGGCAGGGGTTGCCCGGGTAGGGGCCGATCCACGGGTCCTTGGCCAGCTCCGCGAGCGGCACCTCGGCGGCGTCCGCGAGGCGGTGGGCGACCGGGACGACCGCGTCGAAGGGCTCGGCGTACAGGGGTACGTGGGTCAGGCGCGGGTCGTCGGCGGGCGGCGCCCCGCGGTACTCGACGGCCACGGCCACGTCGACCCGCCGGTCGAGGACCATCGGCAGGCTGGCGTCGCCCTCGGCGTCCTGGACGCGGATGCGGATGCCGGGCGCCGACTCGGCGAGACGGCCCAGCGCGGGCGCCACGACCAGGGCGATGCCGGTCGCGAAGGAGGCCACCGTCACGGTCCCGGCGGCGCCCGAGCCGTACGCGGCGAGTTCCGCCTCGGCCCGCTCCAGCTGGGCGAGTACGGCGTTGGTGTGGCTGAGCAGGATCTCGCCGGCCGGGGTCAGCCGGACGCCCCGCGCGCCGCGCTCGACCAGGCGGTGGCCGGTCTCCTGCTCCAGGGCGGCCAGCTGCTGGGAGACCGCCGACGGGGTGAGGTACAGCGCGGCGGCAGCCGCCGTCACGGTGCGGTGGTCCGCCACCGCCCGGAGGATGTGCAGCCGCCGCGCTTCGATCACGGGATCGATTCTCTCAGGTCAGGCGGCCGTGGGCCCGACGCGGGCGGGGCCGGGCCCGAACCGGGCGGGCGTCACGCGTCCAGCTCCGCGCGCGCCGCCACGAAGGCGTCCACCGCGCGGTCGACGTCCTCGGTGGAGTGGGCGGCGGACAGCTGGACGCGGATGCGCGCCTGCCCCTGCGGGACGACCGGGTAGGAGAAGCCGATCACGTACACCCCGCGCTCCAGCAGCAGCTCCGCCATGCGGCCCGCCCGCGAGGCGTCGCCGATCATCACCGGTGCGATGGCGTGGTCGCCGGGGAGGATGTCGAAGCCCTCCTCCACCATCCGGCGGCGGAACAGGGCGGTGTTCTCGGCTAGCCGCACCCGCAGGTCGTCGGCCGACTCCAGCAGGTCGAGCACCTTGAGGGACGCGGCGGCGATGACCGGGGCGAGGGTGTTGGAGAACAGGTACGGCCGGGAGCGCTGGCGCAGCAGGGCGACGATCTCGGCGCGGGCGGCGACGTAGCCGCCGGAGGCGCCGCCGAGGGCCTTGCCCAGGGTGCCGGTGATGATGTCGACGCGGTCCATGACGCCGTGCAGCTCGGGGGTGCCGCGCCCGCCGGGGCCGACGAAGCCGACGGCGTGCGAGTCGTCGACCATGACCATGGCGTCGTAGCGGTCGGCCAGGTCGCAGATCTCGCTCAGCGGGGCGACGTAGCCGTCCATGGAGAAGACGCCGTCGGTGACGATCAGGCGGCGCCGGGCGTCCGAGGCGTCCTTGAGCTGCCGTTCCAGGTCGGCCAGGTCGCGGTTGGCGTAACGGAAGCGGCGGGCCTTGGAGAGGCGGATGCCGTCGATGATCGAGGCGTGGTTGAGGGCGTCGGAGATCACCGCGTCCTCCGGGCCGAGGAGGGTCTCGAACACGCCGCCGTTGGCGTCGAAGCAGGAGGAGTAGAGGATCGTGTCCTCCTGCCCGAGGAACGCGGAGAGCCGGGCCTCCAGCTCCTTGTGGACCTCCTGGGTACCGCAGATGAAGCGCACGGACGCCATGCCGTAGCCCCAGCGGTCCAGCGCCTCGTGGGCGGCGGCGACGACCTCGGGGTGGTCGGCGAGGCCGAGGTAGTTGTTGGCGCAGAAGTTGAGGACCTCGCCGGGGCGGCCGCCGGCCGTGACGGCGACGGTGGCGGACTGCGGGGTGCCGATCACGCGCTCGGGCTTGTGCAGGCCGGCGGCGCGGATCTCGTCGAGGGTGGCGCGCAGGTCGTCGCGCACGGAGTCGAACATCTCAGAAGCTCCTAGGAAAGCTGATGACTCGCGCGTGACTCACGCGGTCCAGTCGAGGATGACCTTGCCGCCCCGGCCGCTCGCCGCGTCGGCGAACGCGGCCTCGTGGTCGCGGTGGCTGTAGCGGCCGGTGATGACGGGGGCGAGGTCGAGGCCGCCTTCGAGCAGCACCGACATGGCGTACCAGGTCTCGAACATCTCGCGGCCGTAGATGCCCTTGACCGTGATCATCGAGGTGACGATCCGGGCCCAGTCGACGGGGAACTCCTCGGACGGCAGGCCCAGCATCGCGATCCGGCCGCCGTGCGTCATGTTGGCGATCATGTCACGCATGGCCTCGGCGCGGCCGGACATCTCCAGGCCGATGTCGAAGCCCTCGCGCAGGCCGAGTTCGCGCTGCCCGTCGGCGATGCTCGCCTTCGACACGTCGAGGGCGAGGCTGACACCGACCTTGAGGGCCAGGTCCAGACGTTCCTGGCTCACGTCGGTGATCACGACGTTGCGGGCGCCCGCGTGCCGGGCCACCGCGGCGGCCATCAGGCCGATCGGTCCGGCGCCGGTGATCAGGACGTCCTCGCCGACCAGCGGGAAGGACAGCGCGGTGTGCACGGCGTTGCCGAAGGGGTCGAAGATCGCGGCGACGTCGAGGTCGACGGGCACCCGGTGCACCCAGACGTTGGTGGCGGGCAGGGCGACGTACTCGGCGAACGCCCCGTCCCGGCCGACGCCGAGCCCGACCGTGGCGCGGCACAGGTGGCGCCGGCCGGCCAGGCAGTTGCGGCACTTGCCGCAGACCAGGTGGCCCTCGCCGCTGACCCGGTCGCCGGTCTTGATGTCGGTGACGTCCCGCCCGGTGTCGACGACCTCGCCGACGAACTCGTGCCCGACGACGAGCGGGGTGCGGATGGCCTGCCGCGCCCAGCCGTCCCACGCCCGGATGTGCAGGTCGGTGCCGCAGATGCCGGTGCGCAGCACCTTGATGAGGACGTCACCGGGTCCGATGACCGGCTCGGGGACGTCCGCGAGCCACAGCCCGGGCTCCGCCTTCTCCTTGACCAGCGCCTTCAACGCTACGGCTCCTGACGGGTGAGGTCCCGGCCCCGGGCATGCCGAGGCAGCCCGCGTCCGGGGAGGGGAGGGGAATCGCACAGCAATCTGCCGCACGACACCGCCCCGGGTCCATCGAGCCTTTCTTAAGCCCGGCCGCAGCTTTCCTTCACGCCCCGCGGACCCGCCCCGCGGACCCGCCCCGCCGGCCCGCCCCGTGCCGGCGGGCCGGTGACCGGCGGCTCACAGCGGAAGCCCGTCCTCCGCGCTGCGTTCGATGCGCCGCACCAGGTCGGCCGCCATCGACTTGATCGTCGCGAGGCCCGCCTGCCCCCAGGTCCGGGGCCGTACGTCGGACGCGGCCACCGTGCCCAGCACCGTGCCCGTGCTGTCGATGAGCGGGGCGCCGAGGTAGGAGCGGATGCCGAACTCGTCGACGACCGGGTTGCCCGCGAAACGCGGGTAGTCGCGCACGTCCTCCAGGACCAGGGCCTTGCCCCGGACCACCACGTGCGGGCAGAAGCCGTGGTCGCGGGGCTGGACCCGGCCGAACTCCGGGCTGGTGCCGTCCCCCCGCGTCACCGGCGGGAACTCCGGCACCCGCAGGCCCGCGAAGAACTGCCCGCCCTCGACGAGGAAGTTGACCATCGCGTACGGCGACTCGGCGAGCCCGGCGAGCTGTGCCGCGAAGGCGTCGAGAGCCGGGTCCGGGCACTGCGCCAGGCCGAGCCGGCGCAGCCGCCGCACCCGGGCGGGCGCCTCCCGGTCCTCGGGCGTGAGCAGCAGACGTCCGGCCGGGCGCGGCGGGTCGTACCTCATGGGCGGGCTCCGTCGCTGTGGACGTGCGTCATGTGCGGCTCCAGGGCGGTGCGGGCGTGGATCACCTGGGAATCACCGGGATTCACCTGTGGACGCCGAACCCCGTCGTGGGGGCCGGAGTGTGGGCGATGAGGTGGCGTACGAGGGTGAGCAGCGTCTGTACGCCGGAACTGGAGATCCGGGCGTCGCAGCGCACGATGGGGATCTCGGGGTGGAGGTCCATGGCGGCCCGCACCTCCTCGGGGTCGTAGCGGTAGGCGCCGTCGAACTCGTTGACGGCGACGATGAATCCGAGTCCTCGTTCCTCGAAGAAGTCGACGGCGGCGAAGGACTCCTCCAGCCGCCGGGTGTCGGCGATGATCACGGCGCCGAGAGCGCCCTCGCACAGCTCGTCCCACATGAACCAGAACCGTTCCTGGCCGGGTGTCCCGAACAGGTAGAGCACGTGCTGCGGGTCGAGGGTGATGCGGCCGAAGTCCATGGCCACGGTCGTCTCGAGTTTGTTCTCGATTCCGTCGAGGTTGTCGGTCGCGGCGCTGACCGTGGTGAGCAGTTCCTCCGTGCTCAGCGGCGCGATCTCGCTCACCGCGCCGACGAAGGTCGTCTTGCCCACTCCGAATCCGCCGGCCACGAGGATCTTCAGCGCGGTGGGGAACGGATCGGTGCCGGCGGCGTGGCCGTAGTCAGAGCTGTCGTCGTAGTCCATCGAGCACTGCCTCCAGAAGGGCCCGGTCCGTGGGGTTGTGGTGGAACGCGGCGGGGGGTTTCGTGGTCAGCGCGCCGCAGTCCACCAGGTCCGACAGCAGCACCTTGGTGACTGCCACCGGGAGCCTCAGACGAGCGGCGAGCTCGGCGACCGGGAGGGGCGCCCTGCACAGGTCCAGTGCCTGCGCGTGCTCGGGGCCCAGGTAGCCGAGGGGGGTCGCCCCGGTGGCCATCACCTGGGACATCAGGTCGAGCGCGACGGTCGGCCGGGTACGGCCGTTGCTCACGGTGAAGGGGCGCACCAGCCGTCCGGCCGCGTCGTCGAGCCAGGGCCCGTCGCCGGCCGCGGCCACCCTCAAGGCCTCATCGCCGGGGGTTCGACGGCGTACTGCCGGGGCGCGGTGACCAGGTACGGGCGGACGCTCTTGACGAGCATCGCCATCTCGTAGCCGAGCACGGCGGCGTCGGCCTCGCGGCCGGCCAGCACGGCGAGACAGGTGCCCGAGCCGGCAGTGGTGACGAAGAGCAGGGTCGAGTCGAGTTCGACGACGACCTGCCGTACGTCGCCGCCGTCGCCGAAGCGGACGCCGGCGCTGCGGCCGAGGGAGTAGAGGCCGGAGGCCAGGGCGGCCATGTGGTCGGCGCTGTCCGCGTCGAGGCCGTGGACGGACTTCACCAGTCCGTCGCAGGACAGCAGCACCGCGCTGGTCGTGTGCGGAACACGCTGCACGAGGCCGCTCATCAGCCAGTCGAGGTCGGACACGTGGCCGGTCGGCGCATCGCTCGCCATGGTGGATCGACTCCTTGGGGTACGAAGGTCTGCGGGAGCGCGGGTCGTGGTGGTGGGGGTGGGGGTGGAGGAAGGGCTCGGGGTGGTCGTGGGGGTGGCGGCGGAGGTGGTCACGGCTCTCATCCGGCCGGGTCCCGGCGGCTCTGCTCCACGGTGTGCGGCTCCGTGTACCGGGGCACCGGCTCGTCGTGCGCCGGCTCGGCCCGGGCCGGCTCCAGGAACGTCGGCTCCACGGACGTCGACTCCAGGTGCTGCTGGGCCTCCGCGAGTCCGATGCCGCGCTGGAAGGCGGCCATCAGCCCGGGGTCGTGCCCGGTGTGCTGCTCGGGTTCCTGGCGGGGTGCGGGGCCGCCGCGGAGCTGGGGCGCGATGTGCTCCTGGGCCCGGCGCCGGGGCAGGTGTGGCTTGCCCATGGTGCCGCGCACCGCGCTGTGGCGCGGCACGGGCGGGGCGGCCGCGTGCTCGGCGATCACGCCCCGGTCCTCGGGCCGGACGCCGGGCACCGCGGCGGCCGGCGTGGGCCGGTCCACGCGGGCGCCGCGCACGGGCAGCGGTACGGGTCCGCCGTCGGCCCGGTGGGAGGGGGCGGCCCGCACGGGCGCCTCGGGGGCGGGGGGCGGGGTGAAGGGCTCGGGAGGGGCGGGAACGGCCGCCGGAGTGGCGGGGGCGGCGGGGACGGGGGCGGGAGGGTCGAGGCCGGCTCCGGTGGGAGCCGGCGTCGCGTCGCCCGTGGGGCGCGGCCGCTGCCGGGGCGGCGGCGGCAGGGGCACCGGCCCGGAGCCGGTGACCTGGTCCGGCCGGGCCTCGCCCCCGGGGACGGCACCCGGCTCCGGCCCCAACAGGGCCTGCGGCACGACCAGGACGGCCTGGACACCGCCGTAGATGTTGGTCTGGAGCCGGACGGTGATGCCGTGCCGCTTGGCGAGCTGCGAGACGACGAACAGTCCGATGCGCCCGTCCGCGAGCAGGCGGGCGACGTTGACCTGGTCGGGGTCGGCGAGCAGCGCGTTCATGCGGCTCTGCTCGGCGACGGGCATACCGAGTCCGCGGTCCTCGACCTCCACGGCGAGGCCCGCGGTGACGAGGTTGGCCCGCATCAGCACCTGGGTCTGCGGGGCGGAGAACAGGGTGGCGTTCTCGACGAGTTCGGCCAGCAGGTGGATGACGTCGGCGACGGCGTGGCCGCGCAGGGTGCCGTCGATCGGGGGGACGAGCCGGACCCGGGAGTACTGCTCCACCTCGGCGATGGCCGAGCGCAGCACCTCGGTCATGTCGACCGGGTTGCTCCACTGCCGGCGGGAGACGGCACCGCCGAGCACGGCGAGGTTCTCGGCGTGGCGGCGGATGCGGGTGGCGAGGTGGTCGACGTGGAAGAGGCCCTTGAGGAGGTCGGGGTCCTCGATCTCGTTCTCCAGCTCGTCCAGGATGGAGATCTCGCGGTGCACCAGGGACTGGAGGCGCCGGGCGAGGTTGACGAAGACCTCCAGCTTCTGTTCGCTGCCCGCCTGGCTGGAGAGCTGGGCGGCCCGGACGACCGCGGTGACGGCGCCGTCGTGGGCGCGCGACAGGTCGGCGGCGAGCAGGTCGAAGTCGTCGGCGTCGTCCGGCGGTCCGTTCCGCGGTGTGCGGTGCGGCGGGGTCTCACCGCGGCGCAACGCCTCGACGACGTCCCGCAGTTCGCCCTCGCCGCGCGCGGTGCTGCGGCGCAGGGCGGCGACCCGGTCGTGCACGGACCGTGCGGCGCGGTCCGCCGCGACGGCGGCGATGGCGACGGCGGCGAGGGTCACCGAGACCGCCCCGGCGAGGACGGCCCACAGCACGGGGCTGGGGCGGGCGCCGGTGGACCGGACGGTGAACAGGACGACCGCGCAGGCGCTGAGGGCGACCGCGACGGGCGGCAGTACGGCCAGACGCAGCAGTTGGGGCCGTATGTGGGTCTCGGGCAACGCGAGGGCGGTACGGGAGGCCGGCCGGCCGTGCCGCCCGCCCTCGCGGCGGTCTGCTCGCGCGGCCGGGGCGCGGAGGTGAGACATCGGGGGTCCTCGTACTGGTCCGGTGGCCCGTCGGGCCTGGGTGCTCGCGCGTGGTGGCGGACGCCACGCGGACACGCGACGCCACGCGGGCACGCGCCGTCGCGATGTCGGCCGAGCGGACCGGGGATCCGGTCTACGTAGCCCGACGGACACTGACAGTAGTCGCCTGTGCATCATGTGCGGTGGGCAGTTGCCAAAGTCCCTCGGACAACGTCCCGCTCTGGTATGAGGCCTCGTACGACAGACCGATAAGCCGGTGAAGCACCTGCTCCGAAGAGGCTGAGGACCGGTCGGAACCGATCAGAAACGATCACTGTCGGTGAAGGCGCCGCCGCGCCACCGCTTCGGAGGCCGTGCACCCACGTGACGTGGACATCGCCGCATGGCTCGTGCAGGAGGACTGAAAGCGGGAGGCTCGGCAGGAGGTGGCCGTGAGCTGCGGACCCGGCGGGGCGCGTCATCCCGGGAGACGCTGTGGTGCGTCGTCCCAGGCCATGGAGGCGATCCTCCAGCCGGCCCGGGTCCGCAGGAACTGGGTGGTCTTGTGGCCGTGTCCCTCGAAGCGCGCTCCGTCCCGGACACCCGACTTGCGGTACTCGCTGAACCGGTGAGCGACGGATCCGAAGATCTCCGTCCGCGCGGAGACCTCCCACTCGGAGAACTCCGTCAGTGTCCCGTCGGTGAGCATCTTCTGACGCGGCTCGACGAACGCGTCCAGATCCATGATCACCGGGTCGTCTCCGATGTTCGAGATGATCCTCCCCTCCGGGACGAACAGTTCGCGGATCACCTGGAGATCAGGGTGCCTTCCACCGGTGTTGGTGAAGGAATCCATGAACACCCCCGTCAGCCGGTCGATCTCCGCCCGGTCGCCGGACGAGGGTGCGGACCGGTCCTCCGCCGGCGGCCACTCCTGGGCCAGGACGGACCACACCTCGCTGTCGTGCCGCAGTCCGCGGTACGGGTAACGCTGCCGGAGCACGCCGTCCCGGGTCATGCCGAGACGGCGCGCGGACGCGATGCTGCGGGTGTTGCCGGCGGCTACCCACCACTCGACCCTGCTCATCCCGCGCTCGGTGAAGGCCCAGTCGATCAGTGCCCTGCACGCTCGGGTCACGAGCCCGTGGCCCTGCCCGGCCTCCTCCAGCCAGCAGCCGAGCTCGCACACCCCCGAGGAGGTGTCGAAGCGGGTGAACATGACGCCGCCGACGAGCACTCCGTCCAGCCAGATCCCGTATATCCGCCCACTGTCGGTGGACGAGAGGTCGGCGTAGCGCTGGAGGGTGGCCGTGGCCGTGGCCAGGTCGGTGGTGAGCGACGCCCAGGGAATCCACGGGTCGACCAGCGGGCGGGCCCGGTCGATGTGCGCCAGGAACTCCGGTGCCTGCCAGGGCTCCAGGGGGCGGAGCTGCGCGTGGTCGTCGAGCGGGGCGGTGAACATGGGTGTTCCGCCTTCCAGGTTGAGCCGGCCGGAAGGCCGGCAGGGAGACTCGCATGCGGCCAGGAGGGTGCGTAACAAGCGTTTGGTACGTAGGCTAGCGCCATGCCGCCGCCCGCACCCGGAGATCACGAAGCCCGCCGCAAGGACGTGTCCGAGGCGGTGTGGCGCGTCCTCGCCGTCAAAGGGTTCGGTGGTCTGACACTGCGCGCCGTGGCCGCCGCGATGGGTGTCTCGACCGGCATGCTGACGCACTACTTCCCGAGCAAACGGGCCCTTGTCACGCATGCGCTGGACCTGCTGGAACAGGACACGGCGGGGCGCCCGCGCCGGACTCCTCCCGCCGACGGCCTGCCCACCGTGCGGGCCGCACTGCTCGACATCCTGCCGCTCACGCCGGCCGACACCGCCCGCAACCGCATCTGGGTCAGCTCCTGGGACCTGTCCCTCGCCGACGAGACGCTGGCCGCCCAACAGGGCGACCGGTACACGAGGTTGCGCGACCGTTTCCGCCCGCATCTCGAGACGGCACGCGGCCTCGGGCAGATCCCCTCGCACGCCGACACCGGCCAACTGGCCGCTGCCGCCGTCGCCTTCGTCCACGGGCTCGTCGTCCAGGCTCTCTTCGACCCCGGACGGTTTCCCGAGGACGTGCAGATCGCCCTGGTCGACGGCTTCGTCGCCCGGCTCGCCGGGCCGGGGCCCGGCACGGCCCCAGGCACCGTACGGGACACCTCGCCGGACGGTGATCGGCTGCAACCGTTCCCGACGCCTCCGCCGCCCGCCGCCTGAGGCGGGCGGTCGTGCCGAGCCCGTTCGGCAAGGTGGCCGCCGCACTGTACGACGTCGGCGGCATCGGTCCCGTCTCGGTTTCCGCTCCTGGCAACTCACCTGGTCCGACGGGCCCGGCGGCCGGGGGCTGCGCCGTCGCTGCGCGCGGCGTTCGCGGCGAACCCGCGGCGGACCCTGATCACGGGCCTCGGGCCGGCGGTGTACCAGACGGCCTGCCGCGCCTCCGTGCAGCGGGCCGGGCTGACCGTGGCCACGGTGGTGACCCTGGGCGCGGGTCCGGTACTGGTGGCTGTCGGAGCCCGGCTCACGTCGGGCGAGCACACCGGCGCCGCCGGAACCGCCGCGATGGCGAGCGGTCGCCGGTCTGGCGCTGCTGACGGGCGGTGCGGACGGGCGGTGCGGGCGGGAGCACCGGACCGGCTCCCCTACCGGGCAGCTGCTCCGCGCTGCTCTCCGCCACCGGCTACGCGGGCGTGGCGTTCTCGGGCCGCCTCTCCGGCCCGGAGAAGTCCCCGACCGGCCTCACCGCTCACCCGCGAGGTCCAGATCCCCCTTGCTCGTCCCGGGCATGCCCTCAGTGCTCCGGGAACTCCGCCACGGACGCGAGATCGGCGGCGACACCGCACGCCACCACGGCTCCCCCGGCAGCTCCCCCGCCGGCTCGAACGGCTCACCCGGCCGCGGGGACGCCACCGCCTGACCGACCTCCTCGGCCGCGTCCCTCGTCCACTCCCCCGGCTCCGCCCACGCGTGCGGTGCCAGGTTGAAGGTCCCCCAGTGGATGGGCAGCAGCACGCCGCCCTGCCCACCCCCCTGGAGGTCGAGGTGGGCCCGTACGCCTTCCTCGGGCGTCATGTGGATGTCCGGCCAGAAGTCGGAGTACGCACCCAGCTGGATCATCGTGGCGTCGAACGGGCCGTGGGCGGCGCCGATCTCCCGGAAGCCGTCGAAGTAGCCCGTGTCCCCGCTGTGGTAGATCCGGTGCTCCTCGCCGGCGACGACCCAGGAGGCCCAGAGGGTGTGCTGGGTGTTGCGCAGGCCGCGTCCGCAGAAGTGGCGGGCCGGGGTGGCGGTGAGGGTGAGTCCGCCGACGCGCGTCGACTCGTGCCAGTCCAGTTCGCGCAGCCGGTCGGCGGACACGCCCCAGCGTTCGAGGTGCGCGCCGACGCCGAGCGACACGGCGAAGAGGGTGCCCGTGCCCGCCAGCGCCTTGATCGTGGGCATGTCCAGGTGGTCGTAGTGGTCGTGGGAAATCACGACCACGTCGACCGGGCCCAGCGCGGCCAGGGGCACCGGGACCGGATGCAGTCGCTTGGGGCCGGCGAAGGGGAACGGGGAGCAGCGCTCGCCCCAGACGGGGTCGAAGAGCACCCGCTGCCCGTCGATCTCGGCGAGCACGCTGGAGTGCCCCATCCAGGTCAGCCGCAGTCCGGTGGCGGGCGGGCGGGCGAGGTCGGCCAGTGTGGTGGCGTGCACCGGGACCGTGCCCCGCGGGGCGCGGTTGCCCCGCGACTCCCGGTCGAAGTAGGTCTTCGCGAACTCGCGGGCCGATCCGGAGGGGCGGGTCCGGGCGGCGCCCCCGGGATTCTGGAAGACGCCGTCGCGAAAGTGCGGCGATCTGCGGATGCGCGCCATGCGCTCACCGCTCGGGTCCGCGCCGAAGGCGGCGGGCCGCGGTGCGCTGAGCCCGGAGCTCGGGGAACGGAAACCGGCCACGGTACCTCCAGGTGGAGTAGGTCAGGCCCTCATTATCGTCTCGTCCGACATCACCACGAACGCCGGATGTCACATCCGCGTTCCCTCCCTCCGTCGTACCGGTGAGGGCGCCCCGCCGGAGCGCCCGCCGCACAGCGGCACGACCGACGGTCAGGAAGGCGGCCCCCATGGCCCGCGTATCGCTCACCCCTCCCCGGACCCTCCTCCTGCGCTTCGCGGAGTGGTACTCCCGGCGCACCTACGGCAAGGTCCTCGACCCCGCCAGGGCGCTCGCCCACAACCCGCGCGTGCTCCTCGGCGACCTGCGCTTCGAGCAGTCCGTGGCCAAGTGGAACAAGCTGGACCCCGACCTCAAGGCGCTCGCGGTGATGGCCTCGGCGGCCTCGATCGGCTGCTCCTGGTGCATGGACTTCGGCCACTGGGAGAACGCCGAACGGGGCATGGACCGGCGCAAGCTCCACGACGTGCCGATGTGGCGGGAGAGCGACGCCTACACGCCGGCGGAGCGGGACGTCATGGAATACGCCGAGGCGATGACGGCGACCCCTCCCACCGTCGACGACGACCTCGCCGCGCGGCTGCGGACCCGGTTGGGCGAGCCCGCGTTCGTGGAGCTGACCGCGATGGTCGCCGTCGAGAACCTGCGCTCCCGGATCAACGCGGCGCTCGGCCTGACCAGCCAGGGCTTCAAGGACTCCTGCGACCTTCCCGAAGCGGGGCGCGGGGGCGTGGCCGGGGCCGCCGCCGGCTGACCGGCCGGGGCCGCGGCCCTCACCGCACGTCCGGGGCCTGTATAGGGTGACGGGCGTGGCGAGAGTCCGGTTGAGTGTGGCGGAGCGGCGCGAGGAGTTGCTGCGCGCGGCCATCGAGCAGATATCGGCGCGGGGGGTGGCGGCGCTGCGCATCGCCGACGTGGCCGCCGCGCTCGGCGTCAGCAACGCGCTGGTGCTCTACCACTTCTCCACCAAGGAGAAGCTGGTCGCCGCCGCGTTCACCCACGCCGCCGAGGACGATCTCGCCCATCTGCGCAGGCTGCTGGGCCGCCGCACGTCGGCACTGCGCCGGCTGCGGGCGGCCGTACGGTGGTACGCCCCCACCGGACAGGCCAAGGGCTGGCGGCTGTGGATCGAGGGCTGGGCGGTGGCGCTGCGCGATCCCGCGCTGCGGAGCGTCACGCTGGAACTCGACCGCCAGTGGAAGGCGGCGATCGCCGCGGTCATCGCCGAGGGCGTGGCCGCCGGGGAGTTCCGCTGCTCCGCGCCCGAAGCCGCCGCGCTGCGCCTGACCGCGCTGCTGGACGGACTGGCCGTGCAGCTGACCTCGTACGGGGGTGCGGTGTCGCGGGCCCGGGCCCAGGAGTGGATGGACGAGGCCCTCGCCCGGGAACTGGGTCTGGAGCGGGAGGCCTTGACGACGCCCCGGCGCCGGCCCGGCCCGTCCCCCGCCGGCGCGACCGGGACCCCGTAGCCCGCCGGACGCGGAACGCGAGACGCCGATCCTCCGCCGTCAGGCCACCGTCGCGATCCGCCCCCTGATGTCCTCCGCCGAGAGCGTCCCCTTGGCGATCACGTGGTCGCCCGAGGACTCGCCGCGCAGCCGGCGGCCGATCCACGGGACCAGGAACTCGCGGGCCCAGTGGACGTCGTCCCGGCGGACGTCCAGGGTGCCGCGCGGCGGCAGCGGCGGCCAGGGCTGGTCGGGGTCGGCCGGGACGGGCAGGCCGAGGATCTGGCCCGCGCGCAGCGCCACGCGCGTGTGGCCCTCCGGCGACAGGTGCAGCCGGTCGGCGTCCCACGCCCTGCGGTCCTGCACGGTCCGGAGCGACCACAGGTCGAGCACGGGGCAGCCGTACCGGTCGGCGATGGCCCGGACGTGCCCGTTGTACGTGGCGATCTTGCCGCGCAGGCGCCTGAGGACGGGCACCCCGCGGGTGTCGAAGCCGGTCGTCACCAGCACCGTGCCGGCCGCGGCGGTCAGCGCGGCCACCGCCCGCTCGAACCGCTCGGCCACCTCGTCGGGGTCGGTGCCGGGCCGGATGATGTCGTTGCCGCCCGCACAGAACGAGACCAGGTCGGGGGCGAGTTCGACGGCCCGCGGCACCTGCTCGGCCACGATCCGGTCGAGCAGCCTGCCGCGTACGGCGAGGTTCGTGTACGTGAAGTCGCCCTCGGGGCGCCGGTCCGCGAGCAGTACCGCGAACCGGTCGGCCCAGCCGACGAACGACCCGTCGGGGCCCCGGTCTCCGACGCCCTCGGTGAAGCTGTCCCCCACCGCCACGTACGACCCGATCACTGTTCCGTTGTCACTCTTCGAATCGTCTGCCACATCGGCCCATGATTCACCTTCGAATGTGACCTACGCGACCGTAGGAAGGGGTTGACGGGCGGTGAGAAAGACCACGCCTAAAGTGTTCGCCAATTCAGGAATACGCCCGGTCCGGATACACCGCGACCGGATACACCGCGACCGGATACACCGAAGGCCGGACCCGGGGATCGGGGTCCGGCCTTCGGTGGCGCGGGAGGGCGCGTCAGTTCCTCGTCAGAGGGAGACGCCGTGGGAGCGCAGGTACGCGACCGGGTCCACGTCCGAGCCGTAGTCCGGGGTGGTGCGGATCTCGAAGTGCAGGTGCGGGCCGGTCACGTTGCCGGTGGCACCCGAGAGGCCGACCTGCTGACCCGCCGTCACGGACTGACCGGCGGAGACGGAGAGGGAGGACAGGTGGGCGTACTGGGCGTAGTGGCCGTCGGCGAGCTGGATGACGACCTGGTTGCCGTACGCGCCGCCCCAGCCCGCGGAGACGACGGTGCCCGCGCCGACGGCCTTGAGGGAGGTGCCGGTCGGGACGACGAAGTCCGTGCCGGTGTGGTAGCCGCTGGACCACATGCTGCCGGTCTGGTGGTACGGGGTGCCCAGGGTGCCGCTCGGGACGGGCGAGACGAAGCCGCTGCCGGCGGACTGGGTGCTCGTGTCCGAGGAGTCCGAGGAGTCGGCGGAGCTCTTCGCGGCGTCCGAGGCCTTCTCGGCCGGCTCGGCCTTCGCGGGGGCCGGCTTCTCGGCCGCGGCGGGCTTCTCGGCGGCCGGCTTCTCCGACGGGGCGGAGGAGGACGGGGCCGAGGACTGGGCGGCCCGGCCGTCGACGGCGAGCTTCAGGCCGGGGTGGATCAGCGACGGGTCCGAACCGACGGCCTCGCGGTTGTCCGCGTAGAGCTTCTTCCAGCCGCCGTCGACGTCCTGCTCGTCGGCGATCTTCGAGAGGTAGTCACCGCTCTTCACGGTGTACGTCCGCGCGTCCCCGTTCTTCTCCGCGCCGGCGGCCTTCTTCGCCGGCGCGGAGACGGACTGCACGGACTGCACGGGCTTCTCGGAAGCGGACTGCGCGGGAGCGGCGTGGGCCCCGGCGGCGCCCATCAGCGGGAGCGCGAGCGCGGCGCCACCGGTTCCGGCGACGGCGATGGCGCGGGTCAGGCGCATGGCCCTGGTACGGCGGTGCTTACCCTTGGCGGGCATGGCGAATTCCTCTCCGGCGCCTGCGAGGTGAGCTGTCGGGTGCGAGCTGGAGATGCCCGGCCGCGTCGGGACGCGGCTTTACCCCAAGCCGTTCCGGGAACCGGAACAGGCAGTTCTACCTGTGGGTCCCCCGCTCCTGCCGTGTACGGGTAGGTCGATGAGTGCGGGCTCCGGTCGGCGGCAGGATTAGGCGTCCGTCCGGATCGGTGGTGAACGTAAGCGACCAGGACGCGCAGCGACAAGCGACGGGTTGCGTCGACCGGTGTTCCAAATGATCCTTTATGGGAATCGCCGGTCACCCTCCGTCGAAGCGCGCCACGTCGACTCGGGTAAAGGTCCTTGAAAACCGGCCGCATTACGTGGACATGACGGGCAACGCACCGTCACGGATATGACGCTGCTCACGCGCCGCACCTCCAGCCCCTTTTATTTCCGCGCCAGTTGGAACCAATGCGCCAATACGGACAGAAGGCGCAGATACTCCCCTGTCGGACGTCCCGGCCACCAAAGGCGCGGGACCGTGCCGTATCTTCGAGTGAAGCCCGGCGGCGAGCAGCGCCGACGGGGCGGAGTGGGAGGAGCCCCCGTGACGCAGCAGGTCCCGTCGACCGAACCCGAGCTGGCCGGTGTGCGCAACTTCCGTGACGTGGGCGGCCTGCCGACCGTGGACGGACGGCGGGTGCGACAGGGAGTGCTGTTCCGCAGCGGTCACCTGGCACACGCCACCGGAGGGGACGCCGCGTTCCTGGCCTCACTGGGCCTGCACACGATCTTCGACTTCCGCAACGCGGCCGACCAGAAGCTCGAAGGGCCGGACATCGAGCTGCCGGGCGTGCGCAATGTCAACCTGCCGCTGAGCGACCCGGCCGACGGTGCCGAGTTCTGGAAGATGGTCCGCGACGGCGACCTGGACCAGCTCCGCGAAATCCTGGCCGGCGACAAGGGCGCCGAGCGGATGATCGGCTCCTACCGCCTGATCATCAAGGAGCGCACGGCGGAGCACTCACGGGTGCTGCACGCGCTCGCCGAGGACAGCGTCCCGGCCCTGATGCACTGCGCGGCCGGCAAGGACCGCGCGGGGCTGTCGATCGCGATCACCCTCCTCGCCCTGGGCGTCGAGCGGGACGCCATCGTCGAGGACTACCTGAAGTCGAACGCCACGCACCGCCGCTACAAGGTGCGTCGCAGCAGCTCCGCCGCCTCCGCCTACTCCCCCGAGGTCATGGAGCTGCTCAGCCCCCTGTTCGACGCGCGCGCCGAGTACCTCGCGGCGGCCCTGGAGACTGTCGAGCAGACCTGGGGCGGAGTCGACGCCTACCTGGAGCAGGGCCTGCGGATCACTCCGGAGACCCGGGAGCGGCTGCGCGAGCGGATGCTGGACTGAGGGGTCGCTCACCGGCTGCCGGCCCCCACCTCGAAGAGCAGGTAGATGAAGGCCGCGAAGAGGTGCCCCACCACGAGGTAGATGAAGAGCCGCACCCACACGGCCCGCGGAAACCTGTCCTGCATCTTCATGGCATCTCTCCAGGGGTGGGGTGGGGCGGCGTGGTGGCCGGTCCCAGGCAGAGCGCCGCCGACGGGCTCTGCAGCAGCGTGTGGACGAAGAGCAGCTCGACCCCGTCGGCGTCCTGGGCGGCGATCCGGTGCGGGGTCAGCGAGTCGAAGTGCGCGCTGTCGCCCGGACCGAGCAGGTGCACGGTCTCCCCGAGGCGCAGCCGCAGCCTGCCCCGCAGCACGTGGAGCCACTCCTCACCGGGGTGCACCCGCACGATGTCGCCCTGCGACCCGTGCGGCACGCGGACCCGCAGGGCCTGCATACCCCGGCCGGACCCACCGGCCTGCCAGTACGTCCAGCCGCCGGCGGACGTCGGCTCCATCGCCTCGGCGCGCACGACGGCGTCCCGGTCCGCGGCCGTCTCGCCGAGCAGTTCCGAGACGGTCGTACCGTAGACACGGGCGAGGGAGAGCAGCATCGGCAGCGAGGGCTGACGCTGCCCGGTCTCCAGCCGGGAGAGGTGGGCGGGCGACAGCCCGGCGGCACGGGCCGCCGCCTCCAGGGTGAGGGCGGCCCGCCGCCGCAGCTCGCGCAGCCGGGGTGCGACGGCGGCGACCGATCCCTCGGCCGGGTCCGTCGCCTCGGAGGAGTTCATGCTCCCATTCAGCCCGACGATTGCCTCACGGACAAATTTGTTGCCTGTGAGGCAAAAACCGGGCTCAGCGGTTGGCCACCGCCTGCCGGACCAGGGTCTTGCCGAAGTCCCACATCAGGCCTCCGCCGTTGTGCGCGTCCTCCATCACCTCGGTGAAGGCGTCGACGAACCGGTCCGCGTCCGAGGTGTCGATGATCAGCGGCGGAATCAGCTTGATCACCTCCAGGTGGTCGCCGGACACCTGGGTGAGGATCCTGTGCCGCTGCAACAACGGCACCACCACCATCTGTGCGAACAGCCCCTTCCTGGCCGCCTGCAGCATCGTCCAGCGGCTGCGCAGCCTGAGTGACCTGGGACGGCCGAACTCGATGCCGATCATCAGCCCCCGGCCGCGCACGTCGGCGAGCAGCTCGTAGCGGTCCACCAGCTCCGTCAGCCGGGACTTCAGCCGCTCTCCCACGGCGGCGGCGTTCGCCACGATCTCCTCGTTCTCCATCACGGAGAGCACCGCGAGCCCGGCCGCCATGGCCTGCGCGTTGGACCCGAAACTCGCCGAGTGGACCTGCACCCGGTCCATCGAGGAGTAGACCTTCTGGAAGATCCAGTCCTTGCCCAGGGTGGCGCCCACCGGCACGTAGCCGCCCGACAGCGCCTTGGCCACGCACACCAGGTCGGGCTCGACGCCGTCCTCGTGCTGGAAGGCGTAGAACGTCCCGGTCCGGCCCAGGCCGG
Source organism: Streptomyces sp. NPDC041968 (assembly GCF_055589025.1). Taxonomy (NCBI): domain Bacteria; kingdom Bacillati; phylum Actinomycetota; class Actinomycetes; order Kitasatosporales; family Streptomycetaceae; genus Streptomyces; species Streptomyces sp. NPDC041968. The sequence goes on along the minus strand of NZ_JBVJCB010000007.1, from coordinate 162,031 downwards.
TCTGCACCTCGTCGGCGATCAGCAGTGCCTTGTGCCGGTGCAGCAGTTCCTGCGCGGCGCGCAGGTAGCCGGGGGGCGCCTCGTGCACGCCCTTGCCCTGGATCGGCTCCACGATGAGCGCGGCCACGTCCCCGCGCCGCAGCTCCCGTGCCAGGGCGTCCAGGTCGCCGAGCGGGACGGCGGTGTCGGGCAGCAGCGGCGCGAAGCCGTCGCGGAAGCCGCTCTCGCCGTTGACGGAGAGCGAGCCGGTGGTCAGCCCGTGGAAGGCGTGCGTGCAGTACAGGACCCTCGGCCTGCCGGTGGCGTACCGGGCGAACTTCAGCGCGGTCTCCACCGCCTCCGTGCCGCTGTTGCCGAAGAAGACCCGGTCCAGGTGCGGGCTGTAGGAGAGCAGCCGCTCGGCCAGCAGTCCGGGCAGCGGCGGGCAGTCGAAGCGGGTGAGGTCGGCCAGCGAGGCGTCGAGGACGTCGTGCAGCGCCTTGCGGACGACGGGGTGGTGGCGTCCGAGGCCCATCACCGCGAACCCGGCGAGCATGTCCAGGTAGTCGTTGCCGTCCGCGTCCCAGAAGTGCGCGCCCTCGGCCCGCTCGTAGACCTTGTCGAAGCCGATGGTGCGCAGCATGCGCGGCAGTTGGTGGTTGAGGTGCCTGGCGTGCAGTTCGTACCGCTCGGCTCCGCGCTCGGCCAAGAGCGCGGCGAGGTCGAACTCCTTGGTCATTCAGTTCTCTCCTTGCGCTGGCGGGACGGTCCGCCCGTCGCCGGCGGGCCCTTCGGCACGTTCTCCGGGCTCGGCCGCGACGGCCAGGCTCGCGCTGATCCGGCCGGCGATGTCGACCGGCGTCAGCCCGATGTCGGCGAGCACCTCGGCGCGCTTGGCGTGCGCGAGGAACTGCTCGGGGATGCCGAAGCGGCGTACGGGTACGTCGACGTCCGCGTCTCCCAGGGCCAGGGCCACCGCCGAACCGACCCCGGCCGCACGGCTGTTGTCCTCGACGACGGCCACCAGGCGGTGCCGGGCGGCGAGCGGCGCGAGCGCCGGGTCCACGGGCTTGACCCAGCGCGGATCCACGACCGTGCACCCGATGCCGCGGGCCTGGAGGAGGTCGGCGGCCCCCAGGCAGACGGGCGCCATCACACCGACGGACACCAGCAGCACCTCGGGCCGGTCCGGGGCGCGCAGCACGTCCATGGAGCCGGCCCGGCCGACGGCGGGGACGACCGGGCCGACGGACTCCTTCGGGAAGCGCACCAGGGTCGGCGCGTCGTCGACGGCGACCGCCTCGCGCAGCTGGGCCCGGAGCTGGTCGGCGTCGCGCGGCGCGGCGATGCGCAGTCCCGGGACGACCTGGAGGACGGACAGGTCCCACATGCCGTTGTGCGAGGCTCCGTCGACGCCGGTCACGCCGGCCCGGTCGAGGACGAAGGTGACCCCGCAACGGTGCAGGGCCACGTCCATCAGGAGCTGGTCGAAGGCCCGGTTGAGGAAGGTGGCGTAGACGGCGACGACCGGGTGCAGGCCGCCGGTGGCGAGGCCGGCGGCGGACACGGCGGCGTGCTGCTCGGCGATGCCGACGTCCCAGACCCGGTCGGGGAAGCGCTCGGCGAAGGCGGCGAGGCCGACGGGGTGCAGCATGGCCGCGGTGATCGCCACGACGTCGTCGCGCTCCTCGCCGATCCGGACGATCTCCTCGCCGAACACGGAGGTCCAGGAGGGCCCCGGGGAGGGTGTGAGCGGCGCGCAGGTGAGCGGGTCCATCGCACCGACGGTGTGGAAGTGGTCCTCCTCGTCGCGCAGCGCGGGCTCGTAGCCGCGGCCCTTCTCGGTGAGGCAGTGCACCAGCACCGGCCCGTGGAAGCGCGCCGCGCGCCGCAGCGCGGACTCGACGGCCCCGATGTCGTGCCCGTCGATCGGGCCCAGGTACTTCAGCCCCAGGTCCTCGAAGAGGCCCTGGGGGGCGAAGGCGTCCTTGAAGCCCTTCTTGGCGCCGTGCAGTGCCTCGTAGACGGTGTTGCCGACCACGGGGGTGCGCTGGAGCACGTCCTTGCCCCAGGCCAGCACCCGCTCGTAGCCGTCGGTCGTGCGGAGCGTCGCGAGGTGGTTGGCGAGGCCGCCGATGGTCGGCGCGTACGAGCGTTCGTTGTCGTTGACGACGATGATCAGCGGCCGGTCCCGGGCCGCCGCGATGTTGTTCAGGGCCTCCCAGGCCATGCCGCCGGTGAGCGCGCCGTCACCGATGACCGCGACGACGTGGCCCTCCCGGCCGAGGACCTGGTTGGCCTTGGCGAGGCCGTCGGCCCAGCCGAGGACGGTGGAGGCGTGGCTGTTCTCGATGACGTCGTGCTCGGACTCCTCGCGCGACGGGTAGCCGGACAGCCCGCCCTTGCCGCGCAGCTTCGAGAAGTCCTGACGCCCGGTCAGGAGCTTGTGCACGTAGGTCTGGTGGCCGGTGTCCCACAGGATGCGGTCGGCCGGTGACTCGAAGACCCGGTGCAGGGCGACGGTGAGCTCCACCACCCCCAGGTTGGGTCCCAGGTGACCACCGGTGCGGGCGACCGCGTGCACCAGGAAGTCCCTCGTCTCACGGGTCAGTTCGCCGAGTTCCCTCTCGGACAGTGCCTTCAGGTCGCGTGGTCCCCGGATGTTCTCCAGCATCGTCACGCTCGGGCCCCCTTCGGTTCCTGCTGTTCAGTTCACGGTGACGGCCGGCTCCCCCGACGCGCCGTCCTTCTCCATCTGCTCGGCGATCTTCATGGCCTCCTCGATGAGGGTCTCCACGATCTTGGACTCGGGGACGGTCTTGACGACCTCGCCCTTGACGAAGATCTGCCCCTTGCCGTTGCCCGAGGCGACACCGAGGTCGGCCTCGCGGGCCTCCCCCGGACCGTTGACCACACAGCCCATCACGGCCACCCGCAGCGGCACCTCCATGCCCTCCAGACCGGCGGTGACCTCCTCGGCCAGCTTGTAGACATCCACCTGCGCACGCCCGCACGAGGGACACGAGACGATCTCCAGGCCGCGCTGCCGCAGGTTCAGCGACTCCAGAATCTGGATACCGACCTTGATCTCCTCCACCGGCGGCGCGGAGAGCGAGACCCGGATGGTGTCACCGATGCCCTGCGACAGCAGCGCCCCGAAGGCGACCGCCGACTTGATCGTGCCCTGGAAGGCCGGACCCGCCTCGGTCACACCGAGGTGCAGGGGATAGTCGCACTGGGCGGCCAGCTGCCGGTAGGCCTCCACCATGACGACCGGGTCGTTGTGCTTCACCGAGATCTTGATGTCCCGGAAGTCGTGCTCCTCGAACAGCGAGGCCTCCCACAGCGCCGACTCCGCCAGCGCCTCCGGCGTCGCCTTCCCGTACTTCTGCAGCAGCCGCCGGTCCAGCGAACCCGCGTTCACCCCGATACGGATCGGCGTGCCGTGGTCCTTCGCCGCCTTCGCGATCTCCTTGACCTTGTCGTCGAACTGCTTGATGTTGCCCGGGTTCACCCGCACCGCCGCGCAGCCCGCCTCGATCGCCGCGAAGACGTACTTGGGCTGGAAGTGGATGTCCGCGATCACCGGGATCTGCGACTTCTTCGCGATCACCGGCAACGCGTCCGCGTCGTCCTGGGTGGGACAGGCCACCCGCACGATCTGACAGCCCGACGCCGTCAGCTCCGCGATCTGCTGCAACGTCGCACCGATGTCCGACGTACGGGTCGTGGTCATGGACTGGACCGACACGGGGGCCCCGCCCCCGACCGCCACCGGCCCGACCTGGATCCGCCGCGACACGCGTCGCTCGGCGAGTGGCCGGACCGGCACCTCGGGTACGCCCAGGGAGATGGCGGTCACGCCGTCACTCCCGGTTCGAGGAGACGGTCTCGCGCATCGCGCGCAGGGACTCCTTGAGCGAACCCATCGTGGCCAGGACGGCGGTGGGCTCGTAGCCGCAGTGCGCCATGCAGTTGGCGCAGCGCGGGTCCTTGCCGCGGCCGTACTTGTCCCAGTCGGTCTCCTCGACCAGCTCCCGATAGGTCGGGACGTAGCCGTCGCTCATCAGGTAGCAGGGGCGCTGCCAGCCGAACAGCGAGTAGTTCGGGATCGCCCACGCGGTGCACGGGAAGTCCACCTTGCCCTCGAGGAAGTCGAGGAACAGCGGGGAGTGGTTCAGCCGCCAGCGGGCGCGGTTGCCGCCGGAGAAGGCCTTCTTGAACAGCTCACGGGTCTGCTCCACCCCGAGGAAGTGCTCCTGGTCGGGTGCCTTCTCGTAGGCGTAGGCGGGCGAGATCATCATCTCGTCGACCTTGAGGTCGTCGTTGAGGTAGTTGAGGACCTCGACGATGGTCTGCGGGGTGTCGGTGTTGAAGAAGGTGGAGTTGGTGGTCACCCGGAAGCCGCGCCGCTTGGCCTCCTTGATGGCCTCCACCGCCTCGTCGAACACGCCCTCCTTGGCCACGGACTCGTCGTGCCGCTCGCGCAGACCGTCGATGTGCACGGCGAAGGCGAAGTAGGGCGAGGGCGTGAACCTGTCCATCTTCTTGCGCATGAGCAGGGCGTTGGTGCAGAGGAAGACGTACTTCCGTTTGGCCACCAACTGCCGGACGATCTCATCGATCTGAGGGTGCATCAGGGGCTCGCCCCCGGCGATGGAGACCATCGGCGCACCCGATTCGAGCACCGCCCCGACGGCCTGCGCGACCGGCATGCGCTGCTTGAGCACCCCCGCCGGGTGCTGGATCTTGCCGCATCCCTCGCACTTCAGGTTGCAGGCGAAGAGCGGCTCCAGCTCCACGATGAGCGGGAACTTGTCCCGCCGGCGGATCTTCTGTTCGGCCAGGTATGTAGCGACCTTGACGGACTGACGCAGCGGCATGGCCATCTGGGCTCACCTCCGGGGGAGCAGCAAAGAACGGTGCCATTCGAAGAATGCGGGAAGAACGGATCGGAGAACACGGAAAGCCGATATTCCACCGCGCACCGTGCCGATCCGGACCAGTTCGTGTTCTGGAGCGTCCACGACCACCCGGACGGCCGCAACCGGACGCGGGCCCGCCCGGACGGCGCTCAGGAGCGTGGCCGCGGATTCCATGTCGACGGCGATCGCGCCGGTCGCGAGCAGGTCGGCGCGCTCGGGACCGCGGACGACGTGGTCCGAGCCGGTGAGCGGACCGGTGTGGACGGTGCGCCGGGGCAAGGCCCGCCTGAGTTCCTTGACCAGCCGGTCGGTGCCGACGCACGCCACGGTGGAGCGCGGGTCCCGGGTCTCCTCGGCGACGACCAGGTCGCCGGGGTGCATGCCGGGGGCGAGCCCCGCACAGAAGCCCGTGGCCAGCACGGCGGCACCGCCGAGCGCCCTGTCCTCGGCCAGGACCCGGCTGACCGAGCGCTCGGCCGCCCTCGGTCCCATGCCGGTGCGCAGGACGGTGACCGGCCCGTCGGCGCCGCCCCGGTCGCCGGTGCGCAGGGCGAGGTGCTCGATGCCGAGCGCGCAGGCGATCAGCAGCGGGGACGGGCCGGTCTGCTCGTTCATCAGCTGCCCTTCACCCCGCCCGCGGACGTCTCGGCGGCGGACCGCTCGGCGGGTGCGGCGGCGTTCACCGCACCGTGCTTGTCGGCGAAGGGGTCTCCGTGCACGTACCGGCCGAGGGCGGTGAGCGGGAAGACCTGCCGGTAGAGGTGGTAGTTGATGGAGAAGTCCCAGGGGAAGCCGGTGCCGGTGAAATACGGCTCGTCCCAGGAACCGTCCTCGCGCTGGGTGGCGGCCAGCCAGGCGATACCGCGTTCCACCGCCTTCGACTCCCGCTCCCCCGCGGCCAGCAGCGCCATCAGCGCCCAGGCGGTCTGCGAGGCCGTGGAGGCACCCCGGCCGCTCCACTCCCGGACGTACCGGTAGGAGCGCAGGTCCTCGCCCCAGCCGCCGTCCTCGTTCTGGACGGACTCCAGCCAGGTCACCGCGCGGCGGATCGCGGGGTGCGAGACGGGGAATCCGGCGGCGGTCAGGGCGGGGACGACGGAGCCGGTGCCGTAGACGTAGTTGACGCCCCAGCGGCCGAACCACGAGCCGTCCGCCTCCTGTTCGGCCAGCAGCCACCGGATGCCCCGCCGGGTGCGCGGGTCGTGGGTGAGTCCCTCGACCGCGAGCATCTCGACCACGTGCGCGGTGACGTCCGCGGACGGCGGGTCGATGACCTCGCCGAAGTCGCAGAACGGCAGCCGGTTGGGGAAGGCGCTGGTGTTGTCGACGTCGAACGCGCCCCAGGCGCCGTTCTTCGACTGCATGCCGAGGTTCCAGCGGACCCCGCGACCGATGGCCTTCTCGACCCGCTCCGGGTCGTGGTGCCTGACCCGGCGCAGGGCGAGGACGACCTCGGCGGTGTCGTCGATGTCGGGGTAGTTGTCGTTGTGGAACTCGAACGCCCAGCCACCGGGCGGCAGTCCGGGACGCTTCACCGACCAGTCGCCGGGGCGCACGATCTGCTCGCCGAGCATCCAGTCGGCGGCCTTGACCAGTTGCGGGTGGTCGGCGGGCACTCCGGCGTCGGCCAGCGCGATGACGGCCAGGCAGGTGTCCCACACCGGGGACTGGCAGGCCTCGATCATCCGGGCACCGTCCTCGCGCCACACGGCGAAGCGGTCCAGCGACTCCAGTCCCGCGCGCATCACGGGGTGTTCGAGGTCGTAGCCGAGCAGGTACAGGGCGATGACCGAGTACACGGCCGGCGGCTGGATGCCTCCCCAGCAGCCGTCGTTCTCCTGCCGTTCGATGATCCAGCGGGCGGCGGTGTTCATCGCGGCTCGGCGCAGTCGGCGCGGGGCGAACCTGCGGTAGGCGTGCAGGGCCCTGTCGATGCGTTGGAAGGCGCCGTCCCAGCTCGCCGCCGGTGCCAGGGGCCGCGGCGGGTTGGGCAGGTGCGGGTCGGTGTGCAGCTCGTCCAGCGCGAAGGGGGCGGGGCGTACCGGCCGCTTGGCGGAGACGATGGTGAGCGGCACGATCGTCTGCCGGGCCCAGCAGCCGAAGTCGTAGATGTTGAGCGGCACCCAGGTGGGGAGGTAGATGATCTCGGGCGGCAGCTCGGGCAGGTCGTCCCACTTCCACCACCCGAAGAGCGCCAGCCAGATCCGGGTGAAGACGCGGGAGGCGGCGATGCCGCCCCGGGAGCGGACCCACTCGGCGGCCCGCGCCATGTGCGGCGCGTCGGGGGCGTCACCCGCCAGGCGCAGGGCGACGTAGGCCTCGACGGTGGCGGAGAGGTCGCCGGGGCCGCCGTGGAAGGTGGCCCAGGTGCCGTCCTCGCGCTGCTCACCGCGGACGAACAGGGCGGCGGCGCGGGCGGTCTCCTCGTCCAGGATGCCCAGGAACTGGCGCAGGAGGAGATCCTCGGCGTCCATCGTGACGTTCGTCTCGAGGTCGCCCTTCCACCAGCCCTCCGCGTCCTGGAGGGAGAGCAGGAAGTCCGTGGCGCGCCGGGTGGCGTGTGCGGCGGCCGCCGCCGTCCCGGGCGCCTCGGCGGGGATCGTGATGTCGTCGGTTTCGCTGGCCGCGGCTGCGAGGGGCTTCAGGGTGGCCCCGGTGCTTCCGTCGGTCGTCGCTGTCATGGCTTCCCCTTCGTGCAGTGTGCAAGCGGTGCTTCTGCTGTGGGTCCGCCGTCGGCCGGTGCTGGTCCTCCCTCGACACCGGCCGGCGACTACGCGAGGGCTATTCGACCGATAGTGATCATCTCTTTCGTACGACGACGAAGTCCGCGAGTGCCGTGAAACAGTCCCGCACCCGCTCGGGCATGTCCACGGCGTCGAGGGCCTCGATGGCGATGGTGTGCTGGCGGCGCGCCTCGTCGGCGGTCCACTCCCGGCCGCCCGCTTCCTCGATCAGGGCGGCGCGGGCCGCGAACTCCTCCTCGGAGAAGTTCGCGAAGTCGCTGGTCTTGGCGTCGGCGGCGAGGATCTCGCCGAGCCGCTCGGACGCGGGGCCGCCGGCCGCGAGCGCGGCCACGACCGGGAGGGACTTCTTGCGCTGGCGCAGGTCGCTCCACGTCTGCTTGCCGGTGGCCTCCGGGTCGCCCCAGATGCCGAGCAGGTCGTCGACGGCCTGGAAGGCGAGGCCCAGGTGGTAGCCGTACTTCTCCAGCGTGTCGGCGGTGAACTCGTCGGCGCCGCCGAGCACCGCGCCGATGGAGCTGGCGGAGGCGAGCAGGGCGCCGGTCTTGTTGCCCTCCATCTCCAGGCACTCCTCGACGCTGACCCGGTCGCGGTGCTCGTAGGAGATGTCCTGGGCCTGACCGTCGATCAGGGCGCGGGACGCCTTGGTGAGGCGGCGGGTGGCGCGGCCGGCCTCGACGGTGCCCAGCTCCAGCAGCACCTCGTTGGCGAGCGCGAACAGGGCGTCGCCGACCAGGATGGCCTGGGCGGGGCCGTGCACCTTCCAGACGGTGTCGCGGTGGCGGCGCTGCTCGTCGCCGTCCATCAGGTCGTCGTGCAGGAGGGAGAAGTTGTGCACCAGCTCCACGGCCACCGCGCCGGGGACGCCGACCTCGGGTGCGGCACCGGTCACCTCGGCCGAGAGCACCGCGAGCGCGGGGCGGACGGCCTTGCCGCCGTCGCCGTCCGCGGGCCTGCCCTGGGCGTCGATCCAGCCGAAGTGGTAGGCGGCGACGGTGTCCATGGGAGGTGCCAGACGGTCTACGGCCGCCCGCAGGACCGGCGTGGTCAGGGTCCGGCCACGCTCCAGGAGCGCGGTCACGTCCACCGCCTCGGCAGCCTTCGGGGCCGGGGGCACAGTGGGCACAGTCTTTCCTCCAGTTGCGGTACCGGGAGTGCGGGAGTCGGTCCCACGCGGATCGGTTCTCATGCCGCCTCCTCGAAGAAATCGGGAAGCAGGCCGCGGGACCGGCCCAGGGCGCCGAGCGCGGCGCCCGCCGCCCCGACACCGCTGCGAACCGCACTCTCCATGGTCGCGGGCCACCCGGTGGCGGTCCACGCTCCGGCCAGGTACAGGCCGGGTGCCTTGGTGCGGGCGCCGGGCCGGAGCCGGCCGACGCCGGGGGCGGGAGCGAAGGTCGCGGTGCGCTCCCTGGTCACGAAGAAGTCCCTCACCTCAGCGCCCCGGGCGCGGGGCAGCAGCCGCTCCAGCTCGGGCAGGTACCGCTCACGCAACGTGGCCACGGGCTCGTCGATCTCGTGCTGCGCGGTCGACTGCGACAGCGCCAGGTACTGACCCTCCTTCAGCCCGGAGGCCTCGGTACGGTCGAACACCCACTGCACGGGGGTGCCGAGAGCGGCGAGGAACGGCGCGGCGAGCACCTTGCGGTCGTAGACGACGTGGACGTTGAGGATCGGCGCCGTGCCGATCTCCAGCAGGTCCCCGGGGGCGTCGAGGGCGCCCGCGGGCAGCAGCTCGTGCGCCTCGCGCTGCGGTACGGCGAGGACGACCGCGTCCGCCTCCAGGGTCTCGCCCGGGACCTCGACGCTCCACCCGCCGTCCTCCTCGGCACGGACGGCGGTGACCCGGGTGCGGACCTCGGTCCGGACGCCCGCGGCGTCGAGCGCCTCGCGGGCCAGCCCGTCGTGCAGGTCGCCCAGCGGAACCCGGGCCCACCCGATGTCAGCGGCGCCCGGGTCGGAGAGCAGACCGGTCTTGAAGACCATCGCGGCGAGACCCAGCGAGGCGTCGCCGGCGACCGCGTTGAGGGTGGCGACGCCGACGAGGTCCCACAGCGCCTCGACGGCGCGGGCCGACTGGCCGTGCGCGGCCAGCCAGCTGCCGAAGTCCTGGTCGTCCAGCGCCGGATCGGCGAGGTCCAGCCCCTTGAGCGCGAGCGCGGCCCGTCCGACCCCGGCCCGCTCGGCGAGCGAGAGGTGCGGGTAGGTGGCGAGGCTCCGCCCCAGGTGCAGGGGTACGGGCAGCGCGTCGCGCCGCAGCCTGCCGAGCCGCCGCCCCGCGGGCCGGGCGAGGTCGACGACCGGCACGTCGAGACGTTTTTGCACCGGAGCGAGCGCCGTTCCTCCGATGCGGTCGAGGAACCAGCGGTAGGCGGTGCAGCAGCGCAGGTAGACGTGCTGGCCGTTGTCGACGGTGAGGTCGCCGCGCTGGAAGGAGAAGGCGAGCCCGCCCAGTCGGGGCCGGCCTTCGAGCAGGGTGACGCGCACCCCGGCATCGGCGAGCGTGAGGGCGGCGGTGACCCCGGCGAGTCCGCCACCGACCACGACGGCGTGTCCGCCGGGGCGCAGGGCGGAGACGTCCGCGAGCTGTCCGCCGTCCCGCGTGCCGTTGCCGTGCGTCATGGTGCGCCCTTCCCTGTCCGGTCGCCGCGGTGTTTGAACGGCGTACGGCCGACCGTCTCAGTCAGGGACGCCGACCGCCACCGGAGGGTTGCCCGCCGCTCCCCACCGGACGCGTCGCTCCGCTCCGGAGTGTCGAGTGTGCCGGGTGCGTCCATCAGGCGCGCCTCCGGACGGCCCGTCGGGTGACGTGCCGGGCGTCCAGCCCGGACAGACCGCGCACGGCGACGTACGCCTTCTCGCGTCCGGGGAGCGAGACCCGGCCGCGCAGGACGGCCTCCGGGTCCCGCTCGATGCGGTCCAGGAGGCGGCGGTAGATGCCGGCCATGGCGGCCACGCAGGCACCGCTGCGCCGGTCGAGCATGGGCAGCAGCCGGTAGCCCTCGGCGAACAGGGCACGGGCCCGCCGCACCTCGAAGTGGACCAGGCCCGCGAAGTCGGAGCCCGCGGGCGGCGTCGGCCCGCTGAACCCGGCGGAGCAGCCGAACTTGGCGAGGTCGTCGGCCGGCAGGTAGGTCCGCCCGCCCTCGGCGTCCTCGCGGACGTCCCGCAGGATGTTGGTGAGCTGGAGCGCGAGGCCGAGCGTGTCGGCGTACTCGGGCGCGCGTTCGGCGCCGCGCGCCCCCCGTTCGGTACCGAAGACGCCGAGCGAGAGGCGGCCGATGGCACCCGCCACGCAGCGGCAGTAGACCTTCAGGTCGTCCCAGGTCTCGTAGGTCTCGCCCCGCAGGTCCATCTGGACCCCGTCGATCAGCTCGTCGAGTCCGCCGAGGGGGATCGGGAAGACCCGCGCGGCGTGGGCGAGGGCGACGGCGACCGGGTCGGTGTCGTCCTCGTCCACCGCGCCCTGCTGGATCCGGGCGAGCACCGCCCGCGTCTCCTCCAGACGGGCGACCTTGACGTCGCCCGCCAGGTCGCCGTCGCCGATGTCGTCGACGCGGCGGGAGAACGCGTACAGCGCCGACATGGCGCGGCGCTCGGGCGTCGGCAGGAGCCGGATGCCGTAGGCGAAGTTGCGGGCCTGCTGTCCGGTGACGGCCTCGCAGTAGCTGTAGGCGGCGAGTACCGGTGCCGACGTGTGCGCTGACGACTCCACGGTCCCGATCACCCCTCTCCTCGCAGGGTCACGCCCACCTCGCGCAGCAACTGGAGCTTGCCGGGCTTGGGCGGGCCGGGAAGTACGTCGTGATCGGCGGCCTCGATCGCCCGGACGGCCGCCCTGCCCCCCGCCAGGAACCCCGCGAGCAGCAGGCGGAGCCTGCCGCGGACACTGCCCACCAGGGGGGCACCCTCGCTCAGCAGGTCGCGGGCGCGGCCGGTCTCGTGGGCGATCAGGGCGCGCACCGAGGCGCCGGCGGTGGGCGCGGCGAGGTCCGTCTCCTGGACGTGGAAGCGTTTCATGTCCTCGGCGGGCAGGTAGACACGGTCCCGGGCCAGGTCCTCGGCGACGTCCTGGAGGTGCTCGACGATCTGCAGGGCGGTACAGATCGCGTCGGACCGGCGGATCCGCTCCGGCGTCGAGGTGCCGGTGACGGCGAGAACGAGGTGACCGATCGGATTGGCGGACAGCTCGCAGTAGGCGAGCAGGTCGTCGTAGGTCTCGTACCTCCTCACCACCTGGTCCTGGCGGTTGGCGGCGATCAGGCCGAGGAAGGGCGCGGGGGTCAGCGAGCGGCGGCGCACGGTGGGCTGCAGGCGGCGCAGCAGCGGGTGGCGGGGGGTGCCGTCGAAGACCCTGCGCAGGTCGGCCTCGAAGGCGTCCAGCATCAGCAGCCGGTCGTCGGCGCGGTCGCCGGGGACACCGAGGAGGCGGGCGTCGGCGCCGCCGGGGGCCAGGTCGCCGTCGCCGATGTCGTCGACCAGACGGGCGAAGCCGTAGACGGCCATGAGGTCGGTGCGCCAGTCACGGGGGAGGAAGAAGGGGGCCACGGGGAAGTTCTCGTTCGCCGCCTTGGCGAGGGTGGCGTGCTCCGGGTCGACGGCGCGGGCCGTGTGGGCGGCCGTCATCGCGGGCAGCCCTGGGCGGGGACGGCGCACGCGTCGCGGAGGTGGGGAGTTTCCGTCGCCATTGCCGTCACATCTCCCGTTCTACACTGCCGACCCAATACACACTATTTCGGACACGCCGCCCGACCGCCCGCGCGGCGGGCCCGCTCGAGGGTGTCGGGCGTTATCGCCCCATGTGCCGCGTTTTTCGGGACCGGTCCAGCTTACGTTGTACGACTCAGCGCGGTCCGCAGGGGTCCTCCGAGCATCACGAGAACACTTCGGCCGTCCTCAACATTCCGGAGCACAGCGAGAGTTGACGCATTCTTTGCAGACGCGGGCCCCGCCGGAACAGTTCCGGCGGGGCCCCGGCGTGTCGTCCTACTTGCCCGTGAACTTCTCGTACTCCTTGAGCACCTCGTCGGTCGGGCCGTCCATCCGCAGCTCGCCGCGTTCCAGCCACAGGACGCGGTTGCAGGTGTCCCGGATGGACTTGTTGTTGTGGCTGACGAGGAAGACGGTGCCGGCTTCCTTCTTCAGCTCCCGGATGCGCTCCTCGGAGCGCGCCTGGAACTTGCGGTCGCCGGTGGCGAGGGCCTCGTCGATCATCAGGACGTCGTGGTCCTTGGCGGCGGCGATGGAGAACCGCAGGCGGGCCGCCATGCCGGAGGAGTAGGTGCGCATCGGCAGGGTGATGAAGTCGCCCTTCTCGTTGATCCCGGAGAAGTCGACGATGTCCTGGTAGCGCTCCTTGATCTGCTCGCGGGACATACCCATGGCCAGACCGCCGAGGATGACGTTGCGCTCGCCGGTGAGGTCGTTCATCAGGGCCGCGTTCACGCCGAGGAGCGAGGGCTGGCCGTCCGTGTAGACCTTGCCGCGCTCTGCGGGGAGCAGGCCGGCGATGGCCCGCAGCAGGGTCGACTTGCCCGACCCGTTGGAACCGATCAGGCCGATGGCCTCGCCCCGGTAGGCGGTGAAGGACACACCCCGTACGGCGTGCACCTTGCGCACGCCCCGGTCCTCGCCCCGCTTGATCATGCGGCTGAGAGCCGCGGTCGCGCTGCCCTTGCCGGTCCTGGCGCCGTTGACCCGGTAGACGATGTGCAGTTCGTCCGCGATGACCGTCGGCACCCGCTCGCCCTGCTGCTGCTCAGCCACGGCCGTACCTCTCCTCCGCCTTCCAGAAGTACACGAAGCCGCCCACGGCCAGGACCACGGCCCAGCCGAGCGCGACCGCCCAGACGTGCGGCGGCAGGTTCTCCGAGCCGTACCCGTCGATCAGCGCGAAGCGGATCAGGTCCATGTAGACGGCGGCCGGGTTCCACTGGAGGACGTCCGCCAGCCAGGTCGGCTTGTCCTCCAGCATGATCGGGATGGAGAACATGACGCCCGACGCGTACATCCACGTCCGCATGATGAACGGCATCAGCTGGGCCAGGTCCGGCGTCTTGGCGCCCATCCGGGCCACGATCAGCGCCAGGCCCATGTTGAAGAGGAACTGCAGGAGCAGCGCCGGGACGACCAGCAGCCAGGACAGGGTGGGGTAGCTGCCGAAGCCGATCACCACCGCGAACAGGACGATCATCGACGCCAGGAGCTGCTGGAGCTGCTGGAGGGCGAAGGAGATCGGGAGCGAGGCGCGCGGGAAGTGCAGCGCCCGCACCAGGCCGAGGTTGCCGGAGATCGCGCGCACGCCCGCCATCGCCGAGGACTGGGTGAAGGTGAAGACGAACACACCCGTCACCAGGAACGGGATGTACACGTCCTTCGGCATGCCCTTGCCGGCGTTCAGGATCAGACCGAAGATCGTGAAGTAGACGAACGCGTTCAGCAGGGGCGTGGCCACCTGCCACAGCTGGCCGAGCTTGGCCTGGCTGTACTGCGCGGTCAGCTTCGCCTGCGAGAAGGCGAGGATGAAGTGCCGTCGGCTCCAGAGCTGACGGACGTACTCCGGGAGGGACGGCCGGGCCCCGCTCACCGACAGTCCGTACTTGGCGGCGAGCCGGGCCGGTGTGAGGCCCTCGTCGGGCGACACGGGCTTGGTCAGGGCGACCGTGCCGTCGTGCGTTGTCTCACTCACTGGGGGAAACTTTCGTCTTCGGAGTGCTCGGCCGCGCGGGCCTGGCATGGACCTGTTGGCCCCGGGCGGACCGGGACGCTTCCGGACACGAGCTTGTCAGATCACGGGAGGCCGGCCCAGCCGGGTCAGCCGCCACACCGTACGCCACCTCATGGGCCGGCGGGGGCCGCAGGGGGTGGCCCAGCCCTCGCGGAAGCCGCCGAACCAGGCCTTCAGGGCCGGTCGCGAGGGTCGGCGCAGCAGGGTGAGCAGCATCCACACGCCGAGGTAGACCGGGACGAGCAGCGCGGGAAGGTTTCGGCGGGCGAGCCAGACGCGGTTGCGGGCGACCATGCGGTGGTAGACCGCGTGCCGCGACGGCGCGGTCGTGGGGTGGTTCAGCACCATGTCCGACCGGTAGTCGATCATCCAGCCGGCGTCGAGGGCCCGCCAGGCCAGGTCGGTCTCCTCGTGGGCGTAGAAGAACGCGTCCGGCAGGCCGCCGACCTGCGTGAGGACGCGGGTGCGTACGGCGTTGGCGCCGCCGAGGAAGGTGGTGACCCGGGAGGAGCGCATCGGGTCGGAGGCGCGCAGCCGCGGGACGTGCCGGCGCTGGGTCTCGCCGGTGTCCGGGTCGGCGATGCGGAAGCTGATGATGCCGAGCCGGTCGTCGGCCGCGAAGGCCTCGCGGCACAGCTCGGCGGTGTCGGTGCGGGCGAGCAGGCCGTCGTCGTCCAGGAAGAGCAGGATGTCGACGTCGCTGCCGCCCGGCCCGAAGGCCTCGATGCCGACGTTGCGGCCGCCGGGGATGCCCAGGTTCTCGGGCAGCTCGACGGTGCGCACGCCCTCGGGCACCTCCGGGACGGGCGAGCCGTTGCCGACGACGACCACCTCGACCGGGTCGCCGTCCTGCCCGGCGACCGAGTCGAGCAGGGCGCGCAGCTCCTCGGGGCGGTTGCCCATCGTGATGACGACGGCGCCGACCTTCATGGCCCCGCTCACTTCAGCCTGCTGGAGGCGAGGATGGACACCAGGTGCAGGAGGGTCTGCAGCAGCGCGATACCGGCGAGCACGGCGGTGCCGAGGCGGGTGAAGAACAGGTCGCCGCGGCTCTCGTCGACGATGGCGAGGACGAGGATCAGCAGCGACGCCTCGATGCCGAGGATCAGCCGGTGGAACTTGAGCGCCCCGGCGGCCCGGCGGGCCAGGGCCATGCCGGAGGAGCGCGGCTCGGACGCGGACTCCTGGACCGGCGCCTTCCCGGTCTGGTGCCGGGCCACGCCGACCAGGTCGGTCTCGGCCTTGATCAGGATGGCGCCGAGAGCGGCCAGGGTGCCCAGGAAGGCCCACAGCCAGTCGATGCGTCCGGTGCCCCAGATGTCGGCGGCGCGCAGGCCGAGGCCGACCAGGACCGCGGCATCCGTCAGGTAGGCGCCGACCCGGTCCAGGTAGACCCCGCCGAGCGAGTACTGCTTCTTCCAGCGGGCGACCTCGCCGTCGACGCAGTCCAGCAGCAGGTACAGCTGGACCGCCACGACGCCGAGCACGGCGCCCGTGATCCCCGGCACCAGCAGCGCCGGGGCCGCGAGCACGCCGCAGACGGTCATCAGGTACGTGAGCTGGTTGGGCGTCACCCTGGTGTTCACCAGGTAGCGGTCGATCCGCAGCGAGACCTCGCGCATGTAGAGGCGTCCCGCCCAGTGCTCACCGCTGCGCCGGTCCTTGACCCCGGCGGGGTGGACGACCGGACGTAGTTCAGCTACCGATGGCCTTGACATAGTCGGCGTACAGGTCCTTGATCTGGTCGGTGTTCAGGTCGAGGTGCTCGAGGATCGTGTAGCGGCCGGGCCGGGTCTGCGGGGCGTACTCCACGGCCCGGAAGAACTCCTCCGGGGTGAAGCCGATCTCCTCCGGCAGCACCGGAAGCCCGTGCCGGCGCAGCACCTCGGCCATGTGGGCGGACTCCTCGTGGGCCCCGCGCAGGTACATCGCGAAGGCCGCGCCCAGGCCGCACTGCTCGCCGTGGGCGGCCGCGCGCTGGGGGAAGAGCAGGTCGAAGGCGTGGTTGATCTCGTGGCAGGCGCCGGAGGCGGGCCGCGAGTCACCGGAGACCGACATGGCGATGCCGGTCAGGACCAGGCCCTCGGCGAGCACCTGGAGGAAGTCGTTGTCGCCGACGCCGCCCGGGTGGCGCAGGACGGCCTCGCCGGCCTGGCGGGCCATCGCGGCGGCCAGGCCGTCGATCCGCTCGCCCTTGACCCGGTTGGCCAGTTCCCAGTCCGCGATCGCGGAGATGTTGGAGACGGCGTCGCCGATACCGGCGCGCACGTACCGCACCGGGGCCTCGCGGATGACGTCCAGGTCGATCACGACGGCGATCGGGTTCGGGACGCCGTAGGAGCCGCGGCCCGCGTCGTTGTCCAGGGTGGCGACCGGCGAACACAGGCCGTCGTGCGCGAGGTTGGTCGGCACGGCGACCAGCGGGAGGCCGATGCGGGCGGCCGCGAACTTGGCGCAGTCGATGATCTTGCCGCCGCCGAGGCCGACGACCGCGTCGTAGTGACCGGCCTTCATGGCGCCGGCCAGCTTGATCGCGTCGTCCAGGGTGCCGCCGCCTACCTCGAACCAGTCGGCACCGGGGAGCGACGGGGCGACGCGCTCGCGCAGCCGGGCGCCCGAGCCGCCGCTGACGGCGACGGCGAGCTTGCCCGAGTGGGAGATGCGCTCGTCGGCGAGCACGCACCCCAGGTCGTCGAGGGCACCCGCGCGGATGTCCACGACGACCGGCGACGGGATGAGCCTCGTCAGTACTGGCACGCGATCTCCCTGCCCTTGGCGAGGTCGTCGTGGTTGTCGATCTCGACCCACTTGACCTCGCCGATCGGCGCCACGTCGACCTTGAAGCCGCGGTTGACCAGCTCCTGGTAGCCGTCCTCGTAGTACAGCTGCGGGTCGCGCTCGAAGGTCGTCTTCAGGGCGTCGGCCAGCTCCGCGGCGGCCTCGCCCTCGATGAGGGTGACGCCGATGTACTCGCCGGTCGCCTCGGAGGGGTCCATCAGCTTGGTGATGCGCTGGACGCCCTTGTCGGGGTCGACGACGACCTTCATCTCCTCCTCGGCGAGGTTCTTCACCGTGTCGAGGGCGAGGATGATCTTCTTGCCGTCGCCGCGGGCGGCGAGCAGCGTCTTCTCGACGGAGACCGGGTGCACGGTGTCGCCGTTGGCGAGGATCACGCCGTCCTTGAGGGCGTCACGGCCGCACCACAGGGAGTAGGCGTTGTTCCACTCCTCGGCCTTGTCGTTGTCGATCAGGGTGAGCTTGACGCCGTACTTCTGCTCCAGCGCTTCCTTGCGGTCGTACACGGCCTCCTTGCGGTAGCCGACGATGATCCCGACCTCGGTCAGGCCGACCTCGGCGAAGTTCGCGAGGGTCAGGTCCAGCACCGTGATGCTCTCCTCCGCCCCCTCGGGGCCGACCGGCACCAGTGCCTTGGGCAGGGTGTCGGTGTAGGGGCGCAGACGCCGGCCGGCGCCGGCCGCCAGCACGAGGCCGATCATGCGGGTTCTCCTTCGTCGTGTACGGCGGGTGCGCCGCCCTGGTGGGCGGCGACCCAGAAGCGGATGCTCTCGACGAGCACCACGAGTGCCACGGCCACGGCGAGGACCGTGAGCGCGACCTTGAACTGTGTGGCGGTGAGGAGCACGGCCAGCACGGTGATCACCAGCGTGCGGCCCTCGTGCCCCCCGATCGTCCGCACCAGCCACTGCGGCGGCGCGCCCGCGCCACCGCGGATGCGGTAGACCGTGTCGTAGTGATGGTAGGCGACTGCCGTAACCAGGCCGAAAGCCGCCGGAAGGGCCCCGTTCACGTCCGCTTTCGCCGCCAGCACCAGCACGGTGCCGTACTCGGCGGCGCGCAGGAACGGGGGGACCAGCCAGTCGAGGGCGCCCTTGAGGGGGCGGGCGACGGCGAGACCGGAGGTCAGGACGTAGGCGACGGCCGCGACGGCCGGCCAGGGGCCGCCGAAACCGGTGAGCGCCGCCGTGACGACGACGGCGAGGCCGCCGAGGAGGGCGACGGCGGGGGCGGTGAAGCCCGGCAGCCGGCGGACGGGCCTGCGCAGCCCCGCGGCGACGGCCTCGGCGAGCGGGCCGGAGTCGGCGAGGTCGGCCAGCGCCTTCGCGGCCCGGTCGGTGCGCGTCGCCTTCCGGGTCAGCGAGCGCAGGACCCGGCCGGCGGTGGTGTACGTGGCGGCGAAGGCGCAGCCGACGAGCAGTGCGTAGAAGGTGATGCGCGGGGTGGTGACCGCGGTCAGCACGGCGATCATGGCCCAGCGTTCCCCGATGGGCAGGACGATCATGCGGCGCACCCAGACCGTCCAGCCGACGCTGTCCAGCTTGTCGGAGAGGGCGGCGGTGGGGCTGGTGTTGGCCGCGGCGTCGTGATTGGCCTCGTTGAAGGAGAAGTCGACGACGTGCCGGCAGGTCTGGAGGACCATCGCGCCGAGGGCCAGGGCCCACACGTCGTCGCCGCCGCGGGCTGCGCCCAGGGCGAGGCCCGCGTAGTAGGCGTACTCCTTGGCCCGGTCGAAGGTGGCGTCCAGCCAGGCGCCGAGCGTGGAGTACTGGAGGGAGTAGCGGGCGAGCTGTCCGTCGGTGCAGTCGAGGACGAAGGAGGCGATGAGCAGGACGCCGGCGGCGACGAAGCCGCCGCGGGTGCCGGTCGCCGCGCAGCCCGCCGCTATCAGCGCGGTGATCAGCGAGGCGGTGGTGACCTGGTTGGGGGTCAGTCCGCGGCGCGCGCACCAGCGGGCGACATAGCGGGAGTAGGGACTGATGAAGAAGGTGGTGACGAAGCCGTCGCGGGCCTTCACGGCCGACCTCAGACGTACGGCCTCGTCGTCGACGGCGGCGACGGACTGCCGTGCCTCGTTGCGGGCCTGCGGGTCCGCGGGGACGGCGGCGACGAGGCTGCCCAGCTCGGGCCGGTACACGTCGGCACCGTCGGCGTCGAGGGCGGCGGTGATCCGGTCGGGGAGGCTCTCCGGAACCCCTTCGCCCGCCCTCACGTGCGCGGGAGCGGGGCCGCCGACGGCGAGGTTCTCGCGGGCCATCGCGCGGGTGAGGGCCTGGCGGGCCTCCGGCCGCGCGGTCACGGCGCCCGGGAGCGCGGCGAGCGGGAAGCGGGGGTCGGTGAGGCCCAGGCGCAGGGAGTGCAGGTGGCCGACGAAGCGGGCGTCGACCAGGGCGACCCGCTCTCCGGCGGACACCTGGGCGAGCAGCAGCTCGGCATCGGCCGCGCCGGAGGCGGCACGCACCTCGAAGCCCAGGGACCGCAGCTCGCTCTCGATCGACGAACCGGGGACCGGCTGACCGGTGAGGATGGCGGTCGGCAACCGAACTCAC
Organism: Streptomyces sp. NPDC041968; assembly: GCF_055589025.1. NCBI lineage: Bacteria > Bacillati > Actinomycetota > Actinomycetes > Kitasatosporales > Streptomycetaceae > Streptomyces > Streptomyces sp. NPDC041968. Next base: position 142,314 of record NZ_JBVJCB010000007.1, on the reverse strand, counting down.
TCCCTGGTGCCGACGCCCGGGGCGCCGGTCCTGTGCATGGTGGGACGCCCGCGCCTGCGGCACCCGGGCGGCATGTCGGCAGAGGTTATCGGATGCCCCGAACGCCGTGTTCACCGCCCGTTTCACGGTCGGTCGGCACCCCGTGCACCCGTCTTTGCCGCGATCATCATCGTGGATGCGGGCCCCGCCCCACAAACCGCGCTCCCAGACCGGGCATCGCGGACATCGCGAAGCGTCCGAGGGCGGGTACGGAGGGTCATCGCGCCGGGTGGGCGGCGGTGCTCGACCGCGGCTCGGGCGACCCTCACCCGCACCTCGAAGGCTCTGACCTGCACAACGTTTCCGCAGGTCAGAGCAGATGACAACGGTGTTCAGTGCCGCGTTGCCCGATACCCCCCGCCCGTAGTTGACTGTGAGCCGGACACCGATGGCGAGGACACGGGAGGCGGCTTCTCATGGGGGCTGGGCACGATCACGGGCATGCGCACGGGGCGCGCGCCGGGGGCACGGCGACCGCCGCGTACCGGGGCAGGCTCCGGGTGGCGCTGGCGATCACGCTCTTCGTCATGGTGGTCCAGATCGTCGGCGGCATGCTCGCGGACTCCCTCGCCCTGGTCGCCGACGCCGCGCACATGGCGACCGACGCCCTGGGGCTCGGCATGGCGCTGCTCGCCGTCCACTTCGCGAGCCGGCCGCCGAGCGACCGGCGCACGTTCGGCTTCGCCCGGGCGGAGATCCTCGCGGCCCTGGCCAACTGCGTGCTGCTGCTCGGCGTCGGCGGCTACGTGCTGTTCGAGGCGATCGAGCGCTTCATCACACCCGCCGACACCGAGGGCGGGCTGACCGTCGTGTTCGGCGTGATCGGCCTGGTCGCCAACACGGTCTCGCTGACCCTGCTGATGCGGGGCCAGAAGGAGAGCCTGAACGTGCGGGGCGCCTTCCTGGAGGTGGCGGCCGACGCGCTGGGCTCGGTGACCGTGATCGTCTCGGCGCTGGTGATCCTGGCCACCGGCTGGCAGGCGGCGGACCCGATCGCCTCGCTGGTCATCGGCGTGATGATCGTGCCGCGGACCTGGCGCCTGCTCCGCGAGACCCTGGACGTGCTGCTGGAGGCCGCACCCAAGGGCGTGGACATCGCCGAGGTGCGCGCCCACATACTGGCGCTGGACGGGGTGGAGGACGTCCACGACCTGCATGCCTGGACGATCACCTCGGGCCTGCCGGTGCTCTCGGCACACGTGGTGGTGAACGGCGAGGCACTGAGCGCGATCGGCCACGAGAAGATGCTCCACGAGTTGCAGGGCTGCCTCGGCGACCACTTCGACGTGGAGCACTGCACCTTCCAGCTGGAGCCCGGCGGCCACGCGCAGCACGAGGCACGGTTGTGTCACTGAGCCGCGCCCCCCGGCAGGCTGCCGAAGGGGGCGCGCGCGTGAGGGAACGCGCCGGGCGGCGCAGCCGTCCGCCGGTCGACCGCTTCCTGTCTCCCGGGCACTCGGGCCGGTGACGCCCCCGCGCGGTTCCCGGCCCCGGCGGTCGGGAACGATCAACCTTCGGGCCCCCTCTCGGCGTCCGACCGGTCACGGCCGCGGCCCGCGCCGCAGCGGGACATGCGGAGTGCCGGGAAGTGCCGAGAGTGCCGGATTCGTACGGCACACTTGGGGCGCGAGGACCGATGTGAAGGATGGGTATGCCGATCACTCCTGCCACCGCGACGCACAACGCGTCGAACGGCACCGCAGACGCGATTTTGCTGGAACTGGTCGACGAGGACGGCGTGACGATCGGCACCGCGGAGAAGCTCTCCGCGCACCAGCCGCCCGGACGGCTGCACCGCGCGTTCTCCGTGTTCCTGTTCGACGAGCGGGGGCGGCTGCTGCTCCAGCAGCGGGCGCTCGGCAAGTACCACTCCCCCGGTGTGTGGTCCAACACCTGCTGCGGTCATCCCTATCCCGGTGAGGCGCCCTTCGCGGCGGCGGCCCGGCGGACGTACGAGGAGCTGGGGGTCTCCCCGTCGCTGCTGGCCGAGGCCGGCACGGTGCGCTACAACCACCCGGACCCGGCCTCGGGGCTGGTGGAGCAGGAGTACAACCACCTCTTCGTGGGTCTGGTGCAGGCGCCGCCGCGGCCCGACCCGGAGGAGGTGGCCGAGACGGCCCTGGTGTCTCCGGCCGAGCTGATCGAGCGGCACGGGAAGGACGCCTTCTCCGCGTGGTTCATGACGGTGCTGGACGCGGCCCGGCCCGCCGTCCGCGAGCTGACGGGACCGTCGGCCGGCTGGTGAGCCCGGTCCGGGGCCTGTCTAGCGCGGAGCGGGTTCGAGCGGCAGGGCGGCCCAGATCACCTTGCCGCCGCCCGCGGTGTGGGCGACGTCGCACGCCCCGCCCGCCTCGCGGGTGATCTCCCGGACCAGGAGCAGCCCGCGCCCGCCCGTCCGGCCGTGATCGGCCTCCAGGGCGGTCGGGCGGTAGGGATGGTCGTCCTCCACGGACACCCGGACCCACTCGGGCCCCACCGCGACCTCCACGGCGAGCACGGGCGAGAGCACCGCCGCGTGCCGGACGGCGTTGGTGACCAGCTCGGACACGATCAGGAGCAGGCCCTGGGTCACGTCGTCCGAGACCGGGACGCCCTGGCGCACCAGCAGGTCCCGCACGGCGTGCCGCGCCTGCGGGACCGACTCGTCCACGGTGGGGGCGGTGAACCGCCAGACGCCTTCGTACGGCAGCGGCCCGGCGGGCCCGGTCTCGTCCATCGTCCGGTCGCCACCCCTGGGCTCGATTGTCACCACACCCCTGAGTGTTGGTAACGCGTCCCTTCCTTCCGGGAAAGTGAACACAAGTCAGCGGGTATCGAGCGCTTCTGACCATCGGCGTATGACACGGTCAGGTGTGGGACCGTTCCTGTCCCACCCGCAACGTCCGTGCGGTCCCCCGGTCGGCGGATAGCATCCGGGCCATGGAGCCGCAGCTGCTGCACCGGGTCACCGACTCGGTCGCCACCGTAGTCGTCCACCATCCCGCCAAGCGCAACGCCATGACCGCCGCGATGTGGCGGGCGCTGCCTCCGCTGCTCGACGCCCTGGCGGGCGATCCGGCGGTGCGGGCGCTCGTACTCACCGGCGAGGGCGCGACGTTCTGCGCCGGGGCCGACATCTCGACGCTGCGGGAGTCCGCGGAGGAGGCGCAGGGACTGGCCGTCCGCGCCGAGGAGGCCCTCGCGTCCTTCCCCAAGCCGACGCTGGCCGCCGTCCGCGGTCACTGCGTGGGCGGTGGGGCGCAGTTGGCGGCCGCCTGCGATCTGCGGTTCGCCGAGGAGACCGCGCTGTTCGGGGTGACCCCGGCCAAACTGGGGGTGGTGTACCCGGCGTCGTCGACGCGGCGGCTGGTGTCGCTGACCGGACCGGCCACCACGAAGTACCTGCTGTTCTCCGGGGAGTTGATCGACGCGCAGCGGGCGCTGCGCACGGGGCTGGTCGACGAGGTGCTGCCGGAGGGCGGACTCGGCGAGCGGGTCGACCGGTTCGCCCGGCTGCTGGTGTCGCGCTCGCAGCTGACCCAGGCCGCGGCGAAGGAGTTCGCGAACGGGCGCACGGACCGGGACGCGTACTGGACCGCGCAGGCCCGCGGCAGCGGCGACACCGCCGAGGGGGTCGCCGCCTTCCTGGAGCGCAGGCAGCCGCGTTTCGACTGGACCGCGCCGACGGGCGTGACTACGTCAGGGTGAACCTGCTCTTGCCGCGGAACTCCTCCACGAGGTGGGCGGGCGCCTTCTGCGGCGACCCGGCGTCGTAGGGCGGCTGCGGGTCGTACTCGGTCAGCAGCTGGACCGCCCGGGCGTGGTCGTCGCCGGCGATCCGGCCGAGCAGGGTCAGGCCCATGTCGATGCCGGAGGAGACGCCCGCCGCGGTGACGTACTTGCCGTCGGTGACCACCCTCTCGCCGGTCGGTTCGGCGCCGAACCGTTCGAGGTGGGCCAGGGCCAGCCAGTGCGAGGTGGCGCGGCGGCCCTCCAGCAGGCCGGCGGCGGCGAGCAGCAGTGAGCCGGTGCAGACCGAGGTGGTCCAGGTGCTGGTGGCGTCGGCGGTGCGCAGCCAGTCCAGCAGGGTCTCGTTCTCCATCTGCGCCGTCTGGCCGGGACCGCCCGGCACGACGACGATGTCCGGGGCCGGCACCTCGGCCAGCGTCCGGTCGGCGGTGAGCGCGAGGTTCCCGGTGTCGGTGCGCACCGGGCCCGCCTGTTCGGCGACGAAGACCGTCTCCGCGTCCGGGAGGCGGCCGAGGGTCTCGTAGGGGCCGACGGCGTCCAGGGCGGTGAAGCGGTCGAAGAGGAGGATGGCTGTCTGCACGGGGTTCCTTCCGGTGGGCGGTCCCGGGCGGGCCGGGTGTCATGTGGTGCGGGGCGGGGGCGCGCTTCCGCCTTCCGGCTTCCGGTCCTGGTCACCGGTGCCGTGTGCGGGGCCGGGTCACCCGCCGGCCGAACGGTCCCGCGTCGCGGGGGTGCCGGTGGCCCCGGTGCCGGGGGCGGCGCGGGACGGGTCCGTGGGGGCGGGGCGGAAGCGGCGGCGGTACTCGGCCGGGGCCGTGCCGAGGGACCTGACGAAGGCGCGGCGCATCGCCTCCGGAGTGCCGTAGCCGCTGGCCCGGGAGACCTGGTCGACGCCCGCGCCGGTGTCCTCCAGGAGCCGGCGCGCGTGCTCGATCCTGACCCGGTCGACGTACCGGCCGGGTGTCGTGCCGGTCTCCGCCCTGAAGGCCCGGGCGAAGTGACGGGGCGAGAGGCCCGCGCGGGCGGCGAGGGACTCGACGCCCAGATCGGCGCCGGGGTGCTCGGTGATCCACCGCTGCACCTCCCGCAGGGGCTCGCGGCGTGCGGTCTGGGCGGCGAGCTGGGCGCTGAACTGGGCCTGGTTCCCGGGCCGGCGCAGGAACACGACCAGGTGGCGGGCGATGGTCAGGGCCGTCTCCCGGTCCAGGTCCTCCTCCACCAGGGCCAGGGCGAGATCGATGCCGGAGGTGACCCCGGCGGACGTGGCGACGTGGCCGTCGCGGACGTAGATCGGATCGGGGTCGACGTCCACGGCCGGGTGGTCGCGGGCGAGCCGGTCGCAGTAGGCCCAGTGGGTGGTGGCGCGGCGGCCGTCGAGCAGCCCCGCCCGGGCGAGCAGGATCGCCCCGGTGCAGACGGAGACCAGGCGCCGGGCGCGCGGCCCGTGTCCCCGCAGCCACGCGATCAGGCGCGGATCGGGATCCCGGGTCCCCTGGCCGCCGGGGACGATCAGGGTGTCCGGACCGGACGCCGCGGCGAGCGCCTGGTCGGGTACGACGGTCAGACCGCTGGACGTGCGCACCGGGGCTCCGTCCAGCGAGGCGGTGCGGATGCGGTAGGTCCCCGGCGCGTGCTTCTCTGCGCCCGCGAAGACCTCCACGGGGCCGGTGACATCGAGACTCTGGACGTCGTCGAACAGGACGAGGAGGACGGTTCGCTGCGCCATGCCCTCGATTGTTCGTCCGCACGGCGATGGCCGCAATGACGCGTTTCCCACCTTTCCTGCCATGCCCGTGCGGTCCTCGGAAGGGACTGCGCCCAGGGCCTGGAGGACGTACTGAGCGGTTGGTAACGTGCGTGGCATGACAACCGCCGTCCTCGACGCACGCGCCGGCCGCCGCTGCCACAACGCGCTCAACACGCTGCACTCGACGCACTACTTCTCGCCCGACCTGGGCCGGGAGCTGGGCGCCCTCGGGGTCACCGACCCCCGGGCCGTCAACTTCGCGGCGCGCGCCGCCGCGCTGGGTCCGGTCGGCGCCGGAGTCGTGACGGCGGCCTTCTACAACTACCGGCACGATCTCGTCGCCCGGCACGTGCCCGCCGTGTGGGAGACCGTCACGCCGGGGCAGGCCCTGGCCGCACGGGAGCGGGCCGTCGACGCGACCCTGCGCCGGCTGCTGGGCGAGGAGATCCTGACCTCCCCGCAGATGTCGGAGGCGGCCGGTCTGGCGCTGCGCGCCGCCGAGGGCTGCGCCCGCGGCGCCCGCCCCCTCTACGCGGCCCACGCCGACCTCCCGGTGCCCGAGGCACCGCACCTGGCGTACTGGCACGCGGCGACCCTGCTGCGCGAACACCGGGGCGACGGCCATGTCGCCGCGCTGGCGGCCGCGGGCCTGGACGGTCTGGAGGCGCTGGTGACGCACACCGCGACCGGCAAGGGCATGACACCGAAGTGGATCTTCAACACCCGGGGCTGGAGCCGGGAGGAGTGGGACGCGGCGACGGACCGGCTGCGCGGGCGCGGGCTGCTCGACGAGGCCGGTGAGCCGACCGGGGACGGTGTGGCGCTGCGCGACGAGATCGAGCGGGAGACGGACCGGCTGGACGCGGCCCCCTACGCGCACCTCGGTGCGGACGGCGTGGCCCGGCTCACCGAGCTGGCAACGGCCTTCGCCCGTACGGCGGTCGGCGCCGGCGCCTTCCCGGGGGACCTGCTCGGCAGGGCGTGATACCGGTCCGGGCCCGGCGAGGGGGCATGTCCGGCCGCTGACGAGGTACCCGTACTGTCCCGGCCGGAGGGGCCGGGAGAGGAAAGGGGCTTTTCGTGTTCCGTGCCATCGCAGACGTCCTGCGCCAGATCGGCGGCGCCGTCGCCACCGTCGTGACTCTTCCCTTCCGAGCCGTGGCCCGGCTGTTCGGCGGGGCCTCGTCCTCCACCCGCAGCCGCAGGGTGTGATCCCGGGCCCGGAAGCGACCGTCCCGACCCGGCCCAGGTGGCGCCCTGATCCCCGATCGGTGGCGCCACCTGCCACAATTGCCGCGCAACCTCTGTGAGAAGGCGGTACGGGATCGTGACGACACCCGGGTCCAGCGCGTCCATCGACGTGAGGTCCATCGAGAGCAGGATCGCCGAGGAGCTCGGCGTACGGGAGCGGCAGGTGCGGGCCGCGGTGGAGCTGCTCGACGGCGGCTCGACGGTGCCCTTCATCGCCCGCTACCGCAAGGAAGCGACCGAGATGCTCGACGACGCGCAGTTGCGCACGCTCGAGGAGCGGCTGCGCTACCTGCGGGAGCTGGAGGACCGGCGCGCGGCGATCCTCGACTCGGTGCGCGAGCAGGGCAGGCTCACCGAGGAACTCGAAGCGCGCATCCGCACGGCGGAGACCAAGGCGCGCCTGGAGGACATCTACCTTCCGTTCAAGCCCAAGCGGCGCACGAAGGCGCAGATCGCGCGCGAGGCCGGGCTGGAGCCGCTCGCCGACGGCCTGCTCGGCGACCCGTCGGTCGACCCGCTCGCCGCGGCGGCCGCGTTCGTCGACGCCGACAAGGGCGTGGCCGATCCGCAGGCCGCCCTGGACGGCGCGCGGTCGATCCTCACGGAGCGCTTCTCCGAGGACGCCGACCTGATCGGCGAGGTGCGCGAGCGGATGTGGGTGCGCGGGCGGCTCGCCGCCAAGGTGAAGGAGGGCAAGGAGGAGGCGGGCGCCAAGTTCGCCGACTACTTCGACTTCGCCGAGCCCTTCACCGAGCTGCCCTCGCACCGGATCCTCGCGATGCTGCGCGGTGAGAAGGAGGGCGTGCTCGATCTGGTCCTGGAGCCCGAGGAGGCCACCGACGGCCCGTCGTCCTACGAGAGGATCGTCGCGAGCCGCTTCGGCATCGCGGACCGCGGCCGGCCCGGGGACAAGTGGCTCGCGGACACCGTCCGCTGGGCCTGGCGCACCCGCATCCTCGTCCACCTGGGCATCGACCTCCGGCTGCGGCTGCGCACCGCCGCCGAGGACGAGGCCGTGAACGTCTTCGCCGCGAACCTGCGGGACCTGCTGCTGGCCGCGCCGGCCGGTACCCGCGCCACGCTCGGCCTGGACCCCGGCTTCCGTACCGGCGTGAAGGTCGCCGTGGTCGACGCGACCGGCAAGGTCGTGGCCACGGACGTGATCCACCCGCACGTCCCGGCCAACCGCTGGGACGAGGCGATCGCCAAGCTGGCCCGGCTCGCCGCTCAGCACGCCGTCGAGCTGGTGGCCATCGGCAACGGCACGGCGTCCCGCGAGACCGACAAGCTCGCCGGGGAACTCATCGCCAAGCACCCGGAGCTGAAGCTCACCAAGGTGATGGTCTCGGAGGCGGGCGCCTCCGTGTACTCGGCCTCGGCCTTCGCCTCCCAGGAACTGCCGGACATGGACGTCTCGCTGCGCGGCGCGGTGTCGATCGCCCGCCGCCTGCAGGACCCGCTGGCCGAGCTGGTGAAGATCGACCCGAAGTCCATCGGCGTCGGCCAGTACCAGCACGACCTGTCCGAGGTGAAGCTGTCCCGCTCGCTGGACGCGGTCGTCGAGGACTGCGTGAACGGCGTGGGCGTGGACGTCAACACCGCCTCGGCCCCCTTGCTCTCCCGGGTCTCCGGCATCACCTCGGGCCTCGCCGAGAACATCGTCGCGCACCGGGACACCAACGGGCCGTTCAGCTCGCGGACCGAGCTGAAGAAGGTGTCGCGGCTCGGGCCCAAGGCGTACGAGCAGTGCGCGGGCTTCCTGCGGATCCGGGGCGGCAGCGACCCGCTGGACGCGTCCAGCGTGCACCCCGAGGCGTATCCGGTGGTGCGCCGGATGGTGAAGGCCACCGGACAGGAGGTGGCCGGCCTGATCGGCAACACGTCCGTGCTGCGGTCGCTCAAGCCGGACCAGTTCGTGGACGAGGCGTTCGGTCTGCCGACGGTCACCGACATCCTCAGGGAGCTGGAGAAGCCCGGGCGCGACCCCCGGCCCGCCTTCAGGACGGCCACCTTCAAGGAAGGCGTGGAGAAGCTCTCCGACCTGTCCTCCGGGATGGTCCTGGAGGGTGTCGTGACGAACGTCGCGGCGTTCGGGGCGTTCGTGGACGTCGGCGTGCACCAGGACGGGCTGGTGCACGTGTCCGCGATGTCGAAGACGTTCGTGAAGGACCCGCGGGACGTGGTGAAGCCCGGTGACATCGTCCGGGTCAAGGTGATGGACGTCGACATCCCGCGCAAGCGGATCTCGCTGACGCTGCGGCTGGACGACGAAGCGGCTCCCCAGGGCGAGGAGAAGCGCGAACGCGGCGCACGGCCGCCCAAGCAGCGGGGGCAGCAGAAGCGGCAGCCCTCGGGCGGGAAGGGGCGGCCCGCGTCGGCGCCGGCTCCCGCCGACGGGGCGATGGCCGACGCGCTGCGGCGGGCCGGCCTGGCGTAGGCCCCCGGCAGGGTGCCGGGGCGCGACGCCGTTACGCGGACGCCTCCGTCACCCTGCCGTCGGACACCTCCAGACGGCGGGTCACGCGCACCGCGTCCAGCATGCGCCGGTCGTGGGTGATCAGCAGGAGCGTGCCCTCGTAGGCGTCCAGGGCCGATTCCAGCTGCTCGATGGCCGGCAGGTCCAGGTGGTTGGTCGGCTCGTCCAGCACGAGGAGGTTGACTCCTGTGCCCTGGAGCAGGGCCAGCGCGGCCCGCGTGCGTTCGCCGGGTGAGAGGGTCGACGCCGGGCGCACGACGTGGTCCGCCTTGAGCCCGAACTTGGCCAGGAGGGTGCGGATCTCGGCCGGCTCGGTGTCCGGGGTCGCCGTGCGGAAGGCGTCGAGCAGCGACTCGGGGCCGTGGAACAGCGCGCGGGCCTGGTCGACCTCGCCGAGCAGGACGCCGGAGCCGAGGGCCGCGTGGCCGGCGTCGAGCGGGACGCGGCCGAGGAGTGCGGCGAGGAGCGTGGACTTGCCCGCGCCGTTGGCCCCGGTGACCGCCACCCGGTCCGCCCAGTCGATCTGCAGGGAGACCGGGCCGAGGACGAAGTCGCCCCGCCGGACCTCGGCGTCGCGCAGGGTGGCGACCACCGCGCCCGAGCGGGGCGCCGAGGCGATCTCCATCCGCAGGTCCCACTCCTTGCGCGGTTCCTCGACGACCTCCAGGCGCTCGATCATGCGCTGGGTCTGGCGGGCCTTGGCGGCCTGCTTCTCGCTGGACTCGCTGCGGAACTTGCGGCCGATCTTGTCGTTGTCACCGGCCTTGCGCCGGGCGTTCTTGACGCCCTTGTCCATCCAGGAGCGCTGCGTCTGCGCCCGGTCCTGGAGGGCCGTCCGCCGGTCGGCGTACTCCTCGTAGTCGTCGCGGGCGTGTCGGCGGGCCACCTCGCGTTCCTCCAGGTAGGCCTCGTAGCCGCCGCCGTAGAGATTGATCTGCCCCTGGGCGAGGTCGAGTTCGAGGACCTTGGTGACGGTGCGGGTGAGGAACTCGCGGTCGTGACTGACGACGACGGTGCCGGCGCGCAGGCCGGTCACGAAGCGTTCGAGGCGTTCCAGGCCGTCCAGGTCGAGGTCGTTGGTCGGCTCGTCGAGCAGGAAGACGTCGTAGCGGGAGAGCAGCAGGGAGGCGAGGCCGGCCCGGGCCGCCTGGCCGCCGGAGAGCGCCGTCATCGGCTGGTCCAGGTCCACCGTCAGGCCCAGCGCGGCGGCGGTCTCCTCGGCGCGGTCGTCGAGATCGGCGCCGCCCAGGCCGAGCCACCGCTCCAGGGCGCCCGCGTAGGCGTCGTCGGCGCCCGGGGCTCCGTCGACCAGGGCCTGGGTGGCCTCGTCCATGGTGCGCTGGGCCTCGGTGACGCCGGTGCGGCGGGCGAGGAAGGCCCGGACCGTCTCGCCGGGCCGGCGCTCGGGCTCCTGCGGGAGGTGGCCGACGGTGGCGGCCGGCGGGGAGAGGCGCAGCTCGCCCTGTTCCGGCGCGGTCAGTCCGGCCAGCAGCCGCAGGAGGGTGGACTTGCCCGCGCCGTTGGCTCCGACGAGACCGATCACGTCGCCGGGGGCGACGACGAGGTCGAGCCCGGTGAACAGGGAGCGGTCGCCGTGGCCGGCGGCGAGGTTCTTGGCGACGAGGGTGGCAGTCATCAGACCGTGGATTTTACCGGCGCTCCGGGGCCCGCTCACCCGGGCGTCGGGTGCCTCACCGCCGTGACCAGGACGCTCCCCGGCGCCCGCGCCACCAGGTAGGCCTCCCCCTTCACCGCCCCGGCGTCCAGGGGGACGCGGTGGCCGCCCGGTTCGAGCACCCCGTCGAAGACCTCGTGGGTGCGGGTGCGGTGGAGACGGTCGAGGCGGTACGCGGTGAGCCGCACCCGGCAGGGCGAGGTGACCTCGACGTCCGCCGCGGCGCCGGTCGCCGTCAGTCGGGCCAGCCGGTGCCGGCCGGACGGGCCGCGGCCCAGGGCGTGTTCGACCTGGGCGACGAGCAGCGGAACGATCGGGGCCAGGGCGTTGACCTCGGCCACGTCCACCCCGGCGTCGGCGAAGGCCCGGCGTACGGCCGTGTGCTTCTCGTCCGGGACCGCGTCAGCGAAGACGACGGCGCCGTAGGCCCGCAGCTCCTCGGCGGGCACCGCGCCGGCGTCCTCGGTGATGTCGGCGCCGACGCCGATGGTGCGCAGCGCGGCGGCGAGCCGGGCGGGCAGGGCTGCGCGGGCGCCGATCAGCAGGACCCGGCGGGCGGGGCGCGCGGCGCCGTCGAGCAGGGCGGCGAGGGCCGCGCGGTACTCGGCGCCGGGGAAGCGGTACGGGCCGATGCCGTGGTAGCCGTCGCGTTCCAGGTCGGCGTGTTCGCCGGTCTGCCAGGCGAAGTCGCGCCAGACGAAGTCGTCGCCGTCGCGCAGGATCACGGCGGTCACCGCGCCGCAGGCCAGGTCCTCGCACTCGGGGCAGCCGTAGATGACGTACCGGCCGCCGGGCAGGGGCGCGCCGGTCTCCAGGAGCAGGCCGCGGACCTGCGCGGTGAAGATCGCGGGAGGGACGTCGGAGGCGAGCGGGGAGACGGCGTCCAGGTCGCAGAGGCGGAACAGCAGGGGACGTCCGTCGACGACGAAGTCCAGGAAATCGCGGTGGACCTGGTAGTCGCCGTCGGCGAGCACTCCCCCGGCCCGCATCGCCGGTGTCAGCCCGAAGGTCGCGTACTCGACAGCCATGCGGTGAGTCTTCCCAGGGCGGAGCCGCTCTGCGCACGGCATGACATGTTCCGCTAACGTCCCCGTGTGGACACCGGACGGGATGCCGAGATCGTCGTCGTCGGCGGCGGGGTGGTCGGGCTGACGACGGCCCTCGTCCTCGCCGAGCGGGGCAGGCGCGTGCGGTTGTGGACGCGGGAGCCCGCCGAGCAAACCACCTCCGCGGTCGCGGGCGCGCTCTGGTGGCCGTACCGCGTCGAGCCGGTCGCCCTGGCGCGCATGTGGGCGCTGCGGTCGCTGGACGTGTACGAGGACCTGGCGGCGCGGCCCGGGGAGACCGGCGTACGGCTGGTCGAGGGGGTGCTCGGCGAGACCGGACCGGACGAGGCGGACACCTGGGCGGCCGCGCGGCTGCCGGGGCTGCGCGCGGCGACCGCGCGGGAGTACGGCGGGTCGGGGCTGTGGGCGCGCCTGCCACTCATCGACATGTCGACTCATCTGCCGTGGCTGCGGAAGCGGTTGGTGGCCGCCGGCGGTGTGGTGGAGACCCGCGCGGTGACCGATCTGGCGGAGGCCGAGGCGCCCGTGGTCGTCAACTGCACGGGGCTGGGGGCCCGGGAGCTGGTCCCGGACCCGTCCGTGCGTCCGGTGCGCGGGCAGCTGGTCGTCGTGGCGAATCCCGGCATCCGGACCTGGACGGTCTCCACCGATCCCGTGTCCGGGGAGATGGCGTACTTCTTCCCGCAGCCCGGCCGGCTGGTCCTGGGCGGCACGGCCGAGGAGGGCACCTGGTCGGCGGAGCCGGACCCCGCGGTCGCGGAGGCGATCGTGCGGCGGTGCGCGGCGCTGCGGCCGGAGATCGCCGGGGCGCGGGTGCTCGGCCACCTGGTCGGGCTGCGCCCGGCGCGGGACGCGGTGCGGCTGGAGCGCGAGCCGCTCCCCGACGGGAGGCTGCTGGTGCACAACTACGGGCACGGCGGCGGGGGCGTCACCGTGGCCTGGGGCTGTGCGCGGGAGGCCGCCGATCTGGCCACCGGCTGACACGAGGGGCCGGCACGCGTGCGCGTGCCGGCCCCTCGCCGCTCCCCCGTTGCCGACCGGCTCCCGTCGCCGGGCCGGACACCGGGGTTTGCTCAGTGGTGCTTGCCGATGGGGTCGCCCTCCACGTCGGTGCCGGGCCCCGGACCGATGCGGATCTCGAAGTCGCCCTCGTACTGCTTGTGGCCCTCGATGACGGCCAGTTCCACGGCCTCGGAGGCCATCTCGCCGCGCACGATGAGGGGGTCGCGGCGCAGGTCGCGCATGAGGGCGACGCACATGAAGATCATCACGATGACGAAGGGCGCCGCCGCGAGGATCGTGAGGTTCTGCAATCCGGTCAGCGCGTCCCCCTCACCGCTGCCGACCAGGAGCATGATGGCGGCGACCGCTCCGGTCACCACGCCCCAGAACACCACCACCCAGCGGCTGGGTTCGAGCGCGCCCTTCTGCGAGAGGGTGCCCATCACGATGGAGGCCGCGTCGGCGCCCGAGACGAAGAAGATGCCGACGAGGATCATCACCAGCAGGCTGGTCACGGTGGCGATGGGGTACTCCTGGAGCACGGCGAAGAGCCGGCCCTCGGGGGTCGTCTCGTCGCCGAGCCGGTTCTGCTCCTGGAGCCGCATCGCCGAGCCGCCGAAGATCGCGAACCAGATGAGGCTGACGGTGCTGGGGACGAGGATGACGCCGCCGATGAACTGACGGATGGTCCGGCCGCGGCTGATGCGGGCGATGAACATGCCGACGAAGGGCGTCCAGGAGATCCACCAGGCCCAGTAGAAGACCGTCCAGCTGCTCAGCCAGTCCGCCACGCCCTCGCCGCCGCTGATCTCGGTGCGGCCGGCCATCTCGGGCAGGTCGCCGAGGTAGGTGAAGACCGAGGTCGGCAGCAGGTCCAGGATGAGGATGGTCGGACCCGCGACGAAGACGAACACCACGAGGAGCAGGGCCAGCACCATGTTGGTGTTGGACAGCCACTGGATGCCCTTCTCCACACCGGAGATCGCGGAGGCCACGAACGCCACGGTCAGCACCGCGATGATGCCGACCAGCAGTCCGGTACTGACCTTGTCCATCCAGTCGAGCTTCTCGACGCCGGAGCCGATCTGCAGGGCGCCGAGGCCCAGCGAGGCCGCCGAGCCGAAGACCGTCGCGATGATGGCCAGGATGTCGATGATCCGGCCGCTGACGCCGTTGGCGTGCCGCTCACCGATGAGGGGGGTGAAGACGGCGCTGATGGTCTGGCGGCGCCGCCTGCGGAACGTGCTGTAGGCGATGCCGAGGCCGACGACCGCGTAGATGGCCCACGGATGGAGGGTCCAGTGGAACAGGGTGGTCGCCATGGCCGTGGCCATGCGGTCGCCGGTGTCGGCGGGACTGGTCCCGGGCGGGGCGGTCTCGAAGTGCGCCAGCGGCTCGCTCACGCCCCAGAACATCAGACCAATGCCCATGCCCGCGCTGAACATCATCGCGACCCAGGACACCGTGCGGAACTCGGGCTCCTCGCCCTCGGCCCCGAGGTGGATGCGGCCGTAGCGGCTGGCCGCGAGCCAGAGCGCGAAGACGACGAACCCCGAGGCGGCCAGGACGAACGCCCAGCCGCCGTTGTGCATCAGGCCGCTCAGCATCGTGCCGGAGGCGTCCTCCAGCGAATCGGTGCCGGCGGCGCCCCAGATGACGAAGGCGAGGGTCAGAGCCGCTGTGACGCCGAAGACGATCCAGTCGGTACGGGGCTTGTGCTCCTGCCCCGGGAGGCCCGCTTCCGCACCCGGAAGCGTGCCTCTCTCGTGGTGTTCCTTGTCGCTCGGTCGGTCCTGCGTCACAGGTGGCACCTTTCACGTCGGTGAGGCTGAAAATAGTCCTCTGCTACGCCCTTACCACGTGCGACACGGAACTCACCTCTTCAGCAGGTGGTGTCGGGTTCACCCACCGTCAGGCGGTACGTCGCCCGCTCGTCCAGGAGCAGCGGCACCAGGGCCCGCAGGGGCTGGCGCAGAGGCACGTAGGCGCCCTCCTCCCCGGTCCGGTGCGCCCGTACACCGTGCAGGGCCAGTTCGTCCCGCACCTCCTGGTACTGGGCGGCGCCGAGCCGGTAGCCGCAGGGCGGGTCCTGGAGCACCTCCCCGGGTTCGGCCGGGTCGTTGTCCGCGCCGCCGAGGTACACGGGGCCGGTGTCGGTCAGGCCGGACCACCGGGCGGTCGCGGTGGCCGCCTCGACGTGTCCGCGCCGCCGGTCGGCGAAGCGGAACAGGCCGTCCAGGGCGGCGAGCTGGGAGTCGACCCGGCGCCGGTTGTTCAGGGCCGGGTCCGCGCGTTCGGCGTCGGTGAGCGGGTCGACGCGGCTCTCGATGAGCAGGCCGACCGCGTGCTTGACGCCGGACATGTTCCGCAGGATGCGTTCCTGGCCGTCGCCGGCGGTCTGCCGGATCGGGTCGCCGGTGACGGGGTCGGTCCAGATGCCGTAGGTGCCGGTCGTGTGTCCGTCCGCCTCGGCGGCGGGGCGGACGTACCCCCCGGACAGGCCGCGGGCCTCGTCGTGGACCCGGGGGTGGGTGTTGAGGTTGCGGGGCCAGAGGTCGAACAGGTCCCGGTCGTAGTAGGGGGGTGTGGCGCCGTACTCGTGCAGGTCGTAGAGGACGTCGGGGCGCCGGTCGCGGACGACGGCGGCCAGGGCGCGGGCCTCGGCCGTCCTCAGCGCGAGGTGGTCCCGGTTGACGTCGACGCCGTCGCCGTTGCCGCGGGTGTCGGCGGCCCGACCGTCGGGGTTGGCGGTGGGGACCACCAGCACGGTGGTGCGGTCCAGGAAGCGCCGGGTCCGCCCGTCCGTCGCGTACGCCAGGTCCCGGACGGTCGACAGGCAGGCCTCGCGGCCGGAGGGCTCGTCACCGTGCTGGCTGCACACGAGGAGCACCTTGTTCGGGGCGGTGGGCCGGCCGATGGTCACCAGCTGGAGCGGGCGGTCCTGCTTCGTGGTGCCGACGCGCTCGACGGTCACACGGTCGCTCGCCCGGTCGGCGGCCGCGAGCAGCGTCTGCTCCTCGGGCTGCGTGGTCCAGCGGGCGCCGTGCGTCTGCTCGAAGCCGGTGCGGGGCGGTCGGGGCGCGGTGTCGTCGGCGTGGACCGGCGCGGCCAGGAGGGACGCGGCGAGGGCCGCGCCGGTCACGGTGAGGGTGCGCAGGCGGTTCATCGGGCTCCCTTCGGGACGCGGTGCGTCGTGTGCGGCTCGCTCACGCCGTCGAGGGGCGTGGGTGCGGGAGCGGTGGCCGCCGTATGGGCGGTGGCCCTGGCGAACGCGGCGGTGCCGCCGACGAACGGTACGCGCGCGGACGTGCGGGAGAGGTCCAGCGTGAGGGTCGGCGTGTCGGCGGGCGGGTCGATGAGGTCCTTGTCGGTGCCCGCGACGATCAGCGCGAGGCGGTGACCGGCCGGGACGACGTGGTCGGTCGCCGCCAGGTCCAGGGTGAGGGTGTAGGCCTTGCCCGGGGTCAGCGGGCGGCCCTGCCACCGGGACGCGTGGTTGCCGAGGTCGGCCCAACCGCGGCTGACGACGGTGTACTCCACGTCGGTGGTCTTCGCCGCCGTCTCCAGGTAGCAGGAGCTGTCGCCCGGCGTGCTCGGGCCCCAGCAGGTGCGGTCGGTGAGGGTGGTGACGCCCTCGCCCCGGTCGCCGTAGTCGCGGATGGTGTCGGGACCGAGGTCGACGAGGACGGCGGAGAGGTGGGCCGTGGGGGTGCTGGAGCGGGCCGTGACGGTGACCTCGGAGGAGCCGGACAGGCGCAGGTCGCGGGTGAGCGGGCCGGTGACGAAGCCGGCCTTGCCCGGGGTGGGCTCGTCGATGTGCGCGGCCCAGTCGGTCTCGCTCAGGGCGGGGTCGTCGGTGAAGGTCTCGGTGCCGCGGCCCGGGCGCAGGCCGAGGGTGCCGACGCCGGGCCGCGCGCCGTCGGCGGGGCGCAGGGTGGTGGGGGCGGTGGAGCGCGGGGGCCAGGTGCCCGAGGTCTCCCACTGGCCGGGCCGGCGTTCGATGTCGGCCATGGGCTCGTCGTCGATGCCGTTGTCGTAGCCGAGGAGTTCGTGGTCGAACCAGCGGTGCAGGGTGTCGACCCACTCGGCGCGGCGGAAGTCGAAGGGGTCGACGTGGCCGGTCTGGGAGAGCCAGATCTTGCGGTCGACGCCGTTCTTCGCGAGGGCGTCCCACCACGGGCCGACGTGCTGCATGCGGACGTTGAGGTCCTGCATGCCGTGGACGAGGAAGACGCTGGCCTTCACCTTGCCGGCGGCCTTCACGTAGTCGCGTTCGGTCCAGAGCTTCGTCCAGTCGCCGGTGCGCGGGGCGCCGGCGACGAGTTTCTGCTGGACGGCGTCGCACCGCTCGCGGGCGTCGGGGCTGTTGACGTAGTCCGACAGCCAGTCGGGGCCGGAGCCGTAGAGCGGGGCGCCCTGGCTGAAGTAGTAGTCGTACCAGGAGGAGATGGCGGCGATCGGGACGATGGTCTCCAGGCCCTCGACGCCGGTGGCGGCGACACCGCCCGCGATCGTGCCGTCCCAGCTCTTGCCGATCATGCCGGTCCTGCCGTTGGTCCACGTCGCCTTGGCGCGCTCACCACCGGTGCGGCTGGTGTACGCCTTCGCGCGGCCGTTGAGCCAGTCGACGACCGCCTTCGCGGACCGGACGTCGGAGGGGCCGCCGACGTCGACGCAGCCGTCGGAGCGGTTGGTGCCGGCCAGGTCGACGCCGACGAAGGCGTAGCCGCGCGGCACGAAGTAGTTGTCGTAGTACAGGGGCATGCCGACGACGTCGCCGTCGGCGTCGTAGGTCTTCTTCTGGCTCTCGTTGCCGCGCCCGCAGCAGGAGTAGTACGGGCTGGCGTCCATGATGACGGGGACCTTCCGTCCCTGCCGGGCGGGTTCGCGGGGACGGACGATGTCGACGGCGACGCGGTCGTCCTCGCCGTCACCGTCCCCGTCGTGGCCGGTGTCCACCCAGACGGCCTCGCGGACGGCGTCGGCGTAGGAGTGGACGGGTTCGCTCTGTCGCGGTGCGGGGTGGGCGGTCGCGGCGGGCGTGAGGAAGGTTGCCATGAGAGCGGCCGTGGCCGCCGTCGCGAGCGGTCTCCAGATCGTGAAGCGCATGCGTATCGGCATGCGCGGGACGCTACAGCGGTCAACTCCCGTGCAGAAGAGGGCGTTCGGTGGCTCCTGAGGCCGGGGGCGCCTCCGCGTGCGGGGCGCCCCGAGGCCCTCGGTCCGCTACTTCGTCAGGCCCGACAGCTCCTGTTCGGCGTTGGCCGCCACCCGGCGGCGTACGCCGAACCAACCCGCCACCAGCATCACCGCGATCACCGGGACCAGGTACAGCGTCTTGCGGCCGACCTCGGGGTCGTTCCACATCAGGACGAGGACGGAGAGCAGGAAGACGATCGTGACGATCTCCGTGACCGGGCTGCCCGGCAACCGGAAGTGCGGCCGGGTGACCAGGCCCTCGCGAGCCCGGCGCACGAAGACCAGGTGGCAGATCATGATGATCACCCAGGTGCTGATGATGCCCAGGGAGGCGACGTTCAGCACGATCTCGAAGGCCTTGCTCGGCACCAGGAAGTTCAGGCCGACGCCGAGGACGCAGACCGCGCAGGTCAGCAGGATGCCGCCGTAGGGGACCTGGGTGCGGCTCATCACGCCGGTGAACTTGGGCGCGGAGCCCGCCATCGCCATGGAGCGCAGGATGCGGCCGGTGGAGTACAGGCCGGAGTTCAGGGAGGACATGGCGGCCGTGAGGACCACGAGGTTCATCACGTCGCCGGCCGCCGGGACACCGATCTTCGACAGGACGGTGACGAACGGGCTCTGGTCGCCCGAGTAGAGCGAACTCGGCAGCAGCAGGGCCAGCAGGACGACCGAGCCGACGTAGAAGAGGGCCACGCGCCACATGATCGAGTTCACCGCGCGCGGGACGACCTTCTCCGGCTCGGCGGTCTCGCCGGCGGCGACGCCGACCAGCTCCAGGGCCGCGTACGCGAAGATCACGCCCTGCATCACCAGGACGACGGGCATCACGCCGTGCGGGAGGATGCCGCCGTGGTCGGTGATCATGCTGACGCCCGGGGTGTGGCCTCCCACCTCGTGCTGGGTGGCCAGCAGGAAGATGCCGATCAGCATGAAGCCGACGAGGGTGGCGACCTTGACGATCGCGAACCAGAACTCCATCTCGCCGAAGATCTTCACCGAGATGAGGTTGACGGCCAGCACGACCGCGAGGGCGATCAGCGCGAGCACCCATTGCGGGATGCTCGTGAACATACTCCAGTAGTGCGTGTACAGGGCGATCGCCGTGATGTCGGCGATGCCGGTCGTCGACCAGTTGAGGAAGTACATCCAGCCGGCGACGTAGGCGCCCTTCTCGCCGAGGAACTCGCGCGCGTACGACACGAAGGACCCGGAGGAGGGCCGGTAGAGGACCAGTTCCCCGAGCGCCCTGACGACGAAGAAGGCGAAGACGCCGCAGACGAGGTAGGCGATCGCGAGGGCCGGGCCCGCGTCGCGCAGGCGCCCGCCGGCGCCGAGGAAGAGCCCGGTGCCGATCGCGCCACCGATGGCGATCATGTTGACGTGGCGGGCCTTGAGGCCCTTGCTGTAACCGGCGTCGCCCGCGTCCGCGGGGATGGTCCCGGTCGCCTGGGGGTGGGCGGCGACCTGTGCCGTGTCGACGGCGTCCTTGCTCACGGGTGGTTCCACTCTCTGGTGCGCCCGGGCGGGATACGCCCAGGTCGTCCGTACAGTGACGAGGCCCGCACCACCCTTCGCGGCACAGACCAAGGCAGCACCTTCCCACGACGCTGCGTCGTCATGCGGTGGCTCATGTCACACAGCGTGACTTCTCACAAGATCGGTCGGCGGTCTCCACCTGGTGCACAAGAGGTGTCACAGCGTTGGTGAGACAGCGATACTGCTGCACATGACGACGACCGACACCGGGGAGCCCGCCCTCACGATCGACGAGCTGGCGGCACGGGCCGGCGTCACGGTGCGCACGGTCCGCTTCTACGGCACCCGGGGGCTGCTGCCGCCACCCGCGATCGGCCCGCGCCGGGTGGGACGCTACGGCGGGGAGCACCTGGCCCGGCTGGCGCTGATCGAGGAGTTGCAGCACCAGGGCATGACGCTGGCCGCGATCGAGCGGTACCTGGGGCAGCTGCCGCCGGACCTGAGCCCGCACGACCTCGCGCTGCACCGGGCCGTGGTGGCCTCCTGGGCGCCGGAGGCGGTGGAGACGGTCACGCGGGAGGAGCTGGGCCGGCGGGCGGGCCGGCCGGTGACCGACGAGGAGGTGGGCCGGCTCGTGGCGATGGACGTCGCCGCGCCCGACGGCGACGGCTACCGCGTCGACGCCGGGCTGCTGCGGCTCGGCGTCGAGCTGCTCGACGTGCCCCTCTCCCCCGAGACGGTCCTCGCCGCCCGCACCGCCCTGCTCGAACACTCCCGCGCCGCCGCGCGGGACCTGTCGCGGCTGCTGCGCGACGCGGTCGCCGAACGCGACGCGCGGGACGTGCGGTCGCTCTCCGCCCACATGCACCCGCTGGTGGTGCAGGCGCTGCTGACCACGTTCCAGCGGTCGCTCCGCGAGGAGCTGCGGGAGTGGCTCGACAAGGACGGGGACGGCGACGGGGACGGGGGCGCCGATGCGGACGCCGGCGCGAAAGCCGGCGGCGACGCCTCCGGAGGTGTCGGCACCCCCGGCGGCACCGGCGCCGGCACGGACACCGGCCCGGGCGCCGCCGGGTGATCCGGCGGCTCAGCGGCCGTCGGTGAAGACCTCCCCCTTGTCCGCCTTCTCCACCAGCAGCGCGGGCGGCGTGAAGCGCTCGCCGTAGCGGTCGGCCAGCTCGCGCGCGCGGGCGACGAAGGCGGGCAGTCCGGCGCCGTCGTCGTAGCCGTTGATGTACTGGAGGACGCCGCCGGTCCAGCCGGGGAAGCCGATGCCGAGGATCGAGCCGATGTTGGCGTCGGCGACGGAGGTCAGCACGCCCTCCTCCAGCAGCCGCACCGTGTCGAGCGCCTCCGAGAAGAGCATGCGCTCCTGCATGTCCGCGAAGGGGATCTCGTGGCCCGGCTTCGTGAAGTGCTCGCGCAGGCCCGGCCACAGGCCCGCCCGCCTGCCGTCCTCGCCGTACTCGTAGAACCCGGCGCCGCCGCTGCGGCCGGGGCGCTCGAACTCGTCCACCATGCGGTCGATGACGGCCTCGGCGGGGTGCGCGGTCCAGGTGCCGCCCGCCTCCTCCACGGCCCGCTTCGTCTCCTGGCGGATCTTGCGCGGGAGGGTGAGCGTCAGCTCGTCCATCAGGGAGAGCACCTTGGCCGGGTAGCCCGCCTGGGCCGCCGCCTGCTCGACGGAGGCGGGCTCGACGCCCTCGCCGACCATCGCCACACCCTCGTTGATGAAGTGGCCGATGACCCGGGAGGTGAAGAAGCCGCGCGAGTCGTTGACGACGATCGGGGTCTTGCCGATCTGCCGGACCAGGTCGAAGGCGCGGGCCAGCGCCTCGTCGCCCGTGCGCTCGCCCTTGATGATCTCGACGAGCGGCATCTTGTCGACCGGCGAGAAGAAGTGCAGTCCGATGAAGTCGGCCTGCCGCTCGACCCCCTCGGCCAGCGCGGTGATGGGGAGCGTGGAGGTGTTGGAGCAGAGCAGCGCGTCGGCGCCGACGACGTCCTGGATCTCCTGGAACACCTTGTGCTTGAGCGAGGTGTCCTCGAAGACCGCCTCGATGACCGCGTCGCAGCCCGCGAGGTCGGCGGCCTCGGCGGTCGGCGTGATGCGGGCGAGCAGGGCGTCGGCCTTCTCCCGCGTGGTCCGGCCCTTGGCGACGGCCTTGGCGCACAGCTTCTCGGAGTAGCCCTTGCCCTTGAGGGCCGACTCCAGGGAGACGTCCTTGAGGACGACGTCGATGCCCGCGCGGGCGCACGAGTAGGCGATGCCGGCGCCCATCATGCCGGCGCCCAGGACGGCCACCCTGGTGACCTTGCGCGGCTCCACGCCCCGGGGGCGGTTGGCGCCGGAGTTGACCGCCTGGAGGTCGAAGAAGAACGCCTGGATCATGTTCTTCGCGGTCTGGCCGGCGGCCAGCTCGACGAAGTAGCGGGCCTCGATGACCTGCGCGGTCTCGAAGTCGACCTGGGAGCCCTCGACCGCGGCGGCCATGATGTTGCGCGGCGCCGGGTAGGGGGCGCCGGCGGTCTGCTTGCGCAGGTTGGCGGGGAAGGCGGGGAGGTTGGCCGCGAACTTCGGGTGGGACGGGGTGCCGCCGGGGATGCGGTAGCCCGGCCTGTCCCACGGCTGGGCGGACTCCGGGTGGGCGTCGATGAAGGCGCGGGCCTGGGCGATCAGGTCCTCGCGGCTGTCGGCGACCTCGTCGACCAGGCCGTTCTCCAGGGCGCGGCGCGGGTTGTACTGGGTGCCCTGGAGGAGGACCTTCAGCAGCGCGTCGGTGATGCCGAGCATGCGGACGGTGCGGACGACACCGCCGCCCCCGGGGAGCAGGCCGAGGGTGACCTCGGGGCAGCCGATCTTGGAGCCGGGCGCGTCGAGGGCGACGCGGTGGTGGCAGGCGAGGGCGATCTCGTAGCCGCCGCCGAGCGCCGCGCCGTTCATCGCGGCGACGACGGGCTTGCCGAGGGTCTCGATGCGGCGCAGGTTCCGCTTGATCGCCATGCCGCCGTCGAAGAGGTCCTGGGCGGTCTCCGGGGTGACGCGGATCAGGTCGCGCAGGTCGCCGCCGGCGAAGAAGGTCTTCTTGGCGGAGGTGACGATGACGCCGCGGATCGCGTCCTTCTCGGCCTCGAGGCGGTCGGTGACCACCGCGAGGGACTCGCGGAACGCCTGGTTCATGGTGTTCGCGGACTGGGCGGGGTCGTCGAGGACGAGGGTGACGACTCCGGTGTCGTCCTGTTCCCAGCGGATGGTGGTGCTCTCGGTCGTCATGACAGGGGTCTCCAGTGAGGTCTTTGTGGCCGCGGTTCCGCAGGGAGTCAGATGCGCTCGACGATGGTGGCGATGCCCATGCCGCCGCCCACGCAGAGGGTGGCGAGGCCGTAGCGCTTGTCCTGGCGCTCCAGTTCGTCGACGAGGGTTCCGAGGATCATCGCGCCGGTGGCGCCGAGGGGGTGGCCGAGCGCGATGGCCCCGCCGTTGACGTTGACCTTGTCCAGGGAGAGGCCCATGTCCTTCACGAAGCGGAGGACGACGGCCGCGAAGGCCTCGTTGATCTCGACGAGGTCGATGTCGTCGATGGTCAGCCCGGCCTTGGCGAGCGCCTTGCGGGTGGCGGGGGCGGGGCCGGTGAGCATGATGGTGGGCTCGGAGCCGGAGACGGCGGCGGAGACGATCCGGGCCCGCGGGGTGAGGCCGTACCGGTCGCCGACCTCCTTGGAGCCGATGGCGACCAGGGAGGCGCCGTCCACGATGCCGGAGGAGTTGCCCGCGTGGTGGACGTGGTCGATCTTCTCGACCCAGTGGTACTTCTGGAGCGCCACGGCGTCGAAGCCGCCGAGTTCGCCGATGTCGGCGAAGGACGGCTTGAGGCCCGCGAGGGAGTCGGCGGTGGTGCCGGGGCGCAGGTGCTCGTCGTGGTCGAGGACGGTGAGGCCGGCGCGGTCCCGGACGGGGACCACGGAGCGCTCGAAGCGGTTCTCCTTCCACGCCGTGGCCGCGCGCTCCTGGGAGAGGGCCGCGTACTCGTCGACGTCGCGGCGGGAGAAGCCCTCGATGGTGGCGATGAGGTCGGCGCCGATGCCCTGCGGCACGAAGTTGGTGGCGAGGTTGGTCATCGGGTCGTTGAACCAGGCGCCGCCGTCCGAGGCCATCGGCACCCGGGACATCGACTCGACACCGCCGGCGAGGACCAGGTCCTCCCAGCCGGAGCGGACCTTGGCGGCGGCCAGGTTGACGGCCTCCAGGCCCGAGGCGCAGAAGCGGTTCTCCTGCACGCCGGCCACGGTGTCGGGCAGTCCGGCGGCGATGGCGGCGATCCGGGCGATGTCGGAGCCCTGGTCGCCGACGGGGCCGACGACGCCGAGCACGATGTCGTCCACGGCGGCCGGGTCCAGGTCGGGGAAGCGGGCGCGGATCTCGTGGATGAGGCCGACGACCAGGTCGACGGGCTTCGTGCCGTGCAGGGCGCCGTTCGCCTTGCCGCGTCCGCGCGGGGTGCGGATCGCGTCGTACACGTACGCTTCGGTGGTCACTGGCAGGCCTTTCACAGAGGGTTGGGTGCGAGGTTCGGGACGGTGTCCGGGCGTCGGGGCAGGTCCCAGTCGCGGGCCACGGCCTCGGCGTCGGCGCCCGGCAGGGCGGGGCCGGTGCGGACGGCGGTGGGGGTCGCGGAGAAGCGGGGCGCGGGGGCGGGCTGGGTGATGCCGCCGTGGTCGGTGAAGGTGCCGCGGGCGGCCAGGTGCGGGTGGTGCGGGGCCTCGCGGAGCGACAGGACGGGCGCCACGCAGGCGTCGGAGTCCGCGAAGACGGCCGTCCACTCGTCCCGGGTACGGGTCGCGAACCGGGCGGCGATGGCGTCGCGCAGCTCGGCCCAGCGGGCCGGGTCGTCGCGGGCGGGTGCCCGGTCGGGGATGCCGAGCAGCTCCATGAACTGCGCGTAGAACCGGGGTTCCAGGGCGCCGACCGCCATGTGGCGGCCGTCGGCGGTGGCGTAGGTGCCGTAGAAGGGGCAGCCGCCGTCGAGGAGGTTGGCGCCCCTGCGGTCCTGCCAGGCGCCGGCGGCGAGCATGCCGTGGATCATCGAGGAGAGGTGGGCCGTACCGTCGACGATGGCGGCGTCGACGACCTGTCCGGCGCCGCTCGCACGGGCGTGGTGCAGGGCGGCGAGGATCCCGACGACCAGGTAGAGGGAGCCGCCCGCGTAGTCGCCCACCAGGTTGGCCGGGACGGCCGGGGGCTCGTCCGGGGCGCCGATCATGCCGAGGGCCCCGGTGAGCGCGATGTACCCGATGTCGTGTCCGGCGCGGTCGGCGAGCGGGCCGTGCTGGCCCCAGCCGGTCATGCGGCCGTAGACCAGGCGCGGGTTGCGGGCGTGGCAGTCGTCCGGTCCGACGCCGAGCCGTTCGGCGACGCCGGGGCGGTAGCCCTCGATCAGCACGTCGGCGCGTTCGGCGAGGTCCAGGACCCTGGCCGGGCCGTCCGGCGCCTTGAGGTCGACGATCACCGAACGCTTGTTGCGGTTGGTGACGTCGCGGGCGGGGTCGATCCCGAGGCCGGCGCCGCCCGGCCGGTCGACGCGGACCACGTCGGCCCCCAGGTCGGCCAGGAGCATGGCGGCGAAGGGGCCGGGGCCGATACCGGCCAGCTCGACCACGCGCACCCCGCCGAGCGGGCCCGCACCGGGTTCCGGTCCCGGCTCTCGCCCCGGCGTCCTCGCTCCCGACATGGAGCCCCCAGTCATGTGACACAGTTGCTGTAACACCAGTGATGCTAGGAACGTGTTCCATCGGACACAAGACCCGGACGAGCAAGCGCTTAGCCAATTATGGCCGGGCCCCTCTCCGGGTCGGCAGTCCTCACGCTAGCCTCGGCCACCGGCGACGGCGCGTGCTGCGGGTCCAGGGGTCGCCGAAGGGTGACGAAGGGATGTCATGAGCAGGCTGAACAAGGCCGACCGGCCGTACGACGTCGTGCTCTTCGGGGCGACGGGTTTCGTCGGTGGACTCACCGCGGAGTACCTCGCCGCGCACGCGCCCGACGGGCTGCGCTGGGCGATCGCCGGGCGCAGCGAGGAGAAGCTGCGGCGGCTGCGGGAGCGGCTGCCGGGCGCGTCGGAGGTCGGCGTCCTGCGCGCCGACGTGAGCGACCCCGCCTCGCTGCGCGAACTGGCCGGACGGGCGCGCGTGGTGGCCACGACGGTGGGTCCCTACGTCCGGTACGGCGACGAGCTGGTCGCCGCCTGCGCGGAGACCGGCACGGACTATCTCGACCTCACCGGTGAGCCCGAGTTCGTGGACCTGACGTACGTGCGCCACGACGCACGCGCGCGGGAGACCGGCGCGCGGCTGGTGCATGCCTGCGGCTTCGACTCGGTACCGCACGACCTCGGCGTGCACTTCACCGTGCGGCAGCTGCCGGAGGGCGTGCCGCTCACCGTGGACGGCTTCGTCAGCGTCGACGCCGCCTTCTCGGGCGGTACCTTCGCCTCCGCGCTGGGGCAGTTGGCGCGCGGCCGGCAGCTGCGGGCCGCCGCGCGGGAACGCCGGCGGCACGAGCCGCGGCTGGTGGGCCGCCGTGCGGTGACACCGACGGGCGCGCCGCGGTTCGCCGGGGAGGTCGGCGCCTGGGCGCTGCCGCTGCCGACCATCGACGCGCAGATCGTACGGCGGTCCGCGAAGGCCCTGGACCGCTACGGCCCCGACTTCCGCTACCGCCACTACGCGGCTGTCCGGCACCTGCCCGTCGCCGTCGGCGGAGCGGCGGCGGTGGGCGCGCTGGCGGTGGCGGCCCAGGTACCGCGGGCGCGGCACTGGCTGTCCGACCGGCTCAAGCCGGGCGACGGGCCCAGCGCCGAGAAGCGGGCGCGGAGCCGGTTCTCGGTCCGTTTCGTCGGCGAGGGCGGTGGCCGGAAGGTGTTCACCGAGGTCACGGGCGGAGACCCGGGGTACGACGAGACGGCGAAGATGTTCGCCGAGGCGGCGCTCTCGCTCGCCCTCGACGAACTGCCGCCGGTGGCCGGGCAGGTCACCACGGCCGTGGCGATGGGGGACGCCCTGACCGGGCGTCTGCGGGCGGCGGGCATCGGCTTCCGGGTGGCCGCGACCCGCTGACGGACGGTTCAGGTCCGGTGCGACGGACCGGACCCTAACCCGACCATCCGGCGATCGTGTAGATCATCCCGCCGATCCACGCGACCCCGGCCGCCATGGCGAGCACCAGGCCGGCGACCACCGCCCGCTCGACCGGCCGGCCGGGTCGGTGGGCGGACTGCCGGGGTGCGCGGTGTGTCGTCATGGGCCCAGCCTGTCGCCCCTCGGGGGGCGGGCACATCCGTACGGGTACTCAGCCGGCCTGGGTGGTCCGTACGGGTGCCCGGGCCCGGCGCGGGCGGCACGACAGCACGCGGGGGCCGCACCCCCATTTGGGACTCTCACCGTGCCGGCTCATGACAGCCGGTGTCCGGGCGCGGCCAAGTCCCAAGCAGGAGTTCAATGAAATTCTTGAAGGTATGAAGTTCCTTCTAGAAGTCACCATGGACGAGGGCGCGCTCGCCGAGGACCCCACGGGCGAGTTGCAGCGCATCCTGCGGTACTGGGGCGGCAACCTGAAGCACTACGCCCTGGAGGCCGGCGACGGTTCGGCCATCTACGACTCCGCCTACCGGGAGGTGGGCCGCTGGAGCATCGAGGGTCAGGCCGGGTAGGCGGCCGACCGCAGGGCCTCGCGGCACAGGGCGTCGGCTCGGCGGGTGGTCTCCGGCAACCGGTAGGCCGGAGCCAGCGCCAGGGTGTGCGCGCAGGCGTTGTCGAGGCTCACGCGGTGGCCGACGGAGACGAAGACCGGCTTGACGCCCTCGCGCGTGCGGACGGCACGCCCGACCTCCTCGGCGCCGGCGAGCAGCGGGGCGGTACTCCCGCGCGCGGGGCCGGGATCGTCGTACGTGAAGGTGAACGGGTTCTTGGCGACGCCGATCGTGGGCAGCCCGGTGAGGACGCCGAGGTGACTGGCGAGGCCGAAGCGGCGCGGGTGGGCCAGGCCGTAACCGTCGCAGACGATCAGGCCCGGTGGGCGGGGCAGCGCGTCGAGGGCGGCCAGGACCGTCGGGATCTCGCGGAACGCCAGCAGGCCGGGCACGTAGGGGAAGGAGATCCGCCCGACGGCCGTGGCCTCGGCGACGACGTCGAGGGTCGCGGCGTCGAGGACGACGGCGGCCGCCGCGACGACGTCCCGCTCGTCGTCGTAGGCGACGTCCACGCCGGTCACCATGCCGGTGCCGGGCGGCGGGCCCGGCTCGTGCAGCACCACGCGGGCCCGCAGTCCGTCCTGGACGGCGCGGGCCCGCTCCTCGGTCGCGGGCCAGTCATCGGGGATCCGCGCGGTCACGGTCGTCATGATGGCCGCAGCCTACGGGAGCCCGGAGCGGGCTCGCGATCTTGTTCCTGCGCGAGCGGTCCCGCACCGCGGGGTGTCCCGGCCTCCGGACGCGAGGAGCCCCGCGACGGCGGGGTGGTCATCGCCGTCGCGGGGGGACCGTGCACGGATCGAGGGAGTCCCGCGGGTGGCTCCTGCGTCAGGGCCGGTGGGAGCGTGTGGAGCGCGCCACCGGGTCCGTCGCCACGGACATCGCGCCGGAGCCGGCACGGTGCCGGGAAACCTCCGCCTGAGGGCCGTGCGGCTCACTTGCCCAGCGCGCGCTGCAGTTCGCCCTTGTTCATGCTCGAACGGCCGCTGACGCCGCGGCGCTTGGCCTCCTGGTAGAGCTGGTCGTAGGTGGGCCCCTGGGGGCCCTGCCGGTTGCCCGACCGCTGGCCGCCGCGCTTGCTCGGCGACTTGTCCTGGGTGGACGTACGGCTGGCGGTCTTCGACTCGCCGGACTGGGCGCGCTCCTTGTTCACCGTCCGGGCCGCGATCTCCTTGGCGCGACCGGTGCTCTCGCCACGGCTCTCGGCGCTGTCCTTGATGTGCTCGTACTGGCGCTCCCGCTTGGGGCTCGACCCGCGTGGCATGTCCGCTCACTTCCTCTCGCATTCAGCGAACGGGTACCCACGTTACGGACGAGCACCACGCCGCGCGCGGCGTCACAGCTCCAGCCGGGCGACCCGCCCCCGCTCGCCGGCCGCCCAACAGCCCAGGTCGGGCGTGCAGTCCACGGTGTCGTACGACCCCGTGTCGAGCGTCCGCCAGGTGGTGCCGCCGTCCGTGGTGAGGTCCGTACCGGTGGGACCGACCGCGAGGGCGGCGGTGCGACTGTGCGGGAGCCAGGCGACGCCGGACCGGTAGGCCGGCGGCGGGCCGCCCGCGGGCCGCCAGGCGCGACCCCCGTCGGTGGTCCGGGCGGCGGCGCGCGGGGAGCTCTGGTCGGGGCGGTGGTCGCCGCCTACCGCGAGGCCGTGGAGGCGGTCGCGGAAGGCGAGGGCGAAGACGCCCCGGGCCGGGTCGCCCGCCGGGACCGGGACGTCGGCGGCCGTCCAGGTGAGCCCGCGGTCGGCGGAGTGCAGCACCCGCGCGCGTGCGGCGCCGCCGGTGGCCAGCCACACGTCCTTCGGTCCGGACGCCACCAGGCACTGGCCACTGGCCGCGAAGCCGGCCTCGCCCTGCTGCGCGGCGGGCATGCCGCGGCTCGGCAGCACCTTCCAGGAGCGGCCGCCGTCGCCGGTGGCCAGGATGCGGAACCTGCCGTCCACCGGATCGCTCATGGCGAGGCCGTGGCGGTGGTCGAAGAAGGTGAGGCAGTCGTAGAAGGCCCGTGTGTCGGTGTTGCGGAAGGACTCGGTCCAGGTCGCTCCGCCGTCGTCGGTGCGGTAGACGCGGGACGCCTCGCCCTCGCCGATGGCCAGGACCACGGCGCGGCGGGCGTCGAACGCCTCGACATCCCGGAACTCCAGCTCGCCGGCGCCCGGTGGCGAGACGTTCCGCCAGGTGTCGCCGCCGTCGGTGGTGCGCAGGACCGTGCCCCGGCTGCCGGCCACCCAGGCGGTGTGCCGGCTGACGGCCGCGAGCCCCCGGAACCTGGCGTCGGACACGCCGGTCGCCTTCACCTCCCAGTGCGGCGGCCGGTGCTGCGCCTGTGCGGGGGCGGCCGTCAGGGCGGCCAGGGCCGCCGCGCACACCGCTGCCGCGACCACCGCCCGGCCCCCTCCGCCGCCGGTTCGGACGGACCGTGCCGTGCGTCGCATGCTGTCCAAGCGCCTCATGGCGGGCGAAGCTAGCCCACCGCCCCGGTGCCGTCCAGAGGGCCCGGACAGCGGGCGGCTGTGCGCGCGAGTGGCGCAAGTGCCGGGCCCGGCACCCGAGGAGAGCCGTGTCACTCCCGTGCATGAACGCGGTGACAGAGGTCACTAGCTTCTCGTGTGCACGGATTGGTTGATTCCGTCGTCTCTTCCAGTGCCCGGCCCGTACACCCCCCGAGCCCGTCCAGCCGTCACGAGGGAGCAAGGCGTTGTCCACCGTCATCGAGCACCCCGTCGAGGCGCGTCTCGTCGCCGCCGCGCCGCGTATGCCGAGCATTCCCGCCACCCTGCACTACGACCGCGGCGACCCGTTCGCCGTCCGCATGACCTTCCCCGCCCCGGCCACCCTGGAAGGCGTGGAGGTCTGCTGGACCTTCTCCCGCGAACTGCTCATCTCCGGGATGCGGGAGCCGGACGGTCACGGCGACGTGCGGGTGCGGCCGTACGGGTACGACCGCACCGTCATGGAGTTCCACGCGCCCGAGGGCACGGCCGTGATCCACGTCCGTTCGGGCGAGCTGCGCCGGTTCCTGCAGGCCACCGGTGAGCTGGTGCCGGTGGGGCTGGAGCACCTCCAGCTGGATCTGGACCGCGACCTGGCGGAGTTGATGCGCGGCACCTGCTGACCGCACGGCCCCGAAGCCGAGCCGCGGAACCCCTGAACTCCGGAACCCGCCGCGGCCGTCGGCCCCGGGGGCCGGGGTCCCGACGAGCCCGGCTGAGGGAGGAGGCGGTGCCGGGGCCGACCCCTCCCGGCCCCGGCTGACGAGGGACGTGCCCGTTCAGCCGCCCGTCGACGCCACGGTTCGTGCCGTCTCGGCGCTCACGGCGCCCCACACCTCGCCGACGATCTTCCGCAGCCCGGGTGCCGCCGCCCCGCTGCGTCCGGTCAGCTCCGCGATCCTGCGTTCGCGACGCGCGCCCCTCACGACGGGTCCGAGGGTGCGCAGTTCCGCGGCGGCCGCCAGCGCGGCCACGGCCGCGTCCCGCTCGGACACCTCCCCGGCCGGTACCGGGCCCTCGATGGCGTACCGCGTCTCCTCGCGCAGGACCTGCGCGGCGGCGGTCCGCGCGAGCACGTGCTCCACCGACGGGAAGACGCCCAGGACGCGCTTCTTGCGGGCGCGCAGATACCCGTCGGCCACCAACTGCTCCCGGACGGCGTCGAAGGTGACATGGGCGTGCAGCCTCACCCAGGTGCGCCACCGGTGCGGCATCGACGCGCGGACGAGGTCCAGCACCCCGTCGAGGACCGTGTCCGCGGTGCGTGAGTCCAGGTCGACGGGGGTGGCGATGCCCTCGTCGTCGACGAGCAGACCGCGCTGGGCCAGCTCGGTGAGCGCGCCGGCCCGCACCAGATGGTGCACCCGGGCGGTGTCACCGGCCCCGGGCCGCGCGGGGTCCCAGGCCAGCAGGCAGAGCCGGGCCGGCAGTGAGAGCGAGCCGTTGGGCACGGGACCTCCTCGGAGTCGTGGAACGGGGCGGGACCGGACCGGGGACCGGTCCGTAAAGGCGTTGACAGCCCACCCTGCCCCTCCTACGTTGTACAACGCTTCTGTTGCCGCCGATCGGAGAAGGACGTTGCTCGTCTGAGGGTCGAGACATCGCGCCACACCCGTCACGGGTGTGTACGCCGCGTGCGACCTCGGCGTTCGAGCCGTCCTTGCGGAACAGGGCCTTCTCCTGCCCGGTGCTCCCGGGACCCTCCTTTCCGCGCCCCACGGCGGTCGCCGCCTCCGGTGTCTCGATACGCGTGTGCCCCTGACCGCATCGAGCAACCACGGAGACCCCGCATGTCTGCTTCCCTCACCTGTACCTCCCTCTCCTTCGCCTGGCCGGACGGCACCCCCGTCTTCGAAGGACTCGACGCCGCGTTCGGCCCCGGCAGGACCGGGCTCGTCGGAGTCAACGGGTCCGGCAAGTCGACCCTGTTGAAGCTCCTCGCCGGACGGCTCGCCCCGGCCGACGGCACCGTCCACGTCTCCGGCGAGGTCGGTCATCTCCCGCAGAACGTCACGCTGGACACCGCGTCGCGGGTCGACGAGGCGCTCGGCATCGCCGCGCGGCGGACCGCGCTGCACGCCATCGAGGCCGGTGACGTGGCCGAGGAGCACTTCGAGACCGTCGGCGACGACTGGGACGTCGAGGAGCGGGCCCTCGCCACGCTCGGCGAACTCGGCCTCGGCCACGTGGGGCTGGACCGCACCGTCGGCGAGGTCTCGGGCGGGGAGTCGGTGCTGCTGCGGCTGGCCGCGCTGCTGCTGCGCCGGCCCGACGTCCTGCTGCTGGACGAGCCCACCAACAACCTCGATCGGTACGCGCGCGGACGGCTGTACGCGGCCGTCGAGAGCTGGCCGGGCCCGATGGTCGTGGTCAGTCACGACCGGGAGCTGCTGGAACGCGTCGACCAGATCGCCGACCTGCGCTCCGGCGCGATCACCTGGTACGGCGGCCGCTTCTCGGCGTACGAGGAGGCGCTGGCGGTGGAGCAGGAGGCGGCCGAGCGGATGGTGCGGGTCGCCGAGTCGGACCTGCGCAGGCAGAAGCGCGAGCTGACCGACGCCCACGTGACCCTGGCCCGGCGCAAGCGGTACGGCCAGAAGATGTACGACACCAAGCGCGAGCCCCGCGCCGTGATGCGGCTGCGCAAGCGCTCCGCGCAGGAGTCCGCCGGCAAGTACCGCGTCATGCACGAGGAGAAGCTCACCGAGGCCAGGGAGCGGCTCGGCGAAGCGGAACGGGCGGTGCGGGACGACGACGAGATCCGCGTCGACCTGCCGTACACGGCCGTGCCGGCGGGCCGGTCGGTGCTCACCCTGCGGGAGCTGGAACTCGCGCACGGCAGAAGGGTGAAGGGCGGCCTCGACCTGCACGGCCCCGAGCGGATCGCGCTGACCGGGCGCAACGGCGCGGGCAAGACGACGCTGCTGCGCACGATCGCCGGGGAGCTGGAGCCGGTGTCCGGCGAGGCGACGGTCCACGTCCCGCTGCGGTTGCTGCCGCAGCGCCTGGACGTCCTCGACGGCGAGCTCAGCGTCGCCGAGAACGTGGCCCGGTTCGCGCCGGGCGCCACCGACAACCGGATCCGGGCGCTGCTGGCCCGCTTCCTGTTCCGGGGCGCCCGCGCCGACCAGCGGGCGGCGACGCTGTCGGGCGGGGAACTCTTCCGGGCGACGCTGGCGGCGCTGATGCTGGCCGAGCCCGCTCCGCAGCTGCTGGTACTGGACGAGCCGACGAACAACCTCGACCTGGCGAGCGTCCGGCAGCTCACCACCGCGCTGGAGTCGTACGAAGGGGCGCTGCTCGTGGCCAGCCACGACCTGCCGTTCCTGGACTCGATCGGCATCACCCGCCGGCTGCTCATGGAAGGGGGCGAACTGAAGGACATCGAGCCGGAAGCCGCCGGGTGATCCGGGCGGCGCCCGCGGGCCCGGCACGGCGGAGCGCCCCGGGGACGACGGGGGTTCCCTCCGCCGCGCCCCGGCTGCATGATGGCCACCGGCGCCGCACCACGGGCGCCGGACCGCCGGCACCGACACGAAAGGCCCCGTGGGCCCAGCAAGAAGGCCCTCGTCCGCCGACCCGGCCCTCGGCTGACCGACGGACTGGGGTGCCGCACCTGAGGTCCGCGGTCACCGCGCTGCCGGACGGGACGGTCCTCGGGTACCTCCCGATGACGGACGTCCCGTCGCCACTCCCCCGGCTCCTGCGGGTGGCGGAGGAGTCCGGCGCGCACGTGGTGCCGCCCGGGGGCGACCGGCGACTGTCCGAGCAGCTGCGGGGTTGTGTGACGTGCCTCTCGGTTCGGCTCCGGGAGCTGTACGGCTGAGCCCCGCGCACGTCACCCGTTCGGCCCTGGGACCTGCGTGTCTCGGCGGCGCGCCGCACCCCGGTGGACGGTGCTGATCAGCGGCCTTTACAGTGCATTTAACCTACGGTCTCGTAACCTACGGTTTCGTAGCCTACGATCCCGTAAGTTCCCGGCACCGCTCGCCGGACGCATTCCGCTTAGTCGCACGTCCCCTGGAGTTCTCTGTGACGATCGTCTCCCCGCACCTCGGCAGTTCCGCCGAATGGACCGACGCCCGGCTGCTGTACGCGTTGGAAGAAGTGGTCGAGACCGAACTGAACCGGCACCTGAAGGTCGCCAAGGACTGGATGCCGCACGAGTACGTGCCCTGGTCCGACGGCCGGAACTTCCCCGGGGTCTTCGAGGACGGCGAGGCCTGGGCGAAGGACCAGTCCAAGGTCACCGACATCGGTCGGATCGCCCTCGTGGTCAACCTGCTGACCGAGGACAACCTGCCCAGCTACCACCACGAGATCGCGAGCCTCTTCGGCCGCGACGGCGCCTGGGGGACCTGGGTGCACCGCTGGACCGCCGAGGAGGGCCGCCACGGCATCGTGATGCGCGACTACCTGCTCGCCTCGCGCGCCGTGGACCCGGACCAGCTGGAGCAGTTCCGGATGGCCCACATGAGCGAGGGCTTCGAGTCGGACAACCGGCACTCCATGCTGCACTCGGTGGCCTACGTCGCCTTCCAGGAGTTGGCCACCCGCATCTCGCACCGCAACACGGGCCACCAGTCCGGCGACCCGGTCTGCGACCGCATGCTGGCCCGCATCGCGACCGACGAGAACCTGCACATGGTCTTCTACCGGAACCTGCTCAAGGCCGCCTTCGAGCTGGCGCCCGACCTGACGATGCAGGCGGTGCGGGACGTGGTCGTGAACTTCCGGATGCCCGGTCACGGCATGCCCGGCTTCGAGCGGGCCGCCGCGCAGATGGCGATCGGCGAGGTCTACAACCTGCGCATCCACCACGACGACGTCATCCAGCCGGTGCTGCGCTTCCTGAAGATCATGGAGATCGACGGCCTGGGCCCCGAGGGGCAGCAGGCGCAGGAGGAGCTGGGGCTGTACATGGGCGGGCTGGACGCGGAGGCCTCCAAGTTCGACGAGAAGCTCGCGGCGCGCAAGGCGCGGATGGCGACCCGGGCGGCGGGCTGACCGACCCGGCCCCGCCCGTCCCGCCGTGACGGCGCGGCGGGCGGGGCTCAGTACGTGGTGCGGCGCAGCGCCAGCCGTTCCTTCTCCGACAGCCCGCCCCAGACGCCGAAGCGTTCGTCGTTGTCGAGCGCGTACTCCAGGCAGGCCGAGCGGATCGGGCAGAGGGCGCAGATCCGCTTGGCGTCGCGGACGGAACTGCCGGGCTCGGGGAAGAAGAAGTCGCCCCCGGTCTGTGCGCACAACGCCTCCTGCTGCCAGGCGAGGTCGTCGGGCGTCGCGATCGTCTCGATGTGCATGCTCAGAGCGTGCCGGACGGCGAAAAACGTACGATCAACACGCGATCAACGCCGCGGGGACGGGCCTGCGGCCGACCCGATGGTCCCCCGCCACGGACGCGGGCGCACGGCGGCGCGCGGGAGCGGCCGTCGGTGGCCGGTGCGAGACTCGGCAGAGCAGGCAGCGGGTCCCTTCCGAGGAGGGCGATGATGCTCACCACCCGATACGTCACCGGCGCCCCGAACTGGATCGATGTCGCCACCTCCGACCTGGACGGCGCCGCTTCCTTCTACGGCGGCCTCTTCGGCTGGCGGCTCCGGTCGGCGGGCCCCGGAGCCGGGGAGTACGGCCTCTTCGAGCTGGACGGCCGGATCGTGGCCGGCGGCACGCGGCCGGCGCCGGAGCAGGGCCCGTCGTCCTGGACGGTGTACTTCCAGAGCCATGACGCGGCGGCAGCCGCCGACGCCTCGGAACGGGCCCGCGGCGGTGTGCTCGTGCGCCCGACGGACGTACGGGACCAGGGCA
Organism: Streptomyces sp. NPDC041968; assembly: GCF_055589025.1. Classification (NCBI taxonomy): domain Bacteria; kingdom Bacillati; phylum Actinomycetota; class Actinomycetes; order Kitasatosporales; family Streptomycetaceae; genus Streptomyces; species Streptomyces sp. NPDC041968. Next base: position 106,606 of record NZ_JBVJCB010000007.1, on the reverse strand, counting down.
CTGCGGCGATCCTCACCGACCGGGGCGGAGCGCGGTTCGGCCTCTGGCAGCCGGGGCGACTGGGCGGCCTCGGCGTGGCCGGCGAGAGCGGCGCGCTGTGCTGGGTCGAGCTGTACACGGCGGACGTCGCCGCCGCCGCCGCGTACTACCGCGCGGTGCTGGGGCTGGAGACCTCCGCCGTCCGCTTCCCCGGCGCGGGCGCGTACACCTGCGTGAACCCGGCCGGGGAGGGCGAGGAGAGCATGTTCGGCGGCGTGGTTCCGCTCGCCGGCGACCCCGTGGAGACGGACGCCCACTGGCTGCCGTACTTCGCGGTGGACGACGCGGACGCCGCGGTGGCCCGGGCCGGGCGGCTGGGCGGCACGGTGCGGATGCCGGCCACGGACGTCGAGGGCGTCGGGCGCCTCGCCCGGCTCGCCGACCCGTACGGCGCGCGCTTCGCGGTGCTCAGACCGTCGCCGGGCAAGGCTTAGGCCGCTCCGCGGCGACCTGTCGCCCACCCTACGAGCACGGACGGAAGCGCCGGGCCGGCCGGGTCCGGGCCCCGCCGGGCCGACCGGAACCCCGCCTCGCCGGGTCGGCCGAGCGGGACGGCGGCGGCTTGGCCAGGGGCGGGTGCGTCGGTCGCGCGGGCGAGCCGGCCGGCGCGTCCGTAGCCGCGGGGGCCGGCCGGACGGGTGTCCCCGGTGCGGCGGTGGTCGCCCGGGGCGGTCCTCCGGCCCCGGTCACCGCCTCACGCGGTCGCGCGGCGGATCAGCGTGGTCGGCAGCACGACCCCCGACGACGTGTCCGCCACGGTCGCCCCGCCCTCCCCGGCCACGGCGTCAGGGTCCAGGCCGCGCAGCAGCAGGCGGGCCATCAGCCGCCCCATCCCCTCGATGTCCTGACGGACCGTCGTCAGCGGCGGGTCGGTCTGCTCGGCGACGGGCAGCATGTCGTCGAAGCCGACCACGGCCACGTCGTCCGGCACCCGCCGGCCGCTCTCCCGCAGCACCCGCAGGGCGCCCGCCGCGGTGAGGTCGTTGGCCGCGAACACGGCGTCCAGGTCGGGGCACCGGTCGAGCAGCTCCCGCATCGCGCGCTCCCCGCCACCCGCGGTGAAGTCCCCGCGCGCGACCAGCTCCGGGCCGGCGTCCGCCCGGAGGTCACGGAAGCCGGCGAGCCGGTCGGCCGCGGAGGTCTGGTCGAGCGGGCCGGTGATGTGCGCGATGCGGTCGCGGCCGAGGCCGGCCAGGTGGCGGACGGCGGCACGGGCGCCGCCGCGGTTGTCGCTGTCCACGTACACCGCGCCGTCCCGGCCGTCGTCCCAGCCGGGCCTGCCGCCGAACACGGTCGGCAGGCCGGCGCTGCGGACCAGGCCGGGCAGCGGGTCGTCGAGGTGCAGGGAGAAGACGAGGGCCCCGTCGACGTGTCCGCCGGCCAGATAGCGCCCGACCCGGGCGTGGTCCTCGCGGCCCTCCGTGAGCAGCAGCACGAGCTGGTTGTCGTGCGCCGTCAGTTCCTTGCTGATGCCGCGCAGTTGCTGGGCGAAGTAGGGGTCGTCGAAGACCCTGGCCTCCGGTTCGGCGGCCACCACGGCCACGGCGTCGTGCCGCCTGGTGACCAGGCTGCGGGCGGCCTGGTTGGGCACGTAGCCCAGTTCCTCCACCGCGCGCCGGACCCGCTCGGCCAGCGCGTCCCGCACCCCCTGCGCCCCGTTGACCACCCGGGACACGGTGGCCCGCGAGACCCCGGCGTGCTCGGCCACGGCCTCCAGGGTGGGACGCGGCGCTGTCTGGCTCACTTCGGGCTCCTCGTCGGGCGGCTGCCGCCAGGATAGCGGCAGCCCCGCGAGGGAGAGAGCGCTCTCGACGCCCCTCAGTGGTGGTGGGCGTGCGCGTCCGGGGAGGCCCCCTCGGCCCCCTCCGGGGCACTCTTCGCTCCGCTCGCGGCGCCCTCCGGCTGCCCGTGCGGGTGCTCGTGCGGGTCGTAGCCGGGGATCGTGCCGTCCGTCTTCTTCACCAGGAACAGCCCCACCATGCCCATGTCGGAGTGGCTCTGCACGTGGCAGTGGTACATCCACGCCCCGGCGCCGACCCCCTCCCCCGCGATGATCTGGAAGCCGAAGGAGTCCGCCGGGCCGGTGATCTTGTTGTCGATGACCTGGCTCGGGTCGTCGGGACCGGTGAGCATGCCGGTGCGGTTGTCGGCCCAGCGGTGACCGTGCATGTGGAAGGTGTGGTAGTACTCGCCGTGCGTGATCATGACGATCTCGACGCGGTCGCCCACGGTGGCCTCGAAGTTGGGGCCCGTGTGCGGCTTCTGGTTGTTGATCAGCATGTCGTTGAAGACGATGGTGTGTGTCGCGTCCGGCAGCACGTCGCCCTTGCGGCGCACGATCACCGGCCCGTACAGGCCCTTGCGGATGCCTCCGGTGCCGTGTTCGGTGCCGACGACGTGGTCGTGGTAGTGCCAGTACCCCGCGCTGCCCGCCCGCCAGGTGCCGTCCGCGCGGCGGCCCGGCTTGTGGGTGCGCCAGGTGTAGGTGCGGGTGCCGCCGGGCTCGACGTCGCTCTTGTTCGCGGCGGTGCCGTCGCTGGAGATCTCGTAGTCCAGGCCGTGGACGTGCAGACTCGCCCGTACGTCCATCGTGTTCGTGAACTCGATGTGCAGCGTGTCGCCCTCGTTCAGCTCGATCAGCGGGCCGGGGATGGACGCCTTGCCCTTCTCGAGGCCGTAGCCCATCTGACCGTCGGGCAGCGTCTCGGCGTACATCTTGATGTGCTTCACCTCGCCCCCGGCCGGTGCCGTCCCGGCGGTGACGGCCTGCGCCGCGCCGGCCGCGCCCGCGGTCTCGGGAGCGATGGACAACGATGTCGCGACGGCTGCGCCGCCCAGCAGTACCCGTCGGTTGAAGCCTCGCCTGTCCATGCCGAACTCCCCACGCTGACCCGGTGTTTGCGCAGACGCAGCCGTGATTGGCTGTGATGAACCTGTGGGACGGTACCGGCTGCGACGGCGTTTATCCACACTCAGGACAAAGTTGGTTCCATCCCGGTCATACCTATTGGCGAACCGCGCAAAGAGGTCTAGCTTCCTTGGCGCTGCTGCCGTGACCGAGGAGGTGCCCATGCCCTTGAGAGGGTTGAGCGCAAGGAGAAGAGGCTGGGCGGCGTTCGCGACCGCCGGTTTCGTCGCCGCGGGACTGCTGTCTGGCCCCACAGCAAGCGCACGTCCGGCGCCGGATCCATCCCTGACAACGATGTCGATCAAGTCGCCGCCGGGCGGCGCGAACGTACGGGTGCTGATCTTCTACGGGTCCGCCGCGGCCGGGGACGAGTCCCCGGTCGTCAACGCCGGGATCGCCGCCATCGAGCGGATCGGGCTGACCGGCCCGGAGAAGGAGCGCTTCACGGTCGAGGCGACCGACAACGCCTCCGTCTTCACCAACGAGAAGAGGCTCGGCCGCTTCAACGCGGTCGTGTTCCTGACCGGCGGCGGTGACGTGCTCGATCCGGCTCAGGAAGCGGGGCTGGAGGCGTACATGGAGGCCGGCGGCGGGTTCGTCGGCGTCCACGACGCGGCCCGCGCGGAGCCGTACTCGGACTGGTTCACCGGTCTGGTCGGCGCCCGGCCGGCCGCCTCGAGCCCGAAGACGGTCCAGCGGGCCACCGTCGAGGTCGGTGACCGGCGCCACCCGGCCACCAAGGACCTGCCGACGCAGTGGAAGCGGCCCGACACCTGGCTGAACTGGGCGAAGAACCCGTCCGGCGACGTCCACACCGTCGCCCGGGTGCGCGAGTCGACGTACCAGCCGGGTGCCGGCGCCAACGGCTGGGACCACCCGGTCAGCTGGTGCCGGGACTACGACGGCGGCCGGTCCTTCTACACCGGCATGGGCGGCACGGTGTCGTCCTACGACGAGACCGACTTCCGCGCCCACCTGCGCGGCGCCCTGATGTGGACGACGCGGCTGGCGCAGGCCGACTGCAAGGCCACCATCACCGGCAACTACCAGGCCGAGCGGCTCACCCAGGCCAACCAGCCCGGCCAGAACGACCAGATCGGCGAACCGCACGGCCTGGTCACCGCGCCCGACGGCCGCGTCTTCTACATCGGACGCGGCGGCGCCGACTCCTCCAAGCCCGTGATCACCGACTGGAACAACCCCGACATCGGCAAGGGCACGGGCGAGGTCCACGTCTGGGACCCGAAGACCAAGAAGGTCACCCTCGCGGGCGCGCTGACCGTCTTCGGCAACAAGGGCGGCGGCGACGAGCTGGTCAAGGTCGAGGAGGGCCTGCTCGGCATCGAGCTGGACCCGCGGTTCACGGAGAACGGCTGGGTGTACCTGCACTACACGCCGCACTCCCGGATCAACCGCGACACCCACATGGCGGAGCGACGGGTCTCCCGCTTCACGCTGGACCGGGCGACGAACAAGCTGGACCTGGGCAGCGAGAAGGTGCTGCTGAAGTGGCCGGTGCAGATCCACAGCTGCTGCCACGCGGGCGGCGGGATGGCCTGGGACTCCAAGGGCAACCTGTACATCGCGACCGGTGACAACAACTCCAGTGGCTTCAGCGACGGTTACTCGGGCAACAACCCGCAGCCCAACTTCAAGGGCGTCTCCTTCGCCGACGCGCGCCGCACCGCCGGCAACACCAACAACCTCAACGGCAAGATCCTGCGCATCCACCCGGAGCCGGACGGCACCTACACGCTGCCCGAGGGCAACCTGTTCACCGGGAAGGAGACCGCCGAGGGCGGTGGCAAGACGCGTGGGGAGATCTACGTGATGGGTGTGCGCAACCCGGCGCGCATCTCCGTCGACAAGGCCACCGACACCCTGTACGCGGGCTGGGTCGGCCCGGACGCCGGCGCCCCCTCGACGACGTGGGGTCCGGCGAAGTACGACACGTTCGCCACCATCACCAAGGCGAGCAACCGCGGCTGGCCGTACTGCATGGGCAACAAGCAGCCGTACCGGGACCGGAACCTGCCGGACCCGACCAAGCCGCTGGGCTGGTACGACTGCGACGCCCCGAAGAACGAGTCGCCGAACAACGACGGCCTGGTCAACCTGCCGCCGGTGACCGGCAACAACATCTGGTACTCGCCGCAGGGCGGCGGCCCCGACTTCCCGCGCGACGAGAACGGCATCCCGTCGTACAAGCAGGACGAGGCCACCTACCGGCTGCCCTGGCTCAAGGGCGGCGGCCAGGCCGCGATGAACGGCCCGCTCTACCGCTTCGACGCGGACAGCACCAGTGAGACCAAGTGGCCCGCGTACTGGGACGGCAAGTGGTTCGTCGGGGACTTCTACGACTCCGACCAGCCGCGCAACGCGGTGCTGATGGACCCGAAGACACAGGGCGACGGCGGTCTGCCGGTGCACTCGGAGTCGCTGAAGAGGATCGTGCCGATCGGCAACGACGGCATCAAGAACCTGATGGGCTGGAAGTTCGGCCCGGACGGCGCGCTGTACGTCCTCGACTACGGCCGCGGCTTCTTCACCTCGGACTCCAAGTCGGCCCTGTGGCGGGTCACCTACAAGGGCGGCGGGCCGACGCCGGCCGCCGGACAGCTGGCGAGGGGGTCCGAGTGATACGCCAACGACGAATGTGGGCCGCCCTGTTGGCCGGTCTGCTGATGATGCTCGGTCTGCAGGTGACGTCCGCGTCCGGGCAGCCCCGGGCGCAGGCCGCGGCGGCCGCCGCGGACCAGGTGCTCACCTGGACCGCCGGCGACGACATCACGAAGTACACGTCGGCGCCCGAGACGGCGGTGGCCGGTCCGGCCACGATCGTCTTCGAGAACAGCGAGGCGACCGGCAACACCACCGGCATGCCGCACACGCTGACGTTCATGACCAGCGACCCGGAGTACAACCAGGACGTCCAGCTGAACATCCTGGCCAACCCGGGCGACGACCAGGGCGGCAAGCACACCGCCGAGGTCACCCTCACGCCCGGCCGGTACATGTACCACTGCACGATCCCCGGCCACGGCCAGATGCAGGGCGTCCTCGTGGTGACCGAGGGCGGCGGTGGCGACGACACCACCGCACCGGCGACCTCGGCCGAGGTCGCCGGCACGCAGAACGCCGACGGCGCCTACGTCGGTTCCGCGACCGTGACCGTCGGCGCCACCGACGAGGGCGGCTCCGGCGTCGAGCGGATCGAGTACGCCATCGGCGCGGACGGCGCCTGGCAGCCGTACACCACGCCGGTCGTCGTCGACCAGGTCGGCGAGCACACGGTGCGCTACCGGGCCTTCGACAAGGCGGGCAACGCCGCGGCCGAGAAGAGCGTCGCGTTCACCGTGGCCGCCCCGGACACCGACGACACGACCGCGCCGGAGACCTCGGCGACGGTCAGCGGTGAGAAGAACCCGGACGGTGCGTACATCGACATGGCGACGGTGACCGTCACCGCCTCCGACACGGGCTCGGGCGTCAACACCATCGAGTACGCCGTCGGGGACGGCGCCTGGCAGGCGTACACCGCGCCCGTCATGGTGCACGCGGTCGGCGAGCACACCGTGCGCTACCGCGCCACCGACAAGGCGGGCAACGCCGCGGCCGAGAAGAGCGTCGCGTTCACCGTCGTCGCCGCGCCCCCGCAGGACACCGTCCCGCCGGTGACCGGCGCGACCGTGGACGGCACCAGGAACTCCGACGGCGCCTACGTCGGCAGCGCGAAGGTGACCGTCAACGCCACGGACGAGGGCGGTTCCGGCGTGGCCGGTGTGGAGTACTCGCTCGACGCCGGGCCCTACCTCGCCTACGGCGCCCCCGTCATCGTCGACCGCGTGGGCCGGCACACCGTCGCCTACCGGGCCAGTGACAAGGCCGGCAACACCTCCGCGCCGGTGACCGTGAGCTTCACGGTCGTCTCCGGCGGAGTACCGGCGCCGCCCTGCCCGGAGTACGACGAGCGGCAGACGGTGATCGTCGGCACGGTCGACACGGGCGTGCCGAACCGGGTCACGAACAACCGGTGCCGGATCAACGAGATGATCGAGGACGAGAAGGAGTGGTCGTCCCAGGCGCTGTTCCTCAAGCACGTGCGGGAGGTCACGGACGCGCTCCTGGACGAGGGTGTCGTCGACCGCCGGGAGTACCGGGCGATCAACCAGGCCGCCCGGCAGTCGAAGATCGGCACGCCCGGCCAGACCGAGGGCTACCGCACGATCATGGACGGCACCGAGGGGTCGCTGGCCAAGTGGGAGCAGGTCGGGGGTGGTTCGTTCGCGCCCAACGGGGACGGGTCGATCACGTCCGGCACCACCACGCCGGGCATGGGCATGCTGTGGTTCCCGGAGCGCAAGTACGGCGACTTCTCGCTGAAGCTCCAGTGGCGTGACGACGCCCCGGGCACCGGGAACGCCAACTCCGGTGTGTTCGTGCGCTTCCCGCAGGTCCACGGCCACCCGGAGGAGTCCCGGCCGGAGTGGGTCGCCATCAAGTACGGGCACGAGATCCAGGAGTTCGACAGCCCGACCGGCGACATGTACAAGACCGGCTCGGTCTACGGCTTCGACCGGGTCGGGCTCGCCGGGGCGGGGGTGACGGAGAAGGGCACCTGGAACGACTACGAGATCCGCGTGGTCGACCAGCACTACTCCGTCTTCCGCAACGGCGTGCTGATCAACGAGTTCGACAACACCGGCGGCCAGGACTTCACCCCGCCGCGCTCGGACGACCCGGGCACGGACGGGCGGCGGTTCTCCTCCGGCTACATCGGACTCCAGGTCCACGGCACGACCGACGTGGTCTCCTACCGGGACGTGAGGATCAAGGAGCTGTAGCTCACGTCCCCTGCGGCCGCGGCTTCCTCGCCCGGCTCGGCTGTACCCGGCTGGGTTCCCCCGGCATCTTCGGATACTCGGGCGGGTACGGCAGATCACCGAGCCCGTGGTCGTGCTCGTCCTTCGTCGCCAGCTCCAGCAGGGCGTCGAGGGAGAACGCCTGATCGTCCATGCCCGCGTGCACGTCGCCGAGTTCGGCGAAGCGCGCGGGCATGGTCGTGATGTCGAAGTCCTGCGGATGCGCGACGCCCACCTCGTCCCAGGTCAGCGGTGCGGAGACCGGGGCGTTCGGGCGGGGGCGCACGGAGTAGGCGGAGGCGATGGTGCGGTCCCGGGCGGTCTGGTTGTAGTCGATGAAGATCCGCTCGCCGCGCTCCTCCTTCCACCACTTGATGGTCACCCGGTCCGGCATCCGCCGTTCCATCTCGCGCCCGACGGCGATCGCGGCGCGCCGCACCTGGGTGAAGGTCCAGCGCGGCTCGATCGGCACGAACACGTGCAGGCCGCGCCCGCCGGAGGTCTTGGGCCAGCCCTGGAGACCGCCGAACTCCTCCAGCACCGCCCGCAGTTCGTGGGCGGCGCGGGCGGCGTCGTCGTAGTCGGTGCCGGGCTGCGGGTCGAGGTCGATGCGCAGTTCGTCGGGGTGGTCGACGTCGTCGCGGCGCACCGGCCAGGGGTGGAAGGTGAGGGTGCCGTACTGGGCGGCCCAGAGCGCCGCGGCCTCCTCGGTGGGGCACATCTCGTCGGCGCTGCGTCCGCTGGGAAAGGTGATGTGCGCGGTCGGGATCCAGTCGGGCATCCCCTTGGGGGCGCGCTTCTGGTAGAACCACTCGCCGGTGATGCCGTCCGGGTAGCGCTGGAGGGTGGTGGGCCGGTCGCGCAGGGCGCGCAGGATCCCGGGGGCGACGGCCTGGTAGTACCGGGCCACGTCGAGCTTGGTGTAGCCGTGCTCCGGGAAGAAGATTTTGCCCGGGCTGGACAGCCGCACGGTCCGTCCGCCCGCCTCCAGTTCCACCGCTTCCGCCATGCGAGCCACGGTAGGCGCACCGCGGGGACCTCGCACATCAGGCGGCGGGCCGTGCGGGCCCGGCGCCGCGAGGCCTCCCCGGCGCCCGGCACCGCGCGGTCCTGACGGGCGGGGACCTGTGGCCGCTCCTACAGTCGGACCATGGATCTGCCCGTCATGCCGCCCGTGAAGCCGATGCTCGCCAAGTCCGTGGCGAAGATCCCGCCGGACATGCACTACGAGGCGAAGTGGGACGGCTTCCGGTCGATCGTGTTCCGCGACGGTGCCGAGGTCGAGTTCGGCAGCCGCACGGGCAAGCCGCTGACCAGGTACTTCCCGGAGCTGGTGGAGGCGGTGCGGGAGCGCCTGCCGGAGCGGTGCGTGGTGGACGGGGAGATCGTGATCGCGCGGGAGGGGCACCTGGACTTCGACGCGCTCACCGAGCGGATCCACCCGGCCGACTCCCGGGTGCGGACGCTCGCCGAGCGGACGCCGGCCTCGCTGGTGGTCTTCGACCTGCTGGCGCTGGACGACACGTCCCTGCTCGACGTGGGACTCACCGACCGGCGGGCGCTGCTGGTCCGGGCGCTGTCCGGGGTCACGCCGCCCGTGCACGTGGCGCCGGCGACGGACGACATCGAGGTGGCCCGGCAGTGGTTCGAGCAGTACGAGGGCGCGGGGCTCGACGGGGTCGTCGCCAAGCCGCGCGACCTGCGCTACCGCCAGGACGAGCGGGCCATGTACAAGATCAAGCACGAGCGCACGGCGGACGTGGTCGTCGCCGGCTACCGCCTCCACAAGAGCGGGCCCGTGGTCGGCTCGCTGCTGCTCGGCCTCTACGACGACCGGGGCGCACTCCAGCACGTGGGGGTGAGCGCGGCCTTCACCATGAAGCGGCGCGCCGAGCTGGTGGAGGAGCTGGAGCCGCTGCGCATGGACGACGTGCGGGGCCACCCGTGGGCCGCCTGGGCCGAGGAGTCGGCGCACGAGTCGGCCCGGCTGCCCGGCGCTCCCAGCCGCTGGTCGGGCAAGAAGGACCTCTCGTGGGTGCCGCTGCGGCCGGAGCGGGTCGTCGAGGTGGCGTACGACCACATGGAGAACGGGGCGCGCTTTCGCCACACGGCCCGCTTCCGGCGCTGGCGCCCGGACCGGACGCCGCACAGCTGCACCTACGCCCAGCTGGAGGAGCCGGTCCGCTACGACCTCGCGGAGATCCTCGGCGGCCCGTGAGCGGCTCCCGGTCCGGGTCTCACGGCTGCATCAGGACCTTGACCGCGCCGTCCTGCTTCTTCTGGAACATCTCGTACGCGTGCGGCGCGTCCGTCAGCGGCACCCGGTGGGTGGCGAAGTCGTCGACGCCGAGCGGGTCCTCGTCCGTCAGGTAGGGGATGATCTCGTCGCTCCAGCGACGCACGTTGGCCTGCCCCATCCGCATCTGGATCTGCTTGTCGAACATGGTGAGCATCGGCATCGGGTCGGCCATGCCGCCGTAGACGCCGGACAGCGAGATCGTCCCGCCGCGCCGCACCAGTTCGATGGCGGTGTAGAGGGCGGCGAGCCGGTCGACGCTGAAGCGCTCCGCCAGCTTGCCGCCGATGGCCCGGGGCATCACCGCGGCGGCCTGCTGGACCAGCTTGGCGGCGGCGCCGCCGTGCGCCTCGGTGCCGACCGCGTCGATCACGGCGTCCGGCCCGCGGCCACCGGTCTCGTCGCGGATCGCGGCGACGAGGTCCTTCTGGCTGTCGAAGGACCGCAGGTCGTACGTCTCCACGCCCCGCTCGCGGGCGCGCCGCAGCCGCTCCGGTACGAGGTCCACGCCGAACACCCGCTCGGCCCCCTTGGCGCGGGCGATCCGGCAGGCCATGTCGCCGATCGGGCCGAGGCCGAGCACGGCGACGCTGCCGCCCTGCGGGACACCCGCGTACGCGACCGCCTGCCAGGCGGTGGGCAGGACGTCGGACAGGTACACGAAGCGGTCGTCGGCCGGGCCCTCGGGCACCTTGATCGGGCCGTACTGGGCCTGCGGCACCCGCAGGTACTCGGCCTGGCCGCCGGGCACGGCGCCGTACAGCCGGGTGTAGCCGAACAGCGGGGCGCCCATCCCCTCGCCGGTGACCTGGGTGGTCTCGCACTGGGTCGGCAGGCCGGTGCCGCACATGTAGCAGTGCCCGCACGCGATCTGGAACGGCACCACGACCCGGTCACCGGGCCGGAGACCGGTCACCTCGGCGCCGACCTCCTCCACGATGCCCATGGGTTCGTGGCCGAGGATGTCCCCCGGTGTCATGAACGGCGTGAGCACCTCGTACAGGTGCAGGTCGGAGCCGCACAACCCGGTCGAGGTGACGCGGATGACCGCGTCCGTCGGCTCCTGGATCCTGGGGTCGGGCACCTCCTCCACCCGCACGTCCCGCTTGCCCTGCCACGTCACTGCCTTCATCGCCTCGCGCTCCCTCCGTCGCCCGTGCGGGCCGGTCCTGCGTGGCGGCCGGGTACCCGACCGCCCTTCACCGAACCGCCCGCCGTTCTCGTCACCGCCCGCCGGTTTCGTCCGAACAGCGGATCATGTGCCCCGCAGCGCGCGCCGTATCAGATTCGGTCGGGTATGGCGCTAAATGCTTCTAGAAGTACACAATCAAGGACAGGGGACGGTCGGGTGGTGGTCGGAATGCGACGAAGGAAGCACAGGCGGCGGGGTGGCGCGCTGCTCACCGCGGCGCTGGCGGTCTCCCTGGGGGCGGCCTGCACGGCCGGGCCGGGGGCGGGCGACGACCGGAGGGCGCCGGAGGTGGAACGGTCGCAGACCGCGAAGAGCCGGGGCCCGGTGCTCGCCGTGAAGGTCGACAACGTCCCCGCGTCCCGCCCCCAGTCGGGTCTGGCGGCCGCGGACGTGGTCTACGTGGAGCCGGTGGAGGCCGGACTGAGCCGTCTGATGGCGGTCTACGCGACGGAACTGCCCGAGTCGGTCGGTCCGGTGCGCAGCGCCCGTGAGTCGGACCTGGAGCTGCTGCGCCAGTTCGACCGGCCGACGCTCGCCTTCTCCGGCGCGCAGGGCAAGCTGCTGCCGCTCATCGACGAGGCGCCGCTGCGCGCGGAGCCGCCCGGTGAGGAGACCGGCGCCTATGTGCGCGACGAGGACCGGGCCGCCCCGCACAACCTGTATCTGCGCCCCGGCCGGCTACTGCCCGAGCCTCCCGGCGCCGACGCCCTGACCACGGGGTTCCGCTACGGCGAGACTCCCGGCGGTGGCCGCGCCGAGTCCTCGCGCACGGTGCGCTACCCCTCGGCCTCCTTCGACTTCACCTGGTCCGAGAGCCGTGACCGCTGGCTGGTGGCCATGGACGGGGCTCCGGCCCGGACGGCCGACGGGGGGCGCCTGGCACCGGCGACGGTCGTCGTGCAGCACGTGAAGGTGCGCGAGTCCGCCTTCGGTGACTTCCGGGGCAACAACTCGCCCTACGTCGAGTCGGTGGGCTCCGGTGCGGCCGAGGTGCTGCGCGACGGGCGCGCGTACGACGCGACCTGGAAGCGCGGCGGGGCCGCGGACGGCACGTCCTTCACCGGCGCGGACGGCGCGCCGCTCAAGTTCGCCGAGGGGCAGGTGTGGGTGGTGTTCGTCGACGCGGCGAAGGAGTCCTGATCAGTTCGGGGCCACCACGGGCCCGGCCGGGGCGCGAAGGCCTTCGGCGGCGTCCGCCACCCGGCGGATGAGGTCGAAGAAGACGGCCTGCTCCTCGGCGGCGAGCGGGGCGAGGAAGACCTGGTTCATCCTGGCCGTGCGCAGGGCCAGCTTGCGATGGGCGCGCAGGCCCTCCTCGGTCGGACGCAGCAGGAAGCGGCGGCCGTCCTGCGGGTCGCGGACCTTGTCCAGCAGCCCGCGGCGGCCGAGCCGGCTGATCACCTCGGCGATGGTGGAGCGGTCCAGGCCCACCCGCTCCCCCGCCGTGCGCTGGTCCAGGCCCGGCTCGGCGACCAGGGCGTTCAGGACCGCGAACTGCGGGGAGGTGACCTCCTCCGAGACCATCGTGTTCCACAGCAGGTAGTGCGCCTGCTGCAGCCGCCGGGCCAGGTGCCCGGGGTGGGTGGTCAGGTCGACCGCGGCCATGTGCACTCCAGTGATCACTTCTGTTGGTGCACTGACGATACATCGGGCGGGCGACCGCTGTCCGTTGCCCCGACAGACGATCCACCTCGTCTTTTTCCGGCTCTTGACGCCCGGCTGGTCCGGTGGCAGCGTGTGGGGCACCTCGCTGAAATACTCAGTGCCCTGATTAATTGGCGATCGGTTCGCGGTCCGGGGCGCTTGGAAGAGATGGGGCTTCTCGGATGGACAAGGTGGTGGCCTCGGCCGCCGGGGCCGTGGCCGACGTGCCGGACGGCGCGTCGCTCGCGGTGGGCGGCTTCGGGCTGAGCGGTGTGCCGAACGTGCTGATCCAGGCGCTGTACGAGCGTGGGACCGGCGGGCTCTCGGTCGTCTCCAACAACTGCGGGGCGATGGAGTCCGGGCTGGCGGTGCTGCTGGCCGCGGGGCGGATCGCGCGGGTGACCGGGTCCTACATCGGCGCGAACAAGGAGTTCGCGCGGCAGTACCTGGGCGGGGAGCTGGAGGTGGAGATGATCCCGCAGGGCACGCTGGCCGAGCGGCTGCGGGCCGGCGGGGCCGGTATCCCCGCCTTCTACACCCCGGCGGGGGTCGGCACCCAGGTCGCCGAGGGCGGGCTGCCGTGGCGCTACGACGGCTCCGGCGGGGTCGCGCTGGCCTCGCCGCCCAAGGAGGTCCGCGAGTTCGACGGCTCGCCGTACGTGCTGGAGCACGGCATCCGCACCGACTTCGCGCTGGTGCGGGCGGCGAAGGGCGACCGGCACGGGAACCTGGTGTTCAACAAGTCGTCGCGGAACTTCAACCCGCTGGCGGCGATGGCCGGCCGGGTGACGATCGCCGAGGTGGAGGAACTGGTCGAGCCCGGCGCGATCGACCCGGACGCGGTGCACCTGCCGGGGATCTTCGTGCAGCGGGTCGTCGCGCTGACGGCGGAGCAGGCGGCGGACAAGAGGATCGAGCGGCGGACGGTGAGTTCCTGATGGCCTGGACGCGTGAGGAGATGGCCGCGCGGGCGGCCCGGGAGCTGCGGGACGGGCAGTACGTCAACCTCGGCATCGGCCTGCCGACGCTGATCCCCAACTACCTCCCCGAGGGCGTGGAGGTGACCCTGGAGTCCGAGAACGGCATCCTGGGCACCGGCCGCTACCCCACCGAGGCCGAGGTGGACCCCGACCTGATCAACGCCGGCAAGGAGACCGTGACGGTCCTGCCGGGCGCCTCCTTCTTCGACTCGGCGCTCTCCTTCGGCATGATCCGGGGCGGGCACATCGACGTGGCCGTGCTGGGCGCGATGCAGGTCTCGGCCTCCGGTGACCTGGCGAACTGGGCGGTCCCGGGAAAGATGATCACTGGGATCGGCGGGGCGATGGACCTCGTCCACGGCGCCCGCACCGTCATCGTCGTGATGACCCACACCGCCAAGGACGGCTCGCCCAAGATCCTCGAACAGTGCGCGCTGCCGCTCACCGGCAGGGCGTGCGTGGACCGGGTCATCACCGACCTCGGTGTCCTCGACGTCACCGGCGAGGGCCTGGTGCTGGTGGAGACCGCGCCGGGCGTGAGCGTCGACGAGGTCGTCGCCCGGACCGATGCCGACCTCGTCGTCCCGGAGGGCGTGAAGTGAAGGACGTCTACATCGTCGACGCGGTGCGCACCCCGTTCGGCAGGTACAACGGCTCCCTCGCGGGCGTACGCCCCGACGACCTGGCCGCGCACGCCGTCCGCGAGCTCCTCGCCCGGACGCCCGCGCTGGACCCGTCCCGGATCGAGGACGTGTACTTCGGCAACGCCAACGGCGCCGGCGAGGAGAACCGCAACGTCGCCCGCATGGCCGCCCTGCTGGCCGGTCTGCCCACCACGGTCCCCGGCGTCACCGTGAACCGCCTGTGCGCCTCCGGGCTCGAAGCGGTGATCCAGGCCGCGCGCGCCGTCGCCGTGGGGGACGCGTCGATCGTCCTGGCGGGCGGGGTGGAGTCGATGACCCGGGCGCCGTACGTGCTGCCCAAGTCGGAGCGGCCCTTCCCCGCCGGGCACGCCGAGCTGTACTCGACCACCCTGGGCTGGCGCATGGTCAACCCGCGGATGGACCCGCAGTGGACCGTCCCCCTCGGCGAGAGCGCCGAACTGATCGCCGACAAGCACGGGATCGCGCGGGAGCGGCAGGACGAGTACGCCCTCGCCTCCCACCGCAAGGCCGCCCGCGCGCAGGCCGCCGGGCTGTTCGACGCCGAGCTGGCACCCGTCCCGGTGCCGCGGCGCAAGGGCGAGACGGTGGAGTTCGCCGCCGACGAGTGCGTACGCCCCGACGCCTCCCTGGAGGCGATGGCGAAGCTGCGGCCGTCCTTCCGCACCGCCGACGGCACCGTCACCGCCGGCAACGCCTCGCCGCTCAACGACGGCGCCGCGGCGCTCCTGCTCGTGGACGACGACGGGCTGCGGGCCACCGGCCGCGAGCCGCTCGCCCGGATCCGTGCCACCGGCGTCTCCGCGACCGATCCGCAGTACTTCGGGCTCGCCCCCGTCGAGGCCGTCGAGCGCGCCCTCGTCAGGGCCGGCCGGACCTTCGCCGACCTGGACGTCCTCGAACTCAACGAGGCGTTCGCCGCCCAGGTGCTGGGCTGTGTCGCCGAGTGGCCCGAGTTCGACCCGGCGATCCTCAACCCCCAGGGCGGAGCCATCGCGCTCGGCCACCCCCTCGGCGCCTCGGGTGCCCGCCTCGCCGGCACCGTCGCCCACCAGCTCGCCCGCAGGGGCAGCGGCACCGGCGTCGCCACCCTCTGCATCGGCGTCGGCCAGGGCCTCGCCCTCGTCCTCGACCGCTAGCCACCACGGGAACCCCCATGACTCTCACCCAGCACGACATCGACGCGGAGATCGCGGCCGAACGCGCCGCCTACGACCGACGCGTCGCCGACGGCGCGCCCGTCGAGCACCACCCGCGCCGCGACTACGCCCCCTACCGCTCCTCGGTGCTGCGCCACCCGAAACAGCCGCCGGTCGCCATCGACGTCACCAAGGACCCCGAACTGGTGGAGCTGTCCTCCCCCGCCTTCGGGGAGCGGGACCTCACCGGTATCGACAACGATCTGACCCGGCAGCACCACGGGGAGCCGATCGGCGAGCGCATCACCGTCTCCGGCCGCCTCCTCGACCGCGACGGCAGGCCCGTGCGCGGCCAGCTGGTGGAGATCTGGCAGGCGAACTCGGCCGGGCGCTACGCCCACCAGCGCGAGCAGCACGACGCGCCACTGGACCCGAACTTCACCGGCGTCGGCCGCACCCTCTCCGACGACGACGGCCGCTACCGCTTCACCACCGTCCAGCCGGGCCCGTACCCGTGGCGCAACCACGTCAACGCCTGGCGCCCGGCGCACATCCACTTCTCGGTGTTCGGCTCGGCCTTCACCCAGCGGCTCGTGACGCAGATGTACTTCCCGAACGACCCGCTGTTCCCGTACGACCCGATCCTGCAGTCCGTCACGGACGAGGCGGCGCGGCAGCGGCTGATCGCGGCCTACGACCACAGCCTGTCCGTGCCCGAGTTCTCGCTCGGCTACCACTGGGACATCGTGCTCGACGGCCCGAACGCCACCTGGATCGAAGAAGGACGCTGACCCGCCATGACGAAGACCGACCCCGGCCGCCCGGAGAACGTGCTGCCCACCCCGTCGCACACCGTCGGCCCGTTCTACGGGTACGCGCTGCCCTTCCCGGGCGGCGAGGACATCGCGCCTCTCGGGCACCCGGACACGATCACCGTGCACGGGTACGTGTACGACGGTGCGGGCGAGCCGCTGCCGGACGCCCTCGTGGAGCTGTGGGGGCCCGGCCCGGACGGCGCGCTGCCGACGGCCGACGGCTCGATGCGGCGCGACCCGGCCTCCGGGGGCTTCCTCGGCCGCAACGGCGTGGAGTTCACCGGCTTCGGCCGCATCCAGACCGACGCGAACGGCCACTGGTACGCGCGGACGCTGCGGCCCGGGGCGCGCGGGCGCAACGCGCCCTACGTCAGCGTGTGCGTGTTCGCGCGCGGCCTGCTCGTGCACCTGTTCACCCGGATCTACCTGCCGGGCGACGAGGCGCCGCTCGCCGCGGACCCGCTGCTGTCCCGGGTGGACCCGGAGCGCCGCGGGACGCTGATCGCCGCCGACGAGGGCCACGGGACGTACCGTTTCGACATCCGCCTTCAGGGCGAAGGCGAGACGGTCTTCCTGGAGTTCCAGTGACATCTGCTCCCGAAGCGCACGACGCGGGCCTGCTCGCCCCCGGGTGGGCGGGCTCGCCGGCCGCCGAGGCGACCGGCGACCGTGCCTGGCTGCGGGCCCTGCTCGACGCGGAGGCGGCCCTGACCCGGGCCCAGGCGGGCCTCGGGCTCGCCCCCGCCGAGGCGGCGAGCGCGGTGACCGCGGCGGCCGACCCGGCCGGTTTCGACGCGCGCTCGCTGGCCGAGCGCGCCCGCGGCGGCGGGAACCCGGTGATCCCGCTGGTGGCCGACCTGACGAGGGCGGTCGGCGAGGAGTACGGGCCCTACGTGCACCGGGGCGCGACCAGCCAGGACATCCTGGACTCGGCGGCGATGCTGGTCGCCGCCCGCACCCTGGACCTGCTGCTGCCCGACCTCGCCCGCACGGAACGGGCACTGGCCCGGCTGGCCGCCGAGCACCGGGACACGGCGATGCCGGGCCGGACGCTGACCCAGCACGCCGTGCCGACGACCTTCGGGCTGAAGGCGGCGGGCTGGCGGGCGCTGGTGCTCGACGCGCGGGACCGCGTCACGTCCGTGCGCGACGCACTGCCCGCCCAGCTCGGCGGCGCGGCCGGCACCCTGGCCGCCTTCGGGGCGTACGGCGCTCCGGACCCGACCGCGCTGCCCGCGGCGTACGCCCGCGAACTCGGCCTCGAAGAGCCGCTGTTGCCCTGGCACGCCCTTCGCACCCCCGTCGCCGACCTGGCCGGCTGCCTGGCCTTCACCGCCGGGGCGCTCGGGAAGATCGCGGCGGACGTGCTGACCCTCTCCCGCACCGAGCTGGGCGAGGTCGTTGAGGGCAGCGGCGGCGGCTCGTCCGCGATGCCGCACAAGGCGAATCCCGTACGGGCCACGCTGATCGCGGCGGCCGCCCGGCGCGCGCCGCAGCTCGCGGCCACGCTGTACGGCTCGCTGGCGGCCGAGGACGAGCGGCCGGCCGGCGCCTGGCATGCCGAGTGGGAGCCGCTGCGGGACCTGCTGCGGCTGACCGCGGGCGCGGCCCGCGGTCTCGTAGGAGCTGAGGGCTTCGGTGAACAGTGCCTCGGCGCGGTCGAGCCGGTCGGTGTACGCGTAGCAGTTGGCCAGCATCATCGGCAGTTCCAGACCCCACTCGGTGTCGGTCCAGCCGAGTCCGGCGGCGAGGCGGCCGTTGACGAGGGCCCGGTCGCACAGCTCGGCGACCTCCTCGGCGTTCTCACCGCGGGTCATGGCGTCGAAGCCGCGCAGGATGAGCAGGGCGCGCTCCGCGTTGTCGCGGCCGGTGCAGGTGGCGGCGAGTTCGGCGAGGCGCTCGGACCGTCCGGGCGAGGAGGTCTCGCCGGGGTGGATGCCCTCCCACATGTACTGGACGGCCTGGAGCCGCAGCCGCACGGAGGGGTCCGGGTTGCGGGCCGCCTCCGCCTGGACGGTGCGCACGGCCTCCTCCAGCTGGTCGTTGTGGAGGAGTGCCTCGGAGAGCCGGAAGAGGGCGTTGACGCGCTGCTCGCCGTCCAGGCCCGGCAGGGCGAGGGCGGTGCGCAGGTGGCCGATGGTGGTGGCGGGCGCGGTGAGCAGGGTGGCGCAGCCCAGTTCGTAGAGGACCCGTGCGTGCAGGTCGGGCAACGGCGGTTCTTCCAGGGCGCGTTCGAGGCAGCGGCGGGCCGCGTCGGGGGCGCCGACGGCCAGGTGCTCGCGGGCCGCCTCGCGCAGCTGCTCCACCACCTCCGGGTCGTCGTCGGGGTGCACCTGGAGCAGATGGCGGGAAGCCGCCGCGGCGCCGAGACCGGAGTCGGTGACCAGCTGGGCCGCTATGCCGTGCATCGCCGTGCGCAGCGCGTCGGGGATGGAGTTGTACACGGCGGTGGCGATCAGCGGGTGGACGAACTCCAGGTCGCCCGCGTCCGGTTGCGGGGCCCCGGGGTCGGGCTCGGTCAGGATGCGCGCGTTGCACAGCAGTTCGGCGCAGCGGGCCGCGTCGTCGCGGTCGAGGGTGGCGAGCCGGGCCACCATGCCGACGGTGATGCCGCCGCCGAGGATGGCGGCGGCCCAGGCGAAGCGGGTGGAGTCGACGCCGAGTTGTTCCAGGCGGGCGACGAGGCCGCCGCCCCGCGCGGCGCGGTTCAGCGCGCGCAGCTCGTCGGCCTGGGCCTCCACCGGTTCCATCTCGCTGTCCTGGACCTTGGCGAGGAGTTCGACGGTCTCGTACGGATTGCCGCCGGTGACGGCCCACACCTCGCGGCAGAACGCGGCGTCGGCGTGGGCGCCCAGCGTGGCGCGGGTGAGACCGGCCGTCGCCGCGGGGGTGAGGGCGTTCAGCGGGGCCAGTGGCCGGCCCGCGGCGGCGACCGCGTCCAGGTGGCGGGCGCTGTCCCCGACGACCTCACCGGGGCGGCGGGCGACGACGATCAGGATCGAGGTCTCGTCGAGCCGTTCGGCGAGCGCGGCGAGCCAGCGCAGGGTCTCCTGGTCGGCCCAGTGGGCGTCGTCGATCAGCAGGACCAGGGGCCACTCCCGGCGGGCGAGGCGGCGCACGACGGCGACCAGACCGTCGCACACACCCTGCGGGTCGGCCTGCCGCTCGCCGGGGTCCGCTATGCCCAGGGCGGGGCCCGCGATGTCGTACCAGTCGCCGAGGTACTCCCGCGCCTCCTCCGGGAGCATCGACACCAGTGCGGGCTGGAGCAGTTGACGCACCACGTTGAAGGGGACGGACCTGAGGGTCTCGCCGCCGCGCGCCGACCAGACGGTGCAGCCTTGGGCCTCGGCGATGCGGCGGGTCTCGGTGAGCAGCGCGGTCTTGCCCAGTCCGGCCTCGCCCCGGGCCACCAGCAGGGTGCCGGGGGAGGAGCGGTCCGCCCGCAGGGTGTCCACCGCCCGTGCGATGGTGGCGACTTCCTCGTCGCGCTCCCAGAGGGAGGCCGAGGCGGCGGCCCTCCGCCGTACCTCCGTCATCCCGCTACCTCCCCGAGTCGCCCGAATGACGTACTGCCCCTGAGCCTATCCGTCGGATCGCGCGCGTGGTGGGCGGTCCGGACAGCAGTTGCCGTGACGGGTGACATGCGGTAAAGCGCGGACGACGCCGCGGGCCCGTCATCAGCGGACGAGCGGGTCGGCGTCCGTCAACCCGCCGCGGGCGGGGGGCCGGCGCCGTGACGGGCCGGGCCTCTCATCCGGCTTTCACCGACGCCTCATACGGTGGGGCCATGACGCAGGCGACTCCCCCCGGGTGGTACCCGGACCCCGGGCAGAAGAACGACGGCCCCGCCACCGAGCGCTGGTGGGACGGCAAGGTGTGGACGGACCAGGTCCGCCCCGCGGGACAGGCCGCCGCGTGGGGGCCGCCGCCCGCGCAGCGGCCGGCCGAGCAGCCCGGTCAGCAGCCGGCTCAGCAACCGGCTCAGCAACCGGCTCAGCAACCGGCTCAGCAACCGGCTCAGCAACCGGCTCACGACGGTGTGCCCGCGCCTTATCCCGTGCATCCCGGTTATCCGGGGTTTCCCGTGCAGCCGCCGTCCGCGCGGCGGCGTCGGCTGCGTGTCGGCATAGCCGTCGCGACGGCCGTGGTCGTGCTGGCCGGCATAGGCGTGGGCGTGTACGTGCTGGCCGACGACGGTTCGGGCGGCGGCAGCGCGTCCTCGCAGCAGGACCGGCGCGGACCCGGCGGGCGGGAGAACCCGTTCGGCGGCTCGGGCGGGGGCGGCGGGGGCGGCGAGTCGCCCGCGCCGGACTCGCCGGGCGGGTCGGAGCCGCCCACGATCGACAGCGGCTCCGTCACGGACCCGGTCAGCGGGATCAGCCTGCCCATCCCGGACGGCTGGTCCGGGCAACAACTGCAGGTCGGTGCGACGGTGACGTCGGACGACAGCTACAAGTGCCCCGGCGACACCTCCAAGACCTGCACCAAGGGCGGCGCCTACTCGGCCCCCGCCGTGGTGCTGGGTACCAAGGGCGACACCGCCGAGGAGGTCGCGAAGGCCGACATCGAGGCGAACGCCGAGGAGTCGTACGGCGGCGAGTCCTACGGCGGGATCACCTCGCACGACGAACTGGCCTCCAAGGCGGTCACGGTCGCCGGGCAGAAGGGCTGGCTGGTCCGCTGGAAGGCGGTCACCAGCAAGGGCGCCGACGGCTACGTCGAGTCGCTGGCCTTCCCCTCGCCCGCCGACCCCGAGCGCATCGTCGTGGTCCGCTTCGGTGTCGACACCGAGGAGGGGCAGTCGGTCATCGACGAGATCACCGGGGGGATCGAGGTGGACTCCTCCGGGGGTGGCGGCGACGGTCAGGACGTCTGACCGGCCCGGCACAGCAGTCGGCCGGGTGGGGCGCCCTTCCGCTCAGAAGGCGTCCCACCCGGCCGGGGTGCGCGCCGCCCCCGTCCCCACGGTGCGGCGCGGGCAGGCCGCCGTCCAGTCATCCCGTGGACGGCGGCCTGAGTCTCAGGGGAGGCCCAGCGCCGGCAGCACGACGGCCTCCACGAAGCGCACGAGGTACGCGGCGTCGGCCTGCTCGCCCTCGACGACCGGCCGCATCCGCAGCATGCCGAACATCTGAGCCGGCACGTACTCCAGCGCCGGGTGGCCGGCCTCGACCTCTCCCCGGTCGACCCCGCGCCGGAGGATCTCCCGGAGCGCGGCGATCTCCGGCTCGACGAGCGCCTCGCGCAGCGCGCACTGGAGTTCCGGGTCCTGCATGACCGAGTGGCCGAGCGCCTGGAGCAGCCCGGTGTCCTTGCCGGCGCCCTCCCCCGCCGCCCGGGCCGCCTGGCGCAGGTCCTCGGCGAGCGACCCGGTGTCGATGCCGGTGAAGCGCACCCGGCGCTGCGAGCGCAGGGCCGCGGCGACGAACTGGGGCTTGGTCCTCCACTGCCGGTAGAGCGTGGACTTGCTGCACCGGGTGCTGGCGGCGATGCCCTCCATGGTGACGGCGTCGTAGCCACAGGTCCGGATCTGTTCGAGCACGGCGTCGAAGAACTCCTGCTCACGCTCGGGCGTGATCTTGGAGCGGCGCGACGCGCCGACCGTGTCCGGTCGGTCCTCGGCCTGCGGCGTCATCGGCTCTGCTCCTCACTCAAGCGGCGGTACAGCGGCGGTACAGAGGCACTCCAGGGGTCGGTGCTCCAGTGGATGCCATGCCCATCGATACGCCAGTGTACCGGTACCCAAGCGTATCGGTACACTGGCGTATCGGTACACTTCCGTATCGGAACGGGTTCGTATCGATGATCACTGTCACACACCTCCGTTCCTGTGCGTCATACACCTGTGGACCGCACGCACCACCGTCAGCGAAGGGGCCGGGGGATGAATGCCCGTACCGAGCCTGCACAAGCCGGGCCGGACGCGCCCGCGCGACCGCCGCTCGTCCGTGAGCTCCTGCTCGTGGCCGGGCTCTTCCTCGTGTACAAGCTCGGCCGGCAGCTGGTGGCCGGCCACACCCCGGAGGCCTTCCGCAACGCCCACCGCGTGTGGGACTGGGAACGCGCGCTCCGGCTGCCCGACGAAGGCACGGTGCAGTCCCTGCTCCTGCACGGCGACGCCCTGATCCACACGGCGAACACCTACTACGCCGTCGTCCACTTCCCGGCCACCGCGGCACTGCTGGTCTGGCTCTACCTGCGGCGGCCGGCCCACTACGTCTGGGCCCGGCGGGTGCTGGCCGCGGTGACCGGGGCCGCGCTGGCGCTGCACCTGCTCTTTCCGCTCGCCCCGCCGCGCATGCTGGGCGCCGGCGGCCTGATCGACACGGCCCGGGTGTTCGGTCCCTCGGTCTACGGTCCGCCGCACTCCGACCAGGTGTCGAACCAGTTCGCGGCGATGCCCTCGCTGCACTTCGGCTGGGCCCTGATGCTGGCGGTCGCCCTGATCGTCGCGACCCGGTCGCGCCTGCGGTGGCTGTGGCTGCTGCATCCGCTGGTGACGCTGCTGGTGATCGTGGGCACGGCCAACCACTACTGGCTCGATGTCGTCGTGGCCGCGGCCCTGCTCGGTCTCGCGCTGGCGGTGGTCCGTCCGCGCCACGGGAGCCGGCCGCGGTACGCCGCGGTGCGCCGCGGACCGGAGTACCGGCGCCGGGCGGCACAGCGACGCCGGCCCGAGCTGGTCGGGGCGGGCCGGTGAACGCCGCGCTGGTCGCCGTCCTGCTGTCCCTGGTCTCCGCGTGCGCCTACGCAGCCGCGGCCGTCGCCCAGGAACGGCTGGCCGCCCGCAGCGCGGGTACCGGCGCGCTCCGTCTGCTGGCGTCCGGTGCCTGGTGGTGGGCGGTCGCCCTCAACGCGTCGGCGGCGCTGCTGCACGTCGTGGCCCTGCGGTACGGCCCGCTCACGGTGGTCCAGCCACTCGGTGCGCTGACCCTGGTGGCGGCGGTGCCGCTGGGAGCACGGCTGGCGGGCCGGCGGGTGAGCGCGGTCGAGTGGCGGGGTACCGGACTGACCCTGCTCGGGCTGGGCGCGCTGCTGCTGACCGCGTCCGGACCCGCGCCCGACGACGTGCTGAGCGTGCCCGAGGCGGTGGCGGTCTCCGGCGTGACGGCCGCCCTGATCGGCATGCTCGCCTGGCCCGGCGCCCGGCCGGGGCTCCGGCACGCGACGGCGTCCGGCATCGCCTCCGGGGTCGCCTCGGCGCTCACCCAGACCGTCACGGTCGCCGCCACGGACGGTTCGGGTCCGCTGCTCGACGCCCGGGTGATCGGGGTGGCCGTGCTGGTGGCCGCCTTCGCGGTGGGCGGACTGCTGTTGTCGCAGACGGCTTATCGGGGCGGTCTGGGCGCTCCGCTGGCGGTGGTGACGCTGGCCAATCCGGTGGCCGCCGCGGTGATCGGGCTGTCGCTGCTCGGTGAACGGCTGCGGGGCGGCGCGGGCGGTGTGCTGCTCGCGCTGACCGGTGCGGCGCTGGCCGCCTGGGGTGTCGTGCAGCTCAGCCGGGCGACGCCCGGGCGGCCCGAACCCGCCGGTGCACCGGCCACCGCGCAGCCGGCGGCGGCGACGCCGACCGGGCGGCGGGCGCGGGGCTCGGCCGAGCCGTCGGGGCCGGCACAGACGGGACCGGCGGCCGGACCGGCACAGGCCGAACCGGCGCTGGTGCCCCGCCAGCCCGGGCCGGGGCACCTCACGCGGCTGTAGCCGCCGCCCGCCGACGACCGTCAGTCGGTGACGATCGCCGGGTCGCTCACCCCCGGCCGCCCGTTCTCGACATGGCCGGCGAAGCGCCGCAGGAAGGCGGGGTCGGCCTCGGAGGTGACCGTCACGTCGTACCAGCGGCGGCTGCGCGCGAGGTCGACGGTGTGGTGCACGGTCGCCCCGGCCCGCACGGTGACGGTCGCGGGCCGGCCGCCGTAGGCGTTCGCGACCCGCAGCCGGACCGTGCCGGTGCCGGTGTTGGTCACGGTCAGCCGGACGTC
This sequence comes from Streptomyces sp. NPDC041968, assembly GCF_055589025.1. NCBI lineage: Bacteria > Bacillati > Actinomycetota > Actinomycetes > Kitasatosporales > Streptomycetaceae > Streptomyces > Streptomyces sp. NPDC041968. Next base: position 82,087 of record NZ_JBVJCB010000007.1, on the reverse strand, counting down.
GTCACCGGTGTGCCGGGCGGTGACCTCGGGTCCGGAGATCTTGTTGCGGCCCCGGAAGGCGCGCAGGAAGCCGTTGGGGCCGTGCACCGTCAGGTCGTAGGAGCCGGCGGAGTACGCGGAGTTCCAGGTGTCCGCGATGCTCTTGCCGGCCTCCGTGGTGTAGGTCCAGGGGCCGTCGGTGCGGTTGCCGGAGGTGACGAGGAAGGCGGCACCGGCTCCGGCACCGGAGGCGAACGCCAGCGTGAACCTCCCGGCCGCCGCGTCCACGGTGCCGTCCACATGGGGGGCGTACCGCAGCGGGCGGGCGGGGCGCAGGCCGCGCTCCTGGCGGGGCATGTCCGGGTCCGCGGGCGGGGCGGGACGGTAGTCGGGGTGGCGCAAGCGGTCCGGCGGCTCGTAGGCGTCGGTGTCCGGCAGGCCGGCCGGGCGGCTGTCGTGCCGCGAGAAGTCGAAGGCGGAGGTCAGGTCGCCGCAGATGGCACGGCGCCACGGCGAGATGTTCGGCTCCCGGACGCCGAAGCGGCGCTCCATGAACCGGATGACCGAGGTGTGGTCGAAGGTCTCGGAACAGACGAAGCCGCCCTTCGACCACGGGGAGACGACCAGCATGGGCACGCGCGGGCCGAGCCCGTAGAAGCCCTCGCGGTGCTTCGCGCTGCCCTTGAAGACGTCCAGGGAGACGTCGACGGTGGACAGGCCCTGCGCGGCGGACTTCGGCGGCAGCGGCGGCACCAGGTGGTCGAAGAAGCCGTCGTTCTCGTCGTAGGTGATGAACAGCGCGGTCTTCGCCCACACCGCCGGGTTGGAGGTGAGCGCGTCCAGGACCTGGGAGATGTACCAGGCGCCGTAGTTCGAGGGCCAGTTGGAGTGCTCGGAGAACGCCTCCGGGGCGGCGATCCAGGAGACCTTCGGCAGCCGGCCGGCCTTGACGTCGGCGCGGAGCCGGTCGAAGTAGCCCTCGCCGCTCTTCGCGTCGGTGCCGGTGCGGGCCTTGTCGTACCAAGGGTCGCCGGGCTTCGCGTCGCGGTACTTGTTGAAGTACAGCAGGGAGTTGTCGCCGTAGTTCCCGCGGTAGGCGTCGTCGATCCAGCCCCAGGAGCCGGCCGCGTCCAGGCCGTCGCCGATGTCCTGGTAGATCTTCCAGGAGATCCCGGCCTCCTCCAGGCGCTCGGGGTACGTCGTCCAGTCGTAGCCGAGTTCGTCGTTGCCGAGGACCGGGCCGCCGCCCGTGCCGTCGTTGCCCGTGTGCCCCGACCACAGGTAGTAGCGGTTGGGGTCGGTGGAGCCGATGAAGGAGCAGTGGTAGGCGTCGCAGACGGTGAAGGTGTCGGCGAGGGCGTAGTGGAAGGGGATGTCCTCCCGGGTCAGGTACGCCATGGTCGTGGTGCCCTTGGCGGGCAGCCACCGGTCGTACTTGCCGTTGTGGTAGGCGTCCTGGCCGTCGGACCAGCCGTGCGGCAGCCCTTCCAGGAACTGCATGCCGAGGTCGTCGGCCTCCGGGTGGAACGGCAGCACCTCCTTGCCGTCCTTGGCCTGGTGCCAGACGGACCTGCCGTCGTCCAGCGTGACCGGGTGCGGGTCGCCGAAGCCGCGGACGCCCCTGAGCTTGCCGAAGTAGTGATCGAAGGAACGGTTCTCCTGCATCAGGACGACGATGTGCTCGACGTCCTCGATCGTCCCCGAGCGGTGGTTGGCCGGGAGCGCGGCGGCCCGCTCGATGCTGGCCGACAGCGCGCTGAACGCCGTCGTGGCGCCCGCGACTTGGAGGAATCGGCGCCGGTTGACTTCGGGCATGGGGTGTAGGGCCTCTCGCCTTGGGGGAAACAACCGGCGGGACGGCGCCGGGTGATGACGTAATGCGCGCGAATGGAGTGTTCCAGGAGCAGCAAACGTCAGGGAAGGGTGCGGTGGCGCCGGTGTGAAGGTCGTCGGTACGTGAGGTGTGGCGGCCCCGAGGGCCGGGGATGGTCGCGATCATGACAGGCATGCACCCGGAGGCACCCCCGGCCCGACGGCCCGTACCCCGGGGTGTGCCTCGCGCTGCTGAGCGTGCCACCGCCGCACGACCCTGCGCGACCCGGACGCCGTCCTGCCGCTCGTGAGCTGCGCGGGCATGATCCTGCCGCGCCTCGGCCTCGGGCCCCCCGGCGGCCGCCGGACGCAGCCCCGGCTGCCGTCCGATTCGAGCGGACGCGTACAACGGCCGCTGCGGCAGGCGCATTTCACGCCGAATTGGACGGCGACTGTTTCCGGCCTCCGCCGACTTGTTCGAGTTTTCGTTCCGGGACGCCGGCTCCGGGCGCCGCGTGGGTGCCGTGCCGCCGTCACCAGGGCACCGGACCGGGCGGACCCGGCGGCGGCGGCCGGCCGGCGGGACCCGGCGCACCCGGGCCGACCGCAAACCGGTGGGTTATCCGCCGTGTTCGTCGCGTACGGACGTCCCCGCGCCTGCCCTGGAGGGGCTCTGTGACGGCCAATTGACTGCGGTGGGGCTCGCACACGCGTGCGCCCTGTGTTCCGCCGGGTCGGATCAGGGCAGACGGCCCGTGGCGCGGGGGTGCCTGGCCGGCCGTCCGGACGAGGTGGCCGCTGACAAGGGTGGGGGAGATGGTCCGTACGGTTGTGGTGCACGACGAGGAACTGCTGCGGTCGGCACTGGTGCAACTGCTCAGATCCGACGACACGCTGGAGGTCACGTCCTTGTGTCCCGGCTCACGGGAGCCGGACGGTGAGGAGTTGCCCGCGGACGTGTGTGTCGTGGACGGCGAGTACCTGCACGCGCCGGGGGACGTACGCGGTCCGCGTCTGCGGGACGTTTTCGGGGACCGGTTCGTCGTGCTGACGACCGCCCGGCGGCCGGGGGTGCTGCGCCGGGCGTTCGACGGGGGCGCGCTGGGACTGGTCGACAAGAACGCCCCGGTGCACCGGCTGCTCACGGCGGTGCACACGGTCGCCAAGGGGGAACGGTTCCTGGACGAGACGCTCACCGTGGCGCTGTTGCAGGGCGCGGAGATGCCCCTGACGACCCGCGAGCTGAGCGTGCTCTCCCTGGCCTCGCAGGGGGCGCCGATCGCCGAGATAGCGGCGCGGCTGCACCTGTCCCGGGGAACGGTCCGCAACTACATGGCCACGGCGATCCGGAAGGTGGGGGCCCGCAACCGGGTGGACGCGATCCGGATCGTCCAGAGCGCGGGGTGGGCCTGACGGAGCCACCGCGGTGCCGTGGCCGCTCCCCGCACGGCGGTCACGGCTGTCCGGGCGGTCCCGCGTGCCAGTGACCCGTGAGGTCGCGGTAGAGGGGTGAACGGTCCAGCAGCTCGTCGTGCGTACCGCAGACGGCGTCCACACCGTCCAGGACGAGCACCCGGTCGGCCCGGACCGCCGACGACAGACGGTGCGCCACCACCAGCACGGTTCCCGGCCGCCGTGCCAGGGCCTCCTCCGCCCGCGCCTCGGACGCCGGGTCGAGGTGGCAGGTGGCCTCGTCGAGCAGGAGCAGGGGCGCGGGCGCCAGGTACGCGCGGGCCAGCGCCACGAGCTGCCGTTCCCCGTCGGTCAGTTCGGCGGGACGCACCGCCGCGTCGAGCCCGCCGAGGCGCTCGATCAGCGGTCGCAGGCCGAGCGCCCGGGCGGCAGCCTCGAGTTCGGCGCGGCACGCGTCCGGGCGCAGGTACGCGATGTTCTCCGCGACGGTGCCGGAGAAGACGTAGGCCTCCTGCGGGACGAGCACCCGCTCGGCGGCGAGTTCGTCGGTGGGCCGGCCGGTGACGGCGCGCCCGGCCACCCGTACCTCGCCGGCACTGGGCGCGAGCGTGCCCGCGATCAGACGGGTGAGCGTCGACTTGCCGATACCGCTCGGGCCCACGACGGCGAGGTGTTCGCCGGGGGCGACCCTCAGATCGAGGCGGTCGAGAACCGGCTCCGCCCGGACGCCGTAGGCCAGGGTGACGGAGCGCAGTTCCACCGCGGGGGCTTCGCTGATCGCGGGGGCCGCGAGGCCCGGGTGGGCCGTGCTGGTCGCGGCCGGGCCGCCGGGTGCCGGCCGAAGGCCGTTCCTGGGCGCCGGCAACGGCACCGGCACGGGGCCCGGGCCGAGGATCCGGTCCAGGACGACGAGCAGCCGGGCCCCCGCCGTCCCCAACGCGGTCATCAGCGTGTGCAGGGCGGGCAGCAGGGACTGCGCGAGATAGGTGAACGCGCCCAGCAGCGCACCCGCCGACACCCCGCGCCCGCGCAGCCACGGCACCGCCGCCAGCAGCGCCAGCACGGGCAGGTGACCCGCGACACCGAGCGCCGCCGTGCGCACCGCCGCCCAGCCCGCCAGGAGCCGGGCCGCCGCGGCGGCGTCCTCGACCAGTTCCCCGCCGCGTCGTTCCGCTTGCGGTGCGGTCCCGCAGGCCGTGAGGTCCCGCAGCGCCGACCGGGACCGCGCCGCGTGGTCGCCCAGCGCCTCGTCGGCCGCCAGGGCACGCCGCTGCGCCGCCGCCATGGGCCGCAGCGTCACCAGGAACAGCGCCAGACCGCCCGCCAGCGGCGGCAGCACGACCACGAGCAGGGCCGGGTGCAGGGACAGCAGGCCGAGCAGCGCTCCGGCCGCGGTGAAGACGAAGGAGCGCAGGGTCAGGACGAGTCCGGCGAAGCTGTCCCGGGCGATCTCGACCTGGTTCGTCAGCCGGGAGACGGCCGCGCGGTCCGTCCCGCCGGCTCCGCCCGCCGCCGCCCGGGCCAGGGAACGGTCCACCGCGTGGCGCACCAGGCCGTCGCGCAACGGCTCCGTCAACCCGGCGAGCTGCGCGAACACCCCCCGCACGACCGGGGCGCCGGACAGTACGGCGAGCAGGGCCACCCCGAGCCAGAGCAGCCCGCGGCGGGTGTCCCCGGCGAGGAACCCGTCGACGGCGTGGGCCACCCCGTAGCCGACCAGGAACGCCTGCCCCGACTCGGCCAGCGACCACAGCGTGAGCCGTACCAGGACCCCCTTGCGACGGCCGAGGAAGCGGCGGGCCGGCGGCGCGACCCGGCGCAGTGTCCCGTCCCCGTCGTCCCGGGGCCCACCACGCCCGTCGGCCTCCGGACCCACCGCACGCTCCGCACCCTCCGGGGCCTTGGTTCGCCGGTACCGGGCCGATGTCATGGCCGTACCTCCTCGGGCCGCGGGGCGGCGGGGGTCTCGCGGGGCGGTGCGGGATCGGTGCCGCCGGTTCGGAAGACCGCGCGGTAGCCGGGCAGCTCCCACAGCTCCCGGTGTGTGCCGGCGGCCCGCACGCACCCGTCCTCCAGCCAGAGCACCAGATCCGCGCGGGCCGCGACCGACTGGCGGTGCGCGACGACCAGCCGGGTGCCGGGCCGCACCGAGCGGCGCAGGGCGCGGTCGACCTCGTGCTCCGTGGCGGTGTCCAGGCTGGACGTGGCGTCGTCCATGACCAGCAGCCGTCCGGCGTGCGCGAACGCCCGCGCCAGTCCGAGACGTTGGCGCTCCCCGCCGGAGAGCGGCGCCGCCCCCAAGGGGGTGTCGTACCCGTGCGGGAGTCGGCGGACGAAGCCGTCGGCGCCCGCGGCCCGGGCCGCCCGCCGCACCTCCTCGGACGACGGACGCCGCGCCCCGGCAGCGATCACCTCGGCGACCGTGCCCTCCCCCAGCGCCGGGCGCTCGAAGGCGAAGGCGACCTCGGTGCGCAGCTCCTGGCGGGTCAGCCGGTCGAGACGGACGCCGTCCAGCAGCACCTGCCCCGCGTCGGGGTCGACGAGCCGCCCCGCCACGGCGGCCAGCACGGACTTCCCCGATCCGCTGCGCCCGACCACGGCGACCGTGGCACCGCCCGGCACCCGCACTCCGTCGGCACGCAGGACCTCCCTGCCGTCGCGCACCACGCGCACGCCCCTCAGTTCGAGTGCGCCCGGGCCGCCCGGGGGCAGGCACAGCGGCCCGTGGGCCAACGGGGCCGTCTCCTCCAGCTCCAGGGTCCGGCGCCGGGCCTCGCGACCGCGCACGACCGCGCCCAGCAGGGAAGCGGTCCCCCCGACGCCGGCGGCCAACTGCGCGTACCGGCAGGCGGCGAGCATGTCTCCCACGCTCAGGTCGCCGGACGCCAGGCGCAGCCCGCCGACGGCCGTCGCGGCCAGGGTAAGCAACGGGACCAGGACGCCGCTCCTGGCGAGGGCCCGTCCGTGCAGGGCCCACATGTGCCGTCCCTGATCGGCGAGTTCGGCGAGCGGCGCCAGCACCCGGGCGCGTTCCCGGGCGGTGGTCCCCGCGGCGACGATCGTCGCCGTTCCGTCCAGGGTCTCCAGGAGCCGCGACGCGATCCGGGCCTGGGTGCGCTGGTAGGCGGCGACCGACGCGCCGGTGTCCCGGGCGAAGGCCCGCAGCACCACCGCCAGGGCGGGCAGTCCGGCCAGCACGCAGACCGTCACCCACAGGTCGACGAAGGCCAGTGCCACGAGCGCGCCCAGTGGGGTGACGAACGAGGCCACCAGGGACGCCCGGGCCGCGGGGGCGCCTCCCGCGTCGGCGGCGTTCAGGGTCAGGCGGGTGCCGACGTCCCCGGGCGTCCAGGGGCGTGCGCGCTCGGGTGCGGCGCGCAGCAGCCCGGCGAGGGCGCCGCGGCGGACCGACGCCGTCCGAGCGGCGTTGCAGCGGCCGGTGAACAGCGAGGTCAGGCAGTCGAACAGCAGCTCGCCCACGAGCAGCGCGGCACTCAGGGCCATCCAGTGTCCGGCGTCGCCGTCGCGCAGCAGCAGGTCCAGTGTCCGGCCGAGGACGACGGGCTGCGCCACCGCCGCCACGGCCGCCGCGACCGAGCACGACAGCACCAGCGCTTCGAGCCCGCGCCCCCGTTCCGCGCGGCCGGCCGCGTCCTTCTCCGAGGGCGGCCGCCGCTCGCGGGGCCTCGTCTCCGCCACCGGCCCCAGCCCCTTCCGTCCGTTCCGTCGCGCCGGGACTCCGGTCGCCCCCCGGGTGGTGGGGTGTGCGGCCGAGCCGTCCGAGCGCATGCGTCGGCGCCCCGGGAGTCCCCGGGGCGCCGCTACCGGGCGACGTGGCTCACCACGCCACCGCGGCGGTCAGTTCCCGCGTCAGTTACAGGTGGTGATGCTCAGGCTGCTGTCGCCGCAGAGCAGCAGGCTCGCGCGGCTTCCGGTCTCGACGTCCCCCATGGCCTCTTCCTTGGGGGTCTCCATCGACTGCAGGTCAAACAGGTTCATGACATGTTCCCTTCGTACGGCAACGGGTGTGCTTCGGTCACGACCCCTGACGGGGCCGAGTCTGAGGGCCGCTGCCCTTCGGCAGCGGCGGCAGGAACGGCAGGGCGGCGGGCTCGTCGCCGCGTACGGAGGCGACGGCCAGCAGGCATCCGGCCGTGCCCGTGGCGAGGTCCATGGACAGGCGCATCATCTGCTCGCCGGGGAAGGCGAGCCGGTCACGGTAGGACATGGCGTGCCAGGCCAGGGCCTCGAGCTGGCGCCCGACGGCCGCCGGGCCGGTGCCGGGCACCGCGGCGGTGGTCCGGCCGAGGTACAGCACCATGCCGGCGACGCCCCGGTAGAGCCCGGGTTGGGCGTAGAACATGGCCTGCGCCGCCGCCACGATCTCGCCCCGCGCCCGGGCGAACTCCTCGTCGTCCCGGTGGGCCAGGTAGTCGTCGAGCACCATGCCGATGCCCACGCTGCCCGCGCCCAGGTAGGGCATGGTGCGCCAGCCCTCGTCCACCTGCAGCGCGCCGCCCGCCCCGCGGACGCAGCGGGCGAGGTCCTCGCGCAGCGCGTCACGGGCCAGGTCGAGGCAGGACGGGTCGCCGGTGCGTTCGAAGAGCCGTACGAAGAGCAGCGCGCGTCCCGCGGCGCCGTACAGCAGTCCCGCGCGGGGCCGGCCGGAGCCCTCGCTCCCGGCGCGGGTGCCGTCGGCGGTCAGCTCGGCGCAGCGCAGGGCCACCGCGTGCAGTGCGCTCTCCCCGGTGGTGGCGGCCAGCGAGTCGAGGGCCAGGCCCAGTCCGGCGGTGCCGCTGTGCAGGTCGGGACCCAGGTGGCCGAAGGGCTGGTCGAGGAGGAGTTCGACGAGGTCGAGGGCGCGGTCGCGGTGGCCGAGACGCTCCAGGGTCCAGGCGAGGCCCGCCAGGCCGTCGTGGAAGCCGTGCGGCATGCCCGAGGGCGGTTGCTTGGTCCGCTCCAGCAGCCACTGCTCGCCGTCCTCGTCCCGCCCCGCCCCGCTCTCGGCCAGGGCGTACAGCACTCCGGCCGCTCCGTGGCCGAAGGCCAGCCCGCCGCCCGCCGTGGCGAACTGCGCGATGTCGCCGGGGAAGAGCCGGTCCGTGCGGGACGGCGTCGCGGAGCCGCGGACGGCCTCGGCCATCGACTCCCGGCTGCGGGGCCAGTCGTTCGGCCGGACCGGCGCCACCGGACCGGCCGGCCGCCGCCGAGGGCGGGCGCCGTCGGCACCGGCCGTGATCTCGTCGACCGCCGCGTCCAGGAAGGTCCGGTCCACGGGGAACCGCTCCGCGATCACGTCCGCGAGGTGGGCCGCCTTGCGGCGGTCGAGCGCCAGCAGGCTGGTGAGCGGGAGGAACAGCGCGAGCCGCAGACACGCCAGCGCGTACCGGTCGACCGCGACGCCCCGCCGGTCGGCCGGCGCCACGAAGCCGGGGTTGGCGACGGTCTGCCGGCCGGGTTCGTCGACGTGGTGCGCGGCCTCGAAGTCCAGCAGCGAGACGCTGTCGTCCTCGCGGATCATGATGTTGAACAGGTGCAGGTCGTTGAAGACCACGCCCCGGGCGTGGACGTCGGCGACGGCGCGTTCCACCCGTGCGTGGACGTCGAGGGCCCAGGCGGTGTACTCGGCGAGTCTCCGCTCGTCCGGGTCGGCCTCGATGAGCGGGTGGCGACGGGCGAAGAAGGTGTTGAGCGGCTTGCCGTCGATGTGCTCCAGTACGAGGAAGTGGTGCTCCCCGACCGTGAGGTGGTCCAGCACCTCGGGCGTGCAGTCGAGCCCCGACAGCATGTCCAGCGCCCGGCGTTCGCGGTGCAGCCGGGCCACCGCGTCGGCGCCGTCGGCCGCGAGACCGGCGTGCGGGCGGGCCTCCTTGAGGACGACCTGCTCGCCGGTGCGGGTGTCCCGGGCGAGGTAGACGCCGCCGCCGTTGGAGAAGTGCAGCGCCGACTCGATGGCGTAGGGCAGGCCGGTCACGGTCACCGCGGCACGGGCGTCGAGGTGCGGGCGCAGGAAGGCGGGCGGGCGCACCCAGTCGGGTATGCGGAAGGCCGGTCCGCGCAGGTCGGGCACGAGCACACCGTCGGGGCCGGAGACGGCCGGCCGCAGCTCGCCGTTCGCGTCGTAGCAGTTGCGGCGGGTGAAGCCGCCGTACCGGACGTGCACGGGGCCCTCGCCGATCCGCAGGTCGCTCAGGATGTGCGGTCCGGGTTCGCCGGCCAGCAGGCCGGACAGCTCGTCCACGAGCCGCTCGAAGTCCGCCTCGTTGGCCGGGTACACGGTGATGAACTTGCCGCTGCCGGCCCGGTCGGCGTACTTGGCGTTGCGCTGGTGCAGCAGGTAGCGGCTGGGCACGAACTTGAAGGCCGTGCCGCGCTCGACGCAGTGCAGCCACACGCGGTCCAGCACGCTCTCGGCGTTGTCGAGACAGGCCGCGACGTGGATCTTCCAGCCCTGGTCGGGCAGGGTGGCGTCGACCGGACGCAGGGCGAGCCAGTCGCCGCTCTCGTTGCGCTGCCATCCCTCCGGCACGGGCCGGGAGGCCGCGGCGTACCGGGAGCGCCCGGCACCGGTCCGCGGGGACGTGCGGTGGGGAGCGTCGTAGAAGTACGGGTCCGCGTCGCAGTACACGGCGTAGCCCTGGTTCACGTCTACTCCCTCCCATCGGTCGCTGACGGAGATGACGGTGTCACGCCGCCCACCGCCCCGCACAGTTGCCGCTGTCACCTCTCCGACGTGCGGAACGCACGGGTAACTTCGCGGGCGCGCCGCCCGGAGGGAGGGTGACGGGCCGTCGGAGCGCCGGTCCCGGCCCGTCCGGGCAGCGGCGTCCCGGCCCGTCCAGGCACCGCTGTCCGCCCGTCCCGGCCACGGTGTCCCGGCCCGGACTCCGCACCGGGGCCGTGTCCCCCGCTCGGCCCGTCCGTGCGGCGCCGCCGCTCAGGCCGGATGTGCCGCCGACTGGTCGGGGCGGGCCGCCCACAGGCCCCGCACGTGTCCCAGGTGCCGTGTCGTCGCCGCGCGCACGGCCTCCTCGTCGCGGGCGAGCAACGCGTCGAGGATCTCCAGGTGTTCCTCGGCCGAGGCCTGGAGCCGCCCCTGCTCGGCCAGGGCCGTCAGCCCGTACAGCCGGGAGCGCCGGCGCAGGTCCCGGACGACGTCCACCAGATGGGCGTTGCCCGCCAGGCCCAGCAGCCCGAGGTGGAAGCGCAGGTCGGCGTCGACGTACGCGATGAGGTCGCCGGCCACGGCGGAGGCGACGGTCTCCTCGGCGACCGGGCGCAGTGCCTCCAGGGCCGCGGGGTCGGCGGTGCCCGCGAGTGCGGCCGTGGTGGGGATCTCGATGAGTGACCGGAGGTGCGTGTACTCGTCGAGCTGCCGGTCGGAGACGGCGGTGACCCGGAACCCCTTGTTGGGCACGGTGTCGACCAGCCCCTCCTTGGCGAGGTCGAGCATCGCCTCGCGCACGGGGGTGGCGGAGACGCCGAAGCGGGCGGCGAGCCGGGGCGCCGAGTGGACCTCGCCGGGGCGCAGTTCGCCCGCGATGAGGGCGGCACGCAGCGCCTCGGCGACCCGCTCGCGGTGACTGGTCTTCCTGCCTCCGAGGACGGGCAGCGCGGGACCGGCGTTCACAGCACGAACCCGGCGGGGAAGGGGTCGTCGGGGTCCAGGAGGTACTGGGCGGTGCCGGTGATCCAGGCCCGGCCGGTGAAGCTGGGCAGCACGGCGGGCCGGCCCCCGACCTCGGTGGTGCCGAGCAGCCGTCCGGTGAACCGGGTGCCGATGAAGGACTCGTTCACGAACTCGGTGTGCAGCGGAAGTTGCCCCCGGGCGTGGAGCTGGGCCATGCGGGCGCTGGTGCCGGTGCCGCAGGGCGAGCGGTCGAACCAGCCGGGGTGGATCACCATGGCGTGCCGGGAGTGGCGGGCGGTGGCGTCGGACGCGGTCACCTGCACGTGGTGGCAGCCACGGATGGACGGGTCCTCGGGATGGACCGGTGCCTCCGCCTCGTCGACGGCCGCCATCAGGGCGAGCCCGGCGGTGAGGATGTCGTCCTTGCGGGACCGCTCGAAGGGCAGCCCGAGCCGCTCCAGGGGCAGGATCGCGTAGAAGTTGCCGCCGTAGGCGAGGTCGTACCGCACGGTCCGGCCGTCGGGCAGGGTGACCTCGCGGTCGAGGCCGACGACGAAGGACGGGACGTTGCGCAGGGTCACCGCCCGGGCCGCGCCGCCCTCCACGGCCACCTCGGCGACGACGACCCCGGCGGGGGTGTCGAGGCGGATGGTGGTGACGGGTTCGACGACCTCGACCATGCCGGTCTCGACGAGGACGGTCGCCACACCGATGGTGCCGTGGCCGCACATGGGCAGGTAACCGGAGACCTCGATGTAGACGACGCCCCAGTCGCAGTCGGGCCGGGTGGGCGGCTGGAGGACGGCGCCGCTCATGGCGGCGTGGCCGCGCGGCTCGTTCATCAGCAGCCGCTTGACGTCGTCGCGGTGTTCGCGGAAGTACAGCCGCCGCTCGTTCATGGTCGCGCCGGGGAGGGTGCCGACGCCGCCGGTGACCACCCGGGTGGGCATGCCCTCGGTGTGCGAGTCGACGGCGTGCAGGACGAGTCTGCTGCGCATACGGGGCTCCCTACGCGAGTCCGGCCGCGAGGGCCTTCTCGGTGGCGGCGCGGACGGCGGCCTCCTGGTCGGGCAGCAGCGGGACGCGCGGTGGGCGGCAGGGGCCACCGGGCCGCCCGGCGAGGTCCATGGAGCACTTGATGGCCTGGACGAACTCGACCTTCGAGTCCCAGCGCAGCAGCGGGTGCAGCAGCCGGTACAGCCGCTCGGCGGTGGCCAGGTCACCGGCGACGGCGGCGCGGTACAGCTCGACGCAGGCGGCGGGCAGCGCGTTGGGGTACCCGGCGATCCAGCCCTTGGCGCCCGCGACCGCCAGCTCCAGCAGGACGTCGTCGGCGCCTGCCAGCAGGTCGAGTTCCGGGGCCAGTTCCGCGATGCGGTAGGCGCGGCGGACGTCTCCGGAGAACTCCTTCACGGCCCGGATGTGGCCCTCGCCGTGCAGCCGGGCGAGCAGTTCCGGCACCAGGTCCACCTTGGTGTCGACGGGGTTGTTGTAGGCGACGACCGGCAGTCCCGCCCGCGCCACCTCCGCGTAGTGGGCGAGGACGGAACGCTCGTCGGCACGATAGGCGTTGGGCGGCAGCAGCATCACCGCGGCGCAGCCCGCCTCGCGTGCCTGCTCGGCCCAGCGGCGGGCCTCGGCGGAGCCGTAGGCCGCGACGCCGGGCACGACCCGTGCCCCGCCGACCGCGGCGACGGCGGTCTCCACGACCCGGGCGCGCTCCTCGGGGGTGAGTACCTGGTACTCACCGAGGGAGCCGTTGGGGACGACGCCGTCGCAGCCGTTCGCCACCAGCCAGGCGCAGTGCTGGGCATAGGCGTCGTGGTCGACGGAGAGGTCCTCGCGCAGCGGCAGCGCGGTGGCGACGAGGACGCCGCGCCAGGGACGGTGGTCGGTCATGAGGGTCCTCTCTCGGTTTCACTGCGTCTCTTCGGGTTCCTGCGACTCTTCGGGTTCCTCGGGCCGCGCCCGGGCGAGCACGCCGAGGGGCACCGGGCGGGCGAACGGCCGCCGCGCCGGGCCGGGTTCGCAGCCGGTGAGACCGGCGACCGCGGGGGCGCACATCCGGCCCTGGCACCAGCCCATCCCGGCGCGGGTCAGCAGCTTGACGGTGCGGACGTCGCCCGCGCCGAGCCCCTCGACGGCCTCCCTCACGGCGCCGGCGGTCACCTCCTCGCAGCGGCAGACCACGGTGTCGTCGGTGATCTGTCCGGTCCACCCGGCGGGCGGGGGGAAGGCGGCGGCGAGGGCGGCGGCGGCCGTCCGCAGGGTCTCGCGCGCCCTCGCGGCCCGCGCCGCTGCGGCCGGGTCGGGTTCGAGGCCCCGCAGCCGGGCCGCGATCGAGCGGCCGGCGAGGTGCCCCTCGGCCAGGGCCAGGGCGGCGCCGCCGATGCCGGTGGCCTCCCCGGCCGCCCAGACGCCGGGGACGCTCGTGCGCTGCTCGGCGTCGACGGCCACCGCCGGACCGTCCAGGCGGCAGCCGAGGCCGTCGGCGAGGTCGGTGTGCGGGAGCATGCCGTGGCCGACGGCCAGGGTGTCGCAGGCGAGGTGGCGTCCGGTGCCGCGCCGGACCCGTCCGCCGGCGTCGAGGGCGGCGACGGTCACGCCGGTCAGGCGGTCCTCGCCGTGGGCGCGGACGACGGCGTGCCGGGTGAGCGGGCGGACGCGGTGGCGCAGCAGCCGGGCGGCGTGGCCCGCGCCCTCGGGGAGTTTGCCGGCCAGGGCGCGGGCGTGGCCGGCGATCCGCTTCGGGTCGGCCGCCTCGACGAGGGCCGCCACCCGCACACCGGCCGCCGCGAGCCCGGTCGCCACCGGAAGCAGCAGTGGTCCGGTGCCGGCCACGACGGCGGTCCTCCCGGGCACCACCAGCCCGCCCTTGAGCATGGCCTGGGCGCCCCCGGCGGTGACGACGCCGGGCAGGGTCCAGCCGGGGAAGGGCAGGACGTGCTCGTAGCCGCCGGTGGCGAGCAGCACCGCGTCCGCGTGCACGTCGGACGGCTCGTCCTGCCCGGGGCCGAGCAGGGCACGCACCGTGAAAGCGCCGGACCGCTCCTCGACGAACCACACGTGGTGTTCCGTCAGGACGCGGACGCCGCTGTCGGCGAGCCCGTCCCGCAGCCTCGCCCAGGTGCGCCACTGGTGGTGCAGGGCCTGCGGGCGCCGGGCGCCCAGCTCGACGGCGGGCTGCCGGAAGTACTGCCCGCCGGGCCGGTCCCCGGCGTCGAGGACCGTCACCCGCAGCCCTCCGGCCGCCGCCGCGAGGGCCGCCGCGAGCCCGGCCGGACCCGCTCCGACCACCGCCAGCTCAGTCCTCATGCCCGGTCCCGGCCTGGGTGCGGATGCTGTCGCCGGGACGCACGGGAACCAGACAGGCGCGCTGGTTGGGGCGGTCGTTGACGGTGACCAGGCAGTCGAAGCACACACCGATCCCGCAGAACACCCCGCGCGGGCCACCCGAGCCGCGGGTGGTGCGCCAGGAGGTGATGCCGGCCGCCCAGAGCGCGGCGGCGACGGTCCGGCCGGGCAGCGCCTGGACCGGCCGGCCGTCGACGATGACGGTGAGGGCGGGCGCGGGCCGCGCCCGGACCAGCCGGAGGGGATTCACGGGGCCTCCTCGGAGAAGCGGTCGGGGCGGAACGCGTCGAGGTCGAGGACCGCCCGTTCACCGCTCAGCAGTTGGGCGATCAGGTGCCCGGTGCCGGTGGACAGCCCGATGCCCGCTCCCTCGTGCCCGCAGGCGTGGAGGAGGCCGGGTGCCCTCGGGTCGGGGCCGATCGCCGGGAGGTGGTCGGGCAGGTACGGCCGGAAGCCGGCGTAGGTCCGCACGGCCCGCACCTCCGCGAGGAAGGGGAACAGCCGCGTCGCCCCCGCGGCCAGCGCCCGGAGCGCCGGCACGGACACCGACCGGTCGAAGCCGACCCGTTCGCGGCTGGCGCCGATGAGGACCGGCCCCGCTGCCGTTCCCTCCACGACCGGGGAGGTCCGCAGGTCGGCCGAGTCGCTGGCGACGTCGTGGACGTAGTCGGCGGCGTACACCTTGTGCCGCACGCGGGGCGGTAGCGGTTCGGTGACGAGGACGTGGCCGCGCCTGGGCAGGACCGGCAGCCGGACACCGGCCAGGGCGGCCACCTCGCCGGCCCAGGGTCCGGCCGCGTTGACGACCGCCGGTGCGTGCAGGTCGCCGCGGTCGGTACGTACTCCGCGCACGGCGCCGTCGGGCCCGCGCCGGATGCCGGTCACCGTCCGGCCGGTGCGCAGCCGGGCCCCGGAGGCCCGCAGCAGGTGGGCGGCGGCCAGGGCGGGCATCACCTGGGCGTCCTCGGGGTAGTGCACGGCGCCCGCGAGACCAAGGGCCAGGCGGGGTTCCAGGTCGTGGATCCGGTCCGCCGCGACGGCCGCCGCCACCACCCCGGCCGCCCGCTGCCCGGCGGCGAAGGTCTCCAGGCCGGCGAGCGCTTCGGGGGTCTCGGCGACGACCACACCGCCCTTGGCCTCGTACTCGACGGCGGGGCCCAGCTCCCCGGACAGTTCGGTCCACAGGCGGGCGGACAGCAGGGCGAGGGCCAGCTCGGGCCCCGGTGCCTTGTCGGAGACGAGGAGGTTGCCCTCCCCCGCTCCGGTGGTGCCGCCGGCCACCGGGCCGCGGTCCACGACGATCACGTCGAGCCCCGATCGGGCGGCGTACCACGCACAGGCCGCGCCCACCATTCCGGCCCCGACTACCACGACATCGCAGGTCAGCGACTCGATCACGGCAGTACTATGTCACACATCACACTGACTGGGAACAGGGCCGCGACCCTCCCACGGGGGTCACTCGGTGTCACTCGGAGGCGGGGACCACCCTCAGCCGGGCGGTGCCGCGACGGGGCCGCGCGGGCCGGGGCGGCGTACGGCGCGGCTCGCGCAGGACCAGCGTCAGGCGGGTGTAGCCCAGTTCCTCCAGCACCCTCGGGGTCTCCACCACGACCCGGCACTCGGTGGCGCCCCAGCGCGGGTCGGGGTGGTGCAACGGCCGGACCGCGCCGTCGTGTTCGACGGCCTCGGCGCCGACGGCGCGCATCCAGTGGGGCAGGCCCTGGCGGTAGGCGGCCTCCATGATCGGGTCCTGGGCGATGTCGCGGCGGACGGCCTGCAGCCCGGGGTCGTGGCCGTACCGCTCCAGGGTGGCGGCGAAGTGCGCGAGCATGGGCAGGCACCAGCTCGACTCGTGTTCCCCGAGGACCCCGGACGCGTCCGGGTGGAAGAGGACGAACCGGAGGAAGTTGTCGCCCGGCATGGCCGTCGGGTGCGGTCCGGCCCCGCGGAAGAGTGTCCGGAAGGCGCTGTTGGTCAGGACCACGTCCCAGCGGTGGTCGACGACGAGGGACGGGAAGGCGACGGCCTCCAGGAGCGCGGTGTAGTCCTGGAGATACGCCTGGGCGTCGGGGGTCGCGGGAGCGGGCCGCGGCGCCGGCCGCTGCCCTCCTGCCTGAAATGCCATCGGGAGGTCACCCCTCTTGCCTATGCGGCCTTCTCGCGGCGTCCCGATCCTGGTGCCCCGGTGCGAGGCGTGTCAACTATCGTGGCATTTCGTGCCTGTTGACGGCTGAAATAGGCCACAGTTGTGGCGAGACCTGGATGTGAGTTCGAGCGGCAGGCTACTCTCCGGGAGTTCACGGCAACCGCTTGTGCAAAGCCTGTGAGGCCTGTGAGAGACGTAGGAGAGCTGTCGGTGACGGGTGGCTTCGAGGGTCCGGGTGCCATGCCGACGGCGGCGCTGTCCGCCGTCGTCGCCCGCGTCGCCGACCTCGCGGACCGGCTCGGCGTACCGCACGCCGAGGTCTTCGACGTCGGCCGGCTGTCCGCCGCCTCCGGCGTCCCCGAGTCCGTGGCGGGCGCGCTGCTCGGCGGACGCCCGGCCGGCGAACCCGACGTGCAGGCCCGGTTCGTGCAGCGCCTGGACCTGCTGCGCCGTACCCGGCTGAAGCCGAACGGCCGCAAGTACACCCAGCAGGAGATCGCCGACGGCGCCGGCATGTCCCGGCAGCAGGCGGGCGCCCTCATCAACGGTGACCGGCGGCCCACCATGGAGCACTGCGACGCCATCCAGCGCTTCTTCCGGGTGCACGCCGGGTTCCTCACCGCCGAGGACCCCGAGGCGCTCGCGAGCGCCCTGCAGCGCACCGAGCAGGAGCTGTTGCAGCAGCTCGCCGACCGGGAGCGGCAGGCGGCCGCGGTCGACGACGACCCCCTGGAGCGGCTGCTGCAGGACCACGGCGTGCGCGGGATCGCCTGGCGGGCCGCGCAACTCCCCACCGACAAGCACCGCGACAAGGTCGCCGAGTGGCTGGACATGCTCCTGGAGAGCGTCAAGCGACCGGAGTCCTGAGCGGGATTGTCAGTGGTGGGCGGCAAGCTGGACGTGTGCCACCGCCGTGCGGGGGCGCGTGACCGCTGACGTCGTTGTGGGGAGAGCCGACCGATGACCACCGCCGTACTGACCGACCACGAGCGCACGGCCGTTCAGGCCTACCTGCGGCTCCTGCACACCGTGCGGGCCGGCTTCGACACCGCGGCGGGCCCGGCGGACGCCCCGCGCCCACCCGTCGTCCCGCCCTCCGTGCTGGCCGAGGCGGAACGGGCGCTGGAGGCCGCCGGACTGACGGGGAACGAGGAGGCGTTCTTCCGGCTCCTGCGCGACTGGTGCCCACGACCGTGAGCCGGGGCCCGGGGCCGGGGGGCGGGGTTCAGGCGTGCGGGACCGTGACCGCCGTGGCGACCAGGCCGTGCCGTGCGGTCCAGCGGCCGTCGAAGTGGCCGAGGCGCCGTCCGCCCACGAGGGGGCCGGGCACCAGGAGAGCGGCGCGCAGGGTGCCGCGGCGCGGATCCACCGGGTCCACGGAGATCTCGATGTCGGCCTCCATGAAGTCCAGCCACTGCCCGGTCAGGGGGAACCACGCCTTGTAGACCGACTCCTTGGCGCTGAAGAGGAGCCGGTCCCAGTGGACGCCGGGCCGCTCCCGGGCCAGCCGGCGCAGCCGCTCCGCCTCGACGGGCAGGGACACACCGGGCAGGACGCCGTCCGGCAGCGGCCCGTCGGGCTCGGCGTCGATACCGACGGAGGCCAGGTCGGTGGCGCGGACCAGGGCGGCGGCGCAGTAGCCGTCGCAATGGGTCATGCTGCCGACCAGCCCGGACGGCCACTGCGGCGCACCGCGTTCGCCGTGGAGCACGGGCTGGGCCGGCACGCCGAGCTTCTCCATGGCCCGGCGTGCGCAGGACCGCACCGCGGTGAACTCCCGGCGGCGTTTGTCGACCGCCCGGGCCACGAGAGCCGCCTCCTCCGGGTAGAGGGGCAGGTGCCCGGCGTCGTCCCGCCCGTGGGTCTCCACGGTGACCACGGTGGCGGGCAGCAGGTCCTCGATCACCGGGCGGTCCCCTCTCGCGGCGGCGACGGCAGGATGCGGCGCAGCTGTCCGGGCTGCCCGGTCCGCTTGCGCCACTCGCGGGGGTAGCCCACCGACACCTCCTCGAAGCGGACGCCCTCGTGCCAGGTGGTCCGCGGGATGTGCAGGTGTCCGTAGACCATGGTGTCGACCCGGAACCTGCGGTGCCAGTCGGCGGTCAGGCGGGTGCCGCACCACATGGCGAACTCCGGGTACCACAGGACGTCGGTGGGGTGGCGGTCCAGCGGGTAGTGGTTGACGAGGATCGTCGGCAGCCCGCCCGGGAGCGCGGCGAGCCTGCGCTCGGTCTCCGCGACCCGCGCCCGGCACCAGGCCTCGCGGCTCGGGTACGGGTCGGGGTGGAGCAGGTACTCGTCGTTGCACACGACGCCGGTGCCGTGGGCGTACGCCAGCCCCTCGTCCTTGGTCGCGCATCCGGTGGGCAGGAACGAGTAGTCGTAGAGCAGGAACAGCGGCGCGACGACCGCCGGACCGCCTGCGCCCTCCCACACCGGGTACGGGTCCTCGGGCGTCGTCACGCCCAGCTCGCGGCACATCTCGACGAGGTGCTCGTAGCGGGCGACGCCACGCAGGGTGACGGAGTCCTTGGGGTGCGTCCAGAGTTCGTGGTTCCCGGGGGTCCAGATCACCCGGCGGAAGCGGTCCGCGAGGGTGCCGAGGGCCCAGCGGACGTCGGCCACGGTCTCCGCCACGTCGCCGGCCACCAGGAGCCAGTCGTCGTCGGATTCCGGGCGCATCTTCTCGACCAGTGCGCGGTTCTCCTCGTAGCCGATGTGCAGGTCGCTGATGGCCCACAGCTGCCCCGGACCATCGTCCGTCGCCGTCATCCCCACCCCTTCCGGACGCGCGTTCGAGGTCACGAGATCACATCCCGGACCCGCTCACAAGGGCGGCTCGCCCCATCGGACCAGCGGGTGCGCCCGCCCCCCCAGGAGCGCGGACGCATGCGTGTGACGCGCTTTGCGCTCCCGGGCACGGGACCCCCTATGATCGCCCCGACACCACCGCCACGATTCTCCCTCCGCGCAGGGCGGCTTGGTGTCCCTCCATCCCCCTTGGCCGGGCACGGCCGGCTTCGCCCTGCCCGCGACCCGCGAAAGGCGGCCTGCATGGTTTCTCCCGTACGCGTCTGGCTCAACCGCACGTACGCGGAGAACGTCTTCTTCATGGATCAGCTGCGGAGAAATCCCGCCGACCGGGCCGTCGAGATCCACGCCACGCACGGCGACCCGGACTCCCCCGTCCTTGCCGCCGCCGACACGGCCGAGCTGGAGCCCGAGGGCCTGTCCCCGGCCGGATACGTCGAGTACGCCCTGGACCAGTGCGCGCGCCGGGGCATCCACGTGTTCGTGCCCCGGCTGCACCAGGCGGCGCTCGTGGCCCACCGTGCCGAGTTCGAGGCGGCCGGTACGGCGTTGCTGGCGCCGCCCCCGGAGGCGGTGGCCGTCTTCCAGGACAAGGTGGTCGCCTACGAGGCCGTACGGGCGGTCGGCGTGCCGGTCCCACCCTGGTGGCGGGTCCGCACGGCCGACGAACTCATCGCCGTGGTCGAGGAGTTGGAGGGGCAAGGACACCGGGCGTGTTTCAAACCGGCGTCCGGCGCGGGCGGCGTGGGTTTCCGGATGGTCACGCGCGCCCCGTTCTCCCTCGCCCACCTGAACGGCTTCCCGAGCCCGGAGGTGCCGCTGCCGCTGGTCGTCGAGGCGCTGCGGGCTGCCGAGGAGCCGGTGGACTGGCTGGTGATGCCGCGGCTGGAGCAGCCGGAGGTCTCCGTGGACTGCCTCACCGGGCCCGACGACCGGGTGCGGCTGGCCGTGGGCCGCACCAAGAACGGCCGCCGCCGGGGGTTCACGCTCCACGAACGGTGGCTGGGACCGGCCCGGCTGATCGCCGAGACGTTCGGGCTGCACCACCTGTCCAACGTGCAGTTCCGGATGTTCGGCGACCGGCCCGTCCTGATGGACGTCAACACCCGCCCGGCCGGCGGGCTGCACCAGCTGGCGCTGTGCGGCGTCAACGCGCCCTGGGCGGCGGTCCGGCTGGCCCTCGGCGACGATCCGGGCGAACTGACCCCGCCGTTCCTGGGGCAGGACTACGCGGTGGTGTCCGGGCCGCGCTCGCTGCGCCCGGTGCCCCTCCCCCACCAGCGCACGGAACCGCCCGGCGGACCGGCCCCGACCACCGGGGCGGTATCCGCGTCGCTGTCGCCGGCCCCGTCCCCGTCCGCGAGCGCATCGGCTCAGGCTTCGGCTCCATCTCCTGCTTCGGCTATGGCGTCAGCCCCTGCTCCGGCTCCATCCCCTGCTCCGGCCTCGGCTCCTGCGTCCGCCAGTCGCCCGTCGGCCGTGGCGCCGGCCGCCGGCCCGGTGGGCGCTCCGGCACCGGACCACCCGGCCGCAGGCGCCCCCGCGTAGGCGAGCCGCGCGGCGGGCGCACCGGGCCGCCCCCGTGGGACGGACGGGGCACGTCCGTCGCGCGGGGCCGCTCCTACCCGAGGTACGCCAGACCGGGATGGACCGCCGTGTAGCCGTCGACGAGGCGGTGGGCGACGTCGACCGAGTCGACCAGGGGATGCAGGGCGAAGGCACGTACCGCCGCCGTGCGGGAACCGGTCTCGGCCGCCGTCATGACCTCGCGCTCGACCGCCTTGACCGAGCAGACCAGCCCGGTGGCGTGAGCGGGCAGCGGGTCGACGGCCACCGGGTGCGCGCCGTTGGCGTCGACCAGGCACGGGACCTCGATCACGGCGTCGGCGTCGAGCACCGACAGGGTGCCGCGATTGCGGACGTTGAGGATGAGGGTGGTGCGCTCGTCGCGGGCCACGGCCCGCATCAGCGCCAGCGCCACCTTCTCGTAGCCGCCGGACAGGTCGTCCGCCTCGCGCTCGCCCGCACCCGCCGTCTCCCGGTTCTCGGCCATGTAGGTGGCCTCGCGTTCGGCGCGGGTGCGGTCCCAGGTGGCGAGCGCCGGGGCGTCGGCCCGGCGCATCTCCTCGTAGAAGGCGGCCTGCTGGTCGCGCAGGAAGGCGCCCCGGGTGCGGTCGGCCTCCCGGTAGGCGCGGACGGTCTCCCGGTTGAAGTAGTAGTAGTGCAGGTACTCGTTGGGGATCGCGCCGAGGGAGCGCAGCCACTCGGCGCCGAAGAGCCGGCCCTCCTCGAACGATCCGAGCAGTGCCGGGTCGGCGAGCAGCCGCGGGAGTTCGTCGCGGCCGGCGACGCGCAGACCGCGCACCCAGCCGAGGTGGTTGAGGCCGACGTAGTCGACGTAGGCCCGCCGCGGGTCGGCGCCCAGCACGCGGGCGACGCGGCGGCCGAGACCGACCGGCGAGTCGCAGATGCCGATGACGCGGTCGCCGAGGTGACGGGCCATGGCCTCGGTGACCAGACCGGCCGGGTTGGTGAAGTTGATGACCCAGGCGTCCGGCGCCAGCCGGGCCACCCGGCGCGCGATGTCCACGGCGACGGGAACGGTCCGCAGCCCGTAGGCGATGCCGCCCGCGCCGACCGTCTCCTGCCCGAGCACGCCCTCGGCGAGCGCCACCCGTTCGTCCTCGGCGCGGCCTTCGAGGCCGCCGACACGGATCGCCGAGAACACGAAGTCGGCGCCGCGCAGCGCCTCGTCCAGATCGGTCGTGGCGGTCACCTCGGGCGCGTCGGCCACCCCGGCCGCCTGTTCGGCCAGCACCCTGGTGACCGCCGACAGGCGTGCCGCGTCGAGGTCGTGCAGCACGACGTGCGTCACGCGTCCCTCGGCACGGTCCCCGAGCAGGGCGCCGTACACGAGCGGCACCCGGAAACCGCCGCCGCCCAGAATCGTCAGCCTCACGCCCGCACCCTTCCCTCACCGGCCGCACTTCCGCCTGGCGCCGATCATGGCACGCCGGGCCGTGCGGCACACCGACCGCCGGCGCCCGTACCCCGGCGGGTGACGGCGTTTCAGCGCAGCTCGGCCCGGAACCCCGCCGGCGTCTGGTCCGTGTGCTGGTGGAAGAACTTGGAGAAGTTCGCCGCGTCCGGGAAGCCGACCGCCGCGCCGACCCGGCCGATGGGCATGTCGGTGTGGGCGAGGAGGCGCTTGGCCTCCAGGACGACCCGCTTGTCGATGAACCCCTTGGGCGTCTCTCCGGTGGCGGCGCGTACCGCGCGGACGAGGGTGCGGCGGGAGTAACCGAGCGCGTCGGCGTAGGCGCTGACGCTGTGGTTGGTGGCGAAGCCCCGCTCGACCGCGTCCCGGAAGAGGGTGAAGGTGGTGTCGTTCGGCACGTCCCCGAGGCCCTCGCGCGCCGCCCGCGCGGAGCTGACCGCGAGATGGGCGAGGCGCAGCAGGAACGCGGAGAGCGTGTGGCGCAGTACGGCGGTGTGCAGGCTGAGGGGCAGGGTGGTGGCGTCCTCGTACTCCCGGTGCAGCTGGTCCAGCGCGGCCGTCAGCCCGGCGAGCCGCGCCTCGTCGGGGTGGAGCAGGGGCGGCAGGTCGTAGCGGTAGAGGCCGGTGGCCTGCACCGTGGCGCGGGGCAGGAAGCCGGGCTGCATGGTCAGCACCGTTCCGCGGTACTCGCTGTCCTGCGAGAAGCGGTGGACCTGTCCGGGCCGGATCCACAGCAGGTCGCCGGCCGTCGCCTCGTACTCGGTGAAGTCGATCATGTGACGGACCGGGCCGCCGGTGAAGAGCATGACGACGTGG
This sequence comes from Streptomyces sp. NPDC041968, assembly GCF_055589025.1. NCBI lineage: Bacteria > Bacillati > Actinomycetota > Actinomycetes > Kitasatosporales > Streptomycetaceae > Streptomyces > Streptomyces sp. NPDC041968. The sequence goes on along the minus strand of NZ_JBVJCB010000007.1, from coordinate 59,125 downwards.
AAGTCGATGCGGTGCACACGGTGCAGCGGGGCGTGTGCGTGCCAGGTGCGGCCGGCGCCCATGGGACCGACCTGCACACCGACGCCGAGGAGGCTGAGATCGACCGGGAAGGGGAAGGTGTCGATCCCGTCGCCTCCGCCGATGCCGCCACCGTCACGGTCTTGGATGTTTTCGTCCGCCATGTCCTTCTCGTGCCGTTCCACCCGTGCGCCCGGTCGCGCGGGCGTGTCCCAGTTTCACCACAGGCTGGCACACGACGACCTTCACTCACAAAAGTCAGACTTTTAAGTTTGAACACGTCAGACCGGCAACTTCGCTCCGATCGAGGATTTCTTGAAGATGAGCACGCACACAGTGGACAGCGCGGACCGCTTCGAATGGACCGAACTCGACCGGCGTGCCGTCGACACCGCCCGTGTCCTCGCGGCCGACGCCGTGCAGAAGGTCGGCAACGGGCATCCGGGTACGGCGATGGCCCTGGCCCCGGCCGCGTACACGCTCTTTCAGAAGGTGATGCGACACGATCCGGCCGATCCGGAGTGGACCGGCCGTGACCGCTTCGTCCTCTCCCCCGGCCACACCTCGCTGACCCTCTACACCCAGCTCCACCTCGCCGGGTACGAGCTGGAACTTGACGATCTGAAGGCCTTCCGTACCCACGGCGCCAAGACGCCCGGCCACCCCGAGTACGGACACACCGCGGGCGTGGAGACCACCACCGGGCCGCTGGGCCAGGGCGTCGCCAACGCGGTGGGCATGGCGATGGCCGCCCGGTACGAGCGGGGCCTGTTCGACCCGGAGGCCCCCACGGGCGAGTCCCCCTTCGACCACACCGTCTGGGCGATCGTCTCCGACGGCGACCTCCAGGAGGGCGTCTCCGCGGAGGCGTCGTCGCTCGCCGGTCACCAGCGGCTCGGCAACCTCGTCCTCCTCTACGACGACAACCACATCTCCATCGAGGGCGACACCGCGACCGCCTTCTCCGAGGACGTGCTGAAGCGGTACGAGGCCTACGGCTGGCACGTACGGCGCATCGAGCCCGCCGAGAACGGCGACGTCGACCCGCACGCCCTGTACGCGGCGCTGACCGCGGCCAGGGCGGAGACCGGCCGGCCCTCCATCATCGCCATGCGCACGATCATCGCCTGGCCCGCCCCGAACGCGCGGAACACCGAGGCCTCCCACGGCTCCGCCCTCGGCGAGGACGAGGTCGCCGCCACCAAGCGCGTCCTCGGCTTCGCCCCGGACCGGAGCTTCGAGGTCCCGGACGAGGTCCTCGCCCACACCCGCCGGGCCCTGGACCGGGGTGCCGAGGCGCACGCCGCCTGGGACAAGCGGATCGACAAGTGGCGGGGCGCCCAGCCGCGGCGCGCCGAACTCTTCGACCGGGTGGTGGCCGGCCGGCTGCCCGAGGGCTGGGCGGACGCGCTGCCGGTGTTCGAGACGGGCAAGGCGCTCGCCACCCGCGCCGCCTCCGGCCAGGTCCTCCAGGCACTCGGTCCGGTGCTGCCCGAGCTGTGGGGCGGCTCGGCCGACCTGGCCGGTTCGAACAACACCACGATCGACAGCACCAGCTCCTTCCTCCCCGAGGACAACCCGCTGCCGACGGCCGACCCCTACGGCCGCACCGTCCACTTCGGCATCCGCGAGTTCTCGATGGCGGCGGAGATGAACGGCATCGCGCTGCACGGCAACACCCGCGTCTACGGCGGCACCTTCCTGGTCTTCTCCGACTACATGCGCAACGCCGTGCGGATGTCCGCGCTGATGCAGCTGCCGGTGACGTACGTCTGGACGCACGACTCCATCGGCCTCGGCGAGGACGGCCCGACCCACCAGCCCGTCGAACACCTCGCCTCGCTGCGCGCCGTCCCGGGTCTGAACGTGGTCCGCCCGGCCGACGCCAACGAGACCGCGACCGCCTGGGCCGAGATCCTCCGGCGCCACTCGACCCGGCCGGCCCCGCACGGCCTCGTCCTCACCCGCCAGGGCGTGCCGACCTACGAGCCGAACCCCGACGCGGCCAGGGGCGGATACGTCCTGGCGGACGCCTCCACCGGCGCCCCGGACGTCGTCCTGATCGCCACCGGGTCCGAGGTGCAGCTCGCCGTGGCGGCCCGGGAGGCGCTGGAGGCCGAGGGGACCGCCACCCGGGTGGTGTCGATGCCGTCCGTGGAGTGGTTCGAGGAGCAGCCGCGCGCGTACCGCGAGAGCGTGCTGCCGCCGTCCGTGCGGGCCCGGGTGGCCGTGGAGGCCGGTATCGGCCTGACCTGGCACCGGTTCGTCGGGGACGCGGGACGCATCGTCTCCCTGGAGCACTTCGGCGCCTCCGCCGACGCCGAGACCCTGTTCACCGAGTTCGGCTTCACCGCCGAGCACGTCGTCGCCGCCGCCAGGGAGTCCCTGGCCGCCGTCCGCGGCTGATCCGGCCGGATCGCACCGGACCGCGTCCGACCGCACCGGTCGGCCGGCCGCGGGAAGAACCCACGAGGAACCGCAGAAAGAGAAGATGATCACTGTGACCGAAGCAACCGCGACCGCGGGAGCACTGCGACGCCTGTCCGAGGCGGGCGTCTCCGTATGGCTGGACGACCTGTCGCGGCGGCGGATCGAGTCCGGCAACCTCGCCGAGCTGATCGCGACGAGGAACGTCGTCGGCGTCACCACCAACCCCTCGATCTTCCAGGCCGCGATCGGCTCCGGAGAGGGTTACGAGGAGCAGCTCGCCGACCTCGCGACCCGGGGCGTCACCGTCGACGAGGCGGTCCGCATGATGACCACCGCCGACGTCCGCGCCGCCGCCGACGTGCTGCGCGAGGTGTACGACGCCACCGGCGGCCGGGACGGCCGGGTCTCCATCGAGGTCGACCCGCGGCTCGCCCACGACACGCGGGCCACCATCGCCGAGGCCCGTCAGCTGGCGTGGCTGGTGGACCGCCCCAACGTGATGATCAAGATCCCGGCGACGAAGGCCGGTCTCCCGGCGATCACCGAGGTCATCGGCGCCGGCATCAGCGTCAACGTCACGCTGATCTTCTCCCTGGAGCGCTACCGCGAGGTCATGGCCGCCTATCTCGCCGGCCTGGAGAAGGCCCGGGCGGCCGGGCTCGACCTGGCGGACATCCACTCCGTCGCCTCCTTCTTCGTCTCCCGCGTCGACAGCGAGATCGACAAGCGGCTGTCCCTGCTGGGCACGGACGAGGCCCTCGCCCTGCGGGGCAAGGCGGCCCTGGCCAACGCACGGCTGGCCTACGAGGCGTACGAGGAGGTCTTCGCCGGCGAGCGCTTCACCGCCCTCGCCGGAGCCGGTGCCCACCCCCAGCGCCCTCTGTGGGCGTCGACCGGGGTGAAGGACCCGGCATTCCGGGACACCCTGTACGTGGAGGAGCTGGTCGCTCCCGGCACCGTGAACACGATGCCGGAGGCCACCCTGGCCGCCGCCGCGGATCACGGCGACGTCCGGGGCGACACGGTCACCGGTGGTTACGCCCAGGCCCGGGCGGACCTGGAGGCCGTGGAGCGGCTCGGCATCGCGTACGACGAGGTGGTGCAGCAGCTGGAGCAGGAGGGCGTGGCCAAGTTCGAGGCGGCCTGGCAGGACCTGCTCGACGCCGTGACGAAGTCCCTCGACAGCAAGGGAGTTGACGGGGAATGAGCGAGGACCTTCCCGCTACGACGGTCCACGAGACCAAGGCGACGAAGGAGGCCAAGGAGGCCGAGGCCGCGCAGGAGGCCGCGGGGCCGCTGCACGCCGAGGAGGCCGAGGAGGCCGAACAGGCCGCGGCCGCCGGGGCACCGAAGGCGGCGAGGTCGGGCAGGCCCGCCCGGGCCGCCCAGAAGACCGGGACGGCCCGCGCCGCCAAGAACGCGAAGCAGAAGAGCGCGGCCGGGCGGACCGTGGCGCCCGCGGCACCGCTCGACTGGAGCAACCCGCTGCGCGATCCCCAGGACCGCCGCCTCCCCCGGATCGCCGGCCCGTCCGGGCTGGTCATCTTCGGCGTCACCGGCGACCTGTCGCGGCGCAAGCTGATGCCGGCCGTGTACGACCTGGCCAACCGCGGTCTGCTGCCGCCGGGCTTCTCCCTGGTCGGCTTCGCGCGCCGGGACTGGGAGGACCAGGACTTCGCGCAGGTCGTGCACGACGCCGTCAAGGAGCACGCGCGCACGCCGTTCCGCGAGGAGGTCTGGCAGCAGCTGGCCGAGGGCATGCGCTTCATCCCGGGCGACTTCGACGACGACGACGCGTTCGAACAGCTGCGCGCGGCCGTGGAGGAGCTGGACGCCTCCCGCGGGACCAGCGGCAACTACGCCTTCTACCTCTCGGTGCCGCCGAAGTTCTTCCCCAAGGTCGTCCAGCAGCTCAAGAAGCACGGGCTGACCGACGCCCCCGAGGGCTCCTGGCGCCGCGCCGTCATCGAGAAGCCGTTCGGGCACGACCTGGACAGCGCCCGCGACCTGAACGCGCTGGTGCACGAGGTGTTCGACCCGGAGCAGGTGTTCCGGATCGACCACTACCTGGGCAAGGAGACCGTCCAGAACATCCTGGCGCTGCGCTTCGCCAACCAGATGTACGAGCCGATCTGGAACCGGTCTTACGTGGACCACGTGCAGATCACCATGGCCGAGGACATCGGCATCGGCGGCCGGGCCGGCTACTACGACGGCATCGGCGCCGCCCGCGACGTCATTCAGAACCACCTGCTCCAGCTGATGGCCCTCACCGCCATGGAGGAGCCCGCCTCCTTCGACGCCCCCTCGCTGCTCACCGAGAAGCTGAAGGTGCTGAAGGCGGTACGGCTGCCGGACGACCTCGGCGAGCACACCGTGCGCGGGCAGTACGCGGGCGGCTGGCAGGGCGGCGCGCAGGTGCCCGGCTACCTGGAGGAGGAGGGCATCGACCCGGCCTCCACGACCGACACCTACGCCGCGATCAAGCTGGGCATCGACAACCGCCGCTGGGCGGGCGTCCCCTTCTACCTGCGCACCGGCAAGCGGCTGGGCCGCCGGGTCACCGAGATCGCGGTGGTCTTCCAGCGGGCCCCGCACTCCCCCTTCGACTCCACCGCCACGGAGGAACTGGGCGAGAACGCCATCGTCATCCGCGTCCAGCCGGACGAGGGCATGACGGTGCGGTTCGGCTCGAAGGTGCCCGGCACCTCGATGGAGATCCGGGACGTGTCGATGGACTTCGCGTACGGCGAGTCGTTCACGGAGTCCAGCCCGGAGGCGTACGAACGGCTGATCCTGGACGTCCTCCTGGGCGACGCCAACCTCTTCCCCCGCCACCAGGAGGTGGAGGAGTCCTGGCGCATCCTGGACCCGATTGAGGAGTACTGGGCCACGCACGAGCGGCCCGCGCAGTACGCCTCCGGCGGCTGGGGACCGCGGGAAGCCGACGAGATGCTCGCACGAGACGGACGGAGCTGGCGCAGGCCATGAGGATCGACCTGACCGACACCACGGCAAGCAAGATCAACAAGGCGCTGGTGCAGGGCCGCCGGGCCATCGGCACGCCGGCCGTGGGCATGGTCCTGACGATGGTGATCGTCACGGACGAGGAGAACGCCTACGACGCCATCAAGGCGGCCGAGGAGGCCTCGCACGAGCACCCCTCGCGCACCTTGGTCGTCATCAAGCGGCACGCCCGCAACCTGCGCGACCGCACCCGCTCGCACCTCGACGCCGAGGTCCGGGTGGGCTCCGAGGCCGGCACCGGCGAGACGGTCGTGCTGCGCATGTACGGCGAGGTGTCCGAGCACGCCGACTCGGTCGTGCTGCCGCTGCTGCTGCCGGACGCCCCGGTCGTCGTGTGGTGGCCGGTGGAGGCGCCGGACGACCCCGCGAAGGACCCGCTGGGGGCGCTGGCCCAGCGCCGGATCACCGACCTCTACGCGGTCGAGCGGCCGATGGAGGTCCTGGAGCGCCGGGTCCGCACCTACGCGCCCGGTGACACCGACCTCGCCTGGACCCGGCTGACGCTGTGGCGCTCCATGCTGGCCGCCGCGCTCGACCAGGCCCGGGTGCCGGTGACCTCGGCGACCGTGGAGGCCGAGGCCGACAACCCGGCGGCCGAGCTGCTGGCCCGCTGGCTGGAGGCCCGGCTTGACGTGCGGGTCGACCGGGTGGTCACCGACGGTCCGGTCGTCACGGCCGTCCGCCTGGGCACCGCGAACGGCGAGATCCTCATCGACCGGCCGGAGGGCCCGCTCGCCACGATGACCCTTCCCGACCAGCCCCCGCGGTCCCTCGCGCTGAAGGTCCGCTCCACCTCCGAACTCATCGCCGAGGAGCTCAGGCGCCTCGACGCCGACGAGATGTACGCCATCGCCCTGCGCGGCGCGGCCGGCAAGGAGACCCCTGTCCATGTCTGACACCCCGAAGCTCGACCGGCGCCCCGAGTGGACCGCGCTGGCGGACCACCGCAAGGACGCGCTGCCGCGGCCGGACCTGCGCGAGCTGTTCGCCGACGACCCCGGGCGCGCCGAGCGGTACGTCGTGCGCGTCGGCGACCTGCGCATCGACTACTCCAAGAACCTGGTCACCGACGACACGCTCGCCCTGCTGCGGGAACTCGCCGAGGCCACGGGCGTGGCCGAGCTGCGGGACGCCATGTTCCGCGGTGAGCGGATCAACATCACCGAGGACCGGGCGGTGCTGCACACCGCGCTGCGGGCGCCCCGGGACGCGGTGATCGAGGTCGACGGTGAGAACGTCGTACCGAAGGTGCACGCCGTACTCGACAAGATGGCCGCCTTCGCGGACCGGGTCCGCTCCGGCGAGTGGACCGGCCACACCGGCAAGCGCATCCGCAACGTCGTCAACATCGGCATCGGCGGCTCGGACCTCGGTCCGGCGATGGCGTACGAGGCGCTGCGGGCCTTCACCGAACGCTCACTCACCTTCCGGTTCGTGTCCAACGTGGACGGCGCCGACCTGCACGAGGCGGTCCGGGACCTGGACCCGGCCGAGACGCTGTTCATCGTGGCGTCCAAGACCTTCACCACGATCGAGACGATCACGAACGCGACCTCGGCGCGCTCCTGGCTGCTGGCGGGGCTCGACGGCGACGAGAAGGCGGTCGCCCGGCACTTCGTGGCCCTGTCGACCAACGAGGAGAAGGTCGCCGGCTTCGGCATCGACACGGCCAACATGTTCGAGTTCTGGGACTGGGTCGGCGGCCGCTACTCGTACGACTCGGCGATCGGGCTCTCCCTCATGATCGCCATCGGCCCGGACCGCTTCCGGGAGATGCTCGACGGCTTCCGCATCGTCGACGAGCACTTCCAGAACGCCGAGGCACCGGTCAACGCGCCGCTGATCCTGGGGCTGCTGGGCGTCTGGTACGGCAACTTCATGGACGCCCAGTCGCACGCGGTGCTGCCGTACAGCCACTACCTGTCGAAGTTCACCGCCTACCTCCAGCAGCTGGACATGGAGTCCAACGGCAAGTCGGTGGACCGCGAGGGACGCCCCGTCGAGTGGCAGACCGGCCCGGTGGTGTGGGGCACGCCCGGCACCAACGGCCAGCACGCCTACTACCAGCTGATCCACCAGGGCACCAAGCTGATCCCGGCCGACCTGATCGGCTTCGCCCGGCCCGTGGCCGAGCTGAGCGACGAGCTGAAGGCCCAGCACGACCTGCTGATGGCCAACCTGTTCGCCCAGGGGCAGGCGCTGGCCTTCGGCAAGACCGCCGAGGAGGTCCGCGCGGAGGGGGTGTCCGAGGAGCAGGTGCCGCACCGCACCTTCCGGGGCAACCACCCCACGACCACCGTGCTGGCCGCCGAGCTGACCCCCTCCGTCCTCGGCCAGCTGATCGCGCTGTACGAGCACAAGGTGTTCGTGCAGGGCGCGGTCTGGAACATCGACTCCTTCGACCAGTGGGGCGTCGAACTGGGCAAGGTGCTGGCCAAGCGCGTCGAGCCGGCCCTCACCGAGGGCGCGGACGTGCCCGGCCTCGACCCCTCCACGGCCGCGCTGGTGGCCGCCTACCGTGAACTGAAGGAAGGGCACTGACATGCAGATCGGTCTTGTTGGTCTCGGCAAGATGGGCGGCAACATGCGCGAGCGCCTGCGCAACGCCGGCCACACCGTCGTCGGGTACGACACCAATCCGGAGAAGGCCGACGTCACCAGCCTGGTCGACCTGGTCGAGCAGTTGGAGCGGCCGCGCGCGATCTGGGTCATGGTGCCGGCCGGCGCCGCCACCCAGGGCGTCATCGACCAGCTGGCGAACCTGCTCCGGCACGGCGACACCGTCATCGACGGCGGCAACTCCCGCTGGACGGACGACGAGAAGCACGCCGAGGAGCTGGCCAAGCGCGGCATCAACTTCGTCGACGCCGGCGTCTCGGGCGGTGTGTGGGGCCTGAAGAACGGCTACGCCCTGATGGTCGGCGGTGAGAAGGAGGTCGTCGACGACCTCAAGCCGATCTTCGACGCGCTCAAGCCCGACGGCCCCTACGGGTACGTCCACGCCGGCAAGGTCGGCGCGGGGCACTTCTCCAAGATGGTCCACAACGGCATCGAGTACGCCATGATGCAGGCCTACGCCGAGGGCTGGGAGCTGCTGGAGAAGGTCGACTCCGTGGACAACGTCCGCGAGGTCTTCCGCTCCTGGCAGGAGGGCACGGTGATTCGCTCCTGGCTGCTGGACCTGGCCGTCAACGCCCTCGACGAGGACCACCACCTGGACAAGCTGCGCGGTTACGCGGAGGACTCCGGTGAGGGCCGCTGGACCGTGGAGGCGGCCATCGACAACGCGGTGCCGCTGCCCGCGATCACGGCGTCGCTGTTCGCCCGGTTCGCCTCCCGGCAGGACGACTCGCCGCAGATGAAGATGATCGCCGCGCTGCGCAACCAGTTCGGCGGGCACGCCGTGGAGGCCGCCAAGAAGTAGGCCGCCTGGAAAGCGCGTTGACGTGATCGGCCGGTTCGGGTCAGAGTCCCTCCCTGATGGAGATCAACGACCTGACACCGGCCGAAGCGCGCGTCTGGCGGGCGTTCGCCACCGGCACCCACGTGGACTTCCGCACGGCGGACGACGAGGACCCGGCGGGCGGCGGCTCCTGGGGGCCGGAACGGACCGTGCGCGCGGGTGTGCTGAGGGCGCTGCTCCTGGACGGCCCCCGGCAGGAGGGCGAGGTGGCCGCGCTCAATGTGGCGGGGGCGCGCGTCACCGGCACCCTGGAGTTGCAGTACGCGACGGTCGAGCACCCCGTGCGGCTGCGGCACTGCCACTTCGGGGAAACGCCCCGGCTGTACGCGGCGCGGCTGCGCGAGGTGAACCTGAGCGAGTCGGCGTTGCCCGGTCTGATCGCGCACGCGGTCCGGGTGGAGGGCGTGCTGAGGCTGACCCGCGCCCGGTTCTCCGGGATGGTGCGGCTCGGCGGCGCGGAGGTCACCGGGAGCCTGTACCTGGAGAGCACGGACCTCCACGCGCCGGACAGCGAGGGGCCGGTGCTCCAGCTGAACCAGGCGGTCCTGGGCGCCGACCTGTGGGCGCCGGGACTGCGCGCCCGCGGGGAGGTGCGGCTGACCGGCGCTCGGGTGGCCGGGACGGTCAACCTCGCCGACGCGGTCCTCGACCGGCCCGACGGCACCGCCCTGCACGCCGAGACGCTCGCTGCCGAGGCCGACGTGCTGCTGCGGCAGGCAGAGGTCCGGGGCCGGCTGGAGTTCCGGGGCGCTCGGATACCCGGCCGGCTGGACCTGTCGATGGCGCGCCTGTCCCATCCCGGGGGGACCGCGCTGCGCGCGAGCAGTACCGTGATCGGCGAGCTGTGGCTGCGCCAGTGCCCGAAGGTGGAGGGCACCCTCAACCTGCGCCGCGCCCAGGTGGACGTGCTGTTCGTGGAACCCGAGGCGGTACCGGACCGGGTGCAGCTGAACGACCTCGCCTACACCTCGCTCATCCCGCACGAGCCCGCCGAACGGCGGCTGCCCATGCTGGAGCTGGGCGACAGCTACCTGCCCTTCACCTACGAGCAGTTGACCGCCGCGTACCGCCGGATCGGCGACGACGACGCGGCCCGGCGGGTGCAGCTGGCCAAGCAGCGGCGTCGCCGGCGCACGCTGCCCTGGTACGGCCGCCTGTGGGGACACCTCCAGGACGTCACCGTCGGGTACGGCTTCCGGCCGCTGCGGGCGGGCGGCTGGCTGCTGTCGCTGCTCGCGATCGGCTCGGTGGCGTACGGCCTGGACCATCCGGCGCCGCTGAAGCCGGCCGAGGCACCCGACTTCGACCCGGTCTTCTACACCCTGGACCTGCTGCTGCCGGTGATCTCCTTCGGCCAGGAGAACGCGTTCGCCCCCGAGGGCGGGCACCAGACGCTGGCGTACCTCCTGATCATCACGGGCTGGATCCTGGCCACGACGGTGATCACCGGTCTGACCCGCACCGTCAGCCGCCAGTGAAGCCGCGCACCGCGTGCTGCGCGGCCAGTCGGACCGGGGCGCCCGCCGCCCCGTAGCCGCGGTAGCCGCCGTCCCGCTGGACGAGTTCGAAGAAGACCCGTCCGACGGTGTGCGTGTAGCAGTGCCGGAAGGTGCCGTGGGCGTCGCGGTCGTAGAGGATGCCCAGTTCACGGTAGGTCTCCAGCTCCCCGTCGGCGAACTCGTAGCGGGCGGCGAGGTCGTCGTGGTAGTTGGCGGGGATCGGCAGCAGCTGGCCTCCGGCGGCGCGGAAGCGGCGGGCGGCGGCGACCACGTCGTCGGTGGCCAGGGCGATGTGCTGGGCGTGCGCGGTGTCGTCGGTGGGGGCCGCGCCGACGGTCAGCACGATGCGGACGGCGCCGTCCTCGGTGGTGACGGCGCGGGAGCGCAGCAGGCCGTAGGGATCGGCGACGTCCACGCTCTCCTGCGGGCGCAGCCCGAGCACGCTGCGGTGGAACAGGGTCGCCTCGTCGAACTGGTGCCAGGGCTGGGCGAGGGAGAGGTGGTCGACGCGCCAGGCCGCGCCGTCCTCGGCCTCCTCACCGGTGTCCTCGAAGTCGGCCCGCCAGTCGGGCTGCCGGGTGGCCTGCCGGCCGGGCGGTCCGGGGCGCTCGGTGGCGCAGAAGAACAGCTCCGTGCCGTCGGGCGCGGCGACGGCCTCCAGCGGGGCGTCCCCGGGGGCGCGGCGGCGGGGCAGGACCGGAGCCAGCAGCGCCTCGGCGCGGCGGGCGGCCCCGGCGGGGTCGGGCGACTGAAGGCCGACGGCGGCGAGCCGGGTGCCGTCACGGCGTTCGGCCGGTCCGGTGTGGACCAGGACGCGGGCCTCGCCCCGCTGCCACAGGTCCACGGGTTTCCCGCGGTGCCGGGCGGTCCTGGCGAAGCCCAGCGCGCCGAGCACGGCCGTGACCGGTGCGGCGTCCGGGGTGACCAGCTCGGCGAAGGCGATCCCCGTGGGCGGGGAGGACGCGGGCGGCGTGGCGAGGCCGACGGTCTCCTGGAGCGTCAGCAGCGAGCGCCGGGCGTCCACGGCCGTGGAGCGGGCCTCGGACTGCCGGAAGACGTCGTTGAAGACCTCCAGGGAGAGGGGGCCGTCGTACCCGGCGCGCAGGACGTGCCGCACCAGCCCCGCGACGTCGAAGCCGCCCTGGCCCGGGAAGCAGCGGTAGTGGCGGCTCCACTGGAGCACGTCCATCGCGAGCAGCGGGGCGTCGGCGAGCTGGAGGAAGAAGATCTTCTCACCGGGAATGTCCTCGATGCCCTTGGGGTCGCTGCCGCGCGAGAGGATGTGGAAACTGTCCAGGCAGGTGCCGAGCGCCGGGTGCCCGGCCGCCTCGACGACACGCCAGGCGTGGTCGTAGGTGCTGATGTGCCGGCCCCAGGCGAGCGCCTCGTAGGCGACGCGGACGCCGTGCTCCTCGGCCAGGCCGGCCAGTCGGCTCAGCTGCTCGGCGGCGAGGTCGTCGTCGTCGAGCGCGTGCGGGGAGACGCTGGAGCAGACCAGGACGGTGTCCGCGCCGAGCCTGCGCATCAGCTCGAACTTGTGCCGGGCGCGGCGCAGGGCGCGGGCGAACTCCTCCTCGGGCAGCGCCTCGATGTCCCGCATGGGCTGGTAGAGGTCGATGGTGAGGCCGAGGTCGGCGCAGCGGGCGCGGATCTCCTCGGGGGTGAGCGGACTGGCCAGCAGGTCGTTCTCGAAGATCTCCACGCCGTCGAAGCCGGCCAGGGAGGCGGCGGTGAGCTTCTCGGTGAGGGACCCGCTGAGGGAAACGGTGGCGATGGACGTCCGCACGTGGCTACCTCTTTCCACTGCTTGCCTGCTGCGGGGCCCCGAGGGCGCCCGCCAGGTCGGTGATGTCGGCGAGCATCCGCACGGCGTCGGGTTCCCGCCCGGTCAACAGCCGGAACGCGTCGGCCGCCTGGAAGACGGCCATGCCGCCGCCGTCGAGGGTGGCGCAGCCCAGCGCGCGGGCGGTGCGCAGCAGCTCGGTCTCCAGCGGGCGGTAGACGACCTCGGCGACCCACAGCGCGGGGTGCAGCAGCTCGGCGGGCAGGGGCAGCCCCGGGTGGGCGGCCATGCCGGTGGGGGTGGCGTGCACGATGCCGTCGGCGGTGGTCAACAGCCCCGGCAGCGCGTCCGGCGCGGCGTGGGCGGCGCGGCCGTCCCCGAAGTGCCGGTCCAGCGAGGCGGCGAGGGCGGCGGCCCGTTCGGGCACCGCGTCGACGACGGTGACCCGTGCGGCGCCCAGGGTGAGCGTGGCGTGGGCGACGGCGGCCCCCGCGCCGCCCGCCCCGAGCTGCACGATCCGCTCCAGCGGGGCGTCGGGCAGTCCCCGCGCGAAGGACGCGGCGAAACCGGTGACGTCGGTGTTGTGGCCGGTGGCCCGGCCGGTGTCGTCGAAGACGACGGTGTTGACCGCGCCGAGTGCCTCCGCCTGGGGGGCGAGGGCGTCCAGGTGCTCGATGACCAGCTGCTTGCAGGGGTGGGTGATGTTCAGACCGTCGAAGCCCAGGTCGCGGGCCGCGCGCACCAGGTCGCCCACCGCCTCCGGCGGGACACCGAGGGCGTCGATGTCGATCAGCCGGTACAGGTAGCGCAGGCCCTGCCGGTCGGCCTCCCGCTCGTGCAGGGCCGGGCTGAGCGAGGGACCGATGCCGGAGCCGATCAGCCCGACGAGATACGAGTCCTTGGACACCGGGGACCTCCTGAGCGGCTCGGATCTCCACCCGAGCGTAATGTACGAACCAGTACGTTAGTCATAGCAGGAGGGCGGGGCGTCTGGGAAGCGGGAGGCTTCTACAATCACCGGCACACCCCACCGCACCCGTCGCCCCGCAGCCGAAGGATCCCGATGACCAGCGTCGACGAACCGGCACGATCCGGCGCGCGCACCCGTGACGCCGCCCGCACCCAGGCCGAGATCCTCGACGTGGCCACGCGGGAGTTCGCCCGGGCCGGCTACGACGGCGCCCGCGTGGACGAGATCGCCGCCCGCACCCGCACCACGAAGCGGATGATCTACTACTACTTCGGCGGCAAGGAGCAGTTGTTCACGGCCGTGCTGGAGCGGGCGTACAGCGTGATCCGGGAGGCCGAGCAGCGGCTCGACGTCGAGCACCTGGACCCGGTGGCGGCCATCCGGCGCCTCGCGGAGGTCACCTTCGACCACCACGAGCGGCATCCCGACTTCATCCGCCTGGTCAGCATCGAGAACATCCACGACGCCGAGCACATCGCCTCCTCCGAGATGCTCGCCAGCATCGGCTCCCCGGCGCTCGACGTGATCCGCCGGATCCTGGAGGAGGGGCGGCGGTCCGGCCTGTTCACGGCCGACGTGGACGCCGTCGACCTGCACGCCATGATCAGCTCCTTCTGCTTCTTCCGGGTCGCCAACCGGCACACCTTCGGCGCGCTGTTCGGCCGCGACCTGGTGGACCCGGCGCAGCGCGAGCACTACCGCGCCATGCTGGGCGACATGGTGATCGCCTACCTCACGGCGGAGCGCGCCGCACACTGACCGCGCGGGGCGGCGGGACGGCGGCACCCCTTGACACGCGGGAAACGTGCGCGCAACATCCCTTCCCAACCGCGACTAACTACCCAGTGGGTTAATTAGCCGATCGGCACTTCTCCCCTCCGCTCACTCCGCCTACCGTGGAGTCCCCCGAAGGAGCAACGCCGTGTCCGTCCCCGCCCCCGCGTCCCAGGGCGCCGCCCCGCCCGGCCAGCCGAAGAAGGCCGCGACCGCCGCCTGGATCGGCAGCGCCCTGGAGTACTACGACTTCTTCATCTACGGCAGTGCCGCCGCGCTGATCTTCCCCGAGATCTTCTTCGACGAGTCCGACCCGGCCACCGCGACCCTGCTGTCGCTGGCCACCTTCGGTGTCGCCTACGCGGCCCGCCCGGTCGGCGCGTTCTTCCTCGGTCACGTCGGCGACCGCATGGGCCGCAAGAAGATCATGGTGTTCACGCTGGTCCTGATGGGCGTCTCGACGTTCCTCATCGGCTGTCTGCCCACCCGCGACCAGGTCGGCACCCTGGCTCCGGTCCTGCTCGTGGCCTGCCGCGTGCTGCAGGGCATATCGGCGGCGGGCGAACAGGCGAGCGCCAACTCGATGACCCTGGAGCACGCGCCACCGCGCCGACGGGGCTTCTTCACCAGCTTCACCCTCAGCGGCACCCAGGGCGGGCAGCTGCTCGCCACCCTGGTGTTCCTCCCCGTGGCCGCGCTCCCGGAGGAGCAGTTGCTGTCCTGGGGCTGGCGCGTCCCGTTCTGGCTGAGCGTCCTGGTCGCCGTCGTCGGCTTCGTCATCCGCCGCAAGCTCGACGAGACGCCGGCCTTCGCACAGCAGGCCGCCACGGAGGGGGTCGAGAAGATGCCGCTGGTGGTGCTGGCGCGCGACCACTGGGCGGACGTGCTGCGGGTGGTCGGGGGTGCGCTCGTCGCCTCGGTCAGCACGATCTTCACGGTCTGGGCACTGGCGTACGCCACCAGCGACTCGGTCGGCATGTCCCGTACCGCCATGCTGTGGGTGGGTGCCCTCGCCAACGTCGTCGCGCTCGCCGCGATCCCGCTCTGGGCGACGCTGTCCGACCGGATCGGCAGGCGCCCGGTGTTCCTGGTCGGCGCGGTCGGCAGCGCGGTGACGATGTTCCTGTACCTGTGGGCGATCTCGTCCGGGTCCTACCCGCTGACGTTCCTGACCGGCATCCTCGCCTTCGGCGTCGTCTACAGCGCGGCGAACGGCGTGTGGCCCGCGTTCTACGGCGAGATGTTCTCCACCCGGGTCCGGCTGTCCGGGGTGGCGATCGGTACGCAGATCGGCTTCGCGGTGGCCGGCTTCGCGGTGACCTTCGCCGCGCAGATCGCCGGGCCGGACGGTGACGACTGGTTCGCGGTGGCGCTGTTCACGGCGGCGCTGTGCGTCCCGCCGGTGATCGCCGCGCTCTCGGCCCGCGAGACGCACGCGGTGCCGACGGAGGAGCTGGGCGAGCGCGCCCGGCGGGACACGGCCCGGCCGGAGACGGTGACGGCCTGACCCGGCCGCCCTCCGCCCTCCGGCCACGGGCCTCCGCCCACCGGCCGGGGCGGCGGGCCACCGGGGCACGGCGGCGAGGCCTCGCGGTCGTGCCCCGTGCCGTCGGGGCGCCCCGACGTAAGCCGTTCGCACCGCGCCCCGGCGAAAACCGCCGGTCCGAGGTCTGAAGGCGCTCGCGCGGGGTAGGCCGCACCCACCTCGACGAACGACCAAGGAGGGCGATGGGGATGGCACCGTTGCGGCAGGAGGTCGACGCCGGCGAGGCCGGGCTGGACGCCGGGGCGCTGGACCGGCTCGACGGACACTTCGCCCGGGAGGTCGACGAGGGGCGGCTGCCCGGGTTCCTGGTGGCCCTCGCCCGCGGCGGACGCGTGGCCCATCTGACCGTGCACGGCCGGCGTGACCTCGCCGCCGGACTGCCCGTGACCGCCGACACCCTGTGGCGGATCTACTCCATGACCAAGCCGGTGACGTCCGTGGCCGCGCTGATGCTGGTGGAGGAGGGCCGGCTGACGCTCGACGACCCGGTGGCCCGGTACCTGCCGTCCTTCGCCGAGCCCCGCGTGTACGTGGAGGGGGCCGCGGACGAGGTCGTCACCCGGCCCGCCGCCGGACCAATCCTGGTCCGGCATCTGATGACCCACACCGCCGGGCTGACCTTCGGCTTCTACCACGCCCACCCGGTCGACGCGCTGTACCGCGCGGCGGGTCTGGAGTCGTCGGTGCGGCCCGGCGCGGACCTGGCCGGGACGGTCGACCTGTACGCGAGTCTGCCCCTGCAGTTCGAGCCGGGCACCCAGTGGAACTACTCGGTGGCCAGCAACGTGCTGGGGCGGCTCGTGGAGGTGGTGTCCGGGCAGCCGCTCGACGTGTTCCTCGCCGAACGGCTCCTCGGGCCGCTCGGCATGACGGACACCGGCTTCCACGTCACCGACGAACAGGCCGGCCGGCTGGCCGAGCTGTACGGGGAGACGGACGGCGGCGGCATCGCCCCGGTCCCCGGGCTGCCGGTGCGGGGCAGGCCGCGGTTCCTGTCGGGCAGCGGCGGCCTGGTCTCCTCCGCGCACGACGTGCACCGCTTCACGGAGCTGCTGCGGCGCCGGGGCGAACTCGACGGCGTGCGCCTGCTCACCCCCGCCACGGTGGACCTCATGACCCGCAACCACCTGCCCGGCGGCGGCGACCTGCGCTCCGTCGGGAGCCGCCCCGCGCACGACCAGCCGGCCAACGACGGGGTCGGCTTCGGCCTCGGCGTCTCGGTGGTGATCGACCCTAGCCGTACGCAGGCGCCCTCCGGGCTCGGCACGTACGGCTGGAGCGGGGTGGCGACCACCACCTTCTGGGTCGACCCGGGGCGTGATCTGACGGTGCAGTTCATGACCCAGGTGCGGCCCAGGTCCTCGCACACGGCCTTCCGGGACCTCAAGCGGCTCGTCCACGAGGCCGTGACGGACTGACCCGGACCGACCCTGAACGGGGCCGGCCGGTGTCCGCCCGGCCCCGTTCAGGACAGGTGCGCCACCGCGTCCAGGTGGGGCAGGACGTGGTCCATGCGCTCCCGCTTGGTGCGCAGGTAGGTGATGTTGCTCTCGCAGGGCGGTATCAGCAGCGGGACCTGCTCGGCGACCTGGATGCCGTGCCGCACCAACGCCTCGCGCTTGCGCGGGTTGTTGGACATCAGCCGCACCGAACGCACCCCGAGGTCCTCCAGGATGCGAGCGGCCACCCCGTAGTCGCGGGCGTCCACCGGCAGCCCCAGGGCGAGGTTCGCCTCCACCGTGTCCAGGCCCTCCGCCTGCAACGCCATCGCGCGCAGCTTGGCGAGCAGTCCGATGCCGCGCCCCTCGTGTCCGCGCAGATAGACCACGACCCCGCTGCCGGCGGCGGCCACCGCCGCCAGCGCGGAGGCGAGTTGGTCGCCGCACTCGCAGTGCCGGGACCCGAAGGCGTCGCCCGTCAGGCACTCGGAGTGCAGCCGGGTGAGCACGCCCTCCGCCCCCGGATCGCCGTGGACCAGGGCCACTTGCTCGTCACCGCGCTCGTGGTCGACATAACCGAACGCCCGGAATTCCCCGTACACGGTGGGCAGCGGAGTCACCACCACCCGTTCCACGTCCGTGCGCTGCGATGCTTTCTTGCCGAGTACACCAATTTTTTCTGTCATGATTCTCGCGTTCCTCAACAGATGGCTCAACAGTTTTGCCGACCGAGACGAAAGGCCGTGCGGGAATGGATGTTTCACTGGTGCCGACGGACACGACCGAGGACGTGCGCGGGCGGGGCCGCGGATTGGCCCGGCAGATCGCGGTACTGCCGGTCGGAAGCTACGAACAGCACGGGCCGCACCTGCCGCTGGCCACCGACACGCTCGTCGCCTGCGCCATCGCCCGGGAGATCGCCGCCGCGCACCCGGTGCACCCGCTCCCGCCGGTGACGATCGGCTGCTCGCACGAACACGCGGACTGGCCGGGGACCGTCAGCGTCTCCTCGGTGACCCTGCACGCGGTGATACGCGACATAGCGGACTCGCTGCGCCGCTCGGGCGTGGACGCCCTGGTGGTGGTCAACGGGCACGGCGGGAACTACGTCCTCGGCAACGTCGTCCAGGAGTCGTCCGCACGCGGCGAGCGGATGGCGCTGTTCCCGGCCGCGGAGGACTGGGAGGCGGCGCGGGAGCGGGCGGGTGTGGCCACCTCGCTGCTCACCGACATGCACGCGGGGGAAATCGAGACCTCCATTCTTCTGCACACGCATCCCGAATTGGTCCGGCCTGGTTTCGAGGCCGCCGATTTCGTCGCGGACGACCGGCGTCATCTGCTCTCCCTCGGAATGTCCGCCTATACCGATTCCGGTGTCATCGGGCGTCCTTCACTCGGCTCGGCGGAAAAGGGGAAGGAACTGCTGGCGAGCCTCGCCGATTCCTTCGGGGCGTACTTTTCGATCCTGACCGCGGCGGACGCGCGCGGACCGGTGGATGAGCGCGGGTAGGGCCCGCCCGGGGCCGGCTGCGGCTGCGCACCCGGTACGCGGGCGCGCTCCGGGGCGTTCACCGGAGCCCCGCCCGCGCTCCCGGGGCCGGTGCGCGGACCCGCGTACCAGCGGACGACGAGCACTGCGACGCCGGGCAGGGCGGCCACGAAGCTGAGCACCCCGTACACCACGGCCACGCCCAGCCCGGTGCCCGCGCCCAGCCCGGCCGCTCCGAACGCCCAGGCGGTGACGCCCTCCCGGGGGCCCCAGCCGGCGACGTTCAGGGGCAGGCCCATGGCGAGCAGGGCCAGCACGGCCAGCGGCGTGAGTACGGCGACGGAGGCGCCGCTGCCGGCCACCCGGGCGGCGAGTACGAACAGCGCGAGGTGCCCGGCGAGGACGACGAGGGACGACACCGCGATCCCCGGGAGCGCGCGCCGGGACAGCAGCGCCGTACGCGCCTCGCCGAGCGTCGCCCGCAGGGCCCGCCCCCGGCGGGTGGGCGCCCGGTTCATGCGGAGGGCGAGGCCGACGGCGAGCGCGCCGAGCAGGGCCGGCCCGAGGAGAGGAGCGGTCTGCCGGGCGTCGTCGCGTACCGGAGACGGCATGACGAGCAGCACCGCGGCTCCGACGCCGACCAACGCGATCTGTCCGGCGGCCCGTTCGAGGACGACGGCCCGTACACCCCGCCCGAGGTCGCCGGCGCTCCGCCCGTGCCGTACCGCGCGGTGCACGTCGCCGAGGACACCGCCGGGCAGCGCGGCGTTGAGGAACAGCGCCCGGTAGTAGTCGGCGACGGCGGGGCCGAGGGACAGCCGGATGCCCAGTCCCCGGGCCACCACGGCCCAGCGCCAGGCGCTGAGCACGGTGGTGACCAGCCCGATGCCGAGCGCCGCGGACAGCGCGGTCCCGTCCATCCGGCGCAGCCCGTCCCACAGGACGCCGGTCCCGGTCCGCCACAGCAGTACGACGAGGATGGCGACGCCCGCGAGGGTGCCCAAGTGGGTGCGCAGGCGGGAGGTCAGGCGGGTGCGCGGACGGGTGCGCGGCGCGGGACGGCGGCCGGCATCCGTCTCCACCCGGACCGCCGATGCGCTCACGGGGCTCCGCCCGTCGGCCGGCACAGCGCCAACAGGTCGGTGTGGTGCACGACGACGGTCAGCTCCTGTGCGGCGCAGGCGGCGAGACGCTCGTCCAGGTAGCGGCCGGCCCGCTCCCCCAGCTCGGGGCGCTGCTCGACGGCCGCGCCCACCCAGCCCCGCAACCACTCGGCGGTGAGCGCGGACTCCCCGGGACCCAGCCGCCAGTGGCTCGGGTGCGTCCGCACCGTGGCACCGCGCGCCGCGAAGGCCTCCGCCGCCACGGTGACCGCGTCCGGACCGAGCAGGCCGGCCCGCCGCTGGTGGTCGTTGAAGGCCTCGGTGATCTCGGCGTCCAGCGGGTGGGCGGGGGCCAGTTCGACCCGCCCGGCGACGGAGAGGGTCAGCAGCGCGGGGCAGCCGGCCGCGGCGCAGGCGGCGGCGAGGGCGCCGACCTCCTCGGCGGTGAGCACGTCCAGCAGCGCGGAGGCCGTCACCAGCCCGGCGCCGGCCAGCGCGTCCGGGGTGAGGCGGGCGAGGTCGCCCCGCCGGGTCTCGACCGTGACGCGGCTGCCGTCGGCGGCCGAGCGCGGGGCACCGGCGGCGGCGAAGTGCAGGAGGTAGGGGTCGCGGTCGTGCAGCACCCAGTGCTGGGCACCGTCGAGCAGCGGGGCGAGCCAGCGTCCCATCGAGCCGGTGCCGCAACCGAGGTCGTGCACGACCAGGCCGCCCGCCCGGCCCGGCAGGTTGGCGAGGCGGATGCGGAGCGGGTCCAGCAGTTCACGCGCCCGCGCGGCGGCGTCGGCGGGTTCGCGGAGCCGCAGCCACTCGGGGGCGAAGCGCGGGGGGTCGTCAGGGTGTTGCGGCTCCTCGTCCGGCTCGTCCGGCCCGCCCGGCCCGTCGTCGGACGGCCCGGCGGTGCCTTGGGCGGTCCAGGCGGCGGGCCGTCCGGTAGGACTCCCGGCCGGGTCCGGCGCGGGGCCGAGGTCCTCCCGGGACTCGGTGGCGTCCCGGGCGCCGGGCTGGGCCGGGATCGCCCTCGCGGCCGATGCCGTGGTCCTCCTCATGCCGCCCTCCCGGGGGTGCTCGGCAGCCGGTGCAGGACCGCGGCCAGGCTCCTGGCCGTGGCCGCCCAGCCGTCGAGGGCCGCGCGACGGCCGCGCGCCGCGGCCTTGAGCCGGCGCCGTACGTCCGCCTCGCCGAACCAGCCGCGCAGCTCGGCGGCGAGCGCGGCGGGGTCCTCGGGCGGGACGAGGATGCCGGGCACGCCGCCGTCGGGGGCGCGCCCCACCGCCTCCGGGACGCCGCCCACGTCCGTGGCCAGTACGGGGATGCCACGCGCGAGGGCCTCCGTCACCGCCATGCCGTAGGTCTCGGCGTACGAGGTGAGGACCATGAGGTCGGCGGTGGCGTAGGTGGCGTCCAGCTCCGCGCCGGACCGCGGTCCGGCGAGCACCAGCCGCTCCTGGAGGCCGTGCCGCGCGATCAGCGCCCGCAGCCGGCCCACGTACCGCGGGTCGTGTCCGAGCCCGCCGACGCACACGCAGCTCCACGGCAGGTCGGCGACCACGGCCAGCGCCTCCACCAGCCGGTGCTGGCCCTTGCGCGGGGTGACGGCGGCGACGCACACCAGCCGGGAGACGCCGTCGGTGCCGGGCGCCAGGGGCGCGATGTCGGCGCCGGGGGCGGCGACGTGGACCCGGGCCGGGTCCAGTCCGTGATGGGAGACGAGCCGGCGCACCGCCCAGTCACTGGTGGCGACGACCGCGGAGACGGCGCGCAGCACCGCCCGTTCGCGGGCGTCCAGTGCGGCGGCGACGGCGGGGGCGAGGCCCGTCTCGTCGCCGAGCGGGAGGTGGACCAGGACGGCCATGCGCAGCCGCCGCGCCTCCGGGACGACGATCTCCGGGACACCGCAGGCGACCAGCCCGTCGAGCAGCACGACGGCACCGTCCGGCAACCGGCGAAGGACGCGCGCGAGTTCCGTACGGGCGGCCTCGTCCGGCCGGGGCCAGGCCCCGTCGACCGGCAGCCCGCGCACCCGCCACCCGAAGCCGGGCAGGTCGAGCCGAATGCGCCGGTCGTAGGCGTTGCCGCCGCTCGGTGCGGCCGGGTCGTCGACTCCGCCGGGCACGACGAAGTGCACGGAGCGCAGGGACATCGGGACGATCCCGCCCTTCCCCGGGGCGGCCGGGGCCTGCGCCGGCACGTAGCCGAGACGGGCCCGCCCCGTCGTCGCGGCGACCACCGGTTCGGTGGACGTGTCGGTCACAGGGCACGCTCGTAACTCGCCCAGGCGACGTGTGACTCGTGCAGCGTCACGGTGAGGCCGACCAGGCCCTGGGCGCCCTGCCCGAGCGCACCCTTGTGCACGCGTTCGGCGAGCCGGTCGGCGATGACCTTCGCCAGGAACTCCGTCGAGGTGTTGACGCCGGCGAAGTCCGGTTCGTTGTCGAGGTTGCGGTAGTTGAGCTCGCTGACGACGGCGCCCAGCTCCTGGGTGGCGAGCCCGATGTCGACGACGATGTTGTCGTCGTCCAACTGCTCGCGCCGGAAGGTGGCGTCCACCAGGAACGTCGCACCGTGCAGGCGCTGCGCCGGCCCGAAGACCTCGCCGCGGAAGCTGTGGGCGACCATGATGTGATCGCGGACGGTGATGCTGAACAACGGACGACCCTCCAGGTGTGGCACGTCTGGTCCCCGCCGGTCGCTGCGCGGGTACCGTCCATTACGGCCCGGTCCCCTCCCTTGTTCAGCGGCCCGTACCTCTTTCTCAAGGTCAGGCGCCGATGGCCCGGCCCGCCTCAGCCGTCGTCGCCGCCGTAGCGGATGCGGTGGCACAGGGCGGGGAGGTCGCCGGCGGCCAACCGGGCCAGGACGTCGGGCAGTTCGGCGAAGGCGGACTCACCGGTGACGAGCGCGTCCAGCGCCGGGTCGGCGAGCAGGTCCAGGGCGAGGGCGAGCCGGTCGGCGTAGGAGCGGGTGGCGCCGCGCGCCGGGGAGACGGTGCCGACCTGGCTGCTGCGCAGGGTCAGGCGCCGGGAGTGGAAGGCCTCGCCGAGCGGGAGGGCGACGCGGCGGTCGCCGTACCAGCTCAGTTCGAGGACGGTGCCCTCCGGTCGCAGCAGTTCCAGTGACCGGGTCAGGCCCGCTTCCGTCGCGCTGGCGTGGACCACGAGGTCGAGGTCCCCGCGGGCGTCGGCGGGACGGGCGAAACCGACACCGAGCGCCTCGGCGACCTGGGCCCGGCCCGGGTCGGCATCGACCAACTGCACGCGGACGCCCGGGAAACGGGCCAGCAGCGCGGCCACCGAGCAGCCGATCATGCCGCCGCCGACGACGGCGATCCGGTCGCCGACCAGGGGCGCCGCGTCCCACAGGGCGTTGACGGCGGTCTCGACGGTACCGGCGAGCACGGCCCGCCCGGCGGGGACGGCCGCGGGCACCGGGGTGACGGCGGCGGCCGGGACGACGTACCGGGTCTGGTGCGGGTACAGGCAGAAGACGGTGCGGCCGACGAGGTCCCGCGGCCCCTCCTCCACCTCCCCCACGTTGAGGTACCCGTACTTCACCGGCCCGGGGAAGTCGCCGTCCTGGAACGGCGCGCGCATCGCCGCGTACTGGTTCGCCGGCACCCGGCCGCCGAAGACGAGCGTCTCCGTGCCCCGGCTGACACCGCTGAAGAGCGTGCGCACGAGCACCTCGTCCGCGCCCCGGACGGGCAGCTCCACGTCGTGGATGGCGCCCCGGCCGGGCGAGTCGAGCCAGAACGCACGTGCGGTGCTGGTCATCGGATGTCCTCCTGAACGATCGGGAAGCCGCCCACGTACCGAGGGATGCACAGGCCGCGCACAAGGTAGCGGCGTTGATCGACTCTGTCACTCGGCCGGAGGGTGTTCGGTGGCCCTGAACGACACGTACGACGCGAGGCCCGCACAGCAGGAGACGGCGGTGGGGGCGGGAGCGCAAATCCTTCTCCTGGCGCTGCTCGGTACCGCGATCGGCATGGGCACGGCGGGCTGGCTGACCGGCCTCGCCTTCGCGTTCGCGACCTGGGCGGTGCTCTCCCGGGCCCTGCACCGCTCCCGGCTCGCCTCGTTCGGCCCGGCGAACCGGGTGACCCTCGGCCGGGCCACCCTGGTCGGCGGGGTGACGGCCCTGGTCGCCGACTCCTTCAGCGGCGCACCGCCCCTCTCGCTCCTCGTCGGCCTGACGGCCGTGGCCCTGGTCCTGGACGGTGTCGACGGCAAGGTCGCCCGCCGTACGGGCACCTGCTCCCCGCTGGGTGCCCGCTTCGACATGGAGGTCGACGCGTTCCTGATCCTGGTGCTCAGTGTCCACGTCGCGCTGGACCTGGGCCCCTGGGTGCTGCTGATCGGCGGCATGCGGTACGTGTTCGTCGCCGCGGCCCGCGTGTGGCCGTGGCTGACCGCCCCGCTGCCGCCCAGCACGGCCCGCAAGACGGTGGCCGCGCTGCAGGGCGTACTGCTGCTGCTCGCGGGCGCCGACCTGCTGCCGGGGCCGGTGAACGCCGGGGTGGTGCTGCTGGCGCTGGGTCTGCTGGTGTGGTCGTTCGGACGGGACGTGCGGTGGCTGTGGCGGACCTCGCGGATGCCGGGCGGCGCCCGGGCCGAGGTGCTGCGGGAACTGGTCGCGCGGTGAGGTTTCCCCCCGTCCGGCGGAGCGCGGCGGGCCGGACGGCAGGAGGACGGGTCGCCTCCCCCGTGCGGCCCGCCGCGCCGTCCCCGCTACAGGTCCAGCCGGTACTGGAGTTCCGTGTGCGTGGGCACGTAGCCGAGGTCGTCGTTGACGCGCCTCATGTACGTGTTGCTCTCGGCGGTGTCGGTCAGGAGGCCGCCGAGCCCCGGGTGGTCGGCGCCGGCCCGCCGGATCGACTCGGCCTTCATCCACCGGGCCAGCCCGTGCCCGCGGTGCTCGGGCAGCACGGCGGTGCCGTAGTGCTGTCCGTCGCCCGTGCGGTCCCCGGGGACGACGAGTTCCGTGAACCCGGCGACCGAGCCGTCGCGGGTGTCGACGGCGACGACGGTGTGCAGCAGGTCGCCCCGGTCGCCGACGGCCTTCGCCACCGCCCGGACCCGGTCCACGTCCCACACCCCGGCGACGTGGTCGGCGCCTTCCATGGGCATGTCGTCCATGGCGCGCCGGGAGGCGGCGAACGTCCCGGCCAGGTCGTCGGGGACGGCTCCCTCCCAGGAGACCAGCCGGTAGCCCGGGTGCGGGCGCTCGACGAGCTCGTCGAGGGCGGTGGCGTCCACGCCGGCCAGCGGCAGGCGGGCGTACCGCAGGGTGAGTACGGTGCGGAAGCCGCGCGCCGACAGGAAGTGGTCGCCGGGCGTCCCGGCCTCGGTCAGCGCGAGGACGCCGTGCCTGCCGTCGTCGCGGGCGGCGGCCACGGCGGTGTCGAGCAGCCGCGTGCCCACTCCCCCGCGCCGCTCCACGGGGTGGACGTGCAGGGAGAGTTCGGCGAGGTGGGTCTGTCCGGCGCCGGTGGGCAGGCGCAGGAAGGCCGAACCGACGGGGTGGGCGTCGGCGTCGGACGCCAGCCAGGCGAGGCGTCGGTGGTGCGGCCCGTCGGCGGGGTCGGTCAGCGGGGTGATGCGAAGCGACAAGGTGTCTCCGTCGTGAGGAGGTGCATCGGGTCCGTACGCGGGCTCGACCGCCGGGCACTCCTGCGCATGTGCTCCACACCTCCTCGGGGACGGTGCCGTCCGGGACGCCGGTACGGCCGGGAGAAGGTAACCGGGCCGTCGCCTCCCGGGCAAGGGGATTACGGCGTTGCCGTACCGGCGGGGGGCCGGAGGGCCTCCGGGGCAGCAACCCCGCCGCCGCCAGCGGTACGGCGGCCAGGACCAGCCACGGCACGGCGGCCGGCAGTCCGGTGTCCAGCAGCAGACCGGTCGCGGAGCTGCCGGCCAGCACGATGAGACCGGAGACGGAGGACAGTGCCCCCGTGTACAGCCCGAGCCGTCCGTCCTCGGCGAGGTCCGGCACCCAGGCACGGGCGACGGGCGCGACCAGCATCTGCCCGAGGGTGAGCAGGACGACGAACCCGGCCGCGGGCAGCAGTCCGCCCGTTCCCGTCCACCCGGCGGGCCGCGCGCCCGCGACGACGGCGAAGCCGGCCGCGATCAGCACCAGCCCCGCCACCATCGACCGGCGCGGCGCCAGCCGCTTCCCCGCCCACCGCGTCACCGGCAACTGCGCGGTCACCACCAGCAGCGAGGACAGCGCGAACAGCCAGGCCAGCGGCGCCTGGGAACCCGCGGCGCGCTCCACCTCGGCGGGCAGGGCGAGGTAGAGCTGGTTGTAGGCGAGCAGGTAGGCGCCGTAGGCGCAGCACAGCGCGAGGAAGCGCCGGTTGCGCAGCAGCAGTCGCGTCCCGCCCCTGACCGGGACACGGGTCCGCCCGGGAATGCGCTGCGGCAGCAGCCACGCGTGCCCGGCGAGGACGAGCACGAAGACACCGGCGCCGGCCAGGCACGCGGTGCGGAAGCCGACGGCGAGCAGCAGGGCCCCCAGCAGCGGTCCGACGAAGGCCCCGGCCTGCCCGGCGACGGTGAACAGCGCGAGCACCCGCGTCCGGTCCTCGCCGCTGCGCTCCTCCCAGGCGACGGCCTGCCGGGCCACCTCGGACTCGACGGCCGGCGAGAAGAGCGCGGCGGCGAACCCGATCAGCAGGACGGCCCCGACCACGGCCCAGGTCTGCTCGGCGAACCCGAGCCAGACGAACCCGGCGATCCGCAGCACGCACCCGGCGAGGACCACCGGCCGGATGCCGTACCGGTCGGCCAGCGCGCCGCCGACGACGAAGAGCCCCTGCTGGCTGAAGGTCCGCAGCCCCAGCACGAACCCGACCAGCCAGCCCGCCATGCCGATGCCCTGTCCCAGGTGCTCGGAGAGGAAGGGCAGGACGGCGAAGAAGCCGATGTTGAAGGCCAGTTGGGTGAGGATCAGCAACCGGAGCAGCGGCGGGAGCGGGGCCGGTCGCCGGGCGCTCCGTGCGGTCCGTGCGGTCCGGGGCGTGAACAGCGAGGTCATGGTGCGGCGACCCGTTCCTTCTTGGGCGCGGTGGCCTGTTCGGCGACGGCCGGGGCGGCGCGTACGGGTCGCCGTCGCGGCCCGCGGAGCCCGCCCGCGGCGCTGACGGCCAGGGCGCCGAGCAGGGCGAGGACGGCGGCGGGGGCGAGGACGGCCCAGGGGGCGCGTTCGGCGTAGGGCTGGTTCTCGGCGAGGAGCAGGCCCCACTCCGGGGACGGCGGCTGGGCGCCCAGCCCGAGGAAGCCCAGCGAGGCGAGGGCGAGGGCGACACCGGGCAGCCTCAGGAGGGCGTGGCGGAGCACGGGGGGCAGCACGGCGGGCAGCAGTTCGCGGCGCAGCAGGTACCAGCGCCCGGCGCCGAGGCCCCGGGTGGCGGTGATGTGCAGGGTGGCGCGTTCCTGGCCCAGCAGTGCGGAGGTGTGCGCGGCGAGCGGCGCCCAGGCGACGGCGCCCACCGCGAGCGCGGGCGTGGCCCCTCCGCTGCCCGCGACGGCGGTGACGAGGAGGGCGACGAGGACGGGCGGCACGGCGTTGACGGTGTCGACGAGCGCCCCGGACACCCGGGGCACGAGCCCGAGGAGCACGCCCGCGGCGAGGGCGGCGGCCGTGATGGCGGAGGCGAGCAGCAGGGTGTCGAGCGCCCCGTGGCCGACGCGGGCGAGCAGGTCGCGGCCGAGGGCGTCGGTGCCGAACGGATGGTCGAGGGAGGGCGCCCGCAACCGCTGCCCGGTGTCGAGGGCGAGCGGATCACGGGTCAGGCCGATCCCGATGACGGCGAGCAGCACGGCACCCTGGACGAGGGGCAGGACGCGGCCGGCGGGCGGGGCGGGCCGGTGCAGGGAGGACAGCGCGCCGTCGCTCGGCGCGGGCCCGGTCAGCAGGCGGGCCGTGACGCGGGTGGCACCGGTCGCGAGCGCCGCGAGGAGGACCAGGGCGAGGGTGCCGGTCTGGAGGACGGGCAGGTCCTGGGCGAGGGCGGCCTGGAGGGTGGTCCGGCCGAGGCCGGGGATGTCGAAGACCTGCTCGACGGCGACGGCACCGCCGGTCAGCCCCACGACGAACAGCCCGAGGTTGGGCAGCAGCGCGGGCACGCAGCGCCGCAGCGCCTGCCGGGCGATTCGGCTCCCGGTCAGTCCCCGGGCGGCGGCGGCCAGCGCCCAGGGCTCACCGAAGGCGCCGGGCAGCAGGTCGTCGAGCAGCCGCCCGATCACGGCCCCGGCGGGCAGCCCGAGGGCGAGTGCGGGCAGCAGGGTCCACTGGGGCCCGTACCAGCCCAGCGCGGGCAGCCACCCCAGCTGCACCCCGACGACGGTGGCGAGCACGGAGGCGACGAGGAACTCGGGCAGCGAGGCGACGACGGCCGAGCCGGTGCCGCCGGGCCGCCGCCCGCCGAGCCGGCGGCGGGCGCCCAGCCGGAGCGTGCGGGCGCAGACGAGTCCGGCGGTGAGGGCCGCGACGGCGAGGGCGACGGCCATGAGCAGCAGGGACGCCCCGAGCGCCTGGACCACGCCGGGCAGCACGTCGGCGCCCGAGATCCACGACTGCCCGGCGTCCCCCCGCACCAGCCCGCCGAGCCACCGCCCGAGGACGTGGAACGGCCCGCCGTCGAGCCCGAGCTGCGCGCGGATGTCGGCGAGCACCTCGGGCGTGGGGTCACGCTCGGCGGACCGCGCCTTGAGCACGGTGTGGGCGGGATCGGTGTGCGTGAGCCACGGCAGCAGCCCGATCCCGCACACCAGCGCCGCCGCCGGCACGACCCGCCACACCGCGGTGGCCACCCGCTGCCGCACGGCTCAGCGCCGGGTGCCGGTACCGACGAGGGTGCGCTCGTACGGGTCGAGGATCACGCCCTGCACCGAGTCGGCGACGCCGGTGATGATCCGCTGGTGCACGAGCGGTACGACGGCGTCGCTGCCGAGGATGCGGGCTTCTGCGGCCATCGCGGCGTCCTGCCGCTTCGCGGTGTCCTCGATCTTCTCGGCCCCGGCGACCGCCGAGTCGACGGCCTTGTCGCAGAGCTGGGCGATGTTGAAGCCGCCGTCGCAGGTGTAGTCGCCGGAGAGGACGGCGACGGGGTCGCCGGTGTCGAGGAGGGTGTTGCGGGCGAGCACGAAGGCGTCGAACTTCCCGTCCAGCGCGTCCCCCTCCAGCCGCGAGTACTCGCGCACGGTGAGCTTCACCTTGAAGCCGGCCTTCTCCAGCTGCTGCTTGACCACCTGGGCGACCTCGGGCAGCTCGGGCCGGTTGTCGTAGGTGGCGAGGGTGACGGTCTTCCCGTCGGCCTTCCCGGCCGCAGCGCGGCCCACGGGCCGCGTCCGCTTCCCCTCGGCCCAGGTCACGGCGGGCCCGTAGATCCCGGCACCGGGGTCGGCGTAGCCCTCGTACACGTCCTCGGCGAAGACGGAGGTGTCGAGGGCGGCACGGGCGGCGGCCCGCAGCTTCGCGTCCGCGAAGGTCCCGGACGTCGCGTTGAGGAGCAGGCTGGTGGTCCGGGTGGTGGCGGTGTCGCGCCGCATCTCCTTGTCGAGGGTCGCCGCCTGGGCCACCGGCACGGCCTCGGCGATGTCCAGCTCACCGGTGCGCAGGGCGTTGGCGCGGGCGGTGCCGTCGGCGATGAAGCGGGCGTCGATGCCGGAGGCCTGGGCGCGGCCGCCCCAGTAGTCGTCGAAGCGGTCGAGGGTCGCGGAGCCGGCGCCGTTGACCTTGGTCAGCGCGAAGGGCCCGGTGGCGGTGCCGACGGGGTCGACGTGCCCGCTCTTCTCGTAGGCCTTCGCGGAGAGGACGGCGAGGCTGGGGCTGGAGAGCCGCAACGGCAGTACGGGGTCGGGTTCGGCGGTGGTGATCCGGACCACCCGTTCGCCGCCGGCCTCGGCGCTGAGGGTGACGCCGGCGAGGGCGGCGGGCGCGGGCTCGGCGTCGGTGGCGTGGGTGAGGGAGTCGGCGACGGCGGCCGGGGTGACCTCGCTGCCGTCCTGGAAGGTGGCGTCGCGGAGCGTGAACTCCCAGGTCCTCTCCCCGTCCCTGCGCCAGGACTCGGCGAGGGCGGGGGCGGCGGAGCCGTTGGCGTCCAGCGCGGTGAGGCCCTCGGTGACGGCGAGGCGGCTGAGGAGGGTGGCGTCGGCGCCGTACGGGGAGAGGTTCTCGGCGGGCGGGAAGGCGAGGGCCACGCGCAGACGGGAACCGTCGCCCTCGTGGCCGGAGCCGGAGTCGTCACCACCGCCCGAGGCGAAGCAGCTCGATATGAGCGGCACGAGCAGGAACGGGGCGAGCAGCCGGGAGCGGCGGTGGGAACGCATGGTCCTCGGATCAATCGGCGTCGAGCGGGTCAGGCGGGGTGACAGCAACGAACGGAGCTTACATGACAATCATTTCCATGATGGTGGTGCGCCACCTGATCGGCCTCATGCCATCGGCACGTCGAAGTGCACGACCGCCTGCCCGCCGCCCGCGTCCTCCCGCTCGTCGTGCACGACCTTGGCGAGCGACCGCCAGAAGGGCTCGGCACCGGGGACCGCCGGGTCGGTGTGCAGGTACACGGCCCGGTACCCGCCGTCCGCGGCGGCGAAGGCGAGCAGTTCGTCGACGAGCCGCCGCGCCAGCCCGCGCCGCCGGTGCTCGGGCCGCACGTACACGCGGCGCAGCTGCGCGGTCACGCCGGACGGGTAGCGCTCGGCGACGTGCCGGGGGTTCGGGGGGTGCGCGGGACCACGGGAGTCGAGGGCGGCGGTCGCGACGACCTCGCCGCCCGCGTCCACGGCGACGAGAAGGGTGTGCCGCTCGGGCGCCAGATAGGCCCCGGCCAGGTCGATGACGTCACCGTGCCAACGCGGCACGTACCCGGTGCCGAAGTCGCGGTAGACGGTGTCGAGCATGACGGCCCGGGCGGCGTCCAGGTCGTCCGGGGTGGCTGTCCTGAGGGTGTAGTCACTGGTGCGCACTTGCACATCGTACGCATTAACCGGAAGTCGCTGATCAGACGGTCCCCGGGTGCGCCGCCGACGCAGATCCGCGACCGCGCGGAGGATGCGGTCGATGCGCGCGGTTGCCGGTGTGCGTGCCTCGAGGGCGCGGGACACATCGGACGACCGGAGGGGCGACAGTGTCGTGGTCGACGGCCGCCCGACGGCGGCAGCGGGGGACGGCTCGGTGGTCGTGTCCCCCACTGCCAGGGTCCGGCCTCCTTCCCTCGGGGTGCGACGCGAACATCTGACGGGAGACAGCCGTGGCATGTGCCGTCTGTGTTCAACCTATTGACAGTGCATTACATGGGCTTTACGTTCCGCCCATCTGAGAGCGCTCTCAGAAACTCCCCCCTGTCACGACTTGAGGTGACACATGCCAGCCCCACGCTTCAGACCGGCATCCGTTCTGCTGCTGGCCTCAGCCCTCGCCTTCGTCGGCCTGGGCCCGGCCGCCACGCCCGCGGCCGCCGCCACCGTCCCCGTAGGATCCGGCAGTTACTCCGACACCCGGCCGGCCGGCACGTCGGGTCCCACCACCAACACGGGAGCACCGGTCACGCCCAAGGTGACCGCTGCCGCCCGGAACCGGCCCGTGCCCACCAACGACTGGTGGTCCTCCCTCGCCTACCAGCGCTACGGGGACAACCCGTACTCGACCCCCATGTACGGGCACCCCCTCACCTACCAGGCCACGGCCGGCGGGCTCGACATCGGCTACCCGACGACCCCCGCGATCGTCGGCGACGGCCGCCAGTACGAGTACGCCCACAAGCGCGACCTCACCATCGGACTGACCGGCCTCAACTCCCCCGACACCAAGGCCGACGACTGGTCCGACTGGACGGTCACGCCCTACTGGTCCGACGGCACCCGCACGCTGCGCACCACGATCGGCCACGGCTCCCCGTTCGTGTACGCCAAGGGCTCCGGCGGCAACGCCCAGATCACCACCGCCGGCGCGCCCGCCGTCTTCGCCGACCAGGGCAACGTGCTCGGCATCACCGTCGCCGGGCATCACTACGCCCTCTTCGCGCCGACCGGCAGTGACTGGAACATCGCCGGGTCGACCGTCACGGCGGGGCTCGGCTCCAAGGACTACTTCTCCGTCGCGGTGCTGCCCTCCACCGGTGCGCTGGCGACGTTCAAGAAGTACGCCTACAGCTTCGTCACCGGCTCCAAGGTGACCTGGAGCTATTCCGGGGGCGCCTCCAAGGCCACCTACACGCTGACCACCGAGGCGAAGGAGGGCACCGAGCGCGGCACGCTCCAGGCGCTCTACCGCCACCAGTGGCTGCACACCACGGACCCCCTCACCTCCTACACGTACGTCTCGCCGCGCGGCACCATGAAGGTCCGCGAGTCGGCCTCCTTCACCACCAGCCAGAAGGCCTCGGCGGTGCTGCCCGCGCTGCCGAAGTCGAACGGCGTGGACGCCGCCCGGCTGCGCGGCTACCTCAACGAGGTCGTGAACGCCTCCGACCCCTTCTCCGGGGCCGCCGACACCTACTGGACCGGCAAGGCCCTCGGCCGCCTCGCCCAACTCGTTCCGGTGGCGGAGCAGATCGGTGAGACGGGCGTCCGCGACCGGCTGCTCGGCCTGCTGAAGGGCAGGCTCCAGGACTGGTTCACGGCGGGAGGCGCGAACGAGTTCAGCTACGACAGGGACTGGAAGACCCTCACCGGCTACCCCGCCTCCTACGGCAGCGACACCGAACTCAACGACCACCACTTCCACTACGGCTACTACGTGTACGCGGCGGCGATCATCGCCCAGTACGACCAGGCGTGGGCCGCCGACTCCGCGTGGGGCGGCATGGTCAAGACCCTCGTGCGGGACACCGCCAACCCCAGCCGCACCGACACCGCCTTCCCCTTCCTGCGCGGCTTCGACGTGTACGCGGGCCACAGCTGGGCCTCCGGTCACCAGGGCTTCGCGGCCGGAAACAACCAGGAGTCGTCCTCCGAGTCCACCAACCTCAGCGCGGCCCTGATCCTTTGGGGATCGGCCACCGGTGACACCTCGCTGCGCGACCTCGGCACCTTCCTGCTGACCACCGAGTCGGAGTCGATCGCCCAGTACTGGTTCGACGCCGACGAGCAGGTCTTCCCGTCCTCGTTCGGCCATGACACGGCCGGCATGGTGTGGGGCAGCGGCGCTGCCTACTCCACCTGGTGGACCGCCAACCCCGAGGAGATCCACGGCATCAACGTCCTTCCCGTGACGGGCGGCTCGCTGCACCTCGGCGGCGAGAAGGCCGCGATCCGGCGCAACATCGCCGAGATGGAGCGGGAGAACGGCGGCCCGGCCGTCGAATGGCGCGACATCCTCTGGGAGTTCCAGTCGTTCGCCGACCCCGGTGCGGCCAAGGCGAAATGGGATGCGGGGCACGCGGGATACACCCCGGAACAGGGGGAGTCCAAGGCGCACACCTACCACTGGATCAACACGCTCGACGCCCTCGGCGCACCGGACGCCACCGTCAGCGGGGACATCCCCACCTCCGCCGTCTTCACCAAGGGCACGACCCGGACCTACGCGGCCCACAACCACGGAGCGACGGCCCGCACGGTGACCTTCTCCGACGGCAAGACCCTCTCCGTACCGGCCCGTTCCACTGCGACCGGCACCGGGTCGGGCTCGACGGACCCCGACCCCGATCCTGACCCGCCGACCGGCAACACCTTCCAGCTGCGCACCGGCGGCACCCTGACCACGGCGACCGGCGGCACGGCGGGCAGCGACACGATCGCCTCCGGCGGGGGTGCCAACCACGACGGCAGCCCGTACCAGCCCCTGGTCTACGAGGTGCGTGGCGTCAACGGCTCGCTCACCCCGGGCGCGTCGACCGCCTTCCGGCTCCAGGTGGACGCGGGCACCGCGGTCGGCCTCGGCCAGCAGGCGCGCGTCAGTTACGACTTCACCGGTGACGGCAGCTACGACCGGACGGAGACCTACCACTACTTCGCGACCGACCCGGTCACCGGATGGGAGGAGTACACCCAGGCTCGCGGCCTGAAGGCGTCGACGGGAACGCCGGCCGACCTCAGGGGCGGCAGCGTGCGCCTCGAGGTGTGGAGCGCCATCGGCAACGGCACCGCCAGGCTCCAGACGGGCACGGACAGATCCGTGCTGGTGATTCCGTACAGCTGAACCATCGAGTGCGGGCGTGCGGCGACCCGGGGACGACGGCTCCCCAGGGCGCCGCACTGCCGATGGCCCCGGTCGGGGCCCCGGAGCTCGGACGCTACCTGCCCCGAGAGCCCTCCACCCCGAGGGCGTCCAGCAGCATGGGGAGCGAGGCGTGCAGCTCGCGCTCCCAGTACGGCCAGGTGTGGGTGCCCGGGCCGTAGAAGTGGGTGGTCACCTTCTTCGCCCCCACCCGCTGCAGCTCTGCTGCCAGCGCGTGGTTCTGCCTGTTGAAGTCCGCCTCCAGGGCGCTCGTGCTCCCTGGTGCGTCGAGCGGACCGGTCGTGCCGTCGCCGCAGGACAGGTACACCGGGATCGACCTGAGCCGCCGGGCGAGATGGAAGGGGTCGTGGGCCTCCCAGACGCGGCGCTGCGCGACCGGGTCCCCCCAGACGCGGAGCGGGTCGTTGCCCTGGCCGGCGAAGAAGCCCATGATGCGGGCGACCGACTCGTCGTTCAGGAGGGGATGAGCCGAGCCGGAGTAGGCGGCCGCGGCCCTGAACATGCCCGGGCGGCGGGCCGCATAGAGCAGGGCACCCTGGCCTCCCATCGACAGGCCGGCCACGACACGGTTGCCGCCGGCGCCCCAGTCGCGTTCCAGGAGGCGGCGCAGCTCGACCGTGTGGAAGGTCTCCCAGGCCGGGTCGCCGCCCTTGCCGTGGTTCCACCAGTCGCTGTACCAGCCGTTCCAGCCGGCCTCCGGCATGACGACGAGGACGTCGCGCAGACGCTCGGTCTCCGCCACGTCCGTCATGCTCGTCCACGACGTGTAGTCGCCGCAGCAACCGTGGAGGAGCCACAGGGTCGGCCAGTGCTGTCGCCGTCGGTCGTGCGGGTCCCAGCCGTCGGGGGTGAGGAGGCGAACCTGGACGGTCCGGCCGCCCAGGGCCGTCGACCGTACCGACAGGTCGACCTGTCGGTCCGCGACCCGGGTGACGGCCACGACCTCGGCGCCGGGGCGGGCACCGGCGGCGTCCGGCTGCCCCGCGGCCAGTGCCGGGGCGGCGGGCGCGAGGGTGGCCAGCAGGACGGCCAGGACCAGAAGGAGCCTGGCTCGGAGCGGGGTCAGGACGGTGGGCACGTTCGCGAACACGGCTGCTCCCTGTGGTGGGTTGCTGGTCGTCGCGGTGTGGTGCGGGCTTCTGCCGCGGGTCCGGTCGTCGGTTCTCCGCTCTCCGTCGGTGCGGGCGTGGGCCATCGCCCGACGTCCACTGCACAAGTAGCGACCGGTTCACGGGCGCCGTCAAGGTCGCGTCGAGGGACCGGTCACGAGCGCCGAGGACGCGGCGGACGGAGGCGTTGTCAGTGTCTGCCGATAGATTCGGTCTCGTTCCGCCGAGGTGGCGTGAACGCCCCCTTCGCTTGCATGGGAGATGGTGCGTTGTCCGTCTGGGAGAAGTCGAGCACGGCTCGGGTGGTGCCGCCAGCGCGGCCGAGGAAGCTGGCCAAGGTGCCGTTCGTCGAGCTGGCCGACGGTCGGTTGCAGGGTGTGGTTTCCAGCGGCTCGGACATCGGGCGTGTCTACGTGTCCTCGGTCGCGGCCGGGTCGTACGCGTTCTCGTGCAGCACCAACAACAACCGTCCCTGTGGTGGGGCGCACGGTTCGTTCTGCAACCACATACGCGCGCTTGTCGGTGAGGCCGTGCTCCAGTACGGGGCGGAGCGCGTGGCCAGGTACCTGAAGGTCGACGCCGAGGACCCCGCCGACGCGCAGGTGCTCACCTACGCCATGACGTCCACGCGGCCCGGGCCCGGCGACGGTTCGGCGGCGGCCCAGGTGTTCAGCCGGTTCCTGCGGCACCTCGCCTATCTCGAACTTCCGGTCACCACCGCTCCGCTGCCCGAGATGCAGTGGTTCCCGACGACCAGGACGGTGGCTGCCTGATGCGTGCCGATCTGCTTCTCGACGCGGTGGACGGTCTCGACGAGGCCCTCGCCGCCGTGGACGGCTTCGATGCCGCGCTCGTCGGCGGGCTGCTGCGTCCGCAGCCCGGGCAGGCCGAGGGACTGGCCGGGCTCGCCGACGCCGTCGCCGGGTCGCCGCTGGCCTCGCGCGTGGCCGAGGCCGCCGACAAGACGGCCGCCGGGGCCGGTGACGAGGGGCACTTCGTCGCCCTCGCCGCCGCCCGCACCGCTCTGCTCGGCTCCGTGCACGACGCGCTCGTCGCCCGGGTGGAGGAGGCCGTCGGCCGGCCCCACGGTGAGGCCGCCACCGCCCCCGCAGCCGGTACGGAGCAGGCCGCCAACCTGCGCCTGGCCGCGCGCGGCTGGCTGGGCGACCTGGCGCGGGCCGGCTGGCGGGGAATCGACCACGAGCTGGTCGGCGGGGCCGCGCCCGTCGTCTCCGCGATGCTGCCGGACCCCGCGTCGCGCCGGCCGGCCACGCTGCTCGACGGGTTCGCCGCCGAGCTCGCCGCCTCCTGTCCCGGGGCGACGCTGGAGCGGGTGCCGGCGCGCCGCTGGGCCGACCTGTGGTCGCGTGCCCTGCTGCTGACGCTGCCGGGCGTCGACCCCGAGCCTGTCGTGGCCGAGGCGACCGGGCGTCTGCTGCCGCTCGGTGTCGACGTCCAGGAGCACGCCACCGCCGTACAGGCGCAGGTGCACGCGGTGTTCGAGCCCGCCGACGGCGGTACGCCCCGGCTGGTGCGGGCCTCGGTGTCCGCACCGAAGCCCGACACGGTCGTCGGGGCCGGTCTGTGGCAGCTGCTGCGACCGCACATGTCGCTGCTGACCGCCGTGAGCGAGGGCCGTTCCATGGACCTCGACGCGATGCCCCTGACCGCCGAGGGCGACCTCGTCTGGGACGACGCCCGCGCGCGTGCGGGAGAGCCCGCCGACGCCTTCGCCACCGCCCGGGTCGCCCTGCCCACCGCCGCCGCGTT
Organism: Streptomyces sp. NPDC041968; assembly: GCF_055589025.1. Taxonomy (NCBI): domain Bacteria; kingdom Bacillati; phylum Actinomycetota; class Actinomycetes; order Kitasatosporales; family Streptomycetaceae; genus Streptomyces; species Streptomyces sp. NPDC041968. The sequence continues at coordinate 22,515 of NZ_JBVJCB010000007.1, read as the reverse complement.
CCCCGTGGCTCCCCTGGAGCGGCATCCGGCCCGGCTGGCGGTGCCGGTGCTGCTGGAAGGGTACGGCGTGGAGGAGGAGGACGGCCGGATCGTCCTCCGGATGGCCGGAGGCCATCTCGGCGTCGACACCGACCGCCTGCCGGTCGCGGGACCGCTCACTCCGGAGTTCGTGGCCTCGTCCGTGGCGTGCCTCGGGCTGCTGCGCTGGGATGCCGGGGAGTTCCTGCTCCAGCCACTCGCCGTCGAGCGGCTGGTGCGGAAGAAGGCCGTCGCGGTGCACGCCGGCGCCTGGGCCGGGGGGACGACCGACAAGGCGGGGGCCCGGGCCGAGAAGGCCGCCACGGACGCCGTCACCGTACTGCGCGAGCGCGCCGGAAAGCTGCTGCGGAAATGACCGGCCACTCCCCCGGGCAGGCTCCCGGTCCCGCGCCCGAGCCCGACGCGTCCGACAACCGCCGGCAGGTCCTCTACTGGCGGCTGCTCGCCCGGCTCTTCGACCCCGAGGAGCAGGCCGCGCTGGAGTCGGCGAGCCTCGCCGTGGTCGAGGACATCGGTCTGCCTCCCGCCCTCCTGGACCCCGACGCGTCCGTCGGCTCCGTCGTGCAGCGGCATCCTGAACTCGCTGAGGAGTTCGACGGCTTGATGGCGCCGGAGCCGGAGGAGGACGGCGAGCGCGACCGGGCCGCCGAGGTGCGGCGCGCGGCGCTCGCGTCGAAGGTGTTGCTGAACGTCTTCGCCTCCCGCCCCGGCAACGTCACCGCCGAACAGCTGGCACGGTGGCAGTCCGACGCGGAATGGCTGGAGCGTGCCCTCGGCTGCCGGCCCGGCGAACTGCGGGGCGGGCGGGGCACCGCGGGCCGTCCCGGCGGCGGTGTCAGCCCGACCGGTACGGGCGTCGGCGGGCCCACCCCCGACCTCAGCCGTCTCCTCCCGGAGATCGGGCCGGAACTCGGCTCCATCGAGGCCGGCCTCGTACAGCGCATGCGCTTGCGCGAGGTGCTGGCCGATCCCGCGCTGGCCGCCCGGCTGACACCCAGCATGTCCCTGATCGAGCAGCTGCTGCGCGACAAGGACAACCTCTCCGGCGTCGCGCTGGCCAACGCCAAGGCGCTGATCCGCCGGTACGTCGACGAGGTCACCGAAGTGCTCCGCACCCAGGTGGAGAAGTCCACGGTCGGTGAGCTCGACCGGTCCGTGCCGCCCAAGCGGGTCTTCCGCAACCTCGACATCGACCGCACCATCTGGAAGAACCTCACCAACTGGAGTCCCGAGGAGGAGCGGCTCTACGTCGACCGTCTCTACTACCGGCACACCAGCCGCAAGACGACACCCCAGCGGCTCGTGGTGGTGGTGGACCAGTCGGGTTCCATGGTCGACTCCATGGTCAACTGCACCATCCTCGCCTCCATCTTCGCGGGGCTGCCGAAGGTGGACGTCCATCTGATCGCCTACGACACGCAGGCGCTGGACCTCACCCCCTGGGCGCACGACCCCTTCGAGACACTGCTGCGCACCAAGCTCGGCGGCGGCACGGACGGCACGGTCGCGATGGCCCTCGCCCAGCCGAAGATCGCCGAGCCGCGCAACACCGTCGTGGTGTGGATCTCCGACTTCTACGAGTGGCGACGGCAGGAGCTGTTCGACAGCATGGCCGCCGTCCACCGCTCGGGAGCGAAGTTCATCCCGGTCGGCTCGGTGACCAGCTCCGGGCGGGGCAGCGTCGATCCCTGGTTCCGGGAGCGGTTCAAGGATCTCGGCACCCCGGTGATCTCGGGACACATCAAGAAGCTCGTGCACGAACTCAAGACGTTTCTCACCTGATCACCGAGCGACCGGGGCTACCGAGCGCCGGAAAGCGTCTCTCGTTTCGTTTCGTTGTGATCACCGCATGGAAAGGCCTTCCTCATGTCCGACCTGCTGCGCGCGCCCGCCGAGATCAAGTACGCGGAGGAGCTCGACTGGCTGGAGTCGATCGACGACAGCCCCAAGCCGTTCTCGTGGCGCCTGTCGCCGAAGATGGTCCGCCTGTTCATCCTCGGTTCCGAGCGCTCCGACGGCCTCGACCGGGAGGTCTCGCAGAAGTGGTTCGGTGACCGCAGCTTCGTCGAGCGGTCCATCGTGACCCTCGCCTCCGACCGCGGTCTGCTGCTCATCGGCGATCCGGGCACCGGCAAGAGCTGGCTGGCCGAGCTGCTGTCGGCGGCGATCAGCCGCAACTCCACGCTGGTCGTGCAGGGCACGGCCGGCACCACCGAGGACCACATCAAGTACTCGTGGAACGTGTCGATGGTCATCGCCAAGGGGCAGTCGCGGGAGTCGATGATCCCCTCGCCGATCATGACCGCGATGGAGGCCGGCTCCATCGGCCGTTTCGAGGAGCTGACCCGGTCGACCAGTGACGTCCAGGACGCGTTGATCTCCATCCTCTCGGAGAAGTACATCTCCGTGCCCGAACTGGAGAGCGGGAGCGGGGACGACAACATCGTCTTCGCCAAGCCCGGCTTCTCGATCATCGCCACGGCCAACAGCCGCGACCGGGGCGTCAACGACCTGTCCTCCGCGCTCAAGCGGCGTTTCAACTTCGTCCGCATCCCCGTCGTGACGAACAAGAAGAGCGAGGCGGAGATCGTCCGCTTCCGCACCGAGGAACTGCTGCGCCGGCACTCGATCGAGCTGGACGTGCCCCCGACCCTGCTCGACGTGCTCCTGCAGAGCTTCGCGGACCTGCGCGCCTCGGCGGCCGCGGCCGGCAGCGACGACGAGAAGCTCGAGTCCGCCCTGTCGACCGCCGAGCAGATCGGTGTCCTGGAGGACGCCGTCCTGCACGGCAACTTCTTCGGTGAGCGCGCCCTGACCGCCCGCACCCTCGCGTCCTCGCTGGTCGGCTCGCTCACCCGCCGCGAGCCGGAGGACCTGGCCATCCTCAACAAGTACCTGCACGGTGTCGTCGAGCCGCGCAGCAAGGAGGAGGGCGGCTCCTGGCCCGAGTTCCTGGAGGGCGGCCGCGACGCGATCGCCACCCTGTCATGAGCGGGCCCCAGGAGAGCACGTCGTTCGCCGCGCTGCGCGGGCAGTTGCAGGAGGCCGCCGCCACCTTCGCGGGCGGGCCGGACGCGCTGGAGGGCATCCTCCTCGGCCTGGTCGACGACGTCGACCGGGCGGTGCGCGAACCGCTGGAGATCTTCCCGGTCTGTCACCACTCCCCCGCCTCGGCGACCGCCATGGCCCGACGGCTGCGCGCGAAGCAGCCGAAGGTCGTCTACGTGGAGCTGTGCGAGGACATGGCTCCGCTCCTCACCGAGCTGCGCAACTGCCGGCTGCCGGTGGCGGTGCAGGCGTTCGCCGGTGACGTCGACGGCTTCCCCGCCGAGTGGGCGCCGCTGTCGGTCGTCGCGCCGATCACCGAGGCGTCCGCCGAGTACCAGGCCATCGCGTACGCCCTCGACACGCCCGGGGTGGAGCTGGTCCTCGTCGACCGGTCGGCGGACCACGTCTTCCAGTGGGACAGCAGGGGCGGGGAGGCGGCCGGCGAGACCCCGGCGGAAGGGGCGCCGGCCTCCGGTGAGCCCGAGGCCGCGCTGCACGGCGAGGCCGTCGGCGTCGAGATCGGCGACCTGCGTCCGCGCTTCGCCGAGCTGGAGGAGCACCTGCTGCGGCACGGCAAGGTGCGGCACTGGTCGGAGTGGTGGCACCAGTACGTCGAGGTGCCGCTCGGCACGGGCACCGGTGACGGCGTCGCCGACCACGACACCTACCGCCAGGTCATGTTCCTCATCGGCAGCCTCTTCCGGCGGCTCGCCCCGGGCGGCGGCGACCGGGTCCGGGTGGACGAGGACCGCGAGCGGTACATGTGGACGCGGATGCGGGAGCACATGGCGGCGACCGGGACGGATCCGTCGGACGCGCTGTACGTGTGCGGGGCCTTCCACGCGGCCAGCCGGGTGCCGGAGTTCGGGGTGGGGGGCAGTGACACCTTCACCATCTCGCCGCGTTCCGCCACCGCTTGGCAGTACGGGCTGATCCCGTCCAGTCACGCGGCGATCGAGGCGCAGTTCGGTCTCGCCGCGGGGTCGGTGTCGATCGCGGCGACCGAGTGGGCGAAGAGCCTGAAGCGGACCCGGGTGAAGCCGTTCCGCCTGGAGGGCCAGGCCGGGACGAAGAAGTCGAGGTCCGCGCGGAAGCAGGTGGCCGCCCCGGCACCGGAGCCCGCGGCCGCCGAGGACCGGCTGTCCGGCTTCCTGCGCAGGCCGCCGGTGCTCGACGGCCTGGACGAGGCGGAACTGCTCGGTTGGTCCGTGGACGTCGTGCGCGCCGCCCGGCGCAACGGATACCTCGCCTCGACCGCCGACGCCATCGCCGTCTTCGAGACGTCGATCCTGCTCGCCGGGATGCGGGACCGGGCCAAGCCGACGCCGTACGACTTCCAGGACGCGGCGGTCACCTGCATCGAGAAGGACACCGTCCCCGGCCGGCGGGACGTGCGGCGCCTGGTCGAGATCATGATGGGCGGTGACCGGGTCGGCCAGGTCGGCTACGAGGCGCTGCCTCCGCTCGCCCGGGACGTGCACGACCGGCTGGCGCCGCTCGGGCTGAAGCTCCAGCAGCGGGGCGTGCAGCGGGCGCTGCTGGACATGGTCTCCCGGCCGGAACTGCGGGCCTGTTCCGACGTGCTGTGGATGCTGCGGAGGCTGATGCCGCACGGTGCGGCACGGCCGATCATGGGTGAGCGGCGGCTCGGTGAGCGGTCGATCCAGGAGTCGTGGGACCTGGCGATCGGCACCCACCAGCGGGCCCTCATCGAGCTGGGCTACGAGGGCGTCAGCATCGAGCAGGTACTGGAGCAGCGGCTGCGGCGGGACGCGTACGGGCCGCGGGCGACGACGGCGACCGTGCTCGCGGCGGTCGAGGACGCGACGTTGTACCTGGGCAGCCGGCGTCTCGCCGACGAGCTGGGCACCCACGCGCTGAAGGTCCTCGCCACCGAGCGCAGCGTCGACGGCGCGCCGGAGGTGCTGCGCCGGGTACGTGGACTGCTGGCGTACTACCGGACCAGCGAGCCGGAGCTGCCCTCCTGGATCGAGTCGTTCGTCAGGACCGGTTACGCCCACTACTGCACCCTGCTGCCGACGGCGTTCCGGGACGAGGACGCGACGGTGGGGCAGGTCGCGGCGATGCTCGGCTTCCTGTTCAGCATGGAGAGCCTCGCGCTGTCACTGGGGTGCGACCGGGCCCAGCTGGAGCTGGCGGTCGCCCAGTCGCACCCCGAGGAGCCGTCGAAGACGGCGCTGCTGTGGGCGGCCCAGGTGCAGCTCGGCACCCTGTCGCGGGCGCAGCTGCGGGAGCGGTGCGACGAGTTGCTGTCCAACCCGCTGGTGGTGCCCGCCTATCCGCGCTATCTCAGTGGCTTCGTCCACGCGCTGGAGCCCGTGCCGGGGCTGGCGGACGTGGTGGTGGAGGCGGTGTCGAACGCGTTCGGGCGGTTGCCGGACGCGGTGCTGCTGCCGTGGTTGCCGCTGCTCATCACCACGATGCGCTCGGGCGCCGCGGAGCTGGCTCCGCTGTTGATCCGGGAGGCCGGACGGATCTTCCCGGGTCGGCTGGCGGCCCTGGACGCGTGGGTGCCGCCGTGGCGGACGCCCGCCGCCGCGCCCGTACTCCGCCGGGCGGGGGCCGAGGAGCCCGGCCCCCGGGGAGCCGCGCTGCTGCCGGTGCATCCGGCGACCTGCGACGCGGTCGCGGAGCTGCTGGGCTGCGACGGGGAGTGGGCACAGCCCGGAGCACCGGCCGGTCTGCCGGGCGCGGCGCTCCTGGCCGCCCATCCCGCGGCCTGCGACGCGGTGGCCGGCCTGCTGGGGTGCGACGGGGCGTGGGTCGCGGAGGCCGCCTCCCCAGCCGGCGCCGCGGCCCCGGGGGCCGTGCTGACGACCCGGCACCCGGCCGCGGCGGAGGCGTGGGAGTCGCTGCTCGCGCGCGCCTGACCGCAGGGGTCGGCCCCGGTGGCGTCCGGGGCCGGGCCCGTCGGGAGAGCGTCTCCCAAGGGGAGTGTCGGGGACGTGACCAGAACGAGGGCGCGCCCGCCTCGGGGACGTCGACCGCGCGTCGACGGTCGGTCGTCTCCAACCCCGACCGAGGCCGGTGCGAGGGCGGTGCGAGGCCGGCCCCTCCCGCGTACGGGGAGGGGCCGGCCCGGCCCGCTAGCGGACGGCAGCCGGGTTCGGCGCCGGCGCGTAGCCGGTGGGCCGGGCACTGAACGTGCCGCGGCCCTGGGTGCGGCTGCGCAGCCGGGTCGCGTAGCCGAACAGTTCGGCCAGCGGCACGGTGGCGGTGACGACCGCCGTGCCGGCCCCCGTGTCGGAGCCCGTGACCCGGCCACGTCGGGCGGCCAGGTCACCGAGGACGCCACCGACCGCGTCCTCGGGCACGGTGACCGTGACCTCGACCACCGGCTCCAGCAGGACCATCGCCGAGACGCGCAGGGCGTCGCGGAGCCCGAACCGGCCGGCGGTGCGGAAGGCCGTCTCCGAGGAGTCCTTGACGTGGGTGAGGCCGTCGACGAGCGTGACCCGCACGCCGGTCACCGGGTGACCGCCGAGAGGGCCCTCGGCCAGCGCGTCCCGGCAGCCGGCCTCGACCGCCCGGACGAACTCCTGCGGCACGCGCCCACCGACGACCGCGGAGCGGAACACCAGGCCACGTTCTTCCGTGTCCTCCTCCCACGGCTCCACGTCCAGCACGACGTGCGCGAACTGCCCCGCGCCGCCGTCCTGTTTGACGTGCCGGTACACGAAGCCGGACACGCCCTCACCGACCGTCTCGCGGTACGCCACACCTGGGCGGCCGACGGCGACCTCGAGGCCGTGCTCGCGCCGTACGCGCTCCACCGCGACCTCCAGGTGCAGTTCCCCCATGCCCGACAGCACGGTCTGCCCGGTCTGCGGGTCGGACCGGACGGCGAGCGAGGGGTCTTCCTCGGTCAGCCGGGCGAGCGCGGTGGCCAGTCGGTCGGTGTCCGTGGAGCGACGCGCCTGAACCGCCACGTGCACGACGGGCTCAGCGACACCCGGGGGTTCCAGGACCAGGGGGTCGTCCGGTGCGCACAGGGTCGAGCCGGCGCGGGCGGACTTCAGCCCGACCACGGCGACGATGTCCCCGGCGACCGCCCGTTCCAGCGGGTCGTGGCGGTCGGCGCACACCCGCAGGATGCGGCCGATCCGCTCGGTGCGTCGTGCGCTCGCGTCCCACACGGTGTCCCCCTTCCCGATCGTGCCCGAGTACACCCGCAGGTAGGTCAGCCGTCCTGTCGGGGTGGCGTTCACCTTGAACGCCAGTGCCGCCATCGGTGCCGCCGGGTCGGCGGGCCGTTCCCGCTCCGCGGCATCATGGGTGCCGCGCACCGGGGGTACGTCCAACGGTGACGGCAGGTAGGCCACCACCGCGTCCAGCAGCGGCTCGACGCCGCGGTTGCGGTAGGCCGAGCCGCACAGCACCACCACGCCGTCACCGCCGCGGGTCAGGTCGCGCAGGGCGGCGGCGAGGGTGGTCGCGTCGAGGGTCTCGCGGTCGCAGAACTCCTCCAGCGCGGCCGGGTGGCGTTCCGCCACCGCCTCCTCCAGCAGTCGCCGCCTGCGCGCCGCTTCCTCACGCAGGGCGTGCGGGACCGGCCCCTCCTCGGCTGTGTCGGCGCCGTCGGCCCACACCAGGGCGCGCATGCGCAGCAGGTCGACGACGCCGGTGAAACCGTCCTCCGCGCCGATGGGCAACTGCACGACCAGCGGCACCGGGTGCAGTCGCTCACGGATCGAGGCGACGGCCGCGTCGAGGTCGGCGCCCGCCCGGTCCATCTTGTTGACGAACGCGATCCGCGGCACCCCGTGCCGGTCGGCCTGGCGCCACACGGACTCGCTCTGCGGTTCCACCCCGGCGACGGCGTCGAACACGGCGACCGCGCCGTCCAGCACGCGTAGCGAGCGTTCGACCTCGTCGGCGAAGTCGACGTGTCCCGGGGTGTCGATCAGGTTGATCCGGTGGCCGTCCCAGGAGCAGCTGACCGCCGCGGCGAAGATGGTGATCCCGCGGTCGCGTTCCTGCGGGTCGAAGTCGGTGACGGTCGTGCCGTCGTGGACCTCGCCGCGCTTGTGAGTGGTGCCGGTGGTGTAGAGGATCCGCTCGGTGACGGTGGTCTTGCCGGCGTCGACGTGGGCGAGGATGCCCAGATTGCGGACGGTGGTGAGGGTGTTGACGTGGGTGCGCACGGCCCGTGGCCCTTCGCTGGTCTGTACAGGGGGCGGCGCGATCTCCCGGGACGGCGGACGCTCGCGGCGGGCGGCCGGCGGCACTCCTGGTGCCGGAGGTACCGGCGGTGCTGCCGGTACCGGTACCGGTGTGGCCGAGCGGGCGTACGTCAGTGCGTCGTCGCGGGTTTCCGGTGCCGGCCGCGCAGCGGACACCGGACGGCCGGAGACACGAGGATCACCTCGTACCGGGACGGGGGAACGACGGCAGCGGTGCGGATGCGCACGGCCCGGCTCCCCTCACTCGGTCTCGATGTCGTGGTGAGTCTAGGGAAGCCGGAAGCGCCGGCGCATCGCATTTACCCGGGCTCGCGTACCGCTCTCGGGTCGCGTCGTCGTCTCCGTGCGGGAGACCGTGAAGGGATGGCACGGTGCCGTCGTCAGCTGTCGGGACGGCCCCTTCTCGACGATCTCGCCCGCGTCCGGGACGGCGATGCGACGGGCCTGGCGCGCGGACTCCGGTCGTGGGTGATCAGGACGAGGACCAGGCCGGTGCGGTCCCGGAGCTGCGCGGAAAACGCGAGATGCCGGCCGGGATCTCTCCCGACCGGCATCACGTTGCTGCCTGTCTTGTTGTCTTGTGTCCGAGGGGGGACTTGAACCCCCACGCCCGATAAAGGGCACTAGCACCTCAAGCTAGCGCGTCTGCCATTCCGCCACCCGGACCAGGTGTCCGCCGCTGTGCGGGGTGCTCCCCCGCGGCGACATGCACAACCATACCAAGCTTTCGCAGTGCCTTTCACCTGCGTTTCCTTCGCCTGAGCGGCGGTCCGGGACCGACGGCTCCCCGGCGCCTAGGGTCGGACCATGAGTGACTGGAAGGTTACCCAGGGTCCGCATCCGCGTCGTCGGCCGCGGGCGCTGTCGCCGCTGCGGGAGCATCTGCGGGACACGTTCTGGTTCGCGCCCACGGCGGCCATGGTGGGCGTCTTCGTGGTCTGGCTGGTGGCGCAGGAGCTGGACGCCGCGCTCGTGCGGGCGTTGCAGGACGAGGGGGACTACGAGACCCTCGCCGAGCTGCTGCGGTTCGCGGACGACGCGAGGACCGTGGTGTCCGCGGTCGGCTCGGCGATGATGACGTTCATCGGTGTGGTGTTCAGCATCTCGCTGGTGGCCGTGCAGATGGCCAGCGGGCAGTTCACCCCGCGGGTGGTGCGGCTCTTCGTCCGCAGCCGGATCACGAAGGCCACCTTCGCCGTCTTCCTCGCCACGTTCGTGCTGACCCTGCTCGTCCTGACCAGTTACGACAGCACCCCCGACCCCCGTGACACCACGTCGGTGCCCCTGGTGCAGTCGGTGCTCACCCTTGCGATGGTCGCGCTCAGTCTGCTGCTGTTCGTGATGTACGTGAACGCGACGCTGCGGCTGATGCGGGTCAGCCATGTGATCGCCCGGATCGCCGCGGAGTCCTTCCGGGTGGCGGCGCAGATGCCCGCGCCGGCGGGTGGCGGCGGGGGGCCCGCCCTCGGCCCGGTGACCGGGTGGGTCGCCCACGAGGGGCGTGCCGGTGTGCTGCGGGACGTGCACACCGCCCGGCTGGTGCGGGTGGCCCGCAGGCACGGGGTGGTCCTGCGGCTGGTCCCGCGGATCGGTGACTTCCTGGTGCCCGGCACTCCCGTCCTCGCTGTGTACGGCGGGCAGGCTCCGCCGCGCCGGAGGCTGCGGTACGCCCTGGCCGTGGGGGTCGAGCGCACCTTCCACCAGGACCTGGCGTTCGGGTTGCGCCAACTGTCCGACATCGGTCTGCGCGCCCTGTCCCCGGCGGTGAACGATCCGACGACCGCCGTGCAGGCGCTGGACCGGGTGGTGCAGATCCTGGCCGACCTGTCCCGGCGGCCGCTGGACACCGTCGAGCACCGGGACCGGCACGGCGCCGTCCGGCTGGTGCAGCCCGTGCCGGGCTGGACCGAGCTGGTGGATCTCGGGTTCGCCGAGGTCAGGGCCTGCGCCGTGGAGGCCCCGCAGGTCACGCGGCGCATGCTGGCCGGGCTCGACGACCTGCTGCGGCTCGCGCCGCCGGAACGGCGCGAGCCTCTGCGGCGCCACCGCGAGCTGTTGCGGCAGGCCGTCGAACGGACCGCGCCGAGCGCGGCGGACCGGGCCTTCGCCCTGTCGCCGGACCGCCAGGGCATCGGCTGACGGCCCTCCCGCCGCGTCCGCTGCCTCCGCCCTACGGCATGAGGTGGTGGTCCGGGAAGTTCCCCGGCAGCCGCTCCCCCGCCGGCCCCTGTGTGACGGCGCGTACCAGCAGCTCGCCGCCGACGAAGGCCCCGCGCCAGGACGCGCCGTGTCCGCCGAACAGCTCGTCGCGGTCCCCGCGGGAGCGCGGGACACCGTGGCCGACCTTGAACGCGCGGATCTGCGGCGCGAGCCTGTCGTACGTCGCCGGGTCGTCGGTGGAGAGGGTGGCGACCAGCGCGCCGTTCGAGGCGTTCATCGCGGCGAGCAGCTCCGCCTCGGTGTCGACCAGGACGACGGTGTCGACCGGGCCGAAGGGCTCCGCGTGGTGCAGCGGTGAGGACCGGGGCGGGTTCAGGAGGGTGACCGGCTGGACGTAGGCCGAGGTGTCCTGGCCGGGCAGGAAGCGGGCGTCGGCGGCGCGGCCGCGGTACAGGGGTACGGCGCCCCGGTCGACGGCCTCGGCGACCTGGTCCCGCAGCTCCTTCGCCTTGGACGCGTTGATCACCGGCCCGAAGTCGAGCCGTGGGCAGGGGTCGTGCGGTGCCTCGACGGCGAGGGGGTGGCCGACGCGCAGGGTGCGGACCGCCGGGAGGTACGCCGCGAGGAACGCGTCGAACTGGCGGCGCTGGACGACGAAGCGCGGGTAGGCGGTGCAGCGCTGCTTGCCGTAGTCGAAGAGCTTCGGGATCACCGCGGCGAGCGCGGCCCAGTCGGTGAAGTCCCAGACTCCCCAGGTGTTGAGTCCCTCCTGTTCGAGGATGTGCCGCTTGCCCAGGTCGGCGACGGCCGTGGCGACGGCGGCACCGGTGTCGCGGCCGCCGACGAAGGAGACGCAGCCGACCTCGGGCGCCCGCACGAGGGCCGGCGACAGCTCGCCCCCTCTGCCGCTGACGAGGGTGACGGGGACGCCCTCGCGCGCGGCGAGGGCGCAGGCCAGGGTCAGGCAGGCGACACCGCCGTCGGTGGGGGTCTTGGCGATGACCGCGTTGCCCGCCAGGGCCTGCACCAGCAGGGCGTGGACCAGCACGCTCATCGGGTAGTTCCAGCTCGCGATGTTGGACACCGGCCCCTCCAGCGGTGCCCGGCCCTCGGTCATCGCCTCGATGCCGTCGACGTACCAGCGCACCCCGTCGACGGCCCGGTCGACGTCGGCCTGTGCGAGCCGCCAGGGTTTGCCGATCTCCCAGACGAGCAGCAGCGCGAGGAGTTCGCGGTGCTGGGCGAGGGCGTCGAGGGTGGCCGCGACGCGGGCGCGGCGTTCGGGCAGGGGGACGTGGCGCCAGGCGCGGTGCTGGTCGAGGCAGGCGCGTACGGCCCGGTGGGCCGTCGCCCCGTCCAGCCGGGGCGGGCCGGAGATCGGGGTGCCGTCGACGGGGCTGGTGGCGGGCAGGACCCGGCCGTCCGCCCGCCAGGCACCGGCCCAGAGGTTGAGGACGCGGTCGTCCCGGAACGCCTCGGGGGCGGCGGTGAGGCAGCGCTGCCAGGCGTCGGTCCAGGAGGTGCCGGACTTGAGGATGAGGGCGGCGGCGCCCCCTGTCCCGGCCGTCATGCGGGGACCCCGTCCCGTGTCTCGCCGCCGAGTACGGCGACGACGTGCCGTGCCGTCTCGGTCGGTGTGCTCCCGACCCGTACGCCGGCCGCTTCCAGCGCCTCCTTCTTGGCCCGGGCCGTGCCCGAGGAGCCGGAGACGATGGCGCCGGCGTGGCCCATGGTCCGCCCCTCGGGCGCCGTGAAGCCGGCGACGTAGCCGACGACCGGTTTGGTGACGTGGTCGCGGATGTAGGCCGCCGCGCGTTCCTCCGCGTCGCCGCCGATCTCGCCGATGAGGACGATCAGCTCGGTGTCGGGGTCGTCCTGGAAGGCGGCCAGGCAGTCGATGTGGCTGGTGCCGACGACCGGGTCGCCGCCGATGCCGACGCAGGTCGAGAAGCCGGTGTCGCGGAGTTCGTGCATGAGCTGGTAGGTGAGGGTGCCCGACTTGGAGACCAGGCCGACGGGGCCGGGTCGGGCGATGTCGGGCGGGATGATGCCCGCGTTGGACTGGCCGGGGGTGATCAGGCCTGGGCAGTTGGGGCCGATGATCCGGGTGCCCCGGGCCTCGGCGTACGCGGTGAAGGCGACGGTGTCGTGGACGGGGACGCCCTCGGTGATGACGACGGCCAGGCCGATGCGGGCGTCGGCGGCCTCGAGGACCGCGGCCTTGGCGAAGGCGGGCGGCACGAAGACCACGGTGACGTCGGCGCCGGTGCGCTCGACGCCCTCGCGGACCGACCCGAGGACCGGCACCGCGCGCTCCTCGAAGTCGACGGTGCGGCCCGCCTTGCGCGGGTTGACGCCGCCCACCACGTCGGTGCCGGCGGCGAGCATGTGGCGGGTGTGCTTCATGCCCTCGGCGCCGGTCATGCCCTGGACGAGGACCTTGCTCTCCTTGGTGAGGTGGATCGCCATGTCGTCCTGTCTCCTTACGCCGCGGCGGCGAGTCGGGCGGCACGGCGGGCGGCGCCGTCCATGGTGGTGGCCTGTTCGACCAGCGGGTGGGCGCGGGCGGCCAGCACGGCCCGGCCGCGCGCCGCGTTGTTGCCGTCCAGGCGGACGACGAGCGGTGTGGTGAGCCTGACCTCCTCCAGGGCCCGGACGATGCCGTCGGCGACCGCGTCGCAGGCGGTGATGCCGCCGAAGACGTTGACGAGGACGGACTTGACGGCGGGGTCGGAGAGGACGACCGACAGGGCGTCGGCCATGACCCGGGCGGAGGCGCCGCCGCCGATGTCGAGGAAGTCGGCGGGCCGGGCACCGCAGCCGGCGACCGCGTCGAGCGTCGACATCACCAGTCCGGCGCCGTTGCCGATGACCCCGACCTCGCCGTCGAGCCGGACGTAGTGGAGGCCCTTGGCGGCGGCCCTCGCCTCCAGCGGGTCGGCGGACGCCCCCTGTTCGCCGTCCGGGCGGGGATGACGGAAGCGGGCGTTGTCGTCGAGGGTGACCTTGCCGTCGAGGGCCACGATCCGGCCCCGGGCGGTCCGCACGAGCGGGTTGACCTCGACGAGGAGGGCGTCCTCGCGGACCAGTACCTCCCACAGCCGTACGAGCACGTCGGCGCTCTGCGCCGGCAGGCCCGCCGCCGCCGCGATGCGTGCCGCGACGGCCGAGGTCACGCCCTCGGCCGGGTCCACGAGGACGCGGACCACCGCCTCGGGCCGCTCTGCCGCGACCTCCTCTATCTCCGTGCCGCCTTCCGCGGAGGCGATGGCGAGGAAGCGGCCGGCCGATCGGTCCAGGACGTAGGACACGTAGAACTCGCGGTCGACGTCGACCGGTTCGGCGAGCATGACGGTGGCGACCGTGTGGCCCTTGATGTCCATGCCGAGGATGCGGCGGGCCGCCCGTTCGGCCGCGACGGGGTCGGCGGCGAGCCGCACACCGCCCGCCTTGCCCCGTCCGCCGGTCCTCACCTGCGCCTTGACGACGACACGTCCGCCGAGCCCGCGGGCGATCTCGCGCGCCCGGTCCGGCGAGTCCGTGACCTCGGCCCTCGGTACCACGATGCCGTGTGCTGCGAAGAGTTTCCTTGCCTGGTGTTCGTACAGGTCCATCTCGGCTCCTGACTGAAAGTGCCGCACGCCCCCTGGACACCACCCACCGGATGCGGGATAACAAGCTTCATACAGTATTCGTCGACTGTATGCAATGTACGCGAGAGCGCCCCAACCCCTCGTGAAGGGACAGGACTTCGCCATGCCCGACGACACCCAGGACGTCATCTCCGGCGGTCACCTCGTCGCCAAGGCACTCAAGGCCGAGGGGGTCGACCGCATCTACACGCTGTGCGGCGGCCACATCATCGACATCTACGACGGTTGCGTCGACGAGGGCATCGAGGTCGTCGACGTACGCCACGAGCAGGTCGCCGCGCACGCCGCCGACGGCTACGCCCGCATCACCGGCAGACCCGGCTGTGCGGTGGTCACCGCCGGTCCGGGTACGACCGACGCCGTCACGGGCGTCGCCAACGCCTTCCGCGCCGAGTCCCCGATGCTGCTGATCGGCGGTCAGGGCGCGCACACCCAGCACAAGATGGGGTCCCTTCAGGACCTGCCGCACGTCGACATGATGACGCCGATCACCAAGTTCGCGGCGACCGTGCCGGACACGGCCCGCGCCGCCGACATGGTGTCGATGGCGTTCCGCGAGTGCTACCACGGGGCACCCGGCCCCTCCTTCCTGGAGATCCCGCGCGACGTGCTCGACGCCAAGGTGGCGGTGGACAAGGCGCGCGTGCCGAAGGCGGGGGCGTACCGTGCCTCGACGCGCTCGGCGGGTGACCCGGAGGCCGTCGAGAAGCTCGCCGACCTGCTGGTGCACGCGGAGAAGCCGGCCGTCCTGCTCGGCAGCCAGGTGTGGACGACCCGCGCGACCGAGGCTGCCGTCGAACTGGTCCGCACACTGAACGTCCCGGCGTACATGAACGGCGCCGGACGCGGCACGCTGCCGCCCGGCGACCCGCACCACTTCCAGCTGTCCCGGCGCTACGCCTTCTCCAACGCCGACGTCATCGTCATCGTGGGCACGCCCTTCGACTTCCGCATGGGCTACGGCAAGCGGCTCTCCCCGGAAGCGACGGTCGTGCAGATCGACCTCGACTACCGCACCGTCGGCAAGAACCGCGACATCGACCTCGGGATCGTCGGCGATGCCGGCCTCGTCCTGAAGTCGGTGACCGAGGCCGCCTCCGGGCGGGTCAACGGGGGCGCGGCGCGGCGCAAGGAGTGGCTCGACGAACTGCGCGCCGCCGAACGCACGGCGCTGGACAAGCGGCTGCCGCAGCTCAGGTCGGACGCCTCCCCCATCCACCCGTACCGCCTGGTCAGCGAGATCAACGACTTCCTCACCGAGGACTCGGTCTACATCGGCGACGGCGGCGACATCGTCACCTTCTCCGGTCAGGTCGTGCAGCCCAGGTCACCGGGCCACTGGATGGACCCGGGACCGCTCGGCACGCTCGGTGTCGGCGTCCCCTTCGTGCTCGCGGCCAAGCAGGCGCGGCCCGACAAGGAGGTCGTCGCGCTCTTCGGCGACGGCGCCTTCTCCCTCACCGGCTGGGACTTCGAGACCCTCGTCCGCTACGACCTGCCCTTCGTCGGCATCGTCGGCAACAACTCCTCGATGAACCAGATCCGCTACGGCCAGGCCGCCAAGTACGGCAAGGAGCGCGAGCGGGTCGGCAACACCCTCGGGGACGTCCCGTACGACGAGTTCGCGCGGATGCTCGGCGGCCACGGCGAGGAGGTCCGCGACCCCGCCGACATCGGGCCGGCACTGCGCCGGGCCCGCGATTCCGGCAAGCCGTCCCTGGTCAACGTCTGGGTGGACCCGGACGCGTACGCCCCCGGAACCATGAACCAGACGATGTACAAGTGAGGTGGAACCATGACGGACACGCCGGCGAAGGCCCTTGAGGGCGTCCGCGTCCTGGACATGACGCACGTGCAGTCCGGTCCCTCCGCGACCCAGTTGCTCGCCTGGCTCGGCGCGGACGTCGTGAAGCTGGAGGCGCCCACCGGTGACATCACCCGGGGGCAGCTCCGCGACCTCCCGGACGTCGACTCCCTCTACTTCACGATGCTCAACTGCAACAAGCGCAGCATCACCCTCAACACCAAGTCCGAGCGCGGCAAGGAGATCCTCACCGAGCTGATCCGCCGCTCGGACGTCATGGTCGAGAACTTCGGGCCGGGCGCGGTGGACCGGATGGGCTTCACCTGGGACCGCATCAGGGAGATCAACCCACGGATCGTCTACGCCTCCGTCAAGGGGTTCGGTGAGGGCCCGTACACCGGCTTCAAGGCGTACGAGGTGGTCGCGCAGGCCATGGGCGGATCGATGTCGACGACCGGTTTCGAGGACGGGCCGCCGCTGGCGACGGGGGCGCAGATCGGGGACTCGGGCACGGGTGTGCACGTCGTGGCGGGCATCCTCGCCGCGCTGTACCAGCGGGAGCGCACCGGCCGCGGTCAGCGGGTGAACGTGGCCATGCAGCACGCGGTGCTCAACCTCTGCCGGGTGAAGCTGCGCGACCAGCAGCGCCTGGCCCGCGGCCCGCTCGCCGAGTATCCCAACGAGGACTTCGGCGACGAGGTTCCCCGCTCCGGGAACGCCTCCGGCGGCGGCCAGCCGGGCTGGGCGGTCAAGTGCGCGCCGGGCGGCCCGAACGACTACGTGTACGTCATCGTCCAGCCGGTCGGCTGGCAGCCGCTGAGCGAGCTGATCGGCCGGCCCGAGCTGGCCGAGGACCCCGAGTGGGCGACGCCCCGTGCCCGGCTGCCGAAGCTGAACAAGATGTTCCAGCTCATCGAGGAGTGGTCGTCCACCCTCCCCAAGTGGGAGGTGCTGGAGCGGCTCAACGCGCACAACATCCCGTGCGGGCCGATCCTGTCCACCAAGGAGATCATCGAGGACCCCTCCCTGGTCGCCAACGAGATGGTCGTGACCGTCCCCCATCCCGAACGCGGCGAGTTCGTGACCGTCGGCAGCCCGCTCAAGCTCTCCGACTCCCCCGTGGAGGTGAGCACCTCTCCGCTGCTCGGCGAGCACAACGAGGAGGTCTACGTCGGTGAACTGGGCCTCGGCGACGAGGAACTGCGGCTGCTCAAGTCGAACGGGGTGATCTGACGTGGGGGCCGAGGACCGGGTGGCGCGGGTGCGCCGGCTGCTGGACTCCGTACGGGCCGAGGGCCGCACCGCGCTCACCGCGCCCGAGGGCAAGGTGCTCGCCGACGCCTACGGGATCGTCGTACCGGGCGAGGAGCTGGCCCGGGACGTCGACGAGGCGGTGGCGTGCGCGGCGCGGTTCGGCGGGCCGGTCGTGATGAAGATCGTCTCGCCGGACATCCTGCACAAGACCGACGCGGGCGGTGTGGTCGTCGGCGTGGAGGGCGCGGCGGACGTGCGGGCGGCGTTTCGCCGGATCGTCGACAGCGCCCGCGCGTACGACGCCGGGGCGCGCATCGAGGGGGTGCAGATCCAGGAGCTGCTGCCCGAAGGGCAGGAGGTCATCGTGGGCGCGGTGACCGACCCGACGTTCGGGAAGGTGGTGGCCTTCGGGCTCGGCGGGATCCTCGTCGAGGTGCTCAAGGACGTCACGTTCCGGCTGGCGCCCGTCGACGCCGACGAGGCGCTGTCCATGCTGGACTCCATCCGGGCGGCGGAGGTGCTGCGCGGGGTGCGCGGGCGGGCCGGGGTGGACCGGCGGGCGGTGGCCGAGCAGATCCGCCGGGTCTCCGAACTCGTCGGGGACTTCCCAGAGATCGCCGAGGTGGACCTCAACCCGGTGATCGCCACGCCCGGGGGCGCGGTGGCCGCCGACATCCGGGTGATCCTCGCGACGGACGCGCCGAAGGAACGCCGCCGGTACTCGCGCGAGGAGATCCTCACTTCGATGCGCCGCCTCATGCAGCCGACGTCGGTCGCCGTGATCGGCGCGTCCGGCGAACCGGGCAAGATCGGCAACTCGGTGATGCGCAACCTCGTCGACGGCGGTTTCGCGGGCGAGATCCACCCGGTGAACCCGAAGGCCGATGACATCTTGGGCCGCAAGGCGTACAAGAGTGTCACCGACGTTCCCGGTGAGGTGGATGTGGCGGTCTTCGCGATCCCGGCGCGGTTCGTGGCCGCGGCTCTGGAGGAGGTGGGGCGCAAGAAGATCCCCAACGCGGTGCTGATCCCCTCCGGGTTCGCGGAGACCGGTGAGCACGCGCTGCAGGACGAGATCGTGGCGGTCGCCGAGCGCCACGGCGTCCGGCTGCTCGGCCCGAACATCTACGGCTACTACTCGACCTGGCAGGACCTGTGCGCCACGTTCTGCACGCCGTACGACGTGAAGGGCGGAGTCGCGCTGACCTCGCAGTCGGGTGGCATCGGGATGGCGATCCTGGGCTTCGCGCGGACGACGAAGACGGGTGTGTCGGCGATCGTCGGCCTCGGCAACAAGGCGGACCTGGACGAGGACGACCTGCTCACCTGGTTCGGCGAGGACCCGCACACCGAGTGCATCGCGATGCACCTGGAGGACCTCAAGGACGGCCGCGCCTTCGTCGAGGCCGCGCGGGCGACGGTGCCGAGGAAGCCGGTCGTGGTGCTCAAGGCGGGGCGCACGGCGGCGGGTGCGAGGGCCGCCGGCTCGCACACCGGGGCGCTCGCCGGGGACGACGCCGTGTACGACGACATCCTGCGGCAGGCCGGGGTCATCCGGGCACCCGGTCTGAACGAGATGCTGGAGTACGCGCGCGCGTTGCCGGTGCTCCCCGCTCCGGCCGGGGACAACGTGGTGATCATCACCGGTGCCGGGGGCAGCGGGGTACTGCTCTCGGACGCGGTGACGGACAACGGGCTGACGCTGATGGAGATCCCGCCGGACCTGGACGCCGCGTTCCGTGCGTTCATCCCGCCGTTCGGGGCGGCGGGCAACCCGGTGGACATCACCGGGGGCGAGCCGCCGTCGACGTACGAGGCGACGCTGCGGCTGGGTCTGGAGGACCCGCGCATCCACGCGCTGGTGCTCGGCTACTGGCACACCATCGTCACGCCACCCATGGTGTTCGCCGAACTCACCGCGCGCGTGGTGGCCGAATTCCGCGCGCGCGGCGTCGAGAAGCCCGTGGTGGTCTCCCTCGCCGGCGACGTGGAGGTGGAGGAGGCGTGCCAGTACCTCTTCGACCGCGGGGTCGTGGCGTATCCGTACACCACCGAGAAGCCGGTGGCGGTGCTGGGCGCCAAGTACCGGTGGGCGCGGGCCGCGGGGTTGTTGGGGGGCGGCTCATGAGGTGAGTCGGCGGGGGCCGGCCGGCGGTGCGCGCCGGCCGGTCCCGGGACCCGCGCGCGCACGGAAGGCATTGGACAGGGGGCGCTGGCCAGAACTTTCGACGCAAGGGGTGCGAACGACATGACAACCACCGAGGTCCCCCGGGCAGCCGGCTGCCGGGAGGTGACCGACAGGAACGGACGCGTCTACCGCGTGGGCGAGTCCGACATCGACATCATGGGGCGCAAGCGCAAGTGGATGGTGATCCTGCCCTGGGTCGGCATGATGGGCATCTCCTCCGCCGAGTACGCGTTCGCGTCCGCCGAGGACACGCTGCACGAGGCCCACCACTGGTCCAGCGGCAACATCTACTGGATGATGACCGCCTGGATCTTCTGCCAGGCCGCGGTGGCCTTCCCCGCGGGGCGGCTGCGCGAGAACGGCAGACTGCCGGCGCGCTGGGCGATGATGCTGGGCTCGCTCGGCACCCTGCTCGGCTATCTGGCGCTGGCGTTCGCGCCGCACGTCTCACTCGCCTTCATCGGGTTCGGCGTGTTCAGCGGCATCGGTGCGGGCATGGTGTACGCGACCTGCGTGAACATGGTCGGCAAGTGGTACCCGGAGCGCAGGGGCGGCAAGACCGGCTTCGTCAACGGCGGCTTCGCCTACGGCTCGGTACCGTTCGTCTTCATCTTCCACGGCTTCATGGACACCTCCAACTTCCGCTGGGTCCTGGTGTCGGCCGGTGTGTTCCTCGCCGCCGTCGTGGCGGTCGCCGGCTTCTACTTCCGGGACCCGCCGAAGAACTGGTGGCCGGCCTCCGTCGACCCGCTGAACCCGCCGAACGACCCGCGGGCCCGGCGTTCGCTGGAGAAGAACCCCCCGGCGACCAAGCAGTACTCCCCGCTGGAGGCCTGGCGCACCGGCCGGGTGGCGCTGATGTGGTTCTGTCTCGCCTGCACCTCGGGCGTGAACATCTTCGGTATCGCCTTCCAGGTGGACATCGGCGAGGAGGCGGGCTTCGCGGCCGGCATCGTGGCCACCGCCATGTCGCTGAAGGCGATCGTCAACGGCACCGGCCGCGGCGTCATCGGCTGGCTCTCCGACCTGTACGGCCGCAAGCAGTGCCTGCTCTACGTGTGCGCGATCCTCGGCCTCGCCCAGTTCGGCATCATCTGGTCGGCCGAGATCCGGAACCTGCCGCTGTTCCTGGTCTTCTCCGCCGTCTCCGGTTTCGGCGGCGGTGCCATCTTCCCGATGTTCGCGGCGCTGACGGCGGACTACTTCGGCGAGAACAACAACGCCACCAACTACGGCATGGTCTACAGTTCCAAACTCGTCTCCGGCCTCGGCGCCGGCATGGGTTCCGTGGTCGTCGGCGCCTGGGGCTACAACGGCGCCTTCACCCTCGCGGGCTGCATCTCGATCTTCGCCGGCTTCATGGCGCTGTTCCTGCACCCGCCGGGACGCTCGAAGGACAAGCGCATCACGCCCAACCCCCGGCCGCTCGGTGAGGGCTGACCCGGCGGAGCCCGCCCGCACGGACCGGGCGGCCCCTCCCGCATCGTGCGGGAGGGGCCGCCCGGTCCGTGCACCGGTCAGCGGCGCCGCTTGCGCAGGGCCGCCAGGTTGTCGTAGCTGATCTTGGCCTCGCGCAGGGACTGCGCCGGGTCGGTGGCGCTCGGGGAGTTGTCGTCCTCGATCATCGGGTTGTGGTAGTTCCGCTCCCCCACCCGGGAGAAGAACGTCGTGTAGTCGATGACGCCGGTTCCGAAGGGCACCATGTCGTAGCCCATGCCGTTGGTCGTGCTGACGACGCCGTCCTTGGCGTGGAAGAGCGGGTAGCGCTTGTTGTTGCGGGCGACCAGGCCGGCCGGGTCGAAGACGCTCTTGCGGGTGGAGCCGTCGTGGGCGGTGTAGGTGTGGAACTTGTACTGGGCGACGTGCGCCCAGAAGATGTCCATCTCCAGCCAGACCAGCTTCGGGTCGGTGACCTTCAGGAAGTACTCCAGCTTCCGGATGCCGGAGCTGCGGGTCGGGCGGCCCTGGTCGTCCAGCGGGCCACCGTCGAGCAGGAAGCCGTAGGCCCCGTCGTGGTTGTGGGTGTAGAGCTTGACGCCCTCACGGCGGGCTATCGCGCCGAGGGCGTTCCACTTGTCGGCGGCCACGTCCCAGTCGGCGCGGTAGGAGCTGCCGGTGGGGTCGCCGCCGGTGCCCATGTGGTCCAGGCCGAGGATGTTGGCGATCTCCAGGTGCTTCTTGAAGGTGTCCTTGTCCGCCTGGGTCAGCGGCCAGGAGCCCGGGATGAAGCCGTGGTTGCCCTGGGCACGCAGGCCGTAGTCGTCGAGCCAGCAGCGCAGCAGCTTCGCGCCCTGGACGGTTTCCAGGTCGGCGCCGCCGGGGGCGTTGGCGTGCTGGCGGTAGCCGGCGAACTCGACCTGGCGGTAGCCGTGGCGGGAGAGCTGATTGAACACCTCGCGGAAGCCGGAGGGCAGGTCGGAGGCGAGGGGGTCACGGGCGGTGGCGTCCCGGACGGTGTAGAGGATGATGCCGCGCTTGTCCGCCGGAACCAGGACCTGCCCGCGGCCGTGACCGTGGTCGTGGTCGTGGTCACGGCCTCTGTCCCGGTCGTGGGCGAGGGCCGGAGCGGCACCGAAGACGGGGGCCGCGACGGCTCCGGCGGCGACGGCGGTGCAGGTGCTGAGGAAGCGGCGGCGGCCCACGCCGAGACTGCGGCGCAGGCTTTCGTCCGCGCCGTCGGCCGCGGAGCCGGTACCTGAGTCGGTGCGCGAGGGGTCGGAGAACAGGGTCACGGGTGCCTGCCTTCTGGGTCGTGGCCTGCCCTGATGCGGCTCAGGCGGGCCGTTGTCAGTGCCGTGTGTTTCACTCTCGGTAGTCGGATCTCGGTGGCCGTGGGTGGTGCCGCGTCAGCCGAGTCCGGCGAGCTGGAGCAGGAGTTGTTTCACGTCGGTGGCTTTGATGCGGTCGCCGAGGGCGCGGGGGGTGGAGCAGATGAGGAGCGGGCCTTCGTCGTCGCTCGCGGGGAGGCGGCCGTGGCTGCCGCAAAGGGGTGCGGGGTCCAGGGGGACGACGGCCATGCGGTAGCGCATGCCGAGTTTCTTGCGGGCCAGGGCGGTGGCGGCTTTGACCTTGACGTAGGGGTCGAGGGGGTCCATGAACAGTTCGACCGGGTCGTAGCCGGGTTTGCGGTGGATCTCGACGAGCTGCGCGAAGTCGGGCGCGTGG